>NZ_JBYIRW010000003.1:0-533788 GCF_057708325.1 Nocardia sp. bgisy134
GGCTGGCCGGAGACTCCCCCCCCCCCCCCCCGCGATCGGGTCACTGGCGGGCCAGCCACTCCGACAGCCGCGTCGGCGCGACCTGCACGCCCTCGCCGGGCAGCAGGCTCTTGCGCTCCAGCACCGCCCCGAAGTACTGCGCCTGCGGATCGGTGACCACCTCGCGCGGATCGGAACGCGCCGTCAGCACTGTGCGAATCCACTGGTCGAGGCCGAATACCTCGGGGCCTGCGACCTCGATGGCGCCGTTCACCGGACGGCCCGCCGCGGTGCGGCCGACGGCGGCCGCCACATCGTCGGCGGCCATCGGTTGGGCACCGGCGCCCGACAGCCGCACCGTGCCGCCGGTGGTCGCCGAGTCGGCGATGGCACCCGCGAACTCGAAGAACTGCGTCGCGTGCACGAGCGAGTACGGCAGACCCGAGCCCTTGATCAGTTCCTCCTGCGCCACCTTCGCCCGGAAGTACCCGGACTCCGGCAACCGCTCCGTGCCCACCACCGACAGTGCGACGTAGTGGCCGACGCCCGCCTCCCCGGCGGCGGCGAGCAGATTCGTGGTGGAGGTCTGGAAGAAGTTCATGACGTCGTCGTCGGCGAACGACGGCGAATTGGAGACATCGACCACTACCTCCGCGCCCTGCAGCACCTCCTTCACGCCTTGACCAGTGAGTGTGTTCACCCCCGTGCTGGGCGCGGCCGGAACCGCTTGGTGGCCGTGCTCCTCCAGCCGAGCGACGAGTTTCGAGCCGATAAGTCCGGTGCCGCCGATGACGACGATCTTCATGCGCATTCCTTCCGTTCGAATGTTGCTTCGGGGGCCGGCGAGGTCCCCCTGTATCGAGGACAGGACGGTCGGCCATTTCGTGACATGCCCCGGGTACCCACGGCTGCCTGGCGATCACCGCCGGTGGCGGCGGCCACCGGCGGTCAGCCCCACTAGGCCCGCTGTTCCGGCGGCACGTACTCGAAGGTCGGGCCCGCGGTCGTTCGCCCGTCACCGCTCGGCATCTTCATCAGAGCCTGGGCCTGGGACTTCAAGTCGTACATCGCCCCTACGGCGTCTCATCTGCGAAGGACTGCCGTTGAAGGTGTCTTCCAGCAGGAAGAGCAACAGGCAGTAGGTGTTGTTGAACTCCTCTTGCGCGAGGCGGACGGGGCTGCCTTCGGGATAGTCGGCCGTGCGCGGATTGGGCCGCATGGGCAGGACGCTCTCGGGGTCGACACCGATCGGTTCGCCGGTCGGACCGGACCGCGGCGTGTCACCGAGACGGAATCGCCTGCCTTTCCGCCAGCGCCAGATGCAGCATCTCCTCCACGAACACGCTGCCGATCACCTGCGCCGCTTCGGCATTGCGGCCCGGATCCAACGAGTACAGCGCACACAGGTGGGGCGGGCTGGTCGCGTGCTCGAGTGTGACGAGATCCGTCAGGCCACGATGTCGAACAGCGTCAGCTCCCGCGCCGCGGCCGCGCGCTGTTCGGCGCGCTCACGGATCGCACACGTCGGCCCGATACCCTGCGCGACCGATTCCGCCGACACCAGCCAGCCGTGACAACGGCGGCAATGCGCCACCAGCCTGATCTCGGGACGGTCATCGATCTCGGCCATCTCGCACTCCTTCGGCCGCAGTGGTCTCCCCACCCAGAGAGTGACAGAGGGGACCGACACCTTCCGACGATCTCTCCTATCGAGACCGACTGCGCTGCAAGACATCCTGCGATGCGGAGTTCAGGACACAGCCCGACCCCTAATCGCGTGATGCCGGGGCGAGCAAACCGTCGATCACGTGTCGCGCCATCGCTACCCGGTCGTCGTCGCCCAGGCGCACGGCCAGATTGACGGCATTGAGCAGGGCGATCACGTGGAAGGCTGCCGATTCGGGATCGATCGCGGCTATCTCACTGCCTGCGACGGCCTTCCGGAACTGTGTCGCGAGCGTCGTGTGCCAGGCATGTTGTTGCTGTTGCAATAGGTCGAGGACAGGCCCGGGGTGGCTGTCGAATTCCGGCAGGTTCGCGCCCCAGAAGCAGCCACCGGGAAACAGTGGCTTTACGGCGTAGTCGATCCACCGATCGATCAGGGCGCGAATGCGTGCCACGCCCGCGGGGGACCGCAGGGCGGGTCGGACGACCGCATCGACGAAGGCCTCACGGGCCGCTTCCGCGGTGGCGAGCTGCAGTCCCTCCTTGGTCCGGAACAGGGTCTGGATTCCCGCCTTGCTGATGCCGAGATCCTCGGCCAGACGCCCGAAGCTGAGCCCGTCGAGCCCGTCCAGCGAGGCGATGTCGACCGCTCGCCGGGTCACGATCCGCCGCGACTGCGCGCCGCGCAGTAAACGCCGGTCGGTGGTTTCCTCGGCAGCCCGCCGCTCAGATGTCGCCATACGGTCGATCGTATGCCGTCGGCTCGGTCCGTGGTATTGCCACCGTGCCGGCATTGCCGTGTCGAGCCGTGCCGAGATGCTCCGCGCTCCCGATCGGAGCGGTTATAATTAACATACGGTCGGACGTATGTTCTTTGAGACTTCGTCGTTCCGAGGTCGGACCGTGTGGACAAGAAGGGATTCCTGATGCATGAGATAGCCGAGACGGCGACGCTACGGCCGAGTCGGGATCATTCGACCGCGATCGTGTGGGTGCTGTGCTCGGCCGCGTTCATGGCGATGCTCGACGTGTTCGTGGTGAACGTCGCCTTCACCGAGATCGGTGAGTCGTACCGGGGTTCGTCGCTGGCGGACCTCAGCTGGGTCCTCAACGGGTACGCGATCGTCTATGCGGCGCTGTTGATTCCGGCCGGGCGTTTCTCGGATCGATTCGGGCGCAAGGCGGGATTCCTGGTCGGGCTCGGCATTTTCACACTGGCCAGCCTGGCCTGCGCGCTGGCGCCGTCGCTTTGGACGCTCGTGGCATTCCGGGTAGTGCAGGCTGTCGGTGCCGCCGCCCTGACCCCTGCGAGCCTCGGGCTGCTGCTCACGGTGCTGCCGCCCGCGAAGGTGCCTGCTGCGGTGAAGGTCTGGGCCACAACGAGTTCCTTCGCCGCAGCCTTCGGTCCCGTGGTCGGCGGGGCGCTGGTCGAGGCGTCTTGGCGGTGGATCTTCCTGATCAATCTGCCGGTCGGTGTGGTGACCGGAATCGCGGCCCTGCGCCTGGTTCCGGATCGGCGGCAGCAGGTGCAGGCGCGGATGCCCGATCTGCTCGGGGTGGTGCTGCTGGTCGCGGTGATCGGGGGCGTCGCCGTTCTGGTCGCCGTCGTCGGGTCGCTGAGTGTCGCCTCCGACCAGTTGTTGACCGGCTTCCAGCACGGCTGGGGGTTCATCGCCATCGTCGCCGCCGTCGGTGCGGCAACGGCATTCGGCATCACGTCGCGCACCCGTCGGTAACAGCCGGAAGCCAGGACTGCGCCACGTACGATCTGCCCGCGCTTGCCCAGACGGAGATGAGAAATCGAGAGGCGCGCATGCGAATCGGAGTGTCCGGACCGCAAGGTTTCACTGTTCCCGTGTGGTGGCGAGTTGTCGCGCTCGGTGGAGTAGGTGCGGGTCGTGCGCGTTGACCAGGAGAAGTTCCGATCCGGCTGACGTCCAGAGTTCGGCGAGCCGTTCGTGATTGGCCCGTACCGCGGGCAGATCGTGAGCGACCAGTCGTTCCATGACGGTCAGAGCGCGCGGCGCACGGCCGGTGCCGTCGATCTGACCGTGGTGGTAGAACGCGTCGCCCGCGTGCAAGATCCATCGGTCACCGGTGTCGACCGCGACAGCGGCGTGGCCACGCGTGTGGCCGGGCAGGCTGATCATGACGAGGCCAGACGCGATCTCGGCGAGTTCCTTTGCGGCGGCGAAGCCCTGCCACGATTCGCCGTCACCGGGAGTGTGACGGACGAGCGCCGGGCCGTGATCTCGCTGCGTCGGAAGGTAGCGGCCCCGCTCGATCAGCCCGCGCGGACGAAGTGCCGCGGCGGCTTCGTCCGCGGTGAGATGGACCGTGGCCCAAGGGAAATCGGCGAGCCCTCCGGTGTGGTCGGCGTCGAAGTGGGTGAGGACGATATCGCGGACGTCACGAGGGTCGTACCCGAGGCTTTCGATCTGCCTGATGGCGGCCTCGGACTCGTCGAACACCGGACGGACGTAGCACCGCGCCGGGCCGAATCTGCCGCCGGGATCGGCGGCATCACGCAGCCCGAGTCCACTGTCCACCAGCACCAGCCCGGTGGCGGTCTCCAGCAACAGGACGTGGCACACCAATCCCCCCGGCGTCCGTGGCGGGCGCATGGTGCCGCAGTTGAGGTGGTGAACTCTCATCCGAGCATGGCCGTCATGACCGCGGGGTCGCCGCCGATGAGGCCCGCGTCGACGATCCGGATCGGGTTGCTCCCATCCCAGGTGGCAGCGGCCAGCTTGACCAGGTCGAAGACGAATTTCTTGGTGCCGCCGACGTCGGAGATCTCGATGACGGTGCCCGGGTGGTGTTCGGTTTCGAGGTAGGCGAATCTGCCGTCGGCTCCGCCGATCCGGCCTTCCTGGCCGACGGTGAAACCGGCCGCGATCGCCCGTTCGTACAGCTCCTGATAGTTCCCGCTCCAATAGGCGACGTGCTGCACGCCTTCGTTGCCCGCATCGAGGAAGTCTCGATACATCGAGGGAGCGTCGCCGACCGGGCTGATGAGTTCGATCTGGACGTCACCGCTGTTGGCGACCGCGACATCCATCGCCATAGGCGAAGGCTCGCCCTTGTAGGTGAAGTCCTCCGGTCGCACGCCACGCAGGTAGAACCACGGTCCGATACCGCACGCGACGAAGTTGCACATCGACGCCTCGATGTCTCGTACCACATAGCCGATCTGGGCGATCCCGCCGAACATGTTGGCCACCGGGTTCGGCGCGGGCGCGGGACCGGTGTGCGCGTCGGCGAAAGACAGGACGATCTTGCCGGTTGCGTCGTTGTCTCGCAGGCGAAGTGCCGCCGCCGCGGCGTCACCGATGGAGTAGACGCTGTCCAGCCGCGGCGCGATCTTTCCGTCCGCGACAGCGGGCAGGACCCGATCGGTCAGCGCCTCGACCACCTCGGCGAGTTCGGTGCGGGTGCGAATGCTGAAGGTAGTGCCGATCAATCGTTGCCGACGAAAGGCAATGGTGTCGAGATCGACGTGAGTGGCTGAGCCCGCGAGCCGTCCGATGCTCACGATCGTGCCCGACACAGCGGTGGCCCCGGGAAGTTGCGCGAAGAGGTCGCCGCCGACGTGGTCGAGGGTGATGTCGGCGCCCTTGCCATCCGTGGCCGCCAGCACAGCGGCGGTCAGATCCTCGGTGGCGGTATCGACCGTGACGTCGGCTCCTGCCTCTGCCAGCGCGGCGCGTTTGTGCGCACTGGTGGTTGTCGCGATGACCGTTTCAGCGCCGAGGGCCCTGGCCAGCTGGATGCCGATCAGGCCGATCGAACTGGTTCCGCCGACGATGAGAACGGTTCCCCCGGAATGGAATCCGGCTTGAGTGACGAGCGCGTCGTGCTCGGTGACGAGTCCCACCGGCAGCGTCGCGGCCTCGTCGAAACCGAGGTTGCCGGGGATGGGGACAACCAGCCGTGGATGGCACAGGGCGTAGTCGGCGAAGGCGCCGGCGGTGATGCCCATGACGCGGGTGCCGACGGGCAGGTGCGGCGCGAGCGGGCTCGAGGTCTCGACCACTCCCGCCACTTCCATACCGGCGATGAACGGGCCTTCGCCCTGGGAGTTCGCGGTGTAGCTGCCATCGAGGGCATAGAGATCGGCGCGGTTGAGGCCTGCGGCCATCACTTGAACCCGGATGGCGCCGAGTTGCTCGGGAACATCACGGTTTTCGAGGATCCAGTCGGATCCCTTGCCGCCGACGAGTGCGCGCATGGTCACGGTCTTCTCCTACGGTGCGTTCGGGTCGTCGACGGCGGTCAGTCGCCGAGCTCGGGTGGTGTGGTGGCCAGCAGGCGCGGGTCCGGTTCGGCCCCGGCCATCGCGAGGGCTCCGGCGACGGCGCGACCGAGCTTGAGCAGGTCACGCGGATCGCGCTTGTCGAGCCCGCCCACCAGCTGTTTGAGGATGGTGAGCTGGTCGAAGTAGATCCGCTCGGTCACCAGGTTCTCGTGCTCGTCGAAGACGAAGTAGGCCGTCATCCTCGTGCGGTGCCTGGAACCGGTCGGGGGAATCTTGCCGAGCGGGCCGAGATGTGTTCCGAGCAGCCAGAATTCGACAACGACCGCGTCGTGGCTGTGCCGGAGCGCGATGAGCTCGTGATCCTGATCGGGGAAGGCGACGCGGGTGTCGTGGTAGTAGTCGCGCACTTCGCCGTCCCCGTCGTGCACGAGCATCTGCGCGATCAGCTCGTAGTGCGGGTGCGGGAAGGTCGACAGGGTGGCGTCCCAGTCCTGGCGGACCTCGTCATGAAAATGGTCGAGCACCAATTTCTCGCGTGCGCGCAGGACGTCTTCGGACGGCAGGCTGAATCGTGATGACACGGAAGTACTCCTCAAAGACTCGGTCCGTGGGTGATGTGACCGTGGCTGAATGTGGGCCGGGTGCCCGGGTTGGTCCATGCGCCGGTGAGCTCACTGGAGGGGAAGAACTGCAGGAATCGCGGGTCGGTCTCGCTGCGGTCGGCCAGCGTCTTCTCGAGAATGATCGAGTTGTACTGTTCGGCGGTCGTTTCGATCGTGTTGGCGTTGAGCACGACCTCCTGCTGCCAGCGCGCCGCCCACGCCGCCAGGCCGGGTAACCGGGAGTGCTCGGGAGTCAGTGCCTCGGTGGCGATCACGTTCTCACTGCTGACCCAGATACCGGTCGAGGTGTTGAGCACCAGACTCTGGTTGCCGAATACGTGCCCCGGCGTCTTGACGACAGCGACGCCCGGCCCGAGCACCACCGAGCCCTCGATGGGCAGGAACGCCTCGGCGGGCACGTCTCGGTACGCCGCTGGCTGATACCACGGGCGCTGCAGTGGATGCAGTTCGGCCATCGCGGCCAGCTCGTCACGCTGCACGATCACCTTCGCGTTCGGGAAGATCGCCCGCGGCGTGCACTCGAGATCGTCCTGATGGACCGTGGCGCCGACCCACCGGCGCAAGTCCTGGGTGTGCAGGTGGTCGAACATCAGGTAGTCGACTTCCTCGGGCCCGATCCCCAACCGCGCGAGATGGCCCAGCACGGTGCCGTGCTCGCGAACGACCCGCCGCTCGAGCACTCGCGGGGTGCGCTGCGACAGGTTGGCGAAATACGGCGTGTACCTACCTAGTTCGACATCCGAGGGCTCGAACAGCAGTGTCCGGCGGCGATGGGCGGAGTCGTGCCAGCGGACCACGAGCATCCGGTTGGTGATCGACAGGAACGGCGCGATCGCCCGCGAAGCACGGAACAGACCGAACCGTGTCGGATACGGCAGTGTCACCAGGTCGCATGTCGTGACGCTGTCCGGTGTGCCGGTGCTCGGGAACTCGCGGCGGAACGAGCGTGCCCGTTCCCGAACCACCCGCAACCGGGCACCGGGACTGTCGTCGCCTTTCGTCGCGTCGCCGAAGGCGTCGATACGGTCCCCCACGGCCGGAAGGTCGTCGACGGTGGTCGGACCCCAGGGAAAGCGCATTCGGATCTCCAATATCCACAGTGTGGGTTTTCGTGGAGACGAACTTATACCCACGATGTGGATTCAATCAAGGGGTTACGGAAAGATGGCGATATGACCACTCCTGCCTCCACCACCCGCCGCGGACGACCGCCGAAAGGCGCGGCCCAGCTCACCCGCGCCGGGATCGTCGAGGCAACCCTCGAAGTCATCGGCACCGAGGGAGTCGGCGGCGTCGGCGTGCGAGCCGTCGCACGCGTGCTCGGCGTCGACCCGAAAAGCCTGTACAACCACGTCGACGGCAAAGACGGCCTGCTCGACGCGGTCACCGAGCACTTCCTGGGCTCGATCGCACTGCCACCCCCCGCGGGCGACCTACGAGGCGATCTGCGCGCCATCGCCGACGCATTCCGAGACCGCGCCTTGCTACACCCCGAAGCCGCTGCGCTCGTGCTCACCCGGCAACTGGCCTCGTTCGAGGGCTTGGCGCCGATTCAGCGGGTCCTCGAGGTTTTGCGCGCCGCCGACTGCGACCCGCGGGAAGCCGTCCACCTGATGCGCACCTTGCTCGCCGCACTCATCGGAACCCTGCTTCGCGAAGTCAACGCGGGCCCCACCTACGGCACCGACGACACCGAAGGCATCGCCGAACGCCAAGCCACGCTCGAACACTCGGGACTTCCCGCCGTAGCCGAGGCGGCTCCCTACCTGGCGCGATTCGACAGCCGGGCCGAGTACGAGTACGCGATGAACCTCGCCCTCGACGCGGCGGTCGCCCGTATCGAGAACTCGTCGCGAATTTCGCGGTAGCGACCGGGGCGGGCACGACGGGCAGCATCGGAGCCGACAGCAGCGAGGGATCGTTACTGTCGCCCAGCGCCACGGGCGGTCAAGTGCTCCCGCCACTGCTCCATGGCCTGCCGCAGGGCCTCGCCCACGATCTGTCGACCCGCGCGGCCGCAGCGTGTCACGGGGTCCGCTGTGGGCCTCGTGACACGGCGGCGTGGCAGGTCAGGGACGTCTGATCGAGCAGGGTGAGGTAGGTATCGAGCTGGGCCGCGCCGGCGAGAAGGTTGCGGCTGCGGGTGGCCAACCGGTCCTGCCAGGAGTCGAGGAAGGCGCTCAGCGCGTCCGCCCCGCCCGCCTCGCGCAGCGAGGCGATGAACTGCGCGACCTGGGGCAGCAGGTAGCCGCCCCGGCGCAGCTGCCGTGCGATCTCGGCGTCGCGCACGCAGTCCGGTCCGTATTCGCGGTAACCCGTTGCCCGATCGCGTTCGGGGCGCAGGATGCCCTGGGTCTCCCAGGCACGCAGCGTGGCCGGATGCACGCCGAGCCGACGCGCGAGCTCACCGACGGTCAGCGGTCGACCGGTCACCGGGGTCGGCATTGTGGTGGACAGGCTGCCCAGGGCTGATGCGACCTCGGTGCGGGTGTCGCGTTCGGCGAGCAGCGCGACGTGTGCGGCGTCGATGAGCCGGTAGGCGGACTCGGCATCTCCTTGGTTGGTCGCGCGCATGATTTCCATTGCGCGCTGGTGCCCATGGCCACCGCGCAACGCGAGGAAGGCGCGTAGGGCCTGCGCGTGCAAGGGCGTGTAGCGCCGGTAACCGGACGCGCTCCGCTCGGTCGGCGGGAGGATGCCCGCGTCGTCGTAGTTGCGGATCGCCTGTGCGGACAACCCGTGTTCCCGGGCAAGGTCGATGGGACGCAGCTTGCACCTCCGATTGAGGCTTTGATCTCTGAATCCCCGGTAAAAGTCGCCGAAGATTCACTGGAATATTCAACGATACTGTCGAGGGCAGTGCCTTCCGAAAAGGGGTGTTCATGTCCACCGCCGCAACACTGCGTGAAATCGGCCGCCAGCTCGACGACCCGGCCGGCCTGGGCCGTGCCGTCGACGAACTGCTCGCCGCGCGGACCGAGCCGCCGGCTCTACTCGCCCTCGGCGAGCCGACACACGGGATCGAGGCGTTCCCGTTGCTGCGCAACGAACTTCTCGGACACCTCGTCGAACGGGGGTACCGGTCGATCGTGTTGGAGATCGACTTCTTCGCCGCGTCTGTCGTCGACGACTACGTGGCAGGGGCACCGGCGGAGATCGACACGGTGCTCGCGACCGGGTTCAGCCACGGGTTCGGCGCCGTGCCCGGCAACCGTGAACTCGTCGAATGGCTTCGCGCGCACAATGCCGACCGCGCGCCGCAGGATCGAGTTCGCTTCCACGGCTTCGACGCGCCGGTGGAGTACTCCGGTGCGCCGAGCCCGCGACGTGCACTGTCCTCGGTCATCGACTACCTGCCCGCAGCGCTGTGGCCCGAATCAGTCCGCGACCTCGGCGCGCTGCTCGGCGAGGACGCGGACTGGACGAACCAGGCCGCCATGTTCGACCCGGCGGCGTCCATCGGCGACTCCGATCGCGCTCGCGCCCTGCGCATCGTCGCGGACGATCTCGCCAGCGCACTGCGCCGCGCGGCACCCCGACTGCGTCCCGCCGACCCCACCGGTTACGACCACGCCGTCGCGCACGCGCGCACCGCCCAGGGTCTGCTGCGCTATCACGCGGCGATGGCCAGTCCCGCACCCGATCGCATCGCGACCCTGCTCAGCCTGCGCGCCGAGATGATGGCCGAGAACCTGCTCGCGATCGTCGCGCAGGAGCAGCGACGCGGGCCGAGCCTGGTGTTCGCGCACAACAGCCACCTCCGGCGGGCGCACCCCGACATGTCGATCGGCGAGGACGACGGGAACTGGTGCAACGCAGGCGCACTCGTCGGGCTCGCACTCGGCGAGCGTTACGCGTTCCTGGCAACCGACGCCAGCCCCGACAGCGATCCGGGCACCCTCCAGCGTGTGTTGGCCGAGGCGACCACCCGCCGCGCCCTGTTCCCCGCAGCGGCCCTGCGCGCCTCGCTTCCTCCATCGATCGGCACGAGCAAACCGATTGTGCCCGGTCACATCCCGCTCGATCCGGCAGATTTGCATGGCACCGTCGCGGTTATCTTCGTCGCCGACACCGACGGAAAACGGCATCAGTACTGGTAGTAGCCCCCAAGGGGACGCAATGGGCCGCATGTGAGTCTGCAGCAAGCCCTCGCTTGGAGAAACACGCTCATCTGCCGCTGACCACGCTGTTCGATACGACCGCAACACAATTGGCCCGAAAGGGGACCGAGCCCAATCCGTATCCTCAGGGTTTTCGCGGCGCGGCTGGACACACCGAAGGTATGCCCAGCCACGATCACCGCCGTTGGCGCCGACCGGCTTTGGTCCGAGCGTCCAGTACGTCGCGTCGAGCGCCGCGCGAGAGTCGCATCAAGCGTTCCGCCTCGCTGATCGAGGCAGCGTGGTTGAGTATCCAGCGAAGGCTACGTTCGGGCTTGTTCAGCGCTCTGAGCCAGAACAGCTCTGAGATGGCCTCCGTAAGAACGGGAACCAGCGCTATGAGGACAAGCACGATGGCGCCGATGACTAATCCAGGGGTGTGGTGGCCTACAGCGGCCACGACGGCGAACGGCAGACTGCCGATGGTTCTCGAGCTAGCCGGCATGCTC
Source organism: Nocardia sp. bgisy134 (assembly GCF_057708325.1). NCBI lineage: Bacteria > Bacillati > Actinomycetota > Actinomycetes > Mycobacteriales > Nocardiaceae > Nocardia > Nocardia sp. bgisy134. The sequence continues at coordinate 11,135 of NZ_JBYIRW010000003.1, forward strand.
GTCACCGCCCCGCCGAGCGGTGAGCATTGTCGATCATGGTTTGCCTCCTCGGGCTTGTGGTTCTGGAGGCTTGGGATCGGAGAGGATCGAATCTCCCCCAAAGTTGGCGGACTTCTCAGGAAATTCTCAGGAATCTCGTCAGGAGCCCGGTGGTGACCACCGAGCCGCGCTGGTCCCAGGTGCCGGACGCAGGGTTGGTCGAGCGCGTGCGGCACCCGATCGATCGGGACGAGCAGGAGGCGGCGCTCTGCGAGATCTTCCGGCGTTACCAAAAGGCCATGTCCACCGTCTGTGTGTACAACCTGGACGACCTGGATCGCGTGGCAGACGTCGTCCAGATCACCGTCGAGGCCGCCACGAAAGAACTGATCCGCAGGGACAACCCGCGAGAACCCGACAAATTGCGGGCGTGGCTGTGCGGGATCGCTCGCAACCGCTGCCACGAGGACCGTCGAGGCCGGAAAAGCGAAGCGCCCCTGCCCTTGAAAACATTGACGTCGGACGACGACGAGAAGGACAGCTCGAGAAGACTGGACGAGGTCAACCGCATGCTCGACCTCGTCGCCGAGACGTTCACCCCGCGGCAGCGAAAGATCTACCGATTACATATACGTCAAGAATTACATGGGAAAGCTTTGGCTACCGCCCTTTCGGTCAGCGCGAAGAATGCCTACAAATTCGCCTATGAGAACAAGATCCGGCTGGACGAGGGGTTCGGCGCACTGATACTGGCCAAGCACGGTCGGCCGTTCTGCGTTCAACTCGCCGGCATTCTCGATCGGGCCGGCTGGGACGGCCGGCGTGACGAGCAGTTCACCCGTGTCCTGCGGCAGCGCGTCGTCCGCCATCTCGGCACCTGCCGGCAGTGCGACAACTGTGGCACCTGCGACCAGCAGCAGTCCCGGCTCAAGATGGTCTATGCGCCAGTCTTGATCCCCATTCTCATCGCGCCGGAACTGACCGAGAAGATACCCGAGATCATTCGTCGAATTCTCGACGAGGAAGAGCGCGATCGCACGAACAAGCGCGACGGCATGAACAGTGCTGCCGCCGGCGTGGTTCTGGCCACCGCTGCGGCCGACCAGAAAGTCGAGAAGAACAATTGGGTGCTGGATGGATTCTTGTCCTTTCTCAAGGCAATATTTGTGCTTTTCCTCGTCGCCACGATCGGTCCCAAGTTGTTCCCCAATGTCTTCGACAAGCTGCCGAACTGGCCGAACACGCAGAACGCGGCCACGGTGCGGTTGGAGATCTGGGTTCCCGGAGGCTACGAGGTGTACGTCACCCCGGCCGGCGTGACGTGCACTCCGACGTTGCGGAAGAACTGCGACATCCGGATGCGACCCGGTACCCGTGTGACGCTCACCTCGCGACGAGGGGAGTTCGCGTCCGGCGGGCCGCTGACGTGGATGGGTTGCCCCGCAGGCTCGAACTCCTCCGGCAACTCCTGCACGTTCGTGCCGACCGGCAGAGCCACGGTCTGCCTCATCGAGTCCGGATACCAAGGAGTGCCCTGGGACTGGTGCCGCGGCAAACGATGAACACCCGGCCGGGGGGGTTGCTCGGTGACTCGCTCACGGCTCCTGGCGCCCCGGCGAACCCCTGGGGCAGCGATATAGCCGGTTATGGTTGATTTACCACGCGGGCTACGGCGCGCGGGCCTGGGTCCGGTGCTCAGAGCGGCAGAGCAGGAAACGAGTGTGGCGTTGAGGGAGAATACCGACGTGATCGACGCAATCAGGAAGAAGTTCAGAGATCAGCTCGGGGTACCGGCGATCGTGGCGCAGACGGGTGCCACGGCACTCGTCGCCTGCTAGCTCGATGTCGGACCGGGAAGTGCCGGGACGGGGATCCCAGCCGGAGCCCCGCGGAACCAGGTTCGATGCGATGGAACGGCTGCGCAGAAAGCTGGAAGGTACGAAGGCTGCCGAGACCGGTTCCCCCGAGGCGGGCGACGGCACGTCGAAAATCACCCGGCTGCCGCGTCGACCGCGGCGAATTTCAGAAGCCGGTGACCGTCCCCACAAACCTTGGCGTCCGGAAGGCGGCTCCGTCTACGATCCTGCACCGACCAGGCCCGTGCTGCGATCGGAACTGCAACTCGAGACAGGGGCGTGGCCGCTCGACCCCGGTGCCGCGCGGCACCCCGCTCCGGAGGATGCTCCGGGCAGCGCCGAGCATCCTGGGAGTGTCATCGATCTCGGCGCAGCGCGGCGGAAACGAGCTGGTGACGATGCCCCGGCCGCCGGCATTCGGCGCATGGCCAGACCGCGCAGAATTGCCCCAAGGGCAGGCGAGGGATCCGGCACCGATGGTGATCAAGACAGTGGCCGCAATGGTGACACCGATCCTCCACAGTCGGACGGACCCGCCCGGCGGCACTGACTCTGCCCGATGCCGTCGCCGCAGTCGCGCCGGGCGAATCAGAAGCAGACAGAACGCCAGATCGTGCCGCAGAATCAGCGGTTCAGATCGGCCGAACCACTGGAAATCTCGCTGTTGCCGATCTACCGGGGCCTGAGCCTGCGTGGGAGCTACGGACATCAGCACCGCACCGGACAGCAGGGCACCCGCGACGATGTGGCGATCGAATCGAATCATCTCGATCGAAACCCCTGCGGCACAACCACTTTCATATATCACGATGCACAGCGGTTTGCGGTGTGGAGTTCCGAAGCCACATAGCCTCTGCCCGATCAGCACCGATCCCACCGCGACGCCGAATATCCTGCAATGCCGATTTCCGTGCGCGCCCGACGAGTGCGGGGAACCTCATCGCTTACCGTGAAGCCGTTGATCCTGATGAGCCTGGCTGCGTTCGAACCGTCACATCCGGCAGTGCTGCCTCGTCTCCCTGTCGGCAACACACGACAACGAAGGACCAAGCGTGCAAGCCATCATCGTTGAAGATCGTGACGCCGGCGTCGCTGGGATGACACTGACTCACGACCTGCCGTACCCCCACGCCGTCGAGAACGACGTGATCGTGAAAGTACACGCCGCCGGGTTCACCCGCGGCGAGCTGGACTGGCCCGGCACCTGGACCGACCGCGCAGGCCGGGACCGGACCCCGAGCGTGCCCGGGCACGAACTGTCGGGGGTGATCGTCGAGCTGGGTTACGGCACAACAGGTTTGACCGTCGGCCAGCGGGTCTTCGGCCTGGCCGACTGGACCCGCAACGGCACACTGGCCGAATACACCGCGGTGGAAGCCCGCAACCTCGCTCCCCTGCCCGCCGATATCGACCACACCGTGGCCGCCGCGCTGCCGATCTCGGGGCTGACCGCCTGGCAGGGCCTATTCGACCACGCCCGCCTCACCACCGGTCAGACCGTCCTGATCCACGGCGCTGCCGGCGGTGTCGGCTCGATCGCGGTGCAACTCGCCCGCGAGGCGGGGGCCCGAGTCATCGGCACCGGCCGGGCCCGCGACCGCGACCGCGCGCTCACGTTCGGCGTGCACACCTTCCTGGCCCTGGACACCGAGCCGCTGGAGCAGGTCGGCGAGGTCGACGTGGTGTTCGACGTGATCGGCGGAGACGTCCTGGATCGCTCGACCACCCTGGTACGCGCAGGCGGAACCCTGGTCACCATCGCCGTGCCACCCACGATCCAGCCCGACAACGGACGTGCCGTCTTCTTCGTCGTCGAACCCGACCGGACCCAACTCACCGAACTCGCCACGCGCCTGCGCGACGGCCGCATCAAGCCGGCCGTCGGCGCCGTCCGCCCCCTCGCCGAAGCACCCGACGCCTTCGGTCCCGGCACGCACAGCCCCGGCAAGACGATCATCCGTGTCAGCGACGAATGAACACACCGGAACTGGCCTCCCGAAGCCGAAAACCTCTGGTGCGCCGCACGTCCTGTAATGCGGAGGACGTAGACCACCGCCCACTCCACGAACGCCGGTGCCAGGCATGGCTCAGCCCGGGCGGAGGTTCGTGACCGACAGGCCGTGCTCGGCGCGCAGGCGGGCGGCCACGAGCGATCGGTGGCATGCCTCCGGATCGCGCTCGACGCAGAAGAGGGCGGTTGCCGAGTCGCTCGGAAACCCGGCTACGAGGGCGCCGAGGTCGAACGGGTCGAGGATCTCACGGGTGTAGCGCTCGGCGTACTCGGGCGCCAGTGCGATGCGGTTGCGCTTGCCCACGCCCTGGCGGTCGTCCTCGCGGTACTGGAGCAGGCGCAGCTCGGTCGTCGGCGCCAGCTCCGGCACGTGCCGGTAGCCGATGCCCGCCGCGGCGAGCGCGCGCTGGAGCTGCGCCGAATTCGCCCAGGAGTAGTCGTGGCCCCGAACGCCGCGGCGTTGGCGGAGGTCGAGCAGCAACCCCACGCCCTCGCCGGTGAGCTTCTCGAGGAAAGCTTCGGCCGTGAAGCCGTAGACGCCGATCGTCACCATTCTCGGCACCGGAAATCACCTACCTGCTCCTTGTGCCGGTTCAACCGGACGCCCTGCCGGAGGCGGCGAGGTCGCGTCACGCGACGGCGGTCCCCTCGAGCTCGACCATCAGGACGGGGATCGCCAGCCGCGTCACTCCGAGCATCGTGGTGGTCGGTGCCACCCCGGCGGCGCCCAATCGCGACGCCAGCACGCCGTAGTGCTGGAAAAGCAGATCGACGTCGGTGGTGTAGACGTTGAGCCGGACGAGGTTCGCGAGGGACATGCCTGCCTCGCCGAGAACGACCTCCAGGTTGTCGAGACTCAACGCCAACTGCGCCGCCATGTCGCCGGGATGTCGGGGCTCGCCGTCGCCGCTCATCGCGGTCTGCCCGGCGCAGTACAGGGTCCGGGTGTGCCCGGAGACGATCTCACCCTGGTTGTACCCCATCTCCACCGACCACGCCCACGGGTTGACCGCCGTTCGCTCCATTGCCACATCAGCACCATTCGATTCATCGAGAGTGCGTACGTCCATCGGCTCGATAGCCACGATCTTGTTTGTCATATCGATAGCCTCCCAACAAATCACGACATCCTGTGTCGTGTATTCCGGTAGAGTTTTCGTATGCGCGCCGACCGGTTGGTCTCGCTGGTGCTGCTGCTGCGCCAGCACGGTCGGCTGTCCGCGACCGCGCTGGCCCGCGAGCTGGAGGTGTCCACCCGCACCGTGCTGCGCGACATCGAGGCGCTGTCCGTGGCCGGCGTCCCGGTCTACGCCGAACGCGGCAGGCACGGCGGTTTCGCATTGTTGCCCGGTTTCCAGACCGAGCTCACCGGGCTGAACCACGACGAGGCGCTTGCCCTGCTGGTCGCCGGATCGCGGCGCGGCGCACAGGCATTCGGCCTCGGCTCGGCGCTCGCTTCGGGCATGCGCAAGGTGGTCGACGCGCTACCCGAGAGCTATCGGGCCACCGCGGCAGGCGCGGCCCAGCGATTGCTCATCGACCCGGAGACCGACCTCCTCTCGCGCAGGCTGGTCGCCGAGGAGGTGCCCGACGCCGTAGTGACCGAGGTCCGGCGCGCGGTGTTCGCCGGACACAAGCTGCGCATTCGCTACGCGGCCGTGGACCAGACCCCGAAGTGGCGCACGGTGGACCCGATCGGCCTGGTCACCGTGCGCGGTCAGGGCTACTTGCTGGCCGCGAGGTCCGGCGCGGACCGCACCTACAGGCTGTCGCGGATCTTGGCCGCCGAGGAGCTCGCCGAACCCGCAGAGCGACCAGACCGGGTCGATCTGGACCGGGCCTGGCAGGAACGCAGCACGCAGTTCCGGACCGGCGGCGACCAAGTCACCGTGCTGGTACGGGTGAACCCGGCACAGCGGGAGGAACTGCTGGGCACCGCGCTGGCCGTCCTCGCCGAGGAAACCGACGCAGACGGCTGGCTGCGGCTGGAGGTGACGTTCCAAGATCCAAGGCACGCCGAATGGGCGCTGTGGCAGCTCGCCACGAACGCGGAAGCCTTGGACCCGCAGTGGTTGCGCACCTCCCTGCGCAACCGCGCCGCCGCGATCACCACCTGTTACGGAGTGTCATCCTGAGAGTCCGGGCCGACACCGAACTCGCTGCGCGCCGCCATGGCCAGCGGTCGGGCGAACAGTCTTTCAGCCCGAGAGGAACACGACAAGTACTGAGATATCTATCCCGTTGTGCGAAACGGCATTTCATGGCTTGTGCCAATGGCACCAGCCCGCTGCCAACACAATGACCTGGGGTGGGCCACCTCTGATGATGGATCGAGTGCGTGACATTGCCGGTGAAGGTGGCCCGTTCGACCTTCCCGTTGTGCGAAGCGGCATTTCATGTCCTCTGCGGCAGGCCAATAACGTCGGATTCATGGAGTGGAATTTTCGTTCGGCCGAAGAGCTTTCAGCTGCCTTGCGTGCCGGTGAGGTGACCTCGGTGGAACTGACCGACGAGGCGATCGCCCGCATCGAGCGGGACGACAAGGTGATCAACGCGATCTGTGTGCCGAACTTCGACCGTGCGCGGGCTGCCGCACATCGTGCCGACCAGGCGCGCGCCCGCGGAGAGGACCGGCCGCTGCTCGGTATCCCGGTGACGGTCAAGGAGTCCTACAACATCGCTGGGCTGCCCACGACCTGGGGCATGCCGATGCACCGGGACTATGTGCCGGCCGAGGACGCGGTGCAGGTGTCGAGGCTCGAGGCCGCTGGCGCGGTGGTGCTCGGTAAGACCAATGTGCCGTTGAGGCTGCAAGATATACAGAGCTTCAACGAGATCTACGGCACCACCAACAACCCGTGGGATCACGATCGCACGTCCGGTGGATCCTCCGGCGGATCGGCGGCGGCGCTGGCGTGCGGATTCGGCGCGCTGTCCATCGGCTCCGACCTCGCTGGTTCGCTGCGCACCCCCGCACATTTCTGCGGCATCTACGCACACAAGCCGACAGTCGGGCTGGCGGCGACCCGCGGCATGGTCGCGCCGCCCGGACCGGCATTGCCGGACGACCTCGACCTCGCCGTCGTCGGTCCGATGGCGCGCACCGCCCGCGACCTCACACTGTTGCTGGACGTGATGGCCGGACCGGACCCACTGACGCGCGGTGTGGCATACCACTTGACGTTGCCGCCCGCGCGCCACCAGCGGCTCGCCGACTTCCGAGTCTTGGTCCTCGACGAGCATCCGCTCATCCCCACCGGGTCCGCCGTGCGAGCGGGCGTGAACCGAGTGGCCGACGCGCTCGCCGACGCCGGCGCCCGCGTCGAACGGCACAGTCCGCAGTTGCCCGATCTGACCGAAGCCGCAGGGCTTTACATGCAGTTGCTGGTTTCGGGCTCCGTTGCACGCTTTCCCGTCGAAGCCTACGAGCAGCTGCAGATCCGCGCCGCCGCACTGAACGCAAACGACCGGAGTCTCGACGCGACACGGCTGCGCGCCATGGTGTTCAGCCACCGCGACTGGATCGAGGCAACCAACCGTCGCGAGCTCCACCGCCACGGCTGGCGGCAGTTCTTCGCCGAGTTCGATGCCGTGGTGTGCCCGATCACGCCCACTCCTGCGTTTCCGCACGACCACAGCCCCAATCCGTTGGAACGCCAGATCGACATCGACGGCATCGCGTACCCGTACTTCGATCAGCTCGTCTGGGCCGGTCTGGCAACCATGCCCGGCCTGCCTGCCACCGCCATCCCTGCGGGCCGGTCCCCCGAGGGGCTGCCGGTGGGAGTGCAGCTGATCGGTCCGATGTTCGAGGACCGCACCCCATTACGGCTGGCCGAACTACTCGAGCAGAAGATCGGCGGCTTCCGGACACCGAAGTAACCCACCGCCGGGTGTCCACCCAGGACGAAGCGCCCGCAGAAATCGCAACCGCCGACGACGAACCGAGAATCGTTGCAGAAGTCGACATCCGCCATTGCACGGGCGTTCGACGGCCATGTCCCCGGAATGCCACCGGCCGGTGCGCCGGAGAAAGCAAGCGAACCAACCCCAGTCCATGGCAGCCGGATACGACGGTAGCGACTGTATTTGTTCTCGGATGACCTCTGGAACTTCCTTCCAGTCGAACTTCGCCCATATCGCGGGTCCGCCGTCGGAAGGCTCGCCCAGCATTTCGAAGAGGATTGGCCATGGTCCCCAATGCAGACGTTCGGAGTCATTGAGTGCCGCTCTCACACCCGCAACGAGCTCCGTCCTGCCTGGTGCGAGACGTTCTACGAAAGCAATCAGATCAGCGTGTTGCGAATCCGAAAGAACCACGGCGCCTCCCCATCTGACACAGCTACCCTAACTCGGCGGCCAGTCGGCTAGCCCACTGAAGCCGTACTGGAACATCCGCTCATGCCGCATACCGCACTGACCGAACCGGGCATCAGGCGGTGCCGGCGAAACGACTGATCCCCCACCCAGACACCGAGAGGGGGCTCAGCAGAGTCTCTACCAGCAGCGATACACGCGCTGCCCTACTTCTTCGCAGACGCTAATCCGCTTCGGAACTCGACGGCCTTGACGTCCAATAGATGCACGTCAAACGCCCTGTTCAGAGCTCGACTCACGTTCCGAAGCCGAATAGCCTCTGCACTCCGGCTCGCCGATACACCCCGTCGGCCTCCGATGATCCGCCCGGCGCGGTCGATGTGCGCAGACCCACGACGTCAACGGGTTCGATAGGGCGGTCTCGGCCATCGCCGCCCCGGCCGGAAGCCCTTCGGCATCACAATGACCATGCCATTCGCACCTGATGCGGCCGCCAGCGGTCTACCGGGTCATCGGGATCGCCGCCGGTGCGCGCAATTCGTTGTCGCCGTGAGTCGTTCGTGCTCGGGTTGGACGCAGGTCAGCTGTTCCAGGTTCCAGCCCAGGTCGACACGCGCTGTAATGCCTGCGGGTTCAGGGTGTTCGCAGGAGCGTGGACACGATCTCGGCTGCACCGATGAATTTTGTGTGGATCCGTCGTCGATACCTCTGGATACACCGACAGCGGTGGGTCAGAGCAGGAGCAAGCGATCCGGACGTGATCCGGACGGGTGAGCAGGAGGCATAGTGAGCGATACCAGAGTGTTGGTGGCGGGGGCGAGCATCGCGGGGCCCGCGCTGGCCCACTGGCTGCGCCGGCGGGGGGCCGAGGTGACCGTGGTGGAGCGGGCCCCCGAGCTGCGTCCCGGTGGGCAGGCGGTGGACGCGCGGGGGGTTGCCAAGGAGGTCATCCGGCGGATGGGGCTGGACGCGGCGGTGCGCGCGGCCTGCACCGAGACCGCTGGCGCGTACACCGTGGACGTGGACGGGAACGTGCTGGAGACCTACCGTGCCGATGACGACGGCGGCGACGGGTTCATCTCGGAGATCGAGATCCTGCGCGGGGACCTGTCCCGGGTGCTCCACGACGACACCCGCGACGGTGTCGAGTACGTCTTCGGCGACCGGATCGCCGAGCTCACCCAGGACGCGGACGGGGTCGACGTGGCCTTCGCGGGCGGCGACCGGCGGCGCTTCGACCTGGTGGTCGGGGCGGACGGGCTGCACTCGGCGCTGCGAGCGATGGTCTTCGGGCCGCGCGAGCGGTTCGTCCGTCACCTCGGGCACGTGCTGGCCTTCTACACTGTGCCCAACGAGTTCGGGCTGGACCGCTGGCTGATCGACTACCAGGAATCCGGGCGCTCCGCCGGCCTGCGGCCCATCCCGGACGCCACCCGGGCGATGGCCATGTTCTCCTTCCCTTCGGCCGACCTCGACGTGGACTACCGCGACGTCGCGGCCCAGAAGCGGCTGCTGCGCGAGCGGATGGCCGGGCTGGGCTGGTTGACCCCGGACATCCTCGCGCACCTGGACGACACCCCGGACTTCTACCTCGACCAGGTCGCCCAGGTGGTGATGGACCGCTGGTCGAGCGGGCGGGTGGGGCTGCTCGGGGACGCGGCGTTCAGCTCGTCGCCGATGTCCGGGGCGGGCACCGGGCTGGCCCTGGTCGGCGCCTACCTGCTGGCCGGAGAGCTGGCCGCCGCCGGGTGGGACCCGGAAGCCGGGTTCGCCGGGTACGAGAGGCGGATGCGCTCGTTCGTCGAGGCCAACCAGGAGATCGGCCGGTTGAACGCGCGCAGCCGCGACGTCCCCGGGCCGGACGCCGAGCCGAGCATCGATTTCGACAGCGAATGGTTCACCGAGCTGATCGAGCGTGCGATCAACGGCGTCGAGCTGCCCGACTACGCAGGGGTGCCGGACTCCGGGGCCCCGGCCGGACCGCCGATCACCTCGTCGGCCAAGCCGTAGGTGTCACATAACGTGTCGAGCGGGACGACGCTTCGGTAGGCCACCGCCGGACTACGTCCGCTCTATGCCGCATACCGCGCTGACCGAACCGGCCAACGCTTGACGCCAGCGAAACGACTGAGCCCCCACCCGGACACCGGACGGGGGCTCAGCAGAGTCGCTACCAGCAGCGATACGTGCGCTGCACTACTTCTTCGCAGACGCTAATCCGCTTCGGAATTCGACCCTCTTGACTTCCAATATCTGCACGTCAAACGCCCTGTTCGCACCTCGGCTCACGTTCCGGAGCCAAATAACCTCAGACTCGCTCGCAAGGACACTGACCGCCGATAAGACCCAATTACCAGCGGCTAGCCGAACGCCCTGTAATGCCGAACGCCGTGCACTGGCCGCTACGCCCTCTCGGCTCGACGGTACCGGCCCGGTTGTGACTGTTTCGGGATCCCTGCTTGTCTTTGCGGTCGTTGTTGATCTGCTGTGACAAGCGGAATCAGCCGATGAAGGGATTACCCCAGCCGTCGCCGAATGCGGCGATGATCATCGATGCGCCGATGGAGCAGGGAATGATCCCGAACCCGGCCAGGAATCGCATCGTGGCGGAGTTCCAGCCTCGAAAGTGCATGCGTACGGTGCTGGCGATCGCGGTCACTGCCCAGATGGCAAGCGCGAGAATCGATCCCACCGGTAGGGCCCAGAAGTACAGGACGCCGACCAACGCCAGGGTGAAGAAGAACACCAATGCGAAACCCGACACGACACCGAGGATCACGCCCCAGCAGTACCCGATCCAGGTCAAGACGGTTCCTCGCGCACCCGCCTGATTCTGTGGTGCTCGTTTGCCCCAATCTAGGTCAGTGTTCGTGACAGGGGAGTCGAAGTGTGCGTTCATCACTACTCCTGGGTGCGATCGGCAGCCAGGAACCGGTCTACCGCTTCGATGTCGTCGTCGCCGGTTTCGAGCAGGCGCTCGTTGAGGATCGGTATCGAGCCGTCCAGCCAGGCAGGGCGTTCGCCGTTCGCGGGCAGCAGTTCGTGTCGTTCGACGAATTGTTCGGCTAGGTGACGGACCGATTCTCGCAAGGCGCTGACGACTACTCCTTCGGCCAGGCCGGTCAATTCCTGCAGGAGTGCCCGGATCCGGTCGAGTTGGTCGGTCTCGGAGCTGTCGGCCTGGATGCGAGGCCACAGCGTGCGCTCGAAGATGTCGCCGAAGTCGGCTGCGATCTGGTCGGTGTGTGCACGTAACTGGACGATCTGGTCGAGCACCTCACTCGGCGGTAAATCGAGTTCGGCGACCCGCAGGCCGCTGGTGAGCGCCCAGCGTCGCGTCTGCGGCCGGCCGCGCCTCCACCGGATCAATCCGAGCTGAGTTGCCTTGCGCAGCAAGCTGGGTCGCAGACCTTTGGGCTTGATCATCAGTCGGATATCTCCCAAGCCGAGCGGTACCCAATCTTCGGGCCCGCCAGGCAACGCGAGCAGATCGGCGACTGTCGCCCCCTGCTCGCGTGCGGTCAACAGTTCGGCGATCGAGGTGAGTGAGAAGCCGCGGTCCTGCAGGCGCTGCACTAATTCGAGACGTTGCAGGTGTGAGCTGTCGTAGCGCGCGGTGCGGCCGACTCGGCGTGGTGCATGCAGCAACCCCTTCGACTGATACATGCGCACGGTGCTGGTCGGCACTCCGGCCCGCGCGGCGACCTGCTCGACGGTGAGGTCGGTATCGGTCGTTCGCATGAGTCAAGCATCGCGGGATCAAACTTCGCTAGTCAATACTGTTCTAGTAAATGCTCGAATAGTCACAATTGAGGACTGCCGCATGGGGACGGATCCTCATACCTGTTCACAGCCAGTGGTTCGACCAGGATCGAACGTCCTGACATGCCGCATACCGCGCTGACCGAACCGGCCAGCGGACGGTGCTGACGGAGCGACTGAGCCCCCGCCCGGATACCGGACGGGGGCTCAGCAGAGTCTCTACCAGCAGCGATACATGCGCTGCCCTACTTCTTCGCAGAGGCTAATCCGCTTCGGAACTCGACCCCCTTGACATCCAATATCTGCACGTCAAGCGCCCTGTCCAGAGCCTGGGTCGAGTTCCGAAGCCGAATAACTTCTACACGCAACTCTCTGACCCCAGCCGCCGCCGCTGCGACCATTCGCGGCGCGTTCGAACTCGGACTATGGCGCCGTGAATTCTATCCTCGACAATCGGTCGTCGTCCGCGACCGCGGTGATCTCCGCGATGCGCTCGCCCGCGAATCGCAAGGTCATGACCAGCATCAGCATGCCGCGCGGGGCCAGGACCATGCCCGGCTCGCCGTCGAGCATGATCGCGCGGGCAGGCCGCGCCTTTCCGCAGAACGCTGCGGCGAGGTCTCGGCCGCCGTCGAAGTCGGTTCCCGCTCCCAGCAGGCGGGCGGCTTCGTCCGTGCGGTAGGTCGCGTCCGGGTCGAGCATTGCCAGGAGCGCCTCGAACTCACCGTTCTGCGCGGCCCGCAGGAACGTCTCGACGGCGCGGTATCGCCGCATCCGGTCGTCGCTGTCCGACTCGGAGTTCCCTCGCACCCGTCGACGCGCGCGGCTGGCGATCCGCTGCGTCGTCTCGGGGCTGCGGTCGACGATCGGGGCGATGTCGGCGAACGATACGGCGAACAGGTCATGCAGGACGAAGGCGATACGCTCGGTCGGAGACAGCCTGTCCAGCACCACCAGCAGCGCCAAGCCGACAGAGTCCGCCAGCAGGGCCTCCTCCTCGGGATCGGCCCCAAGCCGCGCACCGAATCCTGCGTCGTGTTCGTCGAGGAAGTCCTCGCGGCGCGACTCGCGGGACCTGAGCATGTCCAGGCACACCCGGCCTACCACGGTCGTCAACCAGCCAGGCAGGTTCGCGACGTCGCCGGTGTCGGCCCCGTCCGCCTTGAGCCAGGTCGTTTGGACGGCGTCGTCGGCCTCGCTGAGCGACCCCAGCATCCGGTAGGCCACCGCCCGCAGGTGGCTCCGATGCTCCTCGAAGCGCTTCGCGAGCAGTTCGTTTCCGTTCATGTGTCTGGTTTCCTCGCCGTCACCCGTCAGAGAAGCAGGAAGCCGTTCCGACATGAATATTGGAGGCAGTAAATCATGAACGTCGCCCTGTGGATCGTGGCCGGGGTGCTGGCGGCCGTGCTCCTTGTCAGCAGCGCCAAGCTGGTGATTCCCAAAGAGAAGATTGTGGCCGCAGGCGACTACGCCGCGTGGGCAAAGGATTTCAGCCCGGGCACCCTGAAAGCTCTTGGAGTCGTGGACCTTCTGGGCGCGGTAGGGCTGATCCTGCCCGCCGTGCTCGACATCGCACCGATCCTGGTTCCGGTGGCGGCGACCGGCACGGCCCTGCTTTTCGCCGGGGCGATCATCGTGCGGCTCCGGCGCGGTTTGTGGACGACAGCCATCGCCGAGGTGCTCTACCTGGCCATAGCCGTCTTCGTGGCCTGGGGCCGTTTCGTCCTCGAGCCCTTCGCCTGACTCGGCTCCAATGCCGCAACCACTACAAAGGAGAAACACATGACCACGCACCCGACCTCGGCGCTGATCACCGGCGGCAACAAAGGACTCGGCCTGGAGACCGCCCGCCGACTCGGAGAACTGGGCTGGACGATCTTCCTTGGCTCGCGTGACCCTGGACTCCTATTGGATCCATGATGATCGCGACCGACCCCACGCAGCCCCCCGCGACATTCCACGAGCTCGCCTACAGCTCCTCCAAAGCCGCACTGAACATGATCACCATCAGGTACGCCCAAGCCCTCCCTGAGATCAGATTCAACGGCCTCACACCTGGAGAAGTCGCCAACCGCAAATACACCGCCACCGACATCAACAATCACACCGGCCAACTGACCGTCACCGAAGGCAGTGACCCGATCATCGAACTCGCGACCATCGGCGCCGACGGACCGACCGCAACCTTCATCGACCGCCTCGGCCCCGTTCCCTGGTAATTGCCCGTGTACCGCGCCCACCGAACCAGCCAACGCGCGGCCCTGTCGAAACGCCTGAGCCCCCACCCGTCCGCGGGATGGGGGCTCAGCAGAGTCTCTACTGGCAGCGATCGATCAGGCGACCTACTTCTTCCCAGAAGCTATACGTTGAAGCGGAACTCGACGACGTCGCCATCTGTCATGACGTAGTCCTTGCCCTCCATGCGGACTTTGCCCGCAGCCTTCGCGGCCGCCATGGATCCCGCTTCGACCAGGTCGTCGAAGGCGACGATCTCGGCCTTGATGAAGCCGCGTTCGAAGTCGGTGTGGATGACGCCCGCTGCCTTGGGGGCGGTGTCGCCCTGGTGGATGGTCCAGGCGCGGGATTCCTTAGGGCCTGCGGTGAGGTAGGTCTGGAGGCCGAGGGTGTGGAAGCCGGCGCGGGCGAGGGCGTGCAGGCCGGGTTCGGTCTGGCCGATGGATTCGAGGAGTTCCATGGCGGATTCGGTGTCGAGCTCGAGGAGTTCGGCTTCCACCTTGGCGTCGAGGAAGACGGCGTCGGCCGGCGCGACGGAGGCCTTCAGTTCGGCGACCTTGGCCTCGTCGGTGAGGACGGACTCGTCGGCGTTGAAGACGTAGAGGAAGGGCTTGATGGTGAGCAGCGAAAGCTCTTTCAGCAGTTCGGTGTCCACCTGATCCTGCGCGGCGAAGAGGGTCTTGCCGCTGTTGAGGATCTCCTGGGCCGTCTTGGCCGCGTCGGCGACCGGCTTGCGGTCCTTCTTGACCTTGGCTTCCTTCTCCAGCCGCACGACCGCCTTCTCCAGGGTCTGCAGGTCGGCGAGGATGAGCTCGGTCTCGATGACCTCGATGTCGGCGGAGGGGTCGACCCGGCCGTCGACGTGCACCACGTCGTCGTCGGCGAACACGCGCACCACCTGGCAGATGGCGTCGGCCTCGCGGATGTTGGCGAGGAACTTGTTGCCGAGGCCCGCGCCCTCGGAGGCGCCCTTCACGATGCCCGCGATGTCGACGAAGGACACGGTGGCGGGCACGATGCGCTCGGAACCGAAGATCCCGGACAGCTGGTCCAGCCGCGGATCGGGCAGCGGGACCACACCGACGTTCGGCTCGATGGTCGCGAACGGGTAGTTCGCGGCAAGCACGTCGTTCTTGGTCAGCGCGTTGAACAGCGTCGACTTTCCGACGTTGGGCAGGCCGACGATTCCGAGGGTGAGACTCACGAGGTAGAGAGTCTACGCGGCGCGGACCTGCGCCCTGCTCGCGCCTGCCGCATGGTTCCGGCGGACGCCGGAGCCGCGCCGCCGACCGGGACCGCGGCATCACACCGACACCAACCCGCCGCGCGCGCACCACTCCACCGGCGCAACTCGCCTCCGACGTCGGCAGATCGACCTTCCGAAGCGCCGATAGACAGGTGACCAGGCAAGCCCGGCGTTCTACAGAGCGCGAGCCAGCGTTCGCGCAACGCTGCGGGCCAGCTCGTCCGACGCGGCGGCCGCCTCCGGTCCACCCTCGTAGTACCGCAGGAACGCCTGATGGAAGCAGACGCCGTCGAGCAAAGCCGCTACCGTCTCCACTTCGACGCCGTCACCGACTCGACCCAACCCTTGCTCCGCGCGCAGGTACGCCGCGATGCCCTCGATTGCCTTCCCCGGACCCGCGCCGTGCCTGCTCATCGCGTCCCGATGCGCCGCCATCCGTTGCGGCTGCGCGAGCAGACCACCGAGCAGCGGCAGCGACTGCTGATAGAAGTTCAGCGCACCGCGAGCCAGAGTGGCGAGGTTGTCCTCGACGGTGGCCGCACCCGGCACCGGGTACGCCTCGGCCGGGCTCGGCATGCGATGCCGCAAGACATTGAGAATGATGTCTTCCTTGTCGCTGAAGTGCTTGTAGAGCGCAGCTTCGGAGTATCCGGCCGCCTTGGCGATTTCCTTGGTCGTGGCGTGCACGACGCCACGGTTACGCATGATCTCGGCGGCGGCGTCGAGGATCTGGTCGCGAGTCCCCACGAATCTCCCTCTTGACAGGTTAGTAAGTGCTCACCCAGTATAGGTGAGTAAATACTCACCAACCACAGGGGTCAGATATGCGACTCACCATCTTCGGGGCCAGCGGCGGTACCGGCGGACGCCTCGTCCAGCAAGCACTGGCGCGCGGGCATCAGGTCACGGCCGTGGTCCGCACGGCGCACGACCTTCCGGACCACCCCGAGTTGCGCGTGATTACGGCGGATGTGATGAACCCCGCCGATATCGCGACCGCCATCCAAGGGGCGGACGTCGTACTCGACTCGATCGGATCGCGTGACACCGGACCGACCACGGTTTCCACCGACGCCGCGCTCTCCATCGCGAAGGCCATGGAGTCGACGGGGGTCCAGCGCCTGATCCTGGTCAGCAACAGCGCCAGGATCGCCGGGCCGGGCGACGACTGGTTCACCCGATTCGTGGTGAAACCGCTCATCCTGCGCCGATTGCTGCGGCACAGCCTCGCAGACATGGCGGCGGCCGAACAGGTGGTGCGCGATACCGACCTGGAGTGGACCATCGTCCGCGCGCCTCAGCTGACCGACAAGGCCGGAAAGGGTTCGTATCGGACGGCGCTGGACCGCAACGTCACCTTCGGCATCCGTATCAGTCGCGACGATCTGGCCGCGTGCATGCTCGATCTGGCGGCCGACCCGCGGACGATCCACCGGCACGTCAACGTCGCGAGCTGACGGGCACGCGTCGGCTGGCATCGGCCATGCGGCCGTGCCGATCAGGGGACGATCACGATGTCGGCCGCGCATTTCCGGTGCGGCCGACAGGTGATCGGCGAATCGATCAGGGAATCAGTACGACTTTGCCGAGGTTGCCGCGGCTTTCGATCACCGCGTGCGCCGCCGCCGCGTCCTCCAGCGCGAATTCCCCGTGCACCACCGGCCGCACCTGCCCGGACGCGAAGTACTGCCACAGCTCCTGCCGCCAGTGCTCGTACACCTCCGGCGTCTCGCGTGCGACCCGCGCCATCTGGAAGCCGATCACCGACTTGGCGCCTGCCAGCAGGTCGTAGGCCTGGATGACGCCGCCGCCGGAGCTGTAGGCGACGAGACGCCCGCCGGGCGCGAGGGCGGCGAGGGCGGGTCCGAGCAGTTCACCGCCGACGGCGTCGAGGACGTAGTCGACGGGCTCGCCCCACGACTGGTCGTAGACGACCACGTCGTCGGCGCGGAGTTCGCGCAGGAAAGCGCCCTTGGCCGGGTCGGAGACGGCGGCAACCACGCGCTTGGCTCCACGCACCCGCGCCAGCTGCACGGCCAGGTGCCCCACACCGCTCGCCGCGGCGGTGACCAGCGCGGACTCACCGGACGCCGGCTTCGCGGCATCGAGCGCACCGAGCGCGACGAGGCCGCTGCGCACCAGCGCGACCGCGTCGACGGCGGAGGCGCCATCGGGAATGGGCGACGCCATGTCCTGGCGCAGCAGCGCGTACTCGGCGTAGCCGTGCCCGAAGCACAGGCCGGTGACGCGATAGCCGGGCGCGAAGTCGGTGACGCCCTCCCCCACGGCGATCACTTCGCCCGCGATCTCCCCGCCCAGCGGGATGGGCTCGCGCTGTTCGCGCACCTTCCGCACCACCGGCAGGGTCACGCCGATCGCGTGCACCTTCACCAGCAGTTCGCCGGGTCCGGGCGCCGGTGTCTCGGCCGACTCCAGCCCGAGCACTTCGGGACCACCACTGCGCTCGTATCGGATTCGACGCATGACACCTCCACTCCTCATCTGAAGGCGTAAAGGTAACCGGCCGACAACCCGAACTCACATACTCGAGGCCACCCGTGTGCGCGATCTCACCGCACCCCGAACCGCGGCGTGTGTCACGTTTGCGGGCCGGAAGATCGGTAGGCGGACGACCCGTGCGGGCGTACCGTGACCCGTATGGAGCCGACCACGGAGGTGGTGACGGCCCGACCGGCGCCCGCGCTGGCGGCCTTCATCGATCACTACCTCGGCTACCGGATGACCGGATACGCGCCCGGCCTGCACCGGGGAATGCCGTCGCGCCATCTGACCTTCATCGTCGCCATCGGCCCGACCATCGATGTGGTCGCGCAGACCGATCCGGCCCAGCATCCGCGCGACTATCGCTGCGTCCTCAGCGGATTGCAGGCGAGTTCGGCCGCCATCGCGCACACCGGACATCAAGAGGGCGTGGCCATCGCGCTCACCCCGCTCGGCTGCCGGACGCTGTTCGGGCTGCCCGCCGCGAAGATCTGGAACACCTCGCTCGAATGCTCCGAGCTCGCGGGACCGACCGGTGACGAGCTGTGGGAGCGTCTTCAGGGCGCGGCGCCGTGGGCGCGGCGATTCGCCGTCTGCGACGAGATCCTCACCCGCATGGCCTGTCCCGACCGGCTCGTCACTCCGGAACTCACCTGGGCTTGGCGTGCCGTGGTCGCCAGCGGCGGCACCGCGAGCATCGGTCCGCTGGCCGATCGCATCGGCTGGTCCCGCCAGCATCTGACGCGCAAGTTCGGCGCGGAGTTCGGTCTGAGCCCGAAGCTCGCCGCCCGCGTCACCCGTTTCGAGCGAGCCAGGCGGATGCTCGAGCACACACCCTCGTTCGTCTCCATCGCTCAGGTTGCCGCGACCTGCGGATATTACGACCAGGCCCATTTGAATCGCGACTTCCTCGACCTCGCGGGATGCAGCCCGACCACCTGGTTGGCCGAGGAGATTCCATCCGTCCAAGACGAGCCAGGGGTCGGCGGATGAGGCTGGAACCATGACGAATCCCACGACAGCAGACACCACCACCCGCACCGCGATCTGGCCCTGCCTCGCCTTCCGCGACGCCAGGGCGATGACCGATTTCCTGGTGAACGCCTTCGGCTTCCAGGTCTCGGCCAGCTACGCCCGCGAGGACGATCCGTCGATCGTCGAGCACGGCGAACTGCGCTGGCCGCTCGGCGGCGGCATCATGTTCGGCACCGCGGGCAAGGACGACACCCCGTTCGGGCAGCGAAGGCCCGGCAACGACTCGATCTACGTCGTCTGTGACAAGCCCGACGATCTCTTCGAGCGCGCGACCGCCGCGGGCGCCGAGGTGGTGCGCGGCCTGCGCGACGAGGACTACGGCTCGCGCGGCTTCACCGTCCGCGATCCCGAGGGCAACCTCTGGAGCTTCGGCACCTACTGGGGCGAATAGCGCTACCGTCCGCCGAAGCCGGACATCGCGATGCCGCGGAGGAAGGCGCGCTGACCGATCGCGTAGACGGCGAGCAGGGGCAGCAGGATGACGACGGCGGCCGCCATCAGGAGCGGCCACTGCGAGTAGTACTGCCCCTGCAAGCGGACCAGCCCGAGGGTGGCCGTCGCCAACTCGTTGCGCTGGATCATGACCAGCGGCCAGAGGAAGTCGTTCCACACGGTGATCCAGGTGAGCACCGCTAGCACCATGAGCGCCGGGCGGGTGTGCGGGAGCAGCACGCGCCAGTACACCTGCCAGGTGGAACAGCCGTCGAGAATGGCCGCCTCCTCCAATTCCGTTGGCAGCGTGCGGAAGAACTGACGCATCAGGTAGGTGCCGAAGGCGCTGCCGAACAGGCCGGGCACGATCATCGACCACGCGGTGTCCACCCAGCCGAAGGCCCGCATGAGCAGGAACTGCGGGATGACCGTGACGGTGAGCGGCACCATCAGTGTCGCCAGGTAGGCGAGGAACAGTGCCTCGCGCCCGCGAAAACGCAAGCGCGCGAACGCGTATCCGGCCAGCGAACAGAAGAACACCTGCCCCGCGGTCACACATATCGCGTAGACGGTGGTGTTGAGCAGCATGCGTCCCATCGGCAGCAGCTCGAACACCCTTCCGTAGTTGGACCATTGCGGATCCGCGGGCAACAGAGTGGGTTCGGTGATCTCTCCGTCGCGCTTCAGCGAACCCGACAGCGCCCACAGGATCGGCGCCAGCGCACACCACGCGACACCGACCAGCGCGGCGTAGATGCCGATACCGCGCACCAACCTGCGTACGGCCGCCCGTTCCGCGCGCCCACCCGCGTACTTTCCGGGAGTGTGCGGATCGGTCTCCCTTGCGACCACGCTCTCCCCCACCCCGTGTGCGCAGGTGATCACAGCGGTCCCGCTTCGATGCTCGCCTGCCGACGCCCGCCGAACGATCCTGTACACGTTCACAGTTCGGTCTCCGTACGCCGGGCCAATCGCAACTGAACGATCGTGAGCGCCAACAGGATCGCGAAGATCACCCACGCCAGTGCCGACGCGTAGCCCACTTCGTAGAACCCGAATGCGTGCTGGAACAGCATGATCCCGAGCAGATAGGTGCCCGTCTCGGGTCCACCGTTGCCGCCGGTGAGCGCGTACGCCTGGTCGAAGGCCTGCACCGAGTTGATGACGGTGATCACGAAGACGAACGACAGCGGCCCGCGGATCAGCGGCAGCGTCACCGAGCGGAAGCGCCGCACGGCGCCCGCGCCGTCGATCTTCGCCGCCTCGTACAGAGTTTCCGGCACGCCCTGCATGGCCGCGAGCAAGATGACGGTGGCGAAAGGCACGCTCTTCCAGACGGTCACGATGCTGAGCGAGACCAGCGCCCAGTCCGGGTCGGTCAGCCACGGCACCGGGTCGACGCCGAACCAGCCGAGCACGAGGTTGAGCAGCCCGTCGTCGGTGGTGAAGATGAACCGCCACACCACGGCCATCGCCACCGTCGAAGCCACCAGCGGCAGGAACGCGAGCGTGCGAAACAGGCCGATACCGGCCAGCTTTCGATTCAGCACGGCCGCGACGACCAAGCCGATCGCCACCGTCGGCAGCAAGGTCAGCACGGTGAACACCGCGGTATTGCGCATCGCTATCAGGAACAGCGGATCGGAGCCGAACAGCCTCCGATAGTTCGCCGTCCCGACGAACCGCGGCGGGCTGAACAGATCCCACGCGTGGAAGCTCAGATACAGCGAGAAGCCGAGGGGGAACAGCAGGAACACCAGCACCGCGGCCAGATTCGGTGCGATGAACAACCATCCGGCCCGCTCGCGCCGGCGCGCGAGCCGACCGGGACGCGCCCGGCGCATCGTCTTGTGCGGCGGAGTCGCCACACCCGCCTCGTCCAGTACCGCGTCGTCGACGGAGGTACTCATCGCGCCGCCAGCAACGCGTCGACGTCCGCGGCGAGCCGTCCACTCTGCGACTGCGCGGTCGCCGCACCGCGCAACACCCGGTTCCCGCCCCGTTCGAGCAGCGCCGACACCTTGCCCCACATCGGCGTCACCGGCAGCGGACGCGAACTGTCCGGACCGTCGGTCATCACCGCCAGATTCCGGATCTCGCGATGCGCCGCCGCGAATCCCGCTGTGGCCATGGCGGATTTCAGCACCGGCACGAACAGTCCGGACGCGGCGACGATGGCCTGCCCGACCGGTCCGGTCGCGAACTTCACGAATTCCCAGGCCTGTTCGATGCGCGGGCTGTCGGCGGCGATGGACAGGCCGGTGCAGCCGACATCGGTGATCGCCCCGGGTCCGCCGTGCGGGCCGACGGGCAGCACGGTCAGATCGATGGGAACGCCGTCGTTGCCTGCGAATTCGGAGTAGAGCCAGTGTCCGCCCAGCGCCATGGCCGCGCGGCCGCGCCGGAACAGGTCCGGCGCCGAAACCGACTGCTGGTCGGCGACTCTCGGCGCCACTCGATGGTGCACCGCGAGATCGGCATAGAACTGGAAGCCCTCCGCGAAGCGCGGGTCGCCGAGATTGGTGCGGGCCGGATTCACCGAGGGCGTGAACCATTCGGCGCCGTTGTTCATCCCGAAGCAGGCGGCCGAGAAGTACGGCACCCAGGCGTCGGCGAACCCCCACTGCCTGGTGCGGCCGTCGCCGTCGCGGCGGGTGAGCACGCGAGCGGCGTCGAGGAACTCGTCGAAACTCCAGGCGTCACGCCAGCGGGTCGGGGGCGTCAGCCCGGCGTCGGCGAACAGTGCGCGGTTGTAGTAGAGGAAGACGCCGGACCACTGCTCGGGCAGTGCGTATTGGCCGCCACCGTAGGTGAAAGTGTCGTACAGCGTGGGGAAACTGTCACGCCGCAGCTCGGCGGCGTACTCCGGTTCCCGGTCGAGCAGTGTGCGCAGATCGAGCAGCACGCCGCGCTCGGCCAGCCCCGCGTAGAGCAGTTCCCAGGCCATCAGCACGTCGGGGCATTTGCCGCCCGCGCAGTAGGTGAGCATCTGCTGCAACGGGTCCGGGCCCGACATGATGGTGCGCACCGGAATATCGGGATGCCGTTTCCGGAACTCTTCGATGATGCGCAACCGGACTCGCGCTTCCTCGGGGCGGGCCTGGAAGAAGAATGTCAGTGCATCATCGCCGGAGCCGCACGCGCCTGCCAGCAACGGGGCGGCGAGCGCCGAGCCGAGCAGGGTGCGCCTGCGAACTCCGCGCGGCGCGTCCGCGATCTTCGGCGGCCCGAGCGGGCGCGCGGGCGGGCACGGCGCGGGCGAACGCGGGATCGGATCCAGAACAGCCCTCCTCGGGGCGGACATGGAGTGTGACGAACCGCATCGCAGCATACGTCCGGCTATGACAGCCCGGACGACAGACACACGAACAATATTTAACGGTCGTCCATCGATGGCCGGAATCCGCGCAGCAGCGATCGGCCATCCGCTACCTTGTCTCGTGTTTCAGCAAGATCCCGCACGTCGAGATCCTGCGCGTTTCACAGGAGAGTAGGCAGATGGCGACAATCGAATATCTGCGGACCGACCCCGACCTGCCGCCCGTCGGCGTGGTGGACAGGTCCCCGATCACCCCGGCCAAGAAGGCTGTCTTTGCCGGAATCGCGATACTCGGCGCGGTCGCCTGGACCATCCTCGCCATCGCGCGCGGCGAGAACGTCAACGCGGTCTGGATCGTCATCGCGGCGGTGTGTACCTACGTCATCGCCTACCGCTTCTACGCGCGGTTCATCGAGTGGAAGATCACCAAGCCGCGCGACGACATCGCGACGCCCGCCGAAATCCTGGAGAACGGCAAGGATTTCATGCCGATGGACCGGCGGGTGCTCTACGGGCACCACTTCGCCGCCATCGCGGGCGCGGGCCCGCTGGTCGGCCCGGTGCTCGCCGCGCAGATGGGCTATCTGCCAGGCACCATCTGGATCGTGGTCGGCGTCTGCCTGGCCGGTGCGGTGCAGGACTACCTGGTGCTGTGGGCCTCCACCAAGCGGCGCGGGCGCAGCCTCGGCCAGATGGCGCGTGACGAGCTCGGCGTGGTCGGCGGCATCGCGGCCATCGCGGCGATTCTCGTGATCATGATGATCCTGCTCGCGGTGCTCGCGCTGGTCGTGGTGAACGCGCTCGGCGAGAGCCCGTGGGGCGTGTTCTCCATCGCGATGACCATCCCCATCGCCCTGTTCATGGGCGTCTACCTGCGGTTCCTACGTCCCGGCAAGGTCGGCGAGGTGTCCGCGATCGGCATCGCGCTGCTGCTGCTCGCCATCGTCTCCGGCGGCTGGGTGTCCGAAACCGAATGGGGGGCCGACTGGTTCACGCTTTCGCGGACCACCATCGCCTGGCTGCTGATCGCCTACGGCTTCCTCGCCTCGGTGCTGCCGGTCTGGCTGCTGCTCGCCCCGCGCGACTACCTGTCCACCTTCATGAAGATCGGCACCATCGGCCTGCTCGCCGTCGGCATCCTGATCACCATGCCGGTGCTGAAGGCCCCCGCGATCTCCGACTTCGCCTCCACCGGCACCGGTCCGGCCTTCGCGGGCAGCCTGTTCCCGTTCCTGTTCATCACCATCGCCTGCGGCGCGCTCTCCGGTTTCCACGCGCTCGTCTCCTCCGGCACCACGCCCAAGCTGCTGGAGAAGGAATCGCACGCGCGGATGATCGGCTACGGCGGCATGCTGATGGAGTCGTTCGTCGCCGTGATGGCCATCATCACCGCCTCGATCATCGACCAGCACCTGTACTTCGGCATGAACGCGCCGCTCGGCCTGACCGGCGGCACCCCGGAAAAGGCCGCCGCGTACACGAATTCGCTCGGCCTGGCCGGTCCGCCCGCCACGCCGGAGACCTTCTCCGGCGCCGCCGCGGACGTCGGCGAGAAGACCATCATCTCGCGCACCGGTGGCGCGCCCACGCTGGCGGTCGGCATCTCCGAGGTGTTCCACCAGTTCCTCGGCGGCGAGAGCATGAAGTCGTTCTGGTACCACTTCGCGATCATGTTCGAGGCGCTGTTCATCCTGACCACGATCGATGCGGGCACCCGCGTCGCGCGGTTCATGACGTCGGACGCGCTGGGCAACTTCGGCGGCCCGCTGGGCAAGTTCAAGGATCCGTCCTGGCGGGTCGGGGCGTGGCTGTGCTCGTTCGTCGTGGTCGCGGCGTGGGGTTCCATCCTGCTGATGGGCGTCACCGATCCGCTGGGCGGCATCAACGCGCTCTACCCGCTGTTCGGCATCGCCAACCAGCTGCTCGCCGCCGTCGCGCTGACCGTCGTGATGACCATCATCGTGAAGAAGGGCCTGGCGAAATGGGCGTGGATTCCGGGCATTCCGCTGGTCTGGGACCTCCTCGTGACGATGACCGCATCCTGGCAGAAGATCTTCTCCGCCGATCCGAAGCTCGGTTACTGGAAGCAGCACTCCCTCTGCCAGCAGGCGCAGGAAGCCGGGAAGCTCTGCCTGACGGCGAAGACGCCGGAAGACGTGGACACCGTCATCCGCAACACCTTCATCCAGGGCACGCTCTCGATCGTGTTCGCGGTGCTGGTGCTGATCGTCGCGGTGGTCGGCGCGCTGGTGTGCGTGCGCGCCTGGCGCTCCGGCGGGGGTGAGACGACCGAGTCGCCGGAGGAGCCGTCGAAGATCTTCGCGCCGAGCGGGTTCCTCGCCACCGCGACCGAGAAGACCGTTCAGAAGGAATGGGACGAGCTGATCGCGACGGGCAAGGTGCGCGCACCCGGCGCGGCCCACACGCACGGCGCGGCCAAGGCGGAAGCGCCCGCGTAATGGGTGAATCATTCGCGCCGCGGGAGGGCAGGTCAGCGCGACCGGCCCTCCCGCGGCGTGCGCTCGACGCGGTCCGCGCGGTCATCTGGTGGTTCGACTCGATCCTCGGCGGCCAGGACTACCAGCGCTACGTCGCGCACCTACGACGCAACCACCCGGACTGTCCGATCCCCACCGAGCGCCAATACTGGCGCGACCGCCACGCCGAAGCCGACCGCAGCCCCACCAACCGCTGCTGCTGATCCCACCTGTCACAGACTCCCCATACGCCGCACACAGGCTTCTCGACGCGATGACGTTTCCCGCCGACCGGGGCGTTTCCGCCGCCCGTCCGGCGAGCCTGCGCCACCGCGCCTGTGCAGCGCGTGGGCGGTCCGCGCCGCCTCGGCGATGGTGTCTGTTTTCCGCTAGCACGGTGCGGCGAGAGCTGACATTGTGGATTGCGTGACGATCACGGCGTTGGATTTCGAGCAGTGCTATCGGGCGGTGTCGACGCGCGACTCGCGCTTCGACGGTCAGTTCTTCACGGCGGTGCGTACCACCGGAATCTATTGCCGCCCTTCGTGTCCGGCGATCACGCCGAAGCGGGCGAATGTCAGCTTCCTGCCGACGGCGGCCGCGGCGCAGCACGAGGGGTACCGGGCATGCCGCCGTTGCCTGCCGGACGCTGCGCCCGGCTCGCCGCTGTGGAACACCCGGGCCGATCTGGCCGCCAGGGCCATGCGGCTGATCGGCGACGGCGTCATCGAACGAGGCGGGGTACCCGCGCTGGCCGCCACCCTCGGATACTCCCAGCGCCAGCTCACCCGGGTGCTCACCACCGAACTCGGGGCCGGGCCGCTGGCGCTGGCCAGGGCGCACCGCGCGCACACCGCGCGGCTGCTCATCCAGACCACCGCGATGCCGATGTCGGATATCGCGTTCGCCGCGGGTTTCGCCAGCATCCGCCAGTTCAACGACACGGTGCGCGAGGTGTTCGCGGTCAGCCCGACCACCATGCGCACCGAGGCACAGCGCGTTCGCAAGGACCCCGGGCAGACCACGCCGACGGCGAACGGCACACTCTCGCTTCGCCTTCCGTTCCGGGAGCCGCTGGACCGCGCCTGGCTGGAGTGGTTCCTCTCCGCGCACGTGGTGCCCGGCATGGAGCTCTGGGAAGACCAGGTCTACACCAGGAACCTGCGCACGCCGCACGGGCACTCGACGGCGCGGCTGAGCATTCGCGGCGATCACGTGCGCGCGGAACTGGCGCTGCACGACATGCGTGATCTCGCGCCGACCGTCGCACGGGTGCGTCACCTGCTCGATCTGGACGCCGACCCCGTCGGCATCGACGAGGTGCTCGGCGCGGACGCGACGGCGGCGCTGCGGGAAGGCGCGACGTCGACGAGGCGGGGAAGCGCGACGTCGACGAGGCGCGGGTCCGCGGGCCGCCCGGTGGACGCCTTCGATGCCGAGGACGCGCGGCGGGTGCGGACAGCCACCCTGCCCGATGTGGGCAGCGCGCCAGCCACCGTCGGCACGGGCACGTCGCGCGCCGGCGCGGACCGGGTGGTGTTCACCCCCGGCATTCGGGTGCCCGGTTGCCTGGACGGCCCGGAACTGTTGTTGCGCACCATGATCGGACAGCAGATCTCGGTGTCGGCCGCGGCCACCCACACCGCCCGGTTGGTGGAGGCGCTCGGCGATCAGGTCGAAGGGCCGGCGCGGCGACTGTTCCCGACCCCGGACGTCATCGCCGAGCGGGGCGCCGAGGTGCTGACCGGTCCGTCGCGGCGCATCCGCTCGATCGTCGGCGCGGCCGCCGCTCTGGCGGCGGGTGATCTGCAACTGCATGCCGGTCGCACCGCGGCCGAACTGCGCCGGGATCTGCTGGCACTGGACGGCGTCGGGCCATGGACCGCTGACTACGTGACCATGCGGCTGCTGGCCGATCCCGATATCTTGCTCGACACGGACTTGGTCGTCCGGCAGGGCGCCGACCTGCTCGGCATCGACCTGAGCGACACCGCACGCTGGGCGCCTTGGCGCTCCTATCTGTCCATGCACCTGTGGAAGACCGCGCTGAGCAGACGCGCCGCCGCACCCAAGCGACCGGCCCGCTCGGCACGCAAGACCGACTGACCCACCTGCCGCACCATCGAAAGCGAGCACACCATGAGCATCGAATCGACCCGCGCCGCCGACTTCGGCATCGTCGACACACCCATCGGCCCGTTCACCGCGATCACCGACGGCGAGGGCGCGGTGCTGGCCTCCGGCTGGACCGCCGACGCGGAGAACCTGCGCCTGCTGATCCACCCGGCGCTGCGTCCCGGCCAACTGCGGCAACGGGATTCGCTGGGCGCCGTATCGGAGGCCATCCTCGCCTATCACCGCGGCGACGTGCACACCATCGACGATGTTCCGGTGCGTCAGCGGTCGGGGGAGTTCCTCATGCACGCCTGGGACGTGCTGCGGAAGGTCCCCGCGGGCGATCCGGTGACCTACACCGAGTTCGCCGCCATCTCCGGACGGCCGGAGGCGACCCGCGCCGCGGCCAACGCGTGCGCGCGCAATGCGGCGGCGCTGTTCGTGCCGTGCCACCGGGTGCTGCGGATCGGCGGGGCGCTCGGCGGGTTCCGCTGGGGGCTGGACGTCAAAAGGTGGTTGCTCGATCACGAGGCGTGAGGTTTCACCCGGCTCGCACGCGCCGGTCGCCCGCTGGGGTGACCGGCGCGTTCTCGTTTCCGGAGCCGCTCACCGAAGGGCGCGCCTTGACTAGAGTTCAACTCTAATGACAATCTCACTAGAGTAAAACTCTAATGAGAGGACGGCTCATGGCCGAGAGAGTCTTCGACCGCAGGGACCGGCTGGTCCTGCTGCTGATCACCGTCGTGGAACTGGTGGTCTTTCTCGACACCACCGTGCTGAACGTGGCGTTACCCGCCATAGGCGCCGACCTCGGGCTCGGCGAGGCCGGGCTCGGGTGGGTCACCAACGCCTACCTGCTGGCGTTCGGCGGGTTCATGCTCCTGGGCGGGCGAGCCGCCGACCTGATCGGACCGCGCCGGGTATTCACCGGCGGGTTGGTCGTGTTCACCGCCGCGTCGGCGCTGGCGGGCTTCGCCGACTCCGCCGCGCTGCTGATCGCGGCGCGCGCCCTCCAGGGCGTCGGGGCCGCGGTGTTGATTCCGGCCCAATTGGCCCTGCTCACCGCGAGTTTCACCGCGCAGGCGGCCAGGAACCGAGCCTTCGGGGTGTGGAGCGCGATGGGCGCGGCGGGCGCGGCGATCGGCACCGCGGTGGGCGGGCCGCTCACCGACGCGTTCGGCTGGCCGTCGATCTTCCTGGTCAACGTGCCCGTCGGGCTCGTCGCCCTCGCAGGCACCCGGCTGCTGCCGCCCGACACCGCGCGTCCCGCCGAAGGGCTGCGCAGACTCGACATCCCCGGCGCGATCACCGGAACCACGGCGTTGCTGCTCATCGGCTACGCGATCGGCGCGCTCGGCTCCCCCGGCACCCGTGCGATCGCGGCCGGTCTTCTCGTTCTCGGGATGGCGCTGCTCGCTGGCTTCGTGGTCGTCGAAGCGCGCAGCCCGCACCCGCTGATGCCGCTGCGGCTCTTCACGATTCGCCAGGTGAGCGGCTCGGCGGTGGTGAACGCCCTGGTCGGCGCCGCACACGTGCCCACTTTCGCACTGCTGGCGCTGTATCTACAGAACAGCCAGGACTACAGCCCGACCCGCTCGGGTCTGGCGGTGCTCCCGGTCGCGGCGGTCAACATCCTCGCTTCCCGCACCCTCATCCCCTACCTCATGGATCGCCTCGGCGCGGCGCGCGTGCTGGCGCTCGGCCTCGGCCTCCAAGCCCTCGCCATGGGGTGGTTCGCCCGCCTCCCGGCGCACGCCGACTACCCGATCGACATCCTCCCCGGCGCGATCCTGCTCGGCATCGGCCTCCCCGCCGCCTTCGTCGGCGTCACCGCGCCCGCCGTGACCTCGGTCGACACCGCCGATACCGGGATCGCCGCAGGCATCGTCAACACCGCCCAGCGTGTCGGCTCCGGCCTCGGCGTCACCGCCCTGCTCCTGCTCGCCGACCTGATCACCGCCCGCGCCACCACGCCACCGGACACCGCCTACCGCACCGGGCTCACCGCGGCATTCGCCACCGCCGCAGGCTTGGCCACGCTTGGTGTGCTGCTCACTCTCGCTTTGCTGAGGACGCGGAACGCGGCGTCCGACAGCGACGCATCGACGAAGACATCACACGCAGGAAAGACCCTGTAGTAACGCTGTAGTAATTCCGTAGCAGGGCAGCCTGATCGACGTCCATCCGGTCACTCATCCCGACGAACTTCGTCGGTAGCCGCACCTCCGCCTCCGGCCATGCGCGGTCGAGGGCAGCACTCGTCCGGATGTTCCGTCAGGCGACGGTGGTCTCCAGGCGGGAGCCGGTGCGGCCGCGCAGGACGTGCAGGCGGCTGGGGATGCGCTGGCGCATTTCGTCGACGTGGCTGACGAGGCCGACGACGCGGCCGCCCGCGCGGAGTTCGTCGAGGACGCCCATGACGGCGTCGAGGGTGTCGGGGTCCAAACCGCCGAAACCCTCGTCGATGAAGAGGGTGTCCAGGACGAGGCCACCGGATTCGGCGGCGACGGTGTCGGCCAGTCCGAGCGCCAGCGAGAGGGACGCCATGAAGGTCTCTCCGCCGGAGAGCGTCTTGGCGGGACGCACGGCGCCGGTGTAGTCGTCACGAATGTCGAGGCCGAGGCCGCCGCGCCTGCCGCGCGGACCTGCCTTGTCGGAGTGCACGAATTCGTAACGGCCACCGGACATTCGGCGTAGTCGCACCGAACCGGCGAGGGCCACCTCCTCGAGGCGAGCGGCGAGCACGTAGGAGCGCAGCGACATGCGCCGGTTGTTCTCGCCGCGTCCCGCAACCACATCGGCGAGTCCGGCCAGCTCTTCGTGGGTGCGCTGTAGCGGCGCGATCCGGTCCACCTCGGTCCACAGCTGGCCGCCGAGTTCCTCGAGCAACTGCACCCGCCGCCCCGCCTCGGCCTGCGCGGCGACGGCCGCGTTCAGCTCGACCTGCGCGTCGGCGAGCCCGCGCTCCAGCTCGGCGAGATCGCCGGGTTCGGCGGTGGCGGCGGCCTGGATCTCGGGTTCGGCGAGCACCTTCTCGGCGTGCGCGCGGGCGTGCTCGGCGGCGACGAGTTCCGCGTCGATCTCCTGCTGCCGCTGCGGGGTTCGTGAGGCCGCGTTGACGACGCGGGCGAAAGCGGTGAGCAGCGCGACGTCGTCGCGGGCGGTATCGGCGCCGAGCTGCTCTTCGGGAACGAATCCGGCTGCGCGGGCCAGGCTTTCGACGCGATCCGCGATCGCGGTGACGTGCTCGCGCGCGGTGGCCGCCGCGGTGCGTGCGGCGCGCAGCGCGGTGGCGTCGGTGACCATTCCGTTCAGCCGGGCGCGGCGGCGGTCGATGGTGTCGTCGGAACCCGCGGCGGCGCGCAGGCGTTCGGTGAGTTCCGCGAGGCGGGCGACCGACGCGGCGATGCGGGTGGCGACGGTGCCCGCGCCCGTCTCGGCCGCGCGCAGATCGTCGTGCATGCGGGTTTCCTCGGTGCGCAGCCGGGAGAGTTCGGCGGTCGACCGGTCGGCCAGTGCGGCGAGTTCGGCGGCGTCCTCGTAGCGGTGGGTCGCCGAGCGCAAGGCGGCCGCGAGCTCGACGTGGTCGGCGTCGCCGCCGCGTGCGGTCAGCGCCTCGATCTCCTTTTCCAGACCGATGATTCGGGAGTGAACTCGGTCGCGGCTCCCCTCGGCGGTGCGCTCGGCGGCCACCGCCGCGTCCTCGGCTTCCTTGGAGACCGCGCTCGGCGCGGGCTCGGCGGGCGCCGGGTGCTCCGCCGCGCCGCATACCGCGCACGGTTCCCCGTCGACCAGCTGACCAGCCAGTTCGGCGGCCATGCCGGCCAGGCGACGCTCGCGGAGGTCGAGCACGCGCTCCTTGGCGTCGTTGTGGACGGTCCGCGCGGTCTCGAATTCGATCCGCGTGCGGTCCAGATCAGTTCTGCGACCCGCCAATTCGACGGCTGCGGTGGCCGCGGCCTGGAGTCGTTCGCACTCGGCGGTCAGCGAAGGCAGCGTGGCGGCGGCCTCGGTCGCCTCACGGACCCTGGCCTCGGCCGCGGCGATCGTCGCGGGCAGGCGCTCGCGCCGCCCGATCAGCTCGGCCGTCCGTTCGGTCAGCGCCGCGGATTCGGTACGCAGCTCGTCGATTTCCCGCCGCAGCCGGTCGGCAGCGGTGGCATCGGCCCGCACCTCGTCGAGCGCGCCGATCTGGGCGCTCCAGCGACGAACGACGGCGTCGAGATCGGCGTCCTCGCGAATCGTCGGACCCGATCGATCCGCACCCGAATCTGCTTCCGCACCAGGACTTTCCGACGCGACCAGAGTCGCACCATCGAGATCGGCCGCGGCGGGATCGAGCAGCGCGGCCGCCGATCGCGCCGCGACCGTAGCCGCCTCGCTCTCCCGACGGCGCGAGGTCATGACCGCGGCCCGCGCCTCGTCGATGGCCTCGGCGACCGGCTGGGCCCGCTGAGCGGCCTCCAGTTCCTCGCGCAGCGCGGCGCGATGCTCGGCGCTCGCGGCGTAGTCGTCGAGCTGACCTCGGGCGGCGATCATCCTGCGCCGCAGTTCCGCGAGCCGCCGCTGTTCGTCGGCGAATTTTCGCAGCTCGGACGAAGCCTGTTGGCAGCGTTCGGCTTCCGCGGTCGTCTCGACCAGGTCGGTGCGCGCGGTCGCGAGCAGATCCTGCGACCAGCTCACCGCCTCCAACACGCCGACCGACTCCGTCACGCTCAGGCCCGCGGCGCCGCGGATCTGCGCGATCAGCCGTTCGATGCCCTGCCTGCGGGATTCCAGTTCGGCCGCCGAAGCGCGGCGCTTGTCGGCGAGCCAGTGCTCGGCGGTGCCGAAACGTTCGGTGTCGAAGAGCTTTTCGAGCAGCTTCTCGCGATCCTCGTTGTCGGCCCTCAGGAAACGCGCGAAATCGCCCTGGGGCAGCAGCACCACCTGGAAGAACTGATCGGCGCTCATGCCGAGCAGGCGGATGATCTCGTCACCGATGTCGGGGATGCGGGAGAGGTTCTCGCCGCGCCCGTCCAGCCAGGTCAGCGTGGCCTTGGGCGGGTCGGTGCGCATGCCGGTGCCGCGCAGCTTGGGCCGCTCGAACTCCGGAATCCTGGTGAGCCGCAATCGTCGCCCGCCGAGCGTCGCCTCCAGCACGACCTGCGGGGGCGTCTGTTCCGGCGCGTGATCCGAATGCAGGCGCTTGCTTTCGCCGCGCGCGCCGGGCACCCGGCCGTAGAGGGCGAAGGCGATCGCGTCCAGCACCGTCGTCTTGCCCGCGCCGGTCTGCCCGTGCAACAGGAACAGACCGTCCGCCCCGAGCGCGTCGAAGTCGACGACCGTGGTGTCGGCGAACGGGCCGAACGCGGTCATCTCCAGCCGATGCAGTCTCATGCGGCGGCCTCGCGCGGAACCCGCCACGCACCGGCGCGCCCGTCGATCGGCACCGCGCGCCGTCCAATCAGGACAGCCGCGGGCCGTTCGTTCAGCGCGGCGCCGTCCCCTTCCCTCGACACGGTCCCACGCCAACCGCTCGACACGGCCCCACGCCAACCGCTCAGTGCGGTCACGCGCCATTCAGGCGGCACAGCCGTGCGCAATTCGTTCGGCACGGCTCCGCGCCATCCGCTTAGCGCAGTCCCAGGCCGCACGCTCAGTGCAGTCACGCGCCATTCAAGCAGCACAGCCGTGCGCAATTCGTTCGGCACGGCCCCGCGCCATCCGCTTAGCGCAGTCCCAGGCCGCACGCTCAGTGCGGTCACGCGCCGTTCACTACACGCGATCATGCGCTCAGCTCGCCGGACAACGGCAGCTCGGCAGGCACCGTGGACACCCGCTCGGGTTCGGCGACGGCGGCGGCCAGCGCACGCTCGATCCACGTCATCTCCCCCTCGCTCGGCACACCGCGCACGTCGGTGAGGAAGCTCTGCGCTACTTCGGTGTCGCGGCGGCCGTGCACCCGCTCACGGTAACGCAGCTCCGGGTTGCCGTCGGGGCGTACCCATTCCACGTGCACGGCGTGCGGGAAGCGCTCGCGCAACTTGCGCAGCGCGTCGATCGGACGGGCCTGATCGACGAGGGTCGCGGAGACGTAATCGTCGACGGCCGCGTCGTGCGCCGGGTCCGCGAGCAGTTCGTCCAGGGTCCCGGTGAGGCGGCTCAGCCCGCGCACCACCGGCAGGTCGCGCCGCTGCACGGCGGACAGGCCGCCGGCGTCGAGGTCGACGAGCCACACGGCCTTGCGATGCGAGCTCTCGGCGAACGAGTACGGCAGCGGCGAGCCCGAGTAGCGCACCGACCCGGACAGCGTCTGCGGCGAATGCAGGTGGCCGAGCGCCACGTAGTCGATGCCGTCGAACTCCGCGAGCGGCACCGTCTCCACCCCGCCGACCGAGATGGACCGCTCCGAACCGGTCGCCTCGCCGCCGACGACGAACGCGTGCGCGAGCACCACGGCGCGCGCGCCTGGCCGTGCCGCGAGATCGGCGCGAATCCGGCTCATCGCCGCCGCCAGGATCTCCGCGTGCGAACGCGCCTGCGGGACACCGAGTTCGGCGCGGGTGATCTCCGGCTCCAGATAAGGGATGCCGTAGCAGGCCACTTCGCCGTGCTCGTCGGTCAGCAGGACCGGCCGATCGGCGTCGGCGACGGTGGTGCGCAGGTACAGCCCGCCCGCCGCCGCGAAACTCGCGCCCGCGCCGAGCCGCGCGGGCGAATCGTGATTGCCCGAGGTCGCGACGATCACCGCGCCCGCGTCGCGAATCGCCTCGAAACCCCGGTTGCAGACCGCGATCGCGTCCGCGCTCGGAATCGACCGGTCGTAGACGTCGCCTGGCACCACCACCACGTCCACCGACTCGGCCGCCACCAGTTCGGCGATGGCGGCCAGCGAACGTGCCTGGTCGGCAAGCAGATCGACGCCGTGAAAGGTGCGCCCGATGTGCCAGTCCGAGGTGTGCAGCATCCGCATGGGCAGAAACCGTAGAGCCATCCACCGACAGTGTTCAATTTGCCGCGCCTGCGGCGC
This sequence comes from Nocardia sp. bgisy134, assembly GCF_057708325.1. Lineage (NCBI taxonomy): Bacteria > Bacillati > Actinomycetota > Actinomycetes > Mycobacteriales > Nocardiaceae > Nocardia > Nocardia sp. bgisy134. The sequence goes on from NZ_JBYIRW010000003.1 coordinate 45,433, forward strand.
GGCGTGTTCGCGGCCCCCTATGTCTCGCGTCCGTGCGGCCGAGACTCGCGACTGCGTCGCATGCGCTTCGACCGCCCGGACGCGAGACGGCCGCGAACGGGCTCGGCAGGCTCGCCCCCGACATGGTTGGGAAAGTGCGGCCGTGAAGTGTGATTCGGTGCCCAACCGGCTGACGACACCGAATATGCGCTGCCTGGTTGCTCGGATGTCGGTGGCATGCGGCACCATCTGCGCTATGACCGCACCGATGCTCGTCGCGCTGCTGCTGGTGTTCGCCGCTGGATTCGGAGTGGGCTGGTTGGGGCATACCGCGCGGGCCGGGCAGCGGGCGGCCGTCGCGGAGGCGAGGCTGGCGGCCGCCACCGACAACGAGCGTTTGCTGCGGCAGTCGCTGCACGCCGCGAACGAGGATGCGGCGCGCAGGCATTCGCACGCCGTCGGCGCCATGGTGGAACCGCTGCGCACGGCGGTCGGCGCGCTCGAGCAGCACATCCAGCAGGTCGAACACCATCGCATCAACGCCTACTCGGGCCTGCGCGAGCAGGTGGCGACCATGCAGCGCACGTCACATCAGCTGTCCAGCCAGACCGGTCAGCTGGTCGCGGCCCTGCGGGCGCCGCAGGTGCGCGGGCGCTGGGGCGAGATCCAGTTGGAGCGCGTGGTGGAACTCGCCGGGATGACCAAGCACTGCGACTTCTCCACGCAGGTGAGCAAAGCGGTGCGCAGGGACGGCGGGCTGGACCGCACCGGTTCGGTGCGGCCGGATCTGGTCGTGCATCTGGCCGGGGAGCGGCACATCGTGGTCGACGCCAAGGTGCCGTTCACCGCGTACCTCGACGCCAGCACGGCCGAGGACCCGGACGCGCGCGCCGAGCTGCTGGTGCGGCACGCCAAACACCTGCGGGCGCACGTCGACCAGCTGGCCGACAAGGCGTACTGGGCAGCCTTCGATCCCGCGCCGGAGTTCGTCGTGCTGTTCGTGCCCGGCGACCCGTTCCTGGACGCCGCGCTCACCACGGATTCGGGACTGCTGGAGTATGCGTTCGGCCGCAACGTGATCCTCGCCACCCCGACGACGCTGATCGCATTGCTGCGCACGGTGGCCTTCGGGTGGCGGCAGGAGGCCGTGTCCCGCGATATGGCGACGGTTCAGCAACTGGGCAGGGAGCTGTCGGCGCGGCTCGGCATGACCGGCAGGCACCTGGACCGGCTCGGCGACCGACTCGGCAAGGCGGTGGACGCTTTCAATTACGCGGTCGCTTCGGTGGAATCGCGGGTCATGGTCACCGCGCGCAAACTGCACGAGCTGGAGATAGCCGAACAGGAGGCGCCCGCGATCCAGCGGGTGGACTCCCGCCCCCGCGCCGTGGCGTTCGCCGACGCCGACGATTAGACGTATCGCTCCGGCCGTGCGCGGCATGCCGACGGGACGCCAGTTAACGGAGCAACGGCCCCGCCGTAACCCGACCGAACGGTGCGGCAGTTAGTGTTCATGGCGTGGCTGCTACCCAACGTGTGCGATCCCGGGTGCCCGCGCCGCAACGTTCGGTCCTGCCTTCGGTGCCGGGAGTCCCGGCCTGGGGAGCAGTCCTGATCGCGGTCGCGTGCACGTTGCTGGGCTTCCTGATCGATGCCGTCGGCGACAGCGCCGAGCTCACCGCCAGCTTCGCCGCGCTGTATATCGCCGGCTGTGTCGCCGCGGTGCTCACTGTGCGGTTCCGCGGGATCTTCACCACGATGGTGTTGCCGCCGCTGTTGCTCTTCCTCGCGGTTCCGCTGGCCTATCAGCAACTGACCGGCCGGATCTCCACCGGACTCAAGGACATCCTGCTGAACCTGGCCATCCCCCTGGTGAACCGGTTCCCGACGATGATTCTCGCCACCGCGCTGGTGCTGGCCATCGGCGGCGCGCGCATCATGATGGTCAGGCGCGAGTCGGCCACGGAACGCTCGAAGGAGGCTCGCCGCGGTTCGAGTTGGGGGCGCAGCGCCGTGAAGCGTCGAGACGAGGACGAGCCCGCCGAGCCTGCCCGCCGCCGCTTGCGGCGACCACAGCAGGAGGTGGAGGAGGACCCGGTGACCGACAAATACGAACCGCCTCGCCCCGGTCGCCGTCCGTCCAATGCCGTCGCCGACGCCCCGCCCCGGGTCGGCGCGAACGGCCGAGGCCGCGATGGCAGACCGGCCGGGCGCGGCCAGCGTCCGTCGGCGGTGTCGCGCCCGGAGGCCGAACCCCAGCGCGGCGCCCGCGGCCGGGCCGAGGTGCCGCCGCATCCGCAGCCGAATGTGCGCTACCGCGAACGCGATTCGAGCAGCACCCAGCGGCGCAAGCCGGAAAGCCTCTGAGCGAGTTCGAAGCTCGGCGCGAGTTCGAAGCTCGGCGACCGATCGCTCAGCGTTCGGCGGTCGATTTTGTTCAGCGCCGAGTGGTGCGCAGTTCCCTCGGCAGCGAGAAGACCAGCGTCTCGTTGGCGGTGGTCACGGGCTGCACGTCGGCGTAGCCGTGTTCGGCGAGCATGTCCAGCACACCGCGCACCAGAATTTCCGGCACCGACGCGCCGGAGGTGATGCCGACCGTGCGCACGCCTTCCAGCCAGGCCGGGTCCACCTCGCGGGCGAAGTCGACCAGGTGCGAGGCCCGCGCGCCCGCGCCGAGCGCCACCTCGACCAGCCGCACCGAGTTCGAGGAGTTGCGCGAGCCGACCACGATGACCAGATCGCATTCCGGCGCCATCGCCTTCACCGCGACCTGGCGGTTCTGGGTGGCGTAGCAGATGTCGTCGCTGGGCGGGTCCTGCAGCGCGGGGAAGCGTTCGCGCAGCCGCTGCACCGTCTCCATCGTCTCGTCGACGCTCAGTGTGGTCTGCGAGAGCCAGATGACCTTGTTCTCGTCGCGCACGGTGACGCGGTCGACGGCGTCCGGCCCGTCGACCAGCTGGACGTGATCGGGCGCCTCGCCCGCGGTGCCCTCGACCTCCTCGTGGCCCTCGTGGCCGATCAGCAGGATGTCGAAATCGTCGCGCGCGAACCGCTTGGCCTCCTGGTGCACCTTGGTGACCAGCGGGCAGGTGGCGTCGATGGTGTGCAGATCGCGGGCCGCGGCGGCCTCGTGCACGGCCGGGGAGACGCCGTGCGCGGAGAACACCACGACCGCGCCGTTCGGCACCTCGTCGGTCTCGTCGACGAAGACGACACCGCGGTCGCGCAGCGTCTCCACCACGTGCCTGTTGTGCACGATCTCCTTGCGCACGTAGATCGGCGCACCGTGCTTCTCCAGCGCCTTCTCCACCGTTTCCACCGCGCGGTCGACGCCCGCGCAGTATCCGCGCGGCTCGGCTAGCAGCACACGCTTACCACCGTCGGCATCGGCGGTTCCGGCGCCCGCCGAGCGGGCGATTCCGACGTTCAAAGGGATGGCCGAAGACATGTCCCCCAGAATACGTGCGCGCGGCCGGTCCCATGATGGCGGTCGAGCCTGATCGGCCTTCACCGGATAGTTGAGTCACAATCTGTCTGTGACAGCGAATGACAACGTAACCAGCGAACACTCCGGAGGATCCGTCCCGGGCCTGGACGGACGAAGGTCCGGACATCGCACACTAATTCTTTGCAGATCACGCGGTATCGGGCAGGCTATGACCATGTTCCGACCTCCGTTTCTGGCCCGGGTCGCCGCCGGGGCCGCCGTCTACGCCCTCGAAGAAACCCGTCGGCTACCGACGGCCGCGATGAACTTCCCGATCACCGCGATCAGCCAGATGCTGCAGACCACCATGCACGTGCAGCAGTTCGTGACCAGCCTCGCTCTCAAGGGCGACGCGGTGTTCGAGCGGCTGTCCAACAGCCCGGTGGAACAGCCGGAATGGGCGACGTTCGACGAGGATCTCGGCGCCGAGCAATCCTCCGGCGACGACGTGACGACCGCGGGCCGCACCAGCCGCTTCGACCTGTACACCGCCGACGAGCCGACGGCGAGCTCCACCAACGGGTATGTCGCCCCCGTGCAGAGCATCACAGTGCCGGAGATCACCGACCCCGAGCCCGCCGAGGAGACGGCTTCCGCCGAGACGCCGTCCGCTTCGGACGAGCAGGCCGAGGTCGCCGAGCCGGAGGTCGCCACCCGCTACGACTACGCCACCATGACTCTCGCCCAGTTGCGCGCGCGCCTGCGCATGCTGACCGTCGAGGACCTCACCGCGCTGCTCGACTACGAGCAGCAGACCCGCGCCAGGGCGCCGTTCGTGACCATGCTGACGAACCGGATCGCCACCGTCCGGGCCCAGTGACCGCACCCGCGACGACCTCGCCGATGGTTGGCCGGGCTCGGTCCGGCCAACCCCGCCGCGTATACCTGTCCGTATGACACAGAGCGGTCAGCAGTCGTCCGCCGAGGCAGGCGCGGCATCCGCCAACTCCGCCGAGCATCCGTGGCCGGTGCGCTCCGTGGCCGTGAAGGTCATGCAGTGGATCGACCGGCTCGGCTCCATCTGGGTGGAGGGTCAGATCACCCAGATCAACGTACGTCCCGGAGCGCGCACCGCGTTCCTGGTGCTGCGCGACCCGTCGGCCGACATGTCGCTCCAGGTGACCTGCGACCCCGACCTGCTGCGCCGCTCCCCGACCCCGCTGCAAGAGGGCAGCCGGGTGGTGGTCTACGGCAAACTCACCTACTTCACCGGCCGCGGCACCCTGTCGTTGCGTGTCATCGAGATCCGGCCCGTCGGGGTGGGCGAGCTGCTCGCCCGCATCGAGCGGCTGAAGGCGCTGCTCGACGCGGAAGGCCTCTTCGATCCCCGGCTCAAGCGGCCGATCCCCTTCCTTCCCCGCACCGTCGGCCTGATCACCGGCCGGGCCAGCGCCGCCGAGCGCGACGTCCTGACGGTCGCCAGGAACCGTTGGCCCGCAGTGTGTTTCGAAGTGCGCAATACCGCGGTGCAGGGTCCGACCGCGGTGCCGCAGATCCTGGACGCACTGACCGAACTCGACCGCGACCCCGCCGTCGATGTGATCGTGCTCGCCCGCGGCGGCGGCAGCGTCGAAGACCTGCTGCCCTTCTCCGACGAGGCGCTGTGCCGCGCCATCGTGGCGGCGACCACCCCGATCGTCAGCGCGATCGGCCACGAACCCGACAACCCGCTCACCGACTACGTCGCCGATCTGCGCGCCGCGACGCCGACCGACGCGGCCAAGCGCATCGTGCCCGACGCCGCCGCGGAACTGTCCGGCGTGCGTGACCTGCGCGCCCGTTCGGCCGCCGCGCTGCGCGGCTGGGTGGAGCGCGAGACCCGCGCGCTGGCCCAGCTCCGTTCGCGCCCGGTGCTGGCCGACCCGCTGCGCGAGATCGATCGGCGCGGCGAGGAGATCGAACGGCTGCGCGCGTCGGCGCGGCGCTGCGCCGATCACGCGGTCCGCACCGAGGCCACCGCGACCAGGCACTTGCGCGAGAAGCTCACCGCCGTGGGTCCGGCCGCGACGCTGGCCCGCGGTTACGCTGTCGTACAGCGCGTGACCGGCGCCGAACGGCACGTCGTACGCAGCATCGAGGACGCGCCCGCGGGTAGTCAGTTGCGCATCCGGGTCGCCGACGGCGCCGTGACCGCGGCCGCGCTCGGCACCCAAGCGCTCGGGGCGCGCACGCCGAGCGCACGCACCGCGGATTCCGGCGCCCGCCGGGACGACGAGGAACGCACAGGAGGGAACTGACCTTGGCCGAAGCCGGCAAGGACGAGCTGGCCGAGATCGCGAGCTTCGGCTACGAACGCGCCCGCGACGAACTGGTGAACGTGGTCAAGATGCTCGAACAGGGCGGTATGGACCTCGACGATTCGCTGGCGCTGTGGGAGCGCGGCGAGGCGCTGGCCAACCGGTGCGAGGAACACCTGGCGGGCGCGCGCAAGCGGGTCGAGGACGCGCTCGCGCGCGCCGCGGCCGACGAGGAGTGACCCCGAGGTTCGGACACCCGCAAGGAGGAGCTGTGACCATCCGCCGCGCGACACCCGATATCTGCACCGACGACATGGAGCGCAGCCGCGATTTCTACCGGCTGCTCGGCTTCGCCGAGGCGATGGACCTCGGCTGGGCCGTCACCATGGCCTCGCCCGCCAACCCGACCGCCCAGGTGCTGCTGATCGGGCCGGAGGTGGAGCAGCCACAGCCCGGCATGAGCGTGGAGGTCGACGATGTCGACTCCGTGTACGCGGCGATGACCGCGTCGGGCGCCGACATCGTCTACGAACTGCGCGACGAGCCGTGGGGCGTGCGCCGATTCTTCGTCCGCGATCCGAGCGGAACGATCGTCAACGTCGTCAGCCACGCGTGAGCGCGGGCGGTCGCCCAGTGCGAATCAGCTCAACGCCCCAGCACGAATCGGCCCAGCGCCCAGCGCGAATCAGCCCACGCGCCAGTGCGAATCAGCTCAACGCCCCAGCGCCTGATCGACCTCAGCGTCCGATCGACCTCAGCGCGCCAGCGGCTGAGCGGCCGTGACCGCCTGGGCCAGCGTCTCGAACGCCGCCTTGTTCCCTGCCCCCGTGATCAACACGCGCACACCGCCCAGGTCGGCGATCCACGCCGTCTCCTCGGTCGGCTCGGCGTAGACGACCCACTTCTGGTCACCGATCTTTTCCGCGCCGCTGGCGTAGCGCGAGCCGAGCACGAAGCGCGCGAGCGACTCCTCGGTGGCGCTGCTCTGGGTCAGCTGCATGTAGGTGCCCTGCCCGGTGATGTAGCCGACGGTGCTGACCGGGCCGCCGCCCGCACCGGTGACGGTGTCGCGGTTTCCCGAGTTGGGAGTCCACTCGGCGGGCACGCTCGGATTGCGGATCGGGAACGCGAGCGTGCGCGCGTCGGTCTTCAACGCCGCGTTCACGTCGAAGTGGGGGATCTGGCCGGGCGTCGGCCCCTTGGCGGCGAAGCTGCACTGGCTGGCCAGCGCGGCGAAGACCACGGCGATCAGCACCAGGGGGATCAGCGAGAAGAACAGATCCTTGTAGTCGTGCAGGATGCGTGGCTTTTGGTAGGACACGCTCCCAGTATCCACTCGGTGGCCGGGTGCGCGGCCGGGCACCCCCGTGGCCTGGACCAGGGGTGCAGGACGCGCGACCATGAAATGAGACAATCGTCCCGTACGCACGAACCGAGGGAGGCACCCCGCCATGACGGCATCTTCGCCCGCACCAAGCCGCCGCGAGGCGCCGGACCGCAACCTTGCGCTCGAACTGGTCCGGGTGACCGAAGCAGGAGCCATGGCCGCCGGGCGCTGGGTCGGCCGCGGCGACAAGGAGGGTGGCGACGGTGCCGCCGTGGACGCGATGCGACAGCTGGTCAGCTCGGTTTCCATGCGCGGCATCGTGGTGATCGGCGAGGGCGAGAAGGACGAGGCGCCCATGCTGTACAACGGCGAGGCCGTGGGCGACGGCACCGGCCCGGAACTCGACTTCGCGGTCGACCCGATCGACGGCACCACGCTGATGTCGAAGGGCTCCCCCGGCGCGATCTCGGTGCTCGCGGTCGCCGAACGCGGCGCGATGTTCGACCCGTCGGCGGTGTTCTACATGCAGAAGATCGCGGTCGGCCCCGACGCCGCCGACGTGATCGATATCTCGGCCCCCATCGGCGAGAACATCCGCCGGGTGGCCAAGGCGAAGAAGTCCGCGGTGTCCGACCTGACCGTCTGCATCCTGGACCGGCCCCGGCACGCCGACCTCATTCAGGAGGTCCGCGACGCGGGCGCCCGCATCCGCCTGATCTCCGACGGCGACGTCGCGGGCGCCATCGCGGCGGCCCGCCCGGATTCCGGCACCGACATCCTGGTCGGCATCGGCGGCACGCCGGAGGGCATCATCGCCGCGGCGGCCATGCGCTGTATGGGCGGCGAACTGCAGGGCATGCTGGCTCCGAAGGACGACGAGGAGCGGCAGAAGGCCATCGACGCGGGACACGACCTGGACCGGGTGCTCACTACCCAGGACCTGGTGTCCGGCGACAACGTCTTCTTCTGCGCGACCGGCGTCACCGACGGCGACCTACTACGCGGCGTCCGCTACTACGGTGGCGGCGCCTCCACCCAGTCGATCGTCATGCGCTCCAAGTCGGGCACCGTCCGCATGATCGACGCCTACCACCGCCTGACCAAGCTGCGCGAGTACTCCTCGGTCGACTTCCACGGTGACGAGCACGCGGTCCCGCCGATGCCCTGATCCGCTTTCCCGCACGGCCGCATCCGGACCTCCGGGTGCGGCCGCTCGCGTATAGGGGACTCTCGGGCGAACTGGCCGCCCTGTGCTCGTGTGAGCACTGCCGACGGCGCTGGGGCTGCCCGGTGGTGAGCCGTGACCCGGCGGCAGATCATAGGGGACGATGACTCGGTGGGGATCGAGTCCGACCGGGAATCACCGTCGAACACAACCGAACTCGTCGACGCACTGGCCGAGACAGCCGCGCGGGCCGGTGCGGGCTGCGCGCCGCCGGTGCTCGTGGTCGAGCGTGCCGATGTGCTCGTGGTGCGGGTCGGAGCGGTCGTCGTCAAGGCCCACTCGGTGGAAACCGATGCGGCAGCGTTGCTTTCCCGCCTTCGACTGGCGACCGCACCGCGCTGGCGCGAGATCCTGTTGCCGCCGTTGCCGATCGGCGACGCGCTTCTCACACGCCACGCGGGCCGGACGATCACCGCCTGGGCCTACGGCGAACCGGTCGACCCCCACGATCCAGACGCCGCGCCATGGGAAGCCGCCGCGACGCTGCTCGCCCGGTTGCACACGATGCCGGAACCCGGGCGGCGCGACCTGCCGGAGGCGGGCGGCCCTGCGCGCGTCCACCGCGCGATCCATCGACTGCGGGACGCCGGTGATATCGCGAACCAAGCGGCCGCGGCGATCGTGTGCCGAGCATTCGCCGCACTCCCCGAACAGACAGCGACCACCCGCACCCTCGTGCACGGCGACTTCCATCTGGGTCAGCTGGTGCGTGGGCCGTGTGGCGGCGACCCGTGGCGGCTCATCGACATCGACGACCTCGGCGTCGGCGATCCGGCGTGGGATCTGGCCCGGCCCGCCGCGCTCTTCGCCGCGGGCATTCTCGAGCCCGTGACCTGGCTTCGGTTCCTCGACGCCTATCGCGCCGCGGGCGGTGTCGCGGTACCGCGGGGCGCGGACGAGTGGACCGCGCTCGACCGTCCGGCGCGCGCCGTCGCGGTGCAGGCGGCCGCGCTGGCCGTGGTCGCCGCCGGACGCGAGGGACGCGAACTCGATGATCTGGACACGGCTTTGGTGGACGCGTGCCGACGGATAGCCATGGCATCGGACAGGTCATGACGCCCGCACAGGCGCCGGAAATCGACTAGCCTCGCCGGAATGCAGTGTCCGAAATGTCATGGATTGATGCAGACGTACAACCGCAGCGGTGTGCACATCGAACAGTGCGGTAACTGCCGGGGGATCTTCCTGGACTACGGCGAGCTGGAGAACCTCACCCGGCTCGAGGCGGGCTACGCCGCACCGCCGCCGCCCCCGGCCGCTCCCGCTCCCGCGTGGGGCGCGCCCGCTCCGCACTACGGGCATGGGCACCACCATCGGCACAACTCCTTCGGCAAGATGCTGTTCTCCTCCTGACGTCGGCGTCGCCGGTTCGGCGGACGGTATTCCGCCGGACCGGTGTGGGATTCCGCTCAGGCGTGGCGGCCCCACGGCGTCCTCGTGCGGCATAGGGTCGGAAATATGACCGAGGAGACGCAGTACCGCATCGAGCACGACACCATGGGCGAGGTACGGGTCCCGGCGAACGCGCTGTGGCGCGCGCAGACCCAGCGGGCCGTGGAGAACTTCCCGATCAGCGGGCGCGGCCTCGAGCGCGCGCAGATTCGCGCGCTCGGACTGCTCAAGGCCGCGTGCGCCGAGGTGAACAAGGATCTCGGCCTGCTCGACCCCGTCAAGGCGAACGCGATCATCGCCGCCGCAGGCGAGATCGCCGCAGGCGAGCACGACGACCAGTTCCCGATCGATGTCTTCCAGACCGGTTCCGGCACCAGCTCCAACATGAACGCCAACGAGGTGATCGCCTCGATCGCCAAGGCCAACGGCGTCGACGTGCACCCCAACGACGACGTGAACATGTCGCAGTCGTCCAACGACACCTTCCCCACCGCCACGCACGTCGCGGCGACCGAGGGCGTCATCAAGGATCTGGTTCCCGCGCTCGAGCATCTGCGACTGGCGCTGCTGGACAAGTCCGAGGAGTGGCGCACCGTGGTGAAGTCGGGGCGCACCCACCTGATGGACGCCGTCCCGGTGACGCTCGGCCAGGAGTTCGGCGGCTACACCCGCCAGGTCGCCGCGGGCATCGACCGCTTGATGGCGACGCTGCCGCGCCTCGGCGAGCTGCCGATCGGCGGCACCGCGGTGGGCACCGGCCTCAACGCGCCCGCCGGTTTCGGCGCGAAAGTCGTTGCGGAACTGGTGAAGTCGACCGATATCGACGCCTTGACCGAGGCCGTCGACCACTTCGAGGCGCAGGCCGCGCGCGACGGTCTCGTCGAGCTGTCCGGCGCGCTGCGCACCGTCGCGGTGAGTCTCACCAAGATCGCCAACGACATCCGGTGGATGGGATCCGGCCCGCTCACCGGCCTGGCCGAACTCCAGCTGCCCGATCTGCAGCCGGGCAGCTCGATCATGCCGGGCAAGGTGAATCCGGTACTGCCCGAGGCGGTCACGCAGGTGGCGGCGCAGGTCATCGGCAACGACGCGGCGATCGCCTTCTCCGGCGCGAACGGCGCCTTCGAGCTCAACGTCTACATCCCGGTGATGGCGCGCAACGTGCTCGAATCGATTCGCTTGCTGGCCAACGTGTCCCGGCTCTTCACCGACAAGTGCGTGCGCGGCTTGACCGCCGACGTGGAGCGGCTGCGGACGCTGGCCGAGTCCTCCCCCTCCATCGTCACACCGCTGAACTCGGCCATCGGCTACGAGGAGGCGGCCGCGGTGGCCAAGGAGGCGTTGAAGGAGAAGAAGACCATCCGGCAGACGGTGATCGATCGCGGTCTGCTCGGCGACCGGCTCACCGAAGCCGAGCTCGACCGCCGCCTGAACGTGCTGTCCATGGCCAAGGTGGAAGACGAGAAGTAGACGCACGGTGCGCCGGGCGGATCGAAACCGCCCGGCGCACTACGTGATTCAGGACCCGCGAAATCAGGCGGGCGAGACCACGCGCAGGTGCTCCAGTTCGGCGCGGGCCTGCTCGCCCTCGAGACCGAGGTCGGTCCGGTCGAAGACGTTCCACCGGCGCAGCAGCGGCGCGAAGACCAGTTCGCCCTCTTTGGCGCGATCGTAGATGCCCGCTTCGGCCAGCACCTCGTCGCTGCCGCGGCCGTCCGGCAGCGCGACGGCGGGCACCTCGAAACCGGCGACCCGGTCGGCGATCGCGCGCATCGTCTGATCGGGCGCGATGGCGAACGCCGCGGCGACCAGGTCGGCGAAGAACTCCGACTGCAGCTCGTCGTCGGCCGCGATGCGCGCGGCGATGGCGGTGACCATCGGGTTCTCGTTCAGCGCGGCGATATTGCGGTGCCGGATCCCGGAGGCGGCCTCCTCGAACGCACAGCTGGCGAGGATGTCGAGCAGATGCAGGGCCGGACGGCGGAATCCCGCCGTCATGTGTGCCATCCGCTGCCGTTCCAGGTCCACCGGGTCCACCGACCTGGTCACCATCAGGTAGTTGCGGATCAGGATCTCGTGCCGGTTCTCCTCGGCGGTCCAGCGACCGACCCAGCGCCACCACGAGCCGGTGCGCAAGTGCTTGCCGATCTCCCGGTGGTAGGAGGGCAGGTTGTCCGCGATGAGCACGCTGACGGTCAACGCCACCTTGGCGAGCTCGCTGAGCTCGGACTGCTCAGGGGTCCAGTCCTCGCCGCCGAGGAAGGCGAAGTTACGGCCGTCGTCCCACGGGACGTAATCGTGCGGCTGCCACCCGTCGGCGACGGCGATGTGGCGCCGCAGATTCAGTTCCACCTCATCCGCGAGCGCCTCGAGCAGCTCACGGTCGGTCAAGAGATTTTGCACGATGACAACCTAGCCGTTCGGCCCGCGCCGCGGGACTCTACCGATGGGAATGGGAACGGCGCCCGAGCCGCGCTGGTGCGCGATCTCGGGCGCCGTGTCGATTCACTATTTCATGGTGACGGTGATCTGCCCATTCACCCAGGTGATGGTCCCCCCGCTGAACTCGGTCTGCTTGCCGCCGGGGATGTCGGTCTCGTCGCTGACCGGGTAGCCGAGCTCACCCGCGGCGCCGCCGTTCTCCTCCCACGCCTTGCGGATCTCGCCCCACACGATGTGCGGCTCGCCGTCCTCGGGCTCGTAGATGGTGCCGCCGACGAAGTCCTGGTACTTGCCGTTGTTCGGGGCGTTCTCCACCGGCTCCAGTGGCGCACCGAGCGGGCCGGTCGGGCCGCCCGCCGCCATGTACTTGTCGTAGATGTCGCCGGAGACGGTCACTTCGGCGCCGCCCGCGGTGGGGATCTTGGTCTCGTCCGGGGTCTCGTCGCGCTCCGGGGTCCCGGTGCCCTGGGTGCCGTGCGCCTCGCTGTGCGTGGTGGCCATCGCACCGGTCGTCGTCATGCCGATGGTGGGGGTGGTCAGGACCGACTTGGAGTCGCTGTCGTTGTCGTCACCGCAACCCGCGACCAGCAGTGCCGCGGCCGCCAGTGCGATGGTGAATCCAGCCGTGCGTCGAGCGTGGTGCATCAATCGTCCCCTCTCGAGTGTGGCTCCGACGGCGCCCTGACACCGGCGCCGCGCGTAGCCTAGGCCGATGTTCGGCAACAGTCCGGCGAATCGCTTCGCGACGCGCCGGACTGCTGCTCAACTGGTAACTCGGCGGATATTACCCACTCGATGTGAGACGAAACACACCCCGAGTATTAGCTCAGGGTGTGTTTGCGCCCCTGCTCATGCGTTCGGGCCGTACTCCTCCAGCATCTCGGTGACCAGCGCCGCGATCGGCGAGCGCTCGCTACGGGTCAGCGTGATGTGCGCGAAAAGCGGGTGTCCCTTGAGCTTTTCGATCACCGCGGCCACGCCGTCGTGCCTGCCGACGCGCAGGTTGTCGCGCTGGGCCACGTCGTGGGTGAGCACGACGCGCGAACCGGTGCCCAGTCGGCTGAGCACCGTGAGCAGCACGTTGCGTTCCAGCGACTGCGCCTCGTCCACGATCACGAAGGAGTCGTGCAGCGAGCGACCGCGAATGTGGGTGAGCGGCAGCACCTCCAGCATGTCGCGGCTGAGCACCTCCTCCATCACCTCGGGCGAGGCGAGGCCGTCGAGGGTGTCGAAGACGGCCTGCGCCCACGGACCCATCTTCTCGCTCTCGCTGCCGGGCAGGTAGCCGAGGTCCTGGCCGCCGACCGCGTAGAGCGGACGGAACACCACGACCTTGCGCTGCGTGCGCCTTTCGAGCACCGCCTCCAGACCGGCGGTCAACGCCAGCGCCGATTTGCCGGTGCCCGCCTTGCCGCCGAGCGAGACGATGCCGACGCTCTCGTCCATCAGCAGATCCAGCGCGATGCGCTGTTCGGCCGAGCGCCCGTGCAGCCCGAAGGCCTCACGCTCGCGCACCAGTTGCACGCGCTTGTCCGGGGTGACCCGGCCCAGCGCGCTCGAGCTCGTGCCGAGCAGCCGGATTCCGGTGTGGCAGGGCAGTTCCCGCGCCTCGTCCAGGTCGATCACCGACTCGGCGTAGAGCTGATCGATCCGAGTGGAGGAGACGTCGATCTCGACCATCCCGGACCAACCGGAGGTCACCACGTCCTGCGCGTGATATCCGTCGGCGTGCAGACCCACCGCGCTCGCCTTGACGCGCAGCGGAATGTCCTTGGACACCATGACGACCTGGCGACCTTCGGCCGCGAGATTCAAGGCGCAGGCCAGGATCCGGGAATCGTTGGTTTCGGTGCGGAAGCCCACCGGCAGAACCGTGGGGTCGGTGTGATTGAGTTCCACCTGCAGCGTTCCGCCCTCGGTGCCGATCGGCACCTGCTCGTCCAGCCTGCCGTGCCGCAGGCGGAGGTCGTCCAGGTTGCGCAGGGCTTCCCTGGCGAACCAGCCCAGTTCGTGGTGGTGCCGTTTGGCCTCGAGTTCGCTGATGACGACCAGCGGGAGGACGACATCGTGCTCGCCGAACCTGGTGAACGCCCAGGGATCGGAGAGCAGGACCGAGGTGTCGATGACGAACGTCTTGGCACCGGGAGTGTGGGAGAGCGAGGGGCGGGCCCCCTTGGTGTCCGAAGAGACAGCGGCGCGCTTTCCTGTGCCAGCGGAACGGGAGGAGTGCGCCGAGGGGGCGGGAACGGAGCGTGCAGCAGTCACGGTGGGCTCCTTTTGTGTCCACACGGCACCCGCGTGGACGATCTCGCTGGACCGGTCCGTCCTTCTGGATCCGACTTGCGTCAGATGCCACGAGGGCCGGGTGCCGGCCCCCTCGTACTGAGTAGCTCAGTCACGGTCAGGACCTCCCGTACGAACCACACCGACGCGGTCCGCATCTCCGAAGTTACCGCCGACTGGCCGGTCTGCGCTCGGGGACCGTGAGGCGTGTCGGTGAAGATCCCGTTAACGCGCGCCTCAGCTCGGCCGCCGGATCTGTTGTCGCCGCAGCTCACCGGAGGCGAACCGTCATCTACGCCCCGGCCATTCGCGGGTTTTCGCCAGAATGCGTCCAGCCCTGCGGACCGCCTCCGTTCCGGCTATGCGCGGGGTCTTCGGCGGACTTCACCCGGCTGCGCCGACCAGGCGCACCTCCGGCTTCAGTTCCGGCAATGCGCGAGATTTTCGACGGACTTCGCCCGCCTGTGCCGACTAAAGTCGAAGCATGGCCGGTAACGAGGAATTCGAGAACCTGTCGTCCAAGGAGCTGCACGACCGGGCGGTGCGGCTGGCCGTGCGCCGCGGTGACATCAAGTACCTGTGGCAGCTGCTCACCCGCATTCCCGCCGCCGAGGCCGCCGCCGGGAACGTCGGCGACAGCGAGGCGGACATCAAGTACGTGCTGCCGCTGCTCGACAATTACATCCACGCGGGCGACGGCGCGGTGGCCGAGCAGCTGCGGCCGTTCTACCTGGACTACCTGATCGCGCATTCGTGACAGCACGGCCGCGGGCAACGCGGCCGCGACCGTCCGGCAATCGGCGCCGAAAGCCGCTGCGCCCCGGGCGAATCGATAACGGCGAGCGTGGATTCAGTGGCGGGCGAACACGGCGCGGAAGAGTCCGACGGCGGTACCGCGCAGGAAATTCTCCCAGCTGAAGTGGTCGTGCCACAGCGCGATTCGGCCGTCGCGCAGTGCGAAGGTGCCGGTCACCCAGAACCCGATCTCCACCCGGCCCAGGCGCAGGTAGTCGGTGCGGTCGGTGAGCACGATGTCACCGTCGCCCGCGATGTGGTGTATGTCGACCCGGAAGCCGAACACCGGCCGGTCGAGCCCGCGCAGCACGCCGCCGACGCGTTGGATGCCGCGCACGTCCGGTAGCGAGGTGTTCTTCCAGACGATGCCCGGGTCGAGCAGTTCCAGCGCCTCGCCGACCGCGCCGAGCTCCAGCGCGGCGAAGAATTCCCGCACGGTGGTGATGGCGTCCTGCTGCAGTTCGGGTTCGTCGTCGGACATGCTTCGACTCTAGGCCCTGTGTCGAGGTCCGGCCGGATGCCTTCGTGAATCGGATCGTCGCCTGGCAAGGCGGAGGACCTATGCCGCCGGGCCGCCCGCTGTGGTGTCGGCGGCCCGGCGCGCCACCAGGACCGCGAGGCCGTCGAGGACGCGCTCGATCCCGAAGGAGAGTGCGTCACCCGGGTCCTGTGTGTAGGGCGGGTGCGCCGCCTCCTCGGCGAAAGCCGCCTTGACCGCGGGATAGCGATCGGCGGCCGCGTCCATCGTCTCGGCGAACTGCCGGACCACCTGCTCGGCGAGATCCGTGTCGCCGACGGCGCCGACCTGCTGGGCGAGGCTGCGCACGTGGCCGTTGAGCAGGACCACGGTGTCCAGCCGCTCGGGCCCGGTGAGCCCCATGCCGTCCATCGCGGTCACGGCGGCCTCCAGCCAGCCCATCTCGTTGGGGCCGATCGGGCGCGCTCCGACCGCGACCTCGATCGTCCACGGGTGCGCGCGGTAGCGCTCGAAGATGGCCAGCGCCCAAGCGCGCAGGGCCGCCCGCCAGCGCTCGGGACCGGAGGCGTTCCCCGGCGGTTCGGGCGGCTCGCCCATCGCGGCGTCGAGCATCAGCGCGATGAGCTGCTCCTTGCCGGGCACGTACCGGTACAGCGACATCTTCGTGTAGCCGAGCCGCTCGGCGAGGCGCTGCATGGACAGGTTGGCCAAGCCCTCGGCATCGGCGAGCGCGATGGCTTCGCCGACGATCCCGCCCAGCGTGAGCGAGGGCTTGGGCCCGCGCCGCGGCGGCTGCCTGGTCCCCCACAGCAGTTCGACGGTGGTCGGTGACGGCATTGGCGAATCCTCCAGGACTGACGGGTTGACCCGGAACTGTGTCTACCATACGCTGATCTGCGTCCGCCGGAAACAGAATACGTCGGACGCAATTCCTATCTCAGGAGAGATCATGCGCAACCTGTCCGTTCTCATCTCCGGCGCCGGGATCGCGGGCCCCTCGCTCGCGTACTGGCTGCGCCGCTACGGCTTCGCCGTCACCGTGGTCGAGCGCGCCGCCGCGCCGCGCCCCGGCGGGCAGGCCATCGATTTCAAGGGCCGCACGCATCGCACCGTGCTGGAGCAGATGGGCGTCTGGGACGAGATCCAGGCGCACCGCACCGGCGCCTCGGACGTCGTGTTCGTCGACGAGCGCGGCACGCGGCTGGCCGTCATGTCCGGCGATTTCACCGGCGGCGACGTCGAGATCCTGCGCGGCGACCTGGCCGAAATCCTGTACCGCCGCAGCGCGAGCGACTGCGAATACGTCTTCGGGGATTCGATCACCGGACTCACCGAGACCGCCGACGGCGTGCAGGTGACCTTCGAGCGCGGACCGGCGCGCACCTTCGATCTCGTCTTCGGCGCCGATGGAATCCATTCCCGGGTCCGGAGTCTGGCGTTCGGGCCGGAGCGCGACTTCGTGCGGCACCTCGGGCACTACTACTGCGTCGCGGGCGCGAGCCCGTGGAGCGACTCGGCGACGCCGCGCGAGCGCGCCGTCGCCTTCGGCTACAACGCGCCCGGGCTGCTCGCGATCAGCGGCGGCTCCAAGGCACAGCAGCTCTATCTGTTCGCCGCACCGGAACTGGAATACGCGCGCGACGACGTCGACGCCCAGCGGCGCATCATCGCCGAGCACTACGCCGGATTGGGCTGGGAGGTGCCGCGGATGCTCGCCGAACTCGCCGAGTTCGACGACGTGTACCTCGATTCGATGGGCCAGGTGCGGATGGACAGCTACACCGCGGGGCGGGTCGCGCTCGTCGGCGACGCGGCGTACGGAAACACGCTGGGCGGCTTCGGAACCGGGCTCGCGGTGGTCGGCGCGTACGTGATCGCGGGCGAACTCGCGCTCGCCGATGGTGACCACGCCGCGGCCTTCGCGCGCTACGACGAGATCATGCGCCGATACGCCAAGATCGCGGGCAACTCCAGCGCAGGCCGGTTCCTCGCGCCGACCACCGCTTTGGGTATCCGGCTGCGCAACTGGTTCCTGGAATCGCGGCTCTTCTCGCTGATGACGAAGTACGGCGACAACGCCGCCAACGACATCGACCTGCGCGACTACCCCGCCCTGCTGGCCGCCCGCTGAACGGATTTCGCGAGTTTCGGTGGAACCGCGCCGGGCTCGGGCGCGTCTATTAGGTTCAAACAGCACTGACGGAAGGGGCCACCGCGATGGCAGTGCATGGCACCGACGGCCGCGCGATCACCAATCCCGAGAACGCGCAGAGCTTTTCCCACGCGGAGATCAAACAAGCCGCGGACCGAATGAATCCCGCCGGGCTGGCGAGCGCCCACGCCTCATGGTCCGCGCTCTCCGCCGCGGTCGGCACGGCGAGCGAACAGTTCGGCTCCGCGCTGCAACGCGCGGTCGAGCAGCGGTGGGAGGGCGCGGCGGCCGATGCGGCGGTGCGCGGCGTCCGCGACTTCGTCGCGCAGCTGGGGGAACTGGGGGCGGCGCTGGGCCGACAATCCGAGCCACTCACGGCGGCGGGGAGCGCCGCCGCCGAATTCAAGGCGGCTATACCGGATGCGGCGGCCGGGAATTCGACGGCGCCCGAGGAGCGCAACGGGCGCGAGGAGCAGGCGCGCGACGACATGCACAGGCTCTACATCCGGCCGTACGGCGCGACGGCGCCGCGCATTCCGACGCTGCCGTCGCCGGTGGGTCCGAGCGGCGGGGGAATGATGGACGGACTGCTCGGCGGAGGTGGGCGTCCGGGGTCCTCGTCCGGGGCGGCGCGGCCGGATGGAGCGCATCCGGTGACCGATTCGGAAGCGGCGGAGGGGGTTTCGGGGTCGCATCGCGACGAGGTGGTCGGCTCGTCGACGTCGTCGGGACAAGGGGCCGACGGGCAGGCATCCACCGGGGTTCAGCCCGGTGCGGGTGCACAGGGTGATCGAACCGGCAACGGAGCCCGACCGGAGGCGGGAGACCCGATCTGGAGCGGTGCGCAACCGGGGAACGGCGCACAGTCCGACCCTGGTGCGCAACCGGAGCCCGGCAAACCGCCCGAGTCCCATGCGCAGCCCGAGGGCGACGCGCCGCCGCCCGATACCGGAAACCGACCCGGTGGTGGAGGCGAGCCCGAGGGCGGACCGCCTTCGGATACCGGAGCGCACGGGTCGGCGGTGACCAAGCCGGAGACCGGCCAGGGAGACGAATCGGAACCGTCACCCGGCGCGAACGCTCAACCGCATGCCGATACGGATTCCGTCGCCGCGCAGTCTGTCTCGTCGCCGACAAGCACCCCATCGGCACCGCCGTCCCCCTCGCCCGCACCTTCCTCGTCACCCACGCCTTCCCCCGCACCTGTCTTCTCGACGCCGACCACTCCCCTCGCACCCACCGCCCCGCTCGGCGCATCCCCCGTCGCGAGTCCGCCGTCTCCCCTCGCTTCCGCCACGCTCCACGAAACCTCCGCCCGACCCGCCGCGCCCGTCCCACTCGGATCCACCAGCGCTCCGGCGACGCCGCCACCCGGGCCCGGCTCCTCGGTACCCGCCCAACCCGCGGCCGCCCCGAACTCCGCACCGCCGTCGGGCGTTCCGGCCCGTCCGGGCGCTCCCGGTGCCACCGGCTACGCGGGCGTGATGCCGTCCGCTCCCCGGACCCGCACCGAGGAGGACGGCGAACACCGGACGGCGCGGTACCTGCGTTCCGAGGAGCACGGCCAAGAACTGATCGGCGAGACGCCCAAGACCGTCCCGCCCGCTTTGGGAGCCGACTGATGGCGCAGTGGACACTCTCGGCCGAACAGTTCGCGGCGGTGTGGTTCGGCACCGGTCTGGATCGGATGCCCTTCCCCTTCCGCTTCACCAGCCGCTACCCCGGCCTCCGCGAGTACCAGGCCTTCCAGCGCGATTTCCGCACCGAGCTGGATCACGACGAGCACATGCCGCTGCGCCGCGCCATCGGTGTGCTGGCCCGACCCGATTGGCGCATCGAGCTTTTCGGCATCGACAACCGGCGGGGCGGCGCCGAGCTGCGCGCCATTGGCTGCGCGCACCGGGGCGGTTCCGGCGTCGTCGCGTTGCAGAACCCGGCGCCCGACGGCGGGAAGATCCGCCTGCGCCGCTGCCGAACCGACCAGCTCGCCACCGAACTCGTCCGGCTGCTTCCCGACCACGAACCGGGGACCGTCGCCGAAAGGACCTATCTCCTGGACGATCTCGCCGACGACCGCCCCGACCCCTTCGGCTCGGCACCGGCCGCCGGGACCCGGGACCGCTACCGCCGCTTCTGGCGGCAGTCGTGCACCACCCGAGGCACCGTCACCGTTCTGCTCGGCCCCCGCAACGCCGACCCACTGCGCACCGGCAAACTCCGCTGGATCGACACCGACGACGGGCGCTACTGCGAGATCCCCGCCAACCGCGCCCTCATGATCCGCCCCGGCTCCAGCGCCGACATCGGCCGCTACCTGGACGAATCGATCATCCGAGCGCGGGCCCGCATGGACGGGTAGCCATTCGTCACCGAGCCCGTCCGCAATCGTGACGACCAGTGCGATGGCCTCGGTCGACAGCCGGGTCAGGTAGCTGCGTCGGCGCTCTTGTCGGTGGCCACGTCACGAGCTGTTGCTGGGGGCAGGGTGGCGGAGGCGAGGATCGCGAGTTTGTCGGCGTCGTCGCTTCCGGTGTCGGCGTGGTACATGACGAGCATCATTCCGTTGGTACTGGTGATGAGGAGCTTCTCGCGGTTGAGAACCAGGCGGCCGACCTGGGGGTGGTCGAAGCGCATGAGCGTGCCCTGTCGCGGTTTGACGTCGTGCCGGGCCCAGAGCCGGAGGAAGCGGGGGCTGGCGAGGGAAAGTTCGCCGACGAGCTCGATGAAGCGGGGATCGTCGATGTCGGTGCCGACCGACTGTCGGAAGCCCGCGATCAGACCCTCGGTGGCGATCTCCCAGTCCGGGAACAGGGAGCGCTCGGCGGGGTCGAGGAACACGTCGCGCAGCCTGTTGGCTCCGACCGTGAGGCGCGGCGACAGCGCCGTGGCCAGGGGATTGGCGGCGAGGACGTCGAGGTAGCGCCCTTCCACGAACGCTGGCAGCGGAAGAGTTCCCAGAAGCTTCACGATGCTGGGCGGCACGGTCTCCTTGACCGGTCGCCGCCGGCGTCGGGGCTTGTCGGCGGCGAGCCCGAGCAGGTAAGCGCTGGTGTCCTCGTCGAGTTGCAGTACGCGGGAGATGGATTCGAGGACCTGGACCGAAGGCTTGCGGTCGCGGCCTTGCTCGAGGCGCAGGTAGTAGTCGGCGCTGATGCCGGCGAGCATGGCGACCTCCTCGCGGCGCAGGCCGGGGACCCGCCGCACACCCAGGACGGGGATCCCGACCTGCTCAGGGGTCACGAGCTCGCGGCGGGCGCGCAGGTAATCGCCCAGCAAGTTCTGTTCACCGGTCACGTCCCCACCGTAATCCGCGAGGCCGGAACGTGACTGGTCCTGACACCCCCAGGAACGCGAAGGCGCTGGCTGTCGGCCTGCCCGACACGGAACATGGCGGTTATGACCCAGCAACTCGTGCTTGTCACCGGCGGATCGGGCTTCATCGCCGGTCACTGCATTCTCCAACTCCTCGAACAGGGCTACCGCGTGCGCACCACGGTCAGGTCCCTGCGCCGCGAGCCCGCTGTGCGATCCGTGCTCACCGACGCGGGCATGGCGAGCGGCGACAACTTGAGCTTCGCCGCCGCCGACCTCACTGACGACGCCGGCTGGGCCGAAGCCGTCGCCGACGTCGACTTCGTACTGCACGTCGCCTCCCCCGTCCAACCCGGACACGTCCACATCGAGGACGACCTGGTCCTCCCCGCCCGCGAAGGCGCCCTGCGAGTCCTGCGCGCCTCCCGCGACGCCGGTGTCGAGCGCGTCGTCCTCACCTCCGCGTTCCACGCCGTCAGCTGGGGCCACCCGCACGACGGCCACGTCTTCACCGAGGCCGACTGGACCCTCCTCAACGGCCCCGGCGTCGACGCGTACGCCAAGAGCAAGACCCTCGCCGAGCGTGCCGCCTGGGACTTCATCGACGCCGAGGGGGGTTCGATGGAACTGTCCACGTTGCTCCCCGTCGCAACGATGGGGCCTGTCATGGGCGCGGACGTCTCGGGTTCGAACCACCTCATCCAGGCGCTACTGGGCGGCGAAATGCCTGGTCTCCCAAACCTTTTCATCCCGATCGTCGATGTACGCGACGTGGCCGCGGCACATATCCTGGCGATGACGACGCCGGAGGCCGCCAGCCAGCGCTTCCTGCTCTCGAACGGGCCGGCGATCCCGATGAAGGAGATCGCCGCCATCATCAGGGCACACCTCGGCGACGCAGCCGACAACGTCCCGACCCGCAACATCCCGAACATCATCGTGCGGATCGGCGCCGTGTTCTCCACACAACTGCGTTCTGTCGCGCCCGACCTCGGCTACGCCAAGAAGACCTCCAACGAGAAGGCCCGCCGCGTACTGGGCTGGCGGACGCGCAACCCCGAGGACGCCATCATCACCGCCGCGCAGAGCATGACAGCGAAAAACCTGGTGAAAAAGCAGTGAAGAGGACCGCCCCGGCGCCCTGGCTGCACACAAATTGCACCGCCGCCACCAGCGCCGGCAACCGACAGGAACGACCCGCATGAGCAAGCAACAACGCGCCCGGCTCGACGCGATGCTCCGACAGCCCCGACCGCAAGGCCCGCAATCGGTCGAGGCGTTCCGAGACCGATTCAAGGCGACGATGGACCAGATGATCATCCCGGGTGGCCTCCGCACCACGCGGACGACGCTCGGTGACCGACCCGCACTGCACGTCGAGCCGGACAACAACCCACGCCCCGCAACGATCCTGTACTTCCATGGCGGCGGCTGGGTGGCCGGTTCCCCCCAGACCGCGCTCTCGTTGACCGGGAACCTCGTGGCCAAGACCGGGTTCAGGTCGTACTCACTGGACTACCGGCTCGCCCCTGAGCACCCGCTCCCAGCCGCGATCGACGACGCACTCAGCGCCTACCGCGCCCTCCTCGACAGCGGGCACGATCCCTCGGCCATCGCGTTCGCCGGAGACTCCGCCGGCGGCGGCCTCACCGTCACCACCTGCCTCGCCGCCCGCGACGCAGGACTCCCGCTACCCGCCGCGATCGTCGCCTTCTCCCCATCCCTCGACGCCACCGGGTCGGGCGAGAGCATGGACACCAAAGCAGGTATCGACCCGATCTTCACCCGTGAGTACCTCGAGGAAACCATCGCCCCCCTCTACCTCGCCGGGCAGGACCCACACCAGCCGATGGCGAGCCCGGCCCTGTGCGCCGACCCGACAGGTCTCCCGCCGATGCTCCTCCAGGCCGGTACCAACGAGGTCCTCCTGGACGACTCGACCCGTATGGCCGCTCGCGCCCGCGACGCCGGCGTGAACGTGATCCTCGACATCACCGCCGACGTGCCCCACGTCTTCCAGTCCTACGCCGGCGTTCTCGACGAAGCCGACCAGGCACTCGAGCGCGCAGCCCTCTTCCTGACCCAACACATCCGCAGCAGCAACACAGCAGCCACGCCACCACGGTCAGCGTGACCCACGGCGATCCCGCGTCAGTTCCGACAGCGCAGCGAAAGGCGAACGCCCCCACGGTGTCCCGTGAGGGCGTTCGCCAAAGGCACGGCTCAGCCGAGCAGGCGCCAGTCCTCCAGGCCCTGGTAGAGCGGCACGCTCTGGGCCAGCTTGGTGACGCGGCCGCGCAGGGTCTCGACGTCGGAGCCGCCGACCAGTGCGGTGGCGATGGTGTCGGCGACCTCGGTGAACTCGGCGTCGCCGAAGCCGCGGGTGGCCAGTGCGGCGGTGCCGATGCGCAGGCCGGAGGTGACCATCGGCGGGCGCGGGTCGAACGGAACGGCGTTGCGGTTCACCGTGATACCGATCTCGTGCAGCAGATCCTCGCCCTGCTGGCCGTCGATCGCGGAGTTGCGCAGGTCGACGAGCACCAGGTGCACGTCGGTGCCGCCGGTGAGCACGCTGATGCCCTTGTCCTTGACGTCGGCGCCGTTGAGGCGCTCGGCCAGGATCTTGGCGCCCGAGAGGGTGCGCTCCTGGCGGTCACGGAACTCGTCGGTGGCGGCGATCTTGAACGCGGCGGCCTTGGCGGCGATGGCGTGCATGAGCGGGCCGCCCTGCTGGCCCGGGAACACCGAGCTGTTCAGCTTCTTGGCGAACTCCTGCTTGGCCAGGATCAGGCCGGAACGCGGACCACCGAGGGTCTTGTGCACGGTGGAGGAGACGACGTCGGCGTAGGGCACCGGGGAGGGGTGCAGACCGGCGGCGACCAGACCGGCGAAGTGTGCCATGTCCACCCACAGGTAGGCGCCCACCTCGTCGGCGATCTCGCGGAATGCGGCGAAGTCCTGGTGACGCGGGTAGGCCGACCAGCCCGCGACGATCACCTTCGGCTGTGCCTCCAGCGCGATCTTGCGGACCTCGTCCATGTCGACGCGGTGGTCTTCCTTGCTCACCCCGTACGAGTGCACCTCGTAGAGCTTGCCGGAGAAGTTCAGCCGCATGCCGTGAGTCAGGTGACCGCCGTGCGCGAGGTCGAGGCCGAGCAGCTTCTCACCCGGGTTCATCAGCGCCATCAGCACCGCGGCGTTGGCCTGCGCACCGGAATGCGGCTGCACGTTCGCGAATTCGGCGCCGAACAGTTCCTTGACGCGGTCGCGGGCGAGGGTCTCGACGACATCGACGTGCTCGCAGCCACCGTAGTAGCGACGGCCCGGGTAGCCCTCGGCGTACTTGTTGGTCAGCACGCTGCCCTGTGCCTGCAGCACGGCGCGCGGCACGAAGTTCTCCGAGGCGATCATTTCCAGGGTGTCGCGCTCGCGGGCGAGCTCGCCTGCCATCGC
The DNA here is from genome assembly GCF_057708325.1 of Nocardia sp. bgisy134. Taxonomy (NCBI): domain Bacteria; kingdom Bacillati; phylum Actinomycetota; class Actinomycetes; order Mycobacteriales; family Nocardiaceae; genus Nocardia; species Nocardia sp. bgisy134. Next base: position 69,995 of record NZ_JBYIRW010000003.1, read on the forward strand.
GGCAGCGAGCTCGGGATCGAGCTCACCGAGGGACTGGGTATTGACAGAGGCGGTCGTCTGCGTCACGGGCCTCAGTCTATTGGGGCCTGGTCGGGCTTCCGGCAGGGGGTTGGCGGTCCGTTCACCCGGCGCGGAGCAAGATCACGAGGTTGTCCCGTACATCGTCGAGCGGGCGGGTCGATTTCGTCGCGCGCGCCTGGACGATCGCACCCTCCACGGCGCTGATCACGAAGCTCGCCAGTGAGCTCGCTCGCGCGGCGTCGACGCCGCGGTTCGTCAGGGCGGCGGCCAGCACTTCGGTCCAGCCCGCGAAGGCGATGCCCGCGGCGGCCTGCACACCGGGCTCGGATTCGGCCAGCGCGGCGCCGACGACCGGACAACCGGCGACGAAGCCGCTGGACTCCAATGCCTGCTTCCACCAGCCGACCAGCGCGCCGACCCAGCCCTCCGGCTCGCCGGTCCGGGTCAGCGCTTCGATGACGGCCGACATCCTGCGGCCCGCCACCTCGGTCGCGGTCGCGACCAGCTCGCTCTTGCCCGAAGGAAAGTGCTGGTAGAGCGAGTTGCGCGAGGTATTGCTCCGGTCGAGCAGCGCGGCCAGCCCTGCGCCGTGCACACCCTGCTCACGCACCAGTTCGATGGCGCCCTCGATCAACCGCGCGCGCGGACCCTGCGTCATGACCTTCCTCTCCGGCAGCTTGCGTGAACCGATCGGTCCATGCTCCAATCATGACAGATGTGGACCGATCGGTTCATCGAAAGGACGGAAATCCATGAATGCGCCCGCGCAGATCGATCCGGCCCGCCTTTCGGGCCTCGAATTGCTGAAGATCGCGATGACGCTGAAGGACCGTCCGCCGTTCATCGGCGACCTGCTCGGCATGGAGGCCGAGACGCTCGAGCACGGCAAGGTGGTGTTCAGCCTGCAGACCCGCCAGGAGTTCGCCAATCCGCTCGGCAGCACGCACGGCGGCATCTGCGCGACGCTGCTCGACTCCGTGATGGGCTGCGCGGTGCACAGCACCCTGGAAGCCGGCGTCGGCTACAGCACGCTGGAGCTCAAGGTCAACTACATCCGCTCGGTGCCCACCGACGGCCGCAAGCTCACCGCCACCGGCACCACCATCCACGTCGGTCGCACCACCGCGACGGCCGAGGGTCGCGTCGTCGACGACCAGGGCCGCCTCGTCGCCCACGCCACCACCACCTGCGTCATCTTCCGCTGAGGAGCATCGCCGTGACCGAACGTGACACCCTGCGAAAGTTCAAGCGGGAGAGGCTGATCGGCCGCTACATCGCGAACCCCGCGGTGGCGGCGCTCGACCGGCTCGGCATCCGCACCGCGCTGGTCTCCGAGCTGGAGACCACCGGCGCGAAAACCGGCCTGCCCCGGCGAGTTCCGGTGACGGCGTCGTTCGACGACGCGGGCGCCTGGATCATCTGCCAGCACGGACCGCGTGCGGGCTGGGCGCGCAACATCACCGCCGACCCCCGGGTCCGGCTGCGCCGCGGCGACCGCTGGTACACGGGAACCGCGGCGTTCGTCCCCGACGACGACGTGGTGGCCAGGGCACGCAGCTTCGCCACCGGCAGGATCGCCCGGCCGGTCCTGGCGTGGACGATCAAGGCGCTGGAGACCGAGCCGATCTCGGTGCGCGTCACCTTCTCGGCGGCCTGAGCTCCCTGCCAACGCTTTTGGGGGCAGCTCGGAGCGTAACGAGGCGGATGGGGCGGACCGGTTTCACAGGTGACGTCGTCCCCGTCGAGTCACCGAGGAGATCACCGTGCTTCATCTCGCCTCCGTCCCCAGCAACCCGATCGAAGCGCTGCTGCGGACGCTGTCCCTGCTGATGTGTTCCCTTTCCTCCGGCGAGGGGTGCGCGGTCATTCAGTGACGAACCGCGCGCCCACGCCGTACCTTGCCGTTCACATTTCGCGCAGTGCGCCGGGGGTGAGCGGCTCGTCGAGCAGTCGCCGGAAACGGTCGGCGCGGTCGTCCGCGTCGACGGCGCGGTCCAGCCAGCCGCCGAGCAGGCGATATCCCTCGACATAGGTGCTGATGTAGGCGCGCCACAGCGGCGAGGAGAGGAACCGCAGCGACTGACGCGCCCGCTCCGGCGTCACCAGATTCCACCGCTGCAAGAACTCCGCGACCTCGGTCTCGTCGCGGCGCCGATCGTGCAGCAGCAGGGCCGCGTCCTGGCGCACGGAGAGCAGCTTGGCCGAGGCCGTCGACAGGCGCTCGGCGCGGTCGCCGTCGAAACGCAGACCGAGGTCGGCGTAGATCTCCTGCGCCCACTTGCCCCAGCCGGGCCCCACGATCGAGCGCAGCGCCTGATCCGCGAGGCCCTCGGCCATCAGACACTGGGGCGTGTTGACCACGAACAAGGTCTGCTCGGCCTGCCCGGCCGCCACCAGACCGGCCTCCTTGCGGCAGTGCTCGGTGTGGTGGCCGGGGTAGGACTCGTGCGCGATCAGGTGCGGCAGGTTCGCCATGTGCTGCTTCAGATCGGAGTTGATCGCGACCGTGGAGCGGTAGTTGCCCAGGTAGTAATTGAATCCGGACCACGGCTTGTCGCCGACCACCTCGTAGGTGACGTGCTCGTGGTCGGGCAGCGGATAGCGTTCGCGCACCAGCTCGCGCAGCGCGCCGGAGAATGCCTCGACACAGTCGCGCAGCCGCTCCGGCGGAATCTCGTCGGCCTTGCGGTGTGCGGCGACCCGCTCGGCCAGCAGTCCGTCGCCCGCGAGCACCTCGTCCATCTGACGGTGCGCGTCGCGATAGGCCTCAGTGTCGCCTGGCGCGATGTCGACGTCGAAGTAGGCGCGCACCTCGTCGACGAAGCCGATGTTCTCGCCGGCGAACTTGCGACCCGAGCACTCCAGCGCGCGCAGGTGCACGTCGAGGAACTCGGTGCGCTCCGGCGCGAGACCCGCGTCGGGCAGCGCCGCGCGCAGGTCGGCGGCGCGCCGGGCCAAGTCGCGGGGCTGGGGTGCGGGGGCGTTGTCCACCTCGCGACGCAGCCGCGGATCGCCGGTGTAGGCGTCGACGAAACCTTCCTCGAGCCGGTCGAAGGCCAGGCCGAGTCGCAGGTACTCGGTGACGAGCGGATGCGCTTCCATGCCAGCCGACACTAGCGGGTACCGCGCACGGTATCGAGGTGGTTACCAGCCGGTAGCGGCACCCCCCGTTTCACACAATGGTGAAGCGGAGGAGAATTCGACCATGCGGCGAGAGCTAGATCGAATCTCACAGGGCCGAACCGGCTTGTGTGCGTGTTTGCCGAAATGGAGCGTCGGGTAAGTGGCACGAATGAGCGAGCCGAGCCCCTATGTGGAATTCGACCGTAAGCAGTGGCGAACGCTGCGCAAATCGACTCCGCTGGTGCTCACCGAGGAAGAACTGATCGGCCTGCGCGGCCTCGGCGAACAGATCGACCTCGAGGAAGTCGCGGAGGTCTATCTGCCGCTCGCTCGTCTCATCCACCTCCAGGTGGCCGCCCGGCAGCGCCTGTTCGCCGCCACCGCCACCTTCCTCGGGGAGAAGCACCCGGATCAGCAGGTGCCGTTCGTGATCGGCGTCGCGGGCAGCGTCGCGGTCGGAAAGTCGACTACTGCGCGTGTGCTGCAGGCGTTGCTGGCCCGCTGGGATCACCATCCGCGTGTGGATTTGGTCACAACCGATGGGTTCCTCTACCCCACCGCCGAACTCACCCGGCGCGGCATCATGCACCGCAAGGGTTTTCCGGAGAGCTACGACCGGCGCAAACTGCTGCGCTTCGTCACCGAGGTGAAATCGGGTGCGCCCGAGGTGTGCGCCCCGGTGTATTCGCACAATTCCTACGACATCGTGCCCGGCAAATTGCACTGCGTGCGTCAGCCGGACATCCTCATCGTCGAGGGACTGAATGTGCTGCAAACCGGTCCGCGCCTGATGGTTTCGGATCTGTTCGATTTCTCCATCTACGTCGACGCGCGTATCGAGGACATCGAAAAGTGGTATGTGCAAAGGTTTCTCACCCTGCGCAAGACCGCCTTCGCCGACCCCAACGCCCACTTCCACCACTACGCGGGCTTCACCGACGACCAGGCGACCGCCACCGCCAAAGAGATCTGGAACTCCACCAACCGCCCCAACCTGGTCGAGAACATCCTCCCCACCCGCCCCCGCGCCACCCTCGTCCTCCGCAAGGACGCCGACCACAGCATCAACCGCCTCCGGCTTCGGAAGTTGTAAATCACCTCCCCACAACGGGTTACGCTGCGAACGGGAGTACCATCCAGCCAGTAGCAAACAGCTGCAATCCCCCAGCCCCTAGTTCCTATCGCCTATCTCCTTGCTGCCCAAGGGTTTCCAGCCTGCACGCGGCAAGCTAGTATCGGGGCGATCGATGCGGGGGCACAACGGGGGGTACTGTGCAATCTCTGACGTGGTGGCGATTCTTGACGATTCCGGCCGCCTTCGCTGCGGCATATCCGTTCATGGGCGTGTACATCGGCACCTTCCCTGACCACGAGCTGATTCCCTACCCGTGGAACTGGCGCACGGTGGCGCTTGCGGCACCGCTGATTTCGGCTGTTGTGTGGTGGAAGTTTCCACGCGCTCGCGACGAAGCCGTCGCATTCGTGGCGGGGGTCTGGGCGTGGACCGCGGTCTTCGCCAGCATCTTCTTGGGTCTGTAAACCCCTACAACCGCCAGGCCTGGTCCAACCGGCTCGCCACATCGATGTCGAGCACCGCCGCGATGTGGGGTTTGCGGATTTCGGTGGCGATGTAGCGGGCGACGAAGCGGCGGATCTCGTGGTCGACGCCGACGAGGACGCGCAGGAGTTGGGCGCGTTTGGTGCCCGCGGCCACGTTGACGTGCACGTCGCGCCGGCGAGGTTCGGCGATGTCGATGAGGACCCGGAGCGGCTCGGCGGTGCGGGCGGTGAGGTGCAGGTGAACCGTGCCGTCCACCTCGAAGCGGTGCCGATCGATGCCGAGGTCGACGAGAATGCCGACGCGCAGCGGGAGGACCAGTTCGAAGGTGATGACCTCGTCGAGGCGGCGGTGCACGCGCGGAATGCCAAGGCGCACATGGGCGACGACCTTGGCCAGCCGCGCCGGGCCGACCCGCAAGGGGCCGACATCGAATGCCGCGCCGGTCAGCTCGCCGAACGCGGCGGCGACGCGTTCCTCGGACACGGCGTACTCGAGGAAGCGGCGGCCGAACTCCTCGTAACCGATCTGCCGACCCGGTCCGTCACCGTTCGGCGCCGGGGCGGGCGCCGGCGGGGTCTGCGTCAGAACATGCACAGACCGGACGGTACTGGAAGGTGGCCGTTTCAGACCCCGAAACGGCGATGTCGAGCCGCGTAATCGCGCAAGGCGCGGAGAAAATCCACCCGGCGGAACTCGGGCCAGTAGACCTCGGTGAACCATATCTCCGAGTATGCGCTCTGCCACAGCAGGAAGCCCGAAAGCCGCTGCTCACCCGAGGTGCGGATGACCAGATCCGGATCCGGCTGACCCGAGGTGTACAGATGCTGACCGATGGCGTTGACGGTGATCGACTGCACCAGATCCTCGCCGGTCTCCCCCGCCGCCATCTCCTGGCGCACCAGCGACCGCACCGCGTCGGTGATCTCCTGACGCCCGCCGTATCCGACCGCCACATTGACGTGCACGCCCTTGCGCCCCTCGGTGCCTTCCGCCGCGGTCCGCAACCGCTTGGCGATCAGCTCGGGAAACCCGTCGAGCGAACCGACGATCCGCACGCTCCAATCCCGTTCGGGCGCCGAGAGCTCCTCGACCACATCGGTGATCACCTCGAACAGCGTTTCCAGCTCGTCGGGGTCACGCTGGAGATTCTCGGTCGAGAGCAGGTAGACGGTGACCATCTCGATGCCCTCGTCCGAACACCAGCCGACCAGCTCCGCGATCTTCAGCGCACCGACGCGGTGGCCGTGACTCACGTCGGTGAAACCGTTCTCCCTGGCCCACCGGCGATTGCCGTCGCACATGACCGCGACGTGGCGTGGGTGTTGTTTATCGGCCAGCTGCTTGGACAGCCGGGCCTCGTAGATGCGGTAGGGCAGACCACGCACCCGGCTCCGAAGCTCCACGGCGTCCAACAGTACGCCTCGAAGGCACGATCACGGCATCGGCCGCGATTCCCCGGTACAGTGACAGCCGGAGTCAACCTACGGTCGCGTAGGTTACTCACCAGTTAACTAGGAGGTCACTCACGTGTCCGAATCTGTCGGCGCCGCCGACGCGGAGCTGGTCGGAACCTCTCCGGCGGAGGCGCTCGTCGCGCTGGTGAAGCCGCGGATGCGCGGCTGGATCCACACCTGGGCGGTCGGCATCGCCGCGATCGCGGGGATCACACTGGTCGCCGAGGCGGCCACCGTGTCCGCGACGGCGGGCTGGTCCACCCTGGTGTATGGCCTCACGGTGTGCGGATTGTTCGGCATCAGCGCCGTCTACCACCGCATCACGTGGCAGACCCCGCGCACCCGCATCAGGATGAAGCGCGCGGACCACTCGATGATCTTCCTGTTCATCGCGGGCAGCTACACCCCGTTCGCGCTGCTCGGCCTGCCGGGAAGCACCGGGCAGACGCTGCTCGCGGTGGTCTGGGCCGGCGCGCTCGCGGGCGTCGCGCTGAAACTCCTGTGGCCGACCGCGCCACGCTGGGTCGGCGTACCGCTGTATCTGCTGCTCGGCTGGGCGATCGTGCCGGTGGCCGGGCAGCTCAACGACCAGATCGGCATCGCGCCGCTGATCCTGCTACTGATCGGCGGGCTGATCTACAGCGGCGGCGCCATCCTCTACGCCACCAAGTGGCCCAATCCGTGGCCGACGGTCTTCGGGCATCACGAGTTCTTCCACGCCGCGACGGTGCTCGCGGCGCTGAGCCACTACATCGCGATCTGGTTGGTGGTGCTGCGCTGAGTTGTCGAAGCTGCGCTTAGTCGTCGGGAGCCGCGCTGAGCGGTCGTCGGCGCTGCGCTGAGCCGTTGGAGCTCGCCGGGTCGTCGAGAGCGCCGCGCTGAGTTGTCGGAGCTGCGTGAGTTTCGCATTGCCGCCCCTCCGCCGAGATTCGGCCGGATAAGCTGCTCTTTCGTGTCACTTCTCGCCGCCTGTACCCGGTCGACGTTCTCGGCGGGTGGTCGCGCGTCGTGATCGCCAAGCTCGTCGTCTGGGCGCTGAAGGCCCGCTGGGGTCTGTCGGCGGTGGTCATCACCGCGAACCTCAGCGGTCTCGCCGTGATCGTCACCGGGCTGTGGCTGAGCGGGTTCTTCGGCAGGCTCGGTGCGGACTGGATGCGCACCATGGCCCTGGTCGCGATCTATCCGCTGATCGGACTCCTGGCCGGTGTCGGGTTGGCGATGCGCGACCGGGGCAAATACTTCGGCTGGCTAGACCAGACCCGCAAGCCGACGCCCGAGGAAGCGAGCAGACTGCTGCGGCTGCCGATCGCGATCACCGTCCGGGCGCTCGCCCTCTGGATACCGGGCGTGATCGTGGTGACGGCCACCTTCACCCACCTGACCGAGATCGACGCACCCGGCGTGACGGCGGCGCTGTTCACCCTCGGCGCGTTGCAGTCGGCGGCGGTGACCTTCCTGATCGTGGACCGGCTGATCCGGCCGACCATTCCGGTGGTGTCCGCCGTGCTGAGCGACACCATGCACTGGAGTTCCTCGGTGCTCATGCGGGTCGTCGTCACGTGGGCGGTCGCGGGGGCCATGCCGCTCGCCATGCTGATCGCGGTACTCGCCGACCCGGCCACGCCCGCGTCGGACCGCATCCGCACCGCCATCTATCTGTCCGCGGTGGGCATCAGCGTCGGCGCGCTGGCCACCGCCATCTTGGCCCGCGCGGTGGCGAGCCCGATGCGGACGCTGCGGCTGGCGCTGGATCTGATCAGCAGGGGCGAGACGAACGTCCGGGTGCCGGTCGGCAGCAGCAGCGAGATCGGGCGGCTCGAGCACACGGTCAACGAGCTGGCCGCGAACCTGCGCGAACGCGAACGGATGCGCGCGGTGTTCGGCAGGCACGTCGGCGCGCAAGTGGCCGAGCGGGCGCTCACCGGAGGCATGGACCTGACCGGTGACGTGCGGATCGTCTCCGCGCTCTTCGTGGACGTGACCGGATCGGTCGCGCTGTCCACCGGCCTGCCGCCGCAGGAGTTCGTCGCCAAGCTGAACCGGCTGCTCTCCATCGTCGTCGCCGCGACCGAGGACAACGACGGACTGGTCAACAAATTCGAGGGCGACGCCGCGCTGTGCATCTTCGGCGCGCCGATCGCGCTGCGGGACAACGCGACTCCGGCGCTCCGCGCCGCCCGCCGGATCCGCGACGAGGTGACCGCGAGCGGCGAGCTGGACATCGGCATCGGCGTCGCGCACGGCCAGGTCTTCGCGGGGGACGTCGGCACCGACACCCGCCTGGAGTTCACCGTCATCGGCGACGCGGTCAACGAGGCCGCCCGCCTGACCACCGAGGCCAAGGAGGCGCCCCGCCGAATCCTGGTGAGCGGCGCGGTGATCGAGGCCGCGGCCCCGCACGAGCGCGAGCAGTGGACCCTGTACGACAACATCCTGCTGCGCGGCATGCAGGAACCGACAGCCTGCTGGACCGACACCGAGCAACCCGCGATCCAGGGCGATGATGCCCCGGAACCCGCGCTCGGCCGCGACGAAAGCCGCGTGCCCAACCGCATCACCCCGGAACGCACACCCGGGAGCGCCGACAGCCGCGCGTCCGACAACACCACGCTCGAACCCGCACTCGACGACGTCGAGGACCGCGTGCCGTCCGATGCCAAGCACCCCACGCCCCTGGGCGACGACGGCCCGGAACCCACACTCGGCCGCGACGAAAGCCGCGTGCCCAACCGCATCACCCCGGAACCCACACCCGGGAGCGCCGACAGCCGCGCGTCCGACAACACTACCCCGCAACCCACGCCCGAAAGCGCCGACGACCGCGCGCTCACCAATGCCACTCCGGAACCTGCACCCGGCGGCGCTGACAGCGGTGCGACTGGCGACTCCGCCCCGGAACCGGTCGCCAACACCGCACCCGAACCCGAGCCCGCCGCCGATAACGCCGACGATCCGGCACCGATCAGCGCCGTTGCCGAAATACGAAGCGCCGCAACGGAAGCTGAGTAGCCGGGCGCGCGCGGCCGATCCCGGCGGCGGTATCGGTCAGGCGCTGCGAGGTTTGCCGAACTCTTCGATCAGCACCGGATACTGCTCACCGCCGTGCCCGGCGGCGATCGCGCGGTCGGCCATCGCCTTGATCAACTTCGGCAGTTCGGCGTTGACACCCACCGCCTCGCTCTCCTCTATCAAGTGCGCCATCGCCCGCGCGTCGGTCTCCAGCGCGGACACTTCGGCCGGGAAAGACCCGTTGTCGATCTGCTCGGCATACCCGGGCAGCCACTCGGCCACACCGGCGGCGATCTGCCGCGCGAACGGCGCGTAGGTCGCCGCGTCGACACCGACCGTCCTGAGCAGCGCGGTGCCCTGGAGCCAAGCGTTCAAGACGCTCCACATCATGGCCAGGCCCGCCACGTCGTACAGGGACGCCAGCCCGTGATCCGCACCGAGATAGGCAACGGTGCCGAGCGCGTCGAGTGTCGGCTTGTGCGCGTCGAAGTCCGGCTGCGGCCCGCTGTGCAGAATCACCGCCTCGGCGGTGCCGATCGCGGGCGGGATGGCCATGATGGCGCCGTCCAGGTAGTTGGCGCCGCGCTCCCCGGCCCATCGGGCGGCTTCCCTGGCCTGGGCCGAGCTGCCCGAGGTCAGGTTGATCACTGTCGTTCCGTCCAGGTCGATTTCGCTGCCGCCGAGCAGTTCGTACACCGCCTGGTAGTCGGTGACGCAGAGGATCGTCAAGGAGCTCGCCGCGAGCGCGTCGGCGACCGTCGGCGCCAGCCGTGCACCCTCGGCCACCAGCCGGTCGGCCTTCGAGGTCGTGCGGTTCCACACGGTTGTGGGATGCCCGGCTTTCAGGAACGCGCCCGCGAGCGCCTGCCCCATCAGTCCGAGTCCGATGACTGTCACGGGTGTTTCGGTGTTGTTCATGGCAGCATCGTCATCGTTGATACCGGTGTGAAGGTCAAGCGAGGATTCGATGCGAATCGGGGAACTGAGTCGTCGGACGGGCGTCAACGCTCACCAGTTGCGCTACTACGAGGCGCAGGGTCTGCTGGAGGCCGATCGCGGCGCGAACGGTTACCGCGAGTTCGACGAGAGCGCCGTGCTGCGGGTGAAGCAGATCCGGCACCTGCTCCGTGCGGGTCTGTCGTCCGAGGACATCGCGTATCTGCTGCCCTGCGCGGTCGGCGAGGCCCCCGAGCTGCCCGGGTGTCCCGAGCTGCTGGCCGCGATGCGTTCCCGGCTGAAGCGACTGAACGATCAGATGGACCGGCTCGCTCGATCCCGCGACGCGCTCACCGGCTACATCGACGCGGCCGAGCGCATGGGCGGCGACAACTATCCGCCCTTCGACGATGCCGCCGTGCAGCGCGTCCCCGCCTGAGCAGCTTGCGCGCCGGAACATTCACCACCGCACCGAACTTCACCTTCGAGCGCACCGCGGTCTGCCGAAGCCGGGCGCGTTCGCGCCGACGGCATCCGGCAGCCACCGCGCCGGGCGATGGTGAGCGGCACAGTGATTCGGAGTCGCCCGTACGAATTCAGCTGCGGGCCAGCGACTCCCGCAGATCCTCTGCCGTGGTGACCGGCAGGTCGCAGACCGACCCGCGGCAGACATAGGCCGCCGCTGCGCCCGCCACCAACGGCCGATCGACGAGCAGCGGTGCGGAATCCGGCGCTCCGGCCAGAACGACCGAGCCGCCAGGCGCGAGCTCGCGCGCCACGGCGAGCAATTCCGTTGCGGTGTCGGCATTCTCTGCCACCGCGGCGACGGCGATCTGGACCGGACCGCGCAGGGCGGCTTCCGCCACGGTGAGCCACTGGCCCGCCGAGCGCGGCGCGCGAGCGAGCACGACCGCGCCGCGCCGGAGCGTCGTTTCCGCGAGTTCCCGGTAGCGCGCCGCCCGCTCGACATCGCTGACCGCGGCGGCGGTGAGCAGCGCCTCGGCGAGTGCCGACGCACCGGCCGGGGTGGCGCCGTCGATCGGGTCGCGCGGACGGGCGACGAGGGTTTCGGCGTCGTCGGCGGTGTCGAACCAGCTGCCGGGCGCCTCGGCATCGGCGAAGCGTTCGACGGCGGTGTCCAGCAGCCGCTGCGCCTGATCGAGCCGCTCCGGATCGCCGGTGGCCTGATACAGCGCGAGCAGGCCGGTGACCAGCCAGCCGTAGTCCTCGAGCACGCCCGCCGAAGCGCCGACCGCACCGCCCAGCGAGGCCCGCCGCACCCGCCAGTCGACCACGTGCTCGGCGAGCAGGAACCGCGCGCAGCGATCAGCGGCCGCCACCCAATCCGGCCGTCCGAGTGCCGAACCCGCCTCGGCGAGCGCGGTGATCGCCATGCCGTTCCACGCGGTGACCACCTTGTCGTCGCGGGCGGGCTGCGGGCGACGGCCGCGTTCGGTGCGCAACGTCTCCCTGATCCGGTCGAACCGCTCCTGCTCGGCCGCGTCCCGCGGATCGCGGTAGCGGGTGAGCACCGAGGTGCCCTGTTCGAAGTTCCCCGCCGTCGTCACGCCGAAAACGTCTGCGGCCCAAGCGCCGTCGATGGGACCGAGCGCGCCGACCAGTTCCGCGGGCGTCCACACGTAGGTCGCGCCCTCGACGCCGGGGCCGCCCGGTTCGAGATGGGTGTCGGCGTCGAGCGCGGAGGCGAACCCGCCGTGCTCGGTCCCGAGATCGTCGAGGATGAAGTGCGCGGTCTCGCAGGTGATACGCAGCGCGAGCGAGTCTTGCGCGTGCGGCGTGCGACGCGCCAGATGCGCGTAGCCGCGCAGCAATTGCGCGTTGTCGTACAGCATCTTCTCGAAATGCGGTATGAGCCAGCGATTGTCGACCGAGTAGCGGGCGAAACCGCCGCGCAGCTGGTCGTAGATGCCGCCGCGCGCCATCGCGTCGGCCGCGCGCTGCACGACATCGCGCACGGCCTGGTCGCCCGTGCGCTCCCAGCTGCGCAGCAGCCCCTCGAGCAGCGCGGACGGCGGAAACTTCGGCGCCCTCCCGAACCCGCCGTGCTCGGCGTCCTCGTCGCGCAGCACCGCCGCCACCGCGTGGTCGAGCAGCGCGGCGGAGAGGGTCAGATCGGCGTCGGGCAGACCGGCGGCCTGCGCCCGCAGGGCCTCGGCGACCTGCGCCGACGCCTTGTCGACATCCTCGCGCCGGTTGCGCCAGGTGTCGCCGACGGCGGTGAGCACCTCGGCGAACGAGGGCATCCCGCCGCGCCGATGCTTCGGGTAGTAGGTGCCGCAGTAGAACGGCTCGCCGTCGGGGGTGAGGAAGCTGGTCATCGGCCAGCCGCCCTGACCGGTCATGGCGACGGTGGCGTTCATATAGACCGCGTCGAGGTCGGGCCGCTCCTCGCGGTCCACCTTCACGCAGACGAAGTGGTCGTTCATCAGCGCGGCGGTCGCCTCGTCCTCGAACGACTCGTGCGCCATCACGTGGCACCAGTGACAGGAGGCGTAGCCGATCGAGAGCAGGATCGGCACGTCGCGCCGCCGCGCTTCCGCGAGCGCCTCGGCATCCCATTGCCGCCAATCAACCGGGTTATCGGCGTGCTGACGCAAATAAGGGGACGTCGCGCTGGCCAACTGGTTCACGACTCCAGCCTGCCACACCGGCGGGCATACGAACCGGTCCACACACAGCCCCGCGCAACCGATGTTCCCCGTCCCTCTCGCCACCGTTTCTGGTGGAGCTCGCCATGCGGGTGGCGCTGTGGCTGCTCACCACCGGGCGCGGGGCGGCGAGCGAACCGTCCGGCCGCAGCCCCAGCTCCTGAAGGCGGGCCGGTGCGGAGCGTCTCCGCCCCGGGCTCGCTCGGGTGCCTGGAGGTCGGGCGACGGACCGCACCGCGCTGCCGGTGGCGCGACGGGCTTCCGGGCCGGACGATCCCCATCACGGACAACGACGGCCGACCGAACAGCGGCACATGCCGCACAAGTGGCAGCTCGCGTCGCCGATGGACAGCGGGATCGGCATGTCGCGGCACCCTGCCTCGGCCAAGGCATCGGCATCCCACGACCTCCAGTCCACCAGGTTGTCCACGTGCTGACGCAGAATCGCGCGGTCACGCTGGCCGATCGGTTCACCATGCCACCCGGTACGGAGTCGGCCCTGTGATCGAAAGTTGTTGTCACCGTGCGGCTCTACAGTGACGGCAAACATCTCGGGTCCGGGAAGTACACGCATGGAGGTGCTGGGTGTCCGCCGAATTGGATGATGTCGACTGGGAGTCGGTGGATGTTCGTTACGGATCGGATACCGGCATTCCCGAGTTGTTGCGCGAGGTCGCATCGGGAGATGACTTCGAGCGCACGGAGGCGCTGCGGGAGCTCGAGGATCAGCTGCATCCGGACGGCAAGGTCTACGACGACGACTACGGCTATCAGTACGACTACGACCACGACTTCGAACGGTCGCCCGTCGATGAATCCCGCGCTGCGCGATTGGCGGCGTTGTGTACGCCGTTTCTGCTCGAATTGGCAGCACGGCCCTTTGGACCCGACCGGCTCAGGATGCTACGGCTCATCGCCGCGCTCGCGCTCGTGGGCGAGGACGAGGACGAGGACGAGGAACAGCCGTTCCGACTCTGGTCCGATACCGAACTGTCAGCCAGTGTCGCGTTGCGGAACCGGCAGGAAGTCCGCCGGGCCATCGGCCGCGCACTGCGGGAGTTGCTCGATCTCCTCGACGATACCGACGCGGACATCCGCGTGGCCGTCGTTCGGGTACTCACTGTCTGCGAAGAGCAGTGGGCAACGGTGGTCCCGGCACTACAGGCGCGACTCGGCTTCGAACCCGATTCGAAGATCAGAGTCGCGATGATCGGGGTCATCGGCGCGATCGCGCTGTACCGGCCGGAACAGGCGGCTCGTCTGGGAATTCCGCAATGGTTCGCCGAATTGCTCTGCGCAAGCGAAGATCCGATAGATCACCTGACGGCGTTGGACCACCTTCTGGCCGCGGACCCGCAGGCACTCCCCGGCCGCGTGGTACCGATCGTGATGGGTGCCGCACATCGGATTCTGGAGCCTTCAGGAGATCATGCCGAGACCCTTCACACGCGAAGGGATGTGTGGCCGATCAGAACTGTCTACACACGGATGGCCTCGCGGCCCGAGGAACAATTCGACCTCGTCCGGGGCCTGATCGGCAGCGAACTGCCGACCGCCCGGGGTTTCGCATGCGAGCTGGCCGAGGACCTGATCCGCACCTGGCGCACGGATCACGTGGAGTTGCTCGAAGCCATCACCGACCAGTTGGCGGACTCGGGAACCTGGTTCGCCGCCGCACAGGTGCTCGCTCGTCTCGGAACGGCAGCCGCACCCGTGATCGACCGCATTCTCGAACAACTCGAGCGCTATGAGCGGGTCACCGAATGGCACGGGCAGGCGACGAGATTCCCACAGCCGCTGGAACTTCCGTGGCTGTCACTGCATACCGAGCTCCCCATGCTGAACCAGCCCGGTCCGCTGCTGCGGGCCGCCGCCAACACCGGCGACGCACGCGCGGTGCCCGCGGTGCGCTGGGCATTGGAACTCGACGAGACACCGGATCGGCTCGAGGAAATCCTGGCGCCTCTCGGCACGCATGCGATCGAGCTGGTGCCGCTCATCCGAGACCGTATGGTCCATACGCATACTCATCCAGCGGACCCCTACCTGGACATGCGGGCTTACCGGTTGGCGCGCGCACTCGGGGCGATCGGCGAACCGGCCGCGGCGGCCGCCCCGGACATCGCGGGCATGCTGTCGGACAGGAAAGCGGAGTTGGTCGAGGTGCTGGGCCAACTCGGCGTGGGCGCGCGGTCGACCGTCGAGACGGTACGCCGGTTCCTGGATCACGACCGCCCCAGAGTTCGTTTGGACGCCGCGGTCGCGCTGTGGCGGTTCACCGGCGATCCCGAACCAGCGCTGGCGCAATTGCACGCGGTGCTGGCGGATGACGATGACGCCGTGCGCGCGGTGAAGCTTCGCGCTCATGCCATCGAGGTCGCCGGGACCTTGGGGTTCGCGGCAGGCGACTGTGCCCCGGCGTTGCGTCGGCTCATCGACCTCGACACGGACCGGTGGGCGACGACCGCCGCCGCCATCGCGTTGTGGCGGGTCACCGCAGACCCCGAACCAACGCTGACTCTGCTGCTCGATCTGAGCGCCGGAGAGCCCGCCGATCCCGACACTTCCGGCACCGAGCCACGGCCGCATTGGCTGACGGTCGCGGCGGAGTGCTTCGCCGAGATCGGACCCGCCGCGCGGGCCGCCGCACCCCTGCTGGCCGCCGAACTGGCTCGACCTCGCCGCCGTCCGGGCAGCGTGCCCGCCGACATCGAGCTCTGCCACGCCTGTCGACGCGCACTCGACGCGATCTTCGCCGCCTGAGGCGCTCGGCCACCGCCGGGACCTCCTCCGGTCGAAACCGATCGAGACCGAATCAGCGCGCGCACGACGATGGGCGGTCGGTGTCCCCGCAAGTCGTCAGGTCCTGACTGAGGTCTGGGGATCGCTGGTTCTCGCTCAGGTTCGTGGGGCGGTGCTGTCGATGACGATGCGGTGGATGGTGGAGCGGGCCGTCCCCGGCACTGTAGTGTTCGCCGCTGAGGGACCGGCGCGTCGAGCGGCCGGGATGGAGGAGATCCCAGTGGACTTGGGCAAGTACCACGACGCGACGAACGGTGGCCGCGAAAGTTCTCGACTGGATCGGCCCAGAATGAAGTTCGATCACGAACGGCGAGCCGCCATACTGCGTCAGCGACCGAAGGTGAAATTCTCTGTGGGGATGAACAATGCGGGGGCGGAATCGAAATGCACACGCACGCCTTCAGGTTGCCAGTCGACGACGCTGATGACGAGTCGATGGTCGCTCGGGACGTCCACGAAGTGGCCGTATCCCATGTTCGGGTAACGACCGGCGTAGATCTCGTACGGCAGCCGCCGGTGGAACAGCGCACTGCGAACCTCGATCAGGCCGATGTAGTGGGTCGACCCGTCGGCGTAACGGACATCGGCAGGCTGCTCGAAGCGCTGCAGCTGCTCGGTATCGTGCATCAGGGTATCGGCGAAAACCAGAGCACCAGCCACTGCCAGCACCAGGCAGACCGCTAACGCGACAAACCGGCGACGCGAAGACGGCCCGACATCAGGTTGTTTCTCCGGTACCGGGCCGTTCACGGGGCAAATGTATCAGAAGTTGATCATATGGCTGGACGGACCGGTGTCGCCCCAATTGTGCTGTAGGAGCGTTCTTTTCCGAGCTCGGGCAGGTACTTGGACACGATGCTGCGGGAGACCAGCCGAGCCGGGCGCCCGAGGAGACGGTCTCCTCCGGTCGAGTCAGGATGGCGCGGGCTTGGCGGATCTGTTCGGCGGTCATGGCCGGCGCTTGCGGAGTCCGGCCACGATCGAGATCAGGTCCTGCGGCGAGCGGCCGAGGCGGTCCAGCGACGGCACGACGAGGGTATCCCCGGGGCCGAGCGCGACACTTGCCCCCTGCTGTCAGCACGGCGGCACGGCGCAGCTTCGCCCGCGATCTCCGCACGGAATGCCGCGAGAGATCCCCCTGATCCGGCGGCAAGTTGAAATAGTCAAGTTTCACAGTGCGCGAGATTAAACTTGCGACGCTAGTTTTCTGTCTGCCCGCAATGAAGCGAGCAGATCGGAGTCAACACACATGCACATCACATCGACCATGCGCCGCCTCGGGATGGCCGCGATCACCCTGGTCGCGACGGCCACCGCTGCACTCGGCATAGCCACGCCACAGGCCACCGCGGCGCCGGCACGGGATCCGATCCTTTTCGTCCACGGATGGCAGGGAGGGGCGTGGAACTGGGATTACATGTGGGGCCGATTCCTGGGCGCCGGGTACTCCCCGGGGGAGATGGCACGATTCAGCTACGACAGCTCACAGTCGAACAAGGACATCGCACTGGAGGTGAAAGCGCAGGTCGATGCGCTACGCGCGAAAACCGGTGCGGCCAAGGTCGACATCATCACCCACTCGATGGGCGGTCTCAACAGTCGCTGGTACCTGAAGAACCTCGACGGCCTGGGTTTCGTCGACGACTGGGTCTCCATCGGCGGCCCCAACCACGGCACCGAGGTCGCCAACGGATGCGCCGACGCCTCCTGTGTGGAGATGCGGCCCGGCTCAGCCTTCCTGGCCGAACTCAACAGCGGCGACGAAACCCCCGGCCAGGTGAACTACGGCACCTGGTGGTCACCGTGCGACGAGATCATCAACCCCGATCAGAGCACCATTCTCAGCGGTGCCACCAACACCCAGACGCTGTGCCCCGGACATCTCACGCTGCTGTCCTCGTCGACGGTTTTCGAGGGCGTGCGCGACTTCGTGAAGTAGTCGGCTGAATCCTGCCGACGGAGTGGTGGACCAGATCGTCGCCATGCTCCGGAGCTGATGAACAGCATGTTCCCGGGCATGCCGATGACGAGGTCATCACGCACCGCTGAAAGCCCGATGCCGTCGACTGCACTGCCTTCGGCGGCATCGGCCTGCTCTGACATTCGACGTAGTCGCCGGTAAGGCCCGACCATCGGCGGCCGGAAACCCGTTTCGCTTGACTCTCCCGCCACTGGAGACCGGAGGCTCGATCCGAGTCCGACAGGAGGAGACATCGTGAAACTCGATCTGGCCAAGAGCGACAAGCAGTACTACACCGCACCGGCCGACCCGGTCTTACGCGCGTTCGACGGCTACGACTACGCCATGATCACCGGCTCCGGCGCGCCCACCGGCCCGGCGTACACCGACGCCGTCAAGCTGCTCTATCAGGCCGCCTACCGCGCCAAGAAAGCCGCGAAGGCGGACGGGCGGGATTTCGTGGTGCCGAAGCTCGAGGGTCTGTGGTGGGTCGAGTCGGACGAACCGCCGCTCTCGGTACCGCGCGAGCAGTGGCACTGGACCATGATGATCCGCATGCCGGACGTGGTCACCGCGGGGATGATCGGCGAGGGGCCCGTGCGGTTCGAGCGCCTGGTCGAGGGCGAGTCGGTGCAGGCGCTGCACGCCGGGCCGTACGCGACGGAGCCGGAGACGCTGGCGCGGATGGAGGCGTTCATGGCGGCCGAAGGACTCACCGCCCACGGACGCCACCACGAGATCTATCTGACCGATCCGAGCAAGAGCCCGGACAGCAAGACCAGGACGATTCTTCGCCAGCCGGTTCGGCGGCCGAGCTGATCGACCGCGCCGCCGTTATCGTCCGGCCCGCGGCCTATCGACCGCGCGCCGGATTCACCACTTACGGCCGGTGTAGGCCAGCAGTTTGCGGTGCGGCGGGGCGTCGTCCGGAATCGGCACCTCGGCCTCGTAGATCCCCGGTGTGCGGAAGATATCGATGCCGCCCATGCTCCGCATGGTCGCGAGCAGCTCGGCACACAGCGCGTCGTCGGCCAGGTCGGGCCGGTCGAGCGCCAGGGCGATGTCGACGCCGTGCACCACCACCTCGGTGAGGTGGATCATCGCGGCGGCCGGGCCTGGCATGGGGCCGAGGCCGATCTGCACCGTCGCCGTCGGCACGTCGGGTCTGCGCCAGGCGGCGCGATCCACTTCGGCCGCGGCCGCGTAGGCGCCCTGCGGGTCCCCGCCCAGCCAGTCGTCGCCGCGCGCGCCGCGCGGATCGTTCCCACTCAGCGCGGCCGCGAAGGTGTGCATGCCACCCACCGTGTGGTTCAGCACGGCCCGCACATCCCAGTCGCTGCACGGCGTCGGCGCGGCGAGCAGGTCGTCGTCGACTGCGGCGACGATTGCGCCGGTCATGTCGAGAGCGCGGTCGATCTGGCCGATGAGAGTGTCCATGGGCATCCTTCGGTCGAGCGGAGTTGGAGCATTGATAGCACGACCGGGTGACAGGCGTCGGCCGACGCACGAAGCGATGCGTCCAGCCCGAACGGCGGCGAAAACGATTGCGCCCCGCCGAATGTCGCGAATCAGCAACCGCGCCGTAGCTCGCCTACCTCAGCAAAAGCGTTGTGCGACAACAGAACTGAATATCGACGTAGCGATTGCCGGAACCGCGGTTCGGAAACCTGTTCTCGCGCGATCTGTGACGAACTCGGCACCCGATCGGGCGTCAGCCCACTCGACAACGCATTTTCCCGAGCCCGGAAATCCCGGCTCGGCGGGCGAATTCGCGCTACCGCGCCGACGATCGCGCTGGGCTCAGCTGGTTTGCGGTCGCCCCTCGGCGCCGGCGTCGTCGGGTCCGTCGGGACGGTGCACGGCGCCGTGATCGGTCCCCTCGTCGGCTTCCTGATCCGGTTCCGGATGCTCCGGCTCGAAGGTCGGCGGCAGGTTCTTCAGGTGCCGGTTCATCGAGCGGACCAGCAGGAAGGTGCCTGCGAGCAGCAGCAGGATGACGGCCAGGCCCAGCGGCGAGGCCTTGCCGAATTCGGGGCCGGTCGGCGTCCCCGGGGTTTGCGCGAGCAGTACCAACATCACCGGGTCGCGTCCTCGATGCCCGCGAACAGGTCGGTCTCCGGGATGGCGGTGCGGACCCGGGTCTTGGCCAGCTCGAACTCCTCGGTCGGCCACAGCCGCTGCTGCATCTCCAGCGGGATCGCGAAGAAGGCGCCGTTCGGGTCGATCTGGGTGGCGTGCGCGCGCAGCGCGTCGTCACGCTGCGGGAAGTACTTGCCGCATTCGATCTGCGTGGTCACCCTGGACATCACGTCGCCGCGCTCCACCGCGTAGGCGCGGATGCGATCCAGCCACTCCTGCAGCGGGAAGGGCTCGCCGATCCGCTCGTACTCGGCGGCGAACAGTTCCAGCCGCTTCATGCTGAAGCCGTGGTCGTAGTAGAGCTTGAGCGGGGTCCACGGCTCGCCCGCGTCGGGGAAGCGCTCCGGATCGCCCGCCGCCTCGAACGCGGCCACCGACACCTGGTGGCAGCGGATGTGGTCGGGGTGCGGATAGCCGCCGGTCTCGTCGTAGGTGGTGATCACGTGCGGCCGGAACTCGCGAACCACGCGCACCAGCGCCTCGGTCGCCTCCTCCAGCGGCACCAGCGCGAAGCAGCCCTCCGGCAGCGGGGGCAGCGGGTCGCCCTCGGGCAGGCCGGAGTCGACGAAACCCAGCCAGGTCTGCCGCACGCCGAGCGCACGCGCCGCGGCCGCCATCTCCTCGCGCCGGATCTCATCGATGCGCTCCAGCACCCCGGGTGTGTCCATCGCGGGGTTGAGGATGCTGCCGCGTTCGCCGCCGGTCAACGTCACGACGAGGACCTCATGGCCCTCGTCGGCGTATCGGGCGGTCGACGCGGCACCCTTGCTGGATTCGTCGTCTGGGTGGGCGTGCACCGCCATGAGGCGAAGGCCACTCACGTCTCGTTCACCATCGCTCTCGGTCGCGGGTGTCGGGTCTTCGTTCCCTATAGTTCCATTCGACCGACTTTTGTTCCGACGTACCCCCCGGGAGCGAGCAGTGACGAGCGATCCCACGCCCGAGCGCAGCGGCGACTCGGCCGCCGAGCAGGCGCGGCGACACGCCGACCGCTACGGGACGACACCGCGGACGCCACGGCGCAAGCTGGCCGTCGCGCTCGGCGTAGTGGTGGTGGCCGCCGGATTTGGCGTCGCTTACCTCGGGTTCCAGAAGTTCGGTCCGGAGGACATCGACGCCGAGCAGCTCGGCTACACGATCGTCGACGAGTCCACCATGACCATCCGGTTGAAGGTCACCCGCGACGAGCCCGGTGAGCCGGTGGTCTGCTTCGTGCGCGCGATGGACCGCGACGGGGCCGAGGTAGGCCGCCGCGAGGTGCTGATCGGCCCGTCGACGAGCGGAACGATCGAACTCACCACCAGGGTCCGCTCGTCCGCCCGACCCGCCGCGGGCAACGTCTACGGGTGCAGCGACAAGGTTCCCGAATACCTCCGGGCGGGGTGATTCAGCACCGCCGCACGGGGTAGTTCAGTATCGCCGGACGGGGTGACTCAACGCCTACGGGCGGGGCGATCGCCCGCTCAGATCGGCGCCTCGCGGGGTGAATCGACGGCCCGACGCCGACAAAATCAACTCCGACCTGCATGTTTGTGATTCATGCTAAAATGGCGTGATACACGGTTCCGCACCCCGGAGCCGTGTTTGCTGCATTGGCGGCCAGCGCTGCGCGTTCCGGGTTTTCGGGTTTGCCCGGAACCGGGCCTGTCGGGGTTCGTAGAACCACCCCCCAGGATCGCTCTAGCCGTCGGCTGGTGCATGCCCTCCGCCAGGTGGGTAATGCGGCAGTGCTCAGGGAATCCCGGCCCGCCGGGAACAACTACTAGGGAGTGATCGAGATGACTGAGACGAACGTGACCTGGCTGACCCAGGAGTCGCACGACAGGCTCAAGGGCGAACTCGACGCGCTCATCGCCAACCGTCCGGTCATCGCCGCGGAGATCAACGAACGTCGGGAAGAGGGCGACCTCAAGGAGAACGGCGGATACCACGCCGCGCGTGAGGAGCAGGGCCAGCAGGAGGCTCGCATCCGCCAGCTCCAGGAGTTGCTGAACACCGCCAAGGTCGGCGTCGCGCCGACCAAGTCCGGCGTCGCGCTGCCGGGCTCGGTCGTGAAGGTCTACTACGACGGCGACGAGTCCGACACCGAGACCTTCCTCATCGCCACCCGCGAAGAGGGTCTGCGCGGCAACTCCAACCTGGAGACGTACTCGCCGAACTCCCCGCTCGGCGGCGCGCTCATCGACGCGAAGGTCGGCGAGACCCGCGAATACACGCTGCCGAACGGCAACACCATGAAGGTGACGCTGGTCAGCGCCGAGCCGTACCACAGCTGATCCCGCCGCGCGCCCCTCGTCTGCGCGCGGGCGCCGATCCGGTCGCCGACCGGATCCGGGCCGAGAAAACCCGACCGATACGCGAGCGGCCGCACTCGATCCCGAGTGCGGCCGCTTCGTCGTATCCATTCCTGTCTCTGTCCTTATTTCGCGAGCGCCTGCTCGACGTCGGCCAGCAGGTCGCTGATGTCCTCGATGCCCACCGAGAGCCGCACCAGATCGGCGGGCACCTCCAGCAGCGACCCCTCGGTGGACGCGTGTGTCATGGCGCCGGGGTGCTCGATCAGCGATTCGACGCCGCCCAGCGATTCGGCGAGGGTGAAGATCTCGGTCCGCGCGCAGAAGTCGTGCGCGGCTTCCTTGCCGCCGTGCAGGCGCACCGAGATCATGCCGCCGAACCGGCGCATCTGCTTGTCGGCCACCACATGTCCGGGGTGCTCGGGCAGGCCGGGGTAGATGACCTGGGAGATGGCCGGATGCTTGCTGAGGAAGTCGGCGAGGGTCTCCGCGTTGTCGCAGTGGCGCTCCATGCGCACCGCCAGCGTCTTGGTGCCGCGCATGGTGAGGAACGCGTCGAACGGGCCCGGCACCGCGCCCGCGCCGTTCTGTAGGAAGGCGAACGCCGCGTCCAGCTCCGCGTCGTCGGTGATCAGCGCGCCACCCACCACGTCGGAGTGTCCGCCCAGGTACTTGGTGGTCGAGTGCACCACGATGTCGGCGCCGAGCAGCAGCGGCTGCTGCAGGTACGGGGTGGCGAAGGTGTTGTCCACCACCAACTTCGCGCCCGCGGCGTGCGCGATGTCGGCGAGCGCGGGGATGTCGCCGATGCTGAGCAGCGGGTTGGTCGGGGTCTCGACCCAGATCAGCTTGGTGTTCGGGCGGATCGCGGCGCGCATCTCGTCGGTGTTGAACACGTGCGCGGGCGAATGCTCGATGCCCCACTGGCTGAACACCTTGTCGATCAGCCGGAAGGTGCCGCCGTAGGCGTCGTCCGGGATGACGATGTGATCGCCGGGGCGCAGCGTGGCGCGCAGCGCGCAGTCGGTGGCGGCCATACCGGAGGCGAAAGCCCGTCCGTAGCGGCCGGATTCGAGCGCAGCCAGATTCGCTTCGAGGGCGGTCCGCGTCGGGTTGCCGGTGCGCCCGTACTCGTAGCCGCCGCGCAGACCACCGACGCCGTCCTGGGCGAAGGTCGAGCTCGCGTAGATAGGCACGTTGACCGCGCCGGTCTGGGGGTCGGGATCGAATCCGGCATGCACGGCGCGTGTGG
Source organism: Nocardia sp. bgisy134 (assembly GCF_057708325.1). Taxonomy (NCBI): domain Bacteria; kingdom Bacillati; phylum Actinomycetota; class Actinomycetes; order Mycobacteriales; family Nocardiaceae; genus Nocardia; species Nocardia sp. bgisy134. The sequence continues at coordinate 93,215 of NZ_JBYIRW010000003.1, forward strand.
AGAATCCCAGCTCACTCATGGGGACACTGTAGAGGGAGCCATTTTCGGGCTATCCGGCCGGGGCGCGTCGTGACGCCCGTCTCAGCCCCGGTCCCGGCCGATCCGCGGGCGTGCGGCCGTGGCCGCTTCCATCCGGCGGACTTCCTTCGGCGGCGCAACTTACGCTGAATGCATGGTGACTGTCGAGGAACTGTTCGCGATCGATGCGCTGCTCTCCAGGGAGGAGCGGGAGATCAGGGATACCGTCGCGGCCTTCGGCGCGCAGCGGCTGCGCCCGCACATCGCGGACTGGTTCGAGGCGGGCACGTTCCCGGCCCGTGAGATCGCGCCGGAGCTGGGCAAGCTGGGTCTGCTCGGCATGCACTTGGAGGGTTACGGCTGCGCGGGGATGTCCGCGACGGCTTACGGCCTGGCCTGCCAGGAGCTGGAGGCGGTCGATTCGGGCGTGCGCAGCATGGTGTCGGTGCAGGGCTCGCTGGCGATGACCGCGATCCACAAGTTCGGCTCCGAGGAGCAGAAGCAGCGCTGGCTGCCGGAGATGGCCGCGGGCGCCGCGCTGGGTTGTTTCGGACTGACCGAGCCCGACTTCGGCTCCAATCCCGGCGGAATGCGCACCAGGGCCAAGCGCGACGGCGACGGGTGGGTGCTCAACGGGTCGAAGATGTGGATCACTAACGGCTCGGTGGCCGATGTCGCGGTGGTGTGGGCCTACGCCGAGGACGGCGACGCCAAGCCCGTGGTGCGCGGTTTCCTGGTGCCCGCGGGGACGCCGGGCTTCACCGCGCGGGAAATGCACCGCAAGCTCTCGCTGCGGGCATCGATCACGGCCGAACTCGATTTCGACGACGTCCGGTTGCCCGCCGACGCGGTGCTGCCGGAATCGCGCGGGCTGAGCTCCCCGCTGGCCTGCCTGAGCGAGGCGCGCTTCGGCATCATCTTCGGCGCGCTCGGCGCTGCCCGCGATTGCCTGAGCGCCACCATCGAATACGCCAGGACCCGCGAGGTGTTCGACAAGCCACTGGCCGCCTATCAGCTCACCCAGGGCAAGCTCGCCGACATGGCGCTGGAGCTCGGCAAGGGACAGCTGCTCGCGGTGCACCTCGGCCGGCTGAAGGATCGCGGCGAGATCAGCGCCGAACAGATCAGCGCGGGCAAGCTGAACAGCACCAGGGAGGCCATCGCCATCGCCCGCGAGTGCCGCACCATCCTCGGCGCCAACGGCATCACCCTCGACTACCCGGTGTTGCGGCACGCCAACAATCTGGAATCGGTGCTCACCTACGAGGGCACCGCGGAGGTGCACCAGCTCGTGCTCGGCAAGGCCCTCACCGACGCGAACGCGTTCCGCTGAGGTAGAGCCAGTAATTTGCTGGAAAATTCGGCGATACGCTCGGGCAATTAGTCGAACATCACAGTTTTATGGATTCTGGCCGATTGCTAGCATGGATGAGTGTTTTCGCTCGGCCCCGCGTTGCTCGAAGTATCGGCGCGAAGAATGTTGAACCGCCTGCACACGACGCACGGGGCCGGGGCACTCATGGCGGCTGCGGAATTCCCGTCGGTATCGGCGGCGCTCGATCAGCACGCGGCCGCCGTACGCGACATTCTCGACATGGGCATCGAAGGCGCGAGCTCGGTGCCCGCGACGGTGCTGCTCGCCGGATATGTCAGAGGGTTGCTCGACCACCCCTGCCCCGCGGACTCCGGCACGGTCCCGTTCGTCAGCGCCGCACCCGAGAACGCTCTCGGCTGGCTGAACGCCGACTGGCTACAGCTGCGTCTCGCCGGGGTCTGCCGCTACGCCGCAGGGCAACAGGACTGACAGAACGTCCGCCCCGGGTACGCACCCGAGGCGGACGTTTCGATCACCGGTCCTACCGCGTGTCGCGCGGCTCGTCGTACTCCGCGTACTCGCCGCCGCCCTGGGTGTAACCGCCCTGCGGGTAGTTTCCGCCCTGCGTGTAGCCGCCTTGCTGGTAGGCGGCGCCCTGCGAATAGCCATGCTGCCCGCCCTCGGGATAACCACCGCTCTCGGGATACCCGGCGCCCTCGGCGTAACCACCGCCCTGGCCGCCCAGCGCATGGGCGCCGCCCTGGCCGCTCTGCGGGTAGCCGCTGCCCTGCGGGTAGCTACCGCTCTGCCCCTGGGTCATGCCCGCCCGCTGCTGCGAGTAGCCGCTCTGCGAACGTCCACCCGTCATGGCCGCTTCCTGGACCCACTGCTGAGCGGGCACGGGCCTGCGCGCCCACTGCTGCTCGCGGGAAACGTCCTCGCGGCCGCGCTGGTAGGCGTCAGCGTGGCCTTTGACCACGGGCATCTCCGCCTCGAGATTGCGCAGCCACGTGTCCCAGCGCCGCTGCATCGGCCGGATCAGGCCGCCGCCGACGCCGACCACCAGGATGCCGCCGACGGTGGCGAGCACGGCGATCAGGATGGGGATGGTCACCGAGGTGGCGACACCGATCTGGTTCAGCGCCCCGATGATGCCGACACCCCAGACGAACACCGCCGCCACCCTGCCGAGCACGGCGCCGTAGGACAGGCCGCCGAGCATGCTGGTGATCATCTCGCGCACCGCGTGGGCGATCGCGCCCGCGACGACCACGATGATGATCGCGACCGCGGCCTGCGGCAACCAGGAGACGATGCCGTCGAGCATGTCGCTGACCGCATTCGGACCGAACACGCCGAAGCCGAGTTGCAGCGCGATCAGCAGGATCGCGTAGTAGGCGAGCTTGGCGATCAGGTTCGAGGCGTCGTATTTGCTGCGTTCGAGCATCTGCCTGATCCCGCCGCGCTCGACGAGCCGGTCGAAGCCGACTCGCTCGAGCACCTTGCCGACGATCGTCGCCACCACCTTGGCAACGATCCAGCCGATGAGGAGGATGACCGAGAAACCGGCGAGCTTGGGCACGAACGTCGCGATCGAACTCCACGCGTCCGAAAGTCCTTGCTGGAAATCGATAGCCAAACTGGAGGTGTACACCGCGCCTTCCCTTCGCTATCCGATTAAGCCAGGGCGATTGCCGTGGCGATGTCCAGGCCCGGTTATACCTCCGCGAGGCACTGAACTCCGGTTATTTGCGAAGAATTTGCCGTTCGCGCCATGGCGCCCTAATTCGGGGCCGAAGTCCATTCGACGCCTATCAGGAACGAAGCCGCCGCGCGGTCGAAGCGCCGAGAACCCCTCCAGCCGAACCGGATCCCGTTGCCATCACACGGCGCGACGACGCTCGCCACTCATGCACTACCTGCATGAAATGTGATCTAGAGCACACTCACCACGAACATGCCGGCCCTACCGGCCTACGGCGAAGCCGAACCAGAGCCTCTCGACGCCGCGCAGCCCGTGCAGGCACGGTGCGTCGAAAGACCTGCAGTGACGAGCTGCGCGGCGGTCAGTGACCGATGCGGCCGGTGCTCAGGAAGCCGAGCAGGTCGTGGCGGGTGATGACGCCGACCGGCTTGCCGTCCTCGACGACCATCAGCGCGTCGGTGTCCGACAGCGCCTTGGTGGCCGCGGAGATGGGCTCGCCGGAACCGATCAGCGGGAACGACGGGCTCATGTGCTCGGCCACCGAGTCGGTGAGCTGCGCGCGGCCTTCGAAGACCGCGGAGAGCAGGTCGCGCTCGGTGACGCTGCCCGCCACCTCGCCCGCCATCACCGGCGGCTCGGCGCCGACGACCGGCATCTGCGAGACGCCGTATTCGCGGAGGATCTCGATGGCGTCGCGCAGCGTCTCCGACGGGTGGGTGTGCACCAGGTCGGGCAGCTCGCCGGACTTGCCGCGCAGCACGTCGCCGACCAGCGGCTCCGGGCTGCCGTCGAGGCGGCTGCGCAGGAAGCCGTAGGAGCTCATCCACTCGTCGTTGAAGATCTTGGAGAGGTAGCCGCGACCGCCGTCCGGCAGCAGCACCACGACGACCGCGTCCGGGTCGCGGCGCGCCACCTCGATGGCGGCGACCACGGCCATACCGCAGGAACCGCCGACGAGCAGCCCTTCCTCACGGGCCAGCCTGCGGGTCATGTCGAAGGAGTCGGCGTCGGAGACCGCGATGATCTCGTCCGGCACGGCCGGGTCGTAGGCCGAGGGCCAGAAGTCCTCGCCGACGCCCTCCACCAGGTACGGGCGGCCGGTGCCGCCGGAATACACCGACCCCTCGGGGTCGGCGCCGATGATCTTGACCTTGCCGCCCGACACTTCCTTCAGGTAGCGGCCGGTGCCGGTGATGGTGCCGCCGGTGCCGACGCCCGCGACGAAGTGGGTGATCTTGCCTTCGGTGTCGCGCCAGATCTCCGGGCCGGTGGTCTCGTAGTGGCTCTGGGGGCCGCCGGGGTTGGAGTACTGGTCCGGCTTCCACGCGCCTTCGATCTCGCGGACCAGGCGATCGGAGACGCTGTAGTAGCTGTCCGGGTGGTCCGGCGGCACAGCGGTCGGGCAGACGACCACTTCGGCGCCGTAGGCGCGCAGCACGTTGCGCTTGTCCTCGGAGACCTTGTCCGGGCAGACGAACACGCACTGGTAGCCGCGCTGCTGCGCGACGAGCGCCAGCCCGACGCCGGTGTTGCCCGAGGTCGGCTCGACGATGGTGCCGCCCGGCTTCAGCAGTCCGGCCTTCTCGGCGGCGTCGATCATCTTCACCGCGATCCGGTCCTTGGCACTGCCGCCCGGATTCAGGTATTCGATCTTGGCCGCGACGAGTCCGTCGGTCGGCCCCACCACACTGTTCAACCGGACCAAGGGCGTGTTGCCGATGAGGTCCACGACATGATCCGCGATGCGCATAGCCCTATCGTTGCAGAAGGCTCCCTGTGACATGACCGACGGTCCCGGGGCAGGCAGCGGCGGCGTAACCATGCGGCGACCTGGGAACACCGCCGAGGGCGGCCTTGTGAGTTCGCGCACGTCCGTCCGGAGCGTCCGGTCGGCGACACGCCACGGAGCGGGCCTGCCGCCCTTAGGATCGGGAAACATGAGGCAGCCCACTATCACTCGCGCCGCCACCGTCCTCGCCGCGACGGCGACGGCCGCGCTGATCGGGACCGGAGCGCAGGCCAACGCAGGCACCGTGTCGTTCCCGCAAGTGCCGACCATGGCCCACGGCGGACTCTGCTGGACCACCATTCAGACCTGGGCCGACACCAGCCCCGATTGGCCGGGCCGCGCCATTCTGAACGTCCGCGCGCTGCCGGTCGCGGGCATCGGCCCCGGCCGGTACCCGCTGGCGCCGCTGTGCGAGGTGCGCACCACCGTCGCGTGGCGCAATCTGAACACCGGGGCGACCGGCGTTTACGAGAACACGGTGGTCACCGGCATCTACGGCAGCATCCAGTACGCGCTGTTCCAGGACACCGGGCCGGGCCGCATCGAGGTCACCGTCACCACCGACGCACTGAGCATTCCCGCGCGCGGCACCTTCGACGTCGCCTGACGGTTCCGTTCCTCGGGATTCGCTCGCGCCGAGCCCTCGGATCAGCCCGTAAAATTCCGGAACGTGGGAGCATCTCGGATCAGCCTGCGCACGGCCGCCGTCACCGGGGCTGCGACGTTGCTCGCCGGTTCCGGGGCGGGTACCGCATCGTGGGCCGCCTATCGGCTGCTCATGGCGCAGGCGGGCGTGGCGCGCGGCGTGATCGGCCGCGACACCTCGAAACCGCCGGTGGCGGACGGCGTCTACACCGCGGGCTGCGGCGCGCCCGAGCCGTGGCGCACCGGTAAGCACGCCGATCTGCACCTGATGATCTTCGGCGACTCCACCGCGGCCGGCGTCGGCTGCCTGACCGCCGACGGGGTGCCGGGCGTGCGCATCGCCCGCGCACTCGCCGAGGCCAGCGGGAAGCGAATCCGGTTGAGCACCAAGGCGATTTCCGGTGCCACCTCCAAGGGCCTCGCCGGCCAGGTGGACGCCATGTTCGTCGCGGGACCGCCGCCCGACGCGGCGGTGATCTTCATCGGCGCCAACGACATCACCAAGAAGCACTCCGTCAGCGCCTCGGCGCGCAGGCTCGGCGCCGCGGTGGCCAGGCTGCACCTGGCGGGCAGTGTCGTGGTGGTGGGCACCTGCCCCGATCTGGGCTCGGTGTCAGCGATCCCGCAGCCGCTGCGCACCATCGTGCGCAATTGGAGCGTGCGACTGGGCAGGGCGCAGTTCGCGGTCACCGCCGCCGCGGGCGGGCACCCGGTAGCACTGGGCGAGCTGGGTCCGGAATTCCGCACCGACCCCGAGCAGATGTTCTCCGCCGACGGCTTCCACCCCTCGGCGGCCGGTTACGAACTGGCCGCGGCGCGAGTGCTTCCCGCGCTGCTCGCCGCCCTGGAACAGCGCGGACTGCGCACCGACCGCGACGCGCACGGCCCGCGCCGTGGGCTCGCGGCCCGGCTGCGCGGGCTGGTTGCCCAGAAATCCGGCGTGATCGCAGCGGACGACGCCGAAGCGCGCAATGGCCGGGGTGGCGTTCCCGGCGCTCGACAGGTTCGGTACACATAGAAGTGCCAGTACAAAACTGAGCAGCAAGTACGAAGGAGCCCTCATGCCAGAGGCAGTTATCGTTTCGACCGCCCGCTCCCCCATCGGCCGGGCCCGCAAGGGCTCGCTGGTCGACATGCGGCCCGACGACCTGACCACCCAGATCGTGCGCGCGGCGCTCGACAAGGTTCCTGCGCTCGACCCCACCCAGATCGATGACCTGATCCTCGGCTGCGGCTCCCCCGGCGGCGAGCAGGGCTTCAACATCGCCCGGATCGTCGCGGTGCAGCTGGGCTACGACTTCGTTCCCGGCACCACCGTGCACCGGTACTGTGCCTCCTCGCTGCAGTCCACCCGGATGGCGTTCCACGCGATCAAGGCCGGCGAGGGCGACGTGTTCATCTCCGCGGGTGTCGAGACCGTCTCGCGCTACGTCAGCGGCTCGGCCGACAGCTGGCCGAACACCCAGAACCCGCTGTTCGACGAGGCCCAGGCCCGGACCGCGAAGACCGCCGAGGGCGGCGCGGGCATCTGGCACGACCCGCGCGAGGACGGCCTGATCCCGGACGCCTACATCGCGATGGGGCAGACCGCGGAGAACGTCGCCAGCCTTACCGGCATCACCCGCGAGGACCAGGACCGCTGGGGCGTGCGCTCGCAGAACCGCGCGGAGGAGGCCATCAAGAACGGCTTCTTCGAGCGCGAGATCACCCCGATCACCCTGCCGGACGGCACCGTGGTCTCCACCGACGACGGCCCGCGCGCCGGCGTCACCTACGAGGCCGTCTCCCAGCTGAAGCCGGTCTTCCGCCCGGACGGCAGCATCACCGCCGGTAACTGCTGCCCGCTCAACGACGGCGCGGCCGCGCTGGTCATCATGAGCGACACCAAGGCCAAGGAACTCGGCCTGACCCCGCTGGCGCGCATCGTGTCCACCGGTGTCTCCGGCCTGTCGCCGGAGATCATGGGTCTCGGCCCGATCGAGGCCGTGAAGCGCGCGCTGGCGCTGGCGGGCAAGACGGTCGACGACATCGACCTGTTCGAGATCAACGAGGCCTTCGCCGTGCAGGTGCTCGGCTCGGCCCGCGAGCTGAAGATCGACGAGGACAAGCTGAACGTCTCCGGCGGCGCCATCGCGCTCGGCCACCCGTTCGGCATGACCGGCGCCCGCATCACCACCACGCTCATCAACAACCTCCAGACCTACGACAAGCAGTTCGGTGTGGAGACCATGTGCGTCGGCGGCGGCCAGGGCATGGCCATGGTCATCGAGCGACTGAGCTGACGCTTTCGCTCCCGATGCGGCTCTCGATCCTCCGGGATCGGGAGCCGTTCTTCGTTCCGCCGCTGCCCGGCTGGTAATCGACTCCGCCGACGAACAAGGCGGCCGCCGGGAATCCCGGCGGCCGCCTCCGTCATATCGCGGCATCAGCCGCGCCTCACTAGTCGTTCTGGAAGTAGCTCAGCAGTCGCAGAATCTCGACGTAGAGCCAGACCAGCGTGACGGTCAGGCCGAGGGCGACGCCCCAGGCCGCCTTCTCGGGAGCCTGCGCCCGGATCAGCTGATCGGCGGCGTCGAAGTCGAGCAGGAAGCTGAACGCGGCGATCGCGATGCAGACCAGGCTGAACACGATGGCGAGCGGGCCGCCGTCGCGCAGGCCGAAGCCGCCGTCGGTGAAGAAGCTCGCGATCAGGTTGCCCAGCATGAGCACCACGACGCCGATGACGGCGCCGATGATCATGCGGGTGAACCGCGGCGTCACGCGGATCGCGCCCGTCTTGTAGACGACCAGCATGCCCGCGAACACACCGAACGTGCCGAGCACCGCCTGCCCGATCAGCGCGGCACCGCCCGCGCCGCCGAAGGTGATGTCGGTGAACATGAACGACAGCGCGCCGAGGAACAGGCCCTCCGCGACCGCGTAGCCCAGCACGAGCGCCGGGTTGTCCATCTTGTTGGCGAAGCTGGCGATCAGCACGAGCACTAGGCCGACCAGACCGCCGACGATGACGAACAGCGGCGCGAGGCTCGTGTTGGCCGCGGTGAGGCCGAAGGCGACGAGCGCCGAGAGCGTCAGCACGCCGAGCGTGATGCCGGTCTTGGTCACCACGTCGTCGATGGTCATCGCCCGGGTGGTGGGCGGGGCCTGCTGGTACGGCTGGTACTGGTTGGGGTACTGGTTACCGAACTGCTGTCCGAACTGCCCGGCACCCGCTACACCCGAACCGAAGTTGGCGTAGCCGCCGCCCTCTTGCTTGGGCAAATTTTTGAAGACCGGATTGCTTGTAGTGCGCACCGTGAGTGCCTTTCTGGAGTCGTTGCCGCTGTCTGCCGAGCTGGTGCTCGATATCCAACTGCCTGGTCCAACGTCCGGCACTCGTGCCGAGTTCCCGAGACGTTCGCCAAGGCGGACAATTCGGACTCTACCGTTGCCTGACGTCGTGCAGGCCACGCACCGATCGTGTCACGGTGAACTTCCGGTTCCGGCCGATCACCTCGGTGCGCCCGACCATCCGCTCCACCACGCCGCGATAGTTGAGATGGGTGTTGTACACGGTCCACAGTTCGCCGCCGGGGCGAAGCACACGGCCGGTCTCGGCGAACATCTTGATGGCCGACCCGGTGTGCACCGCCGCGCCGACGTGGAACGGCGGATTGCACAGCACCAGATCGGCGCTGTTGTCGGCGGCCGAGGACATCGCGTCGTCGCGCACCACCGTTACCCGGTCGGCCACGTCGTTGGCGGCCGCCGTGGCCCGCGCCGAGGCCACCGCGGCGGCCGATTGATCGGTGCCGACCACCCGCAGCGCCGGGCGCGCTTTCGCCAGTGCCACGGCCAGAATGCCGGTGCCACAGCCGAGGTCGATGGCGTCGCGGGCGTCCGGCTTCATCCACTTCAGGTGCTGCAACAGGAATCTGGTGCCGATGTCCAGGCGCGGACCCGAGAACGCGGCCCCGTGCGCGACGACCTCGATGCCCACCTCGTCCAGGGATTCGCGCACCGGGAACCTGGGATCGCCAACCGGTTTCGGCCCCTCGATGAAGAGCGTGCGCGACTTCTGCCTGCCCCGGCTGGCATTGACCGTCGAAAACGACTCGCTCAGCACGTCGTTCATCGACTTGGTCAGATATTTGTCGCGTCCGCCCGCGATCACGATCACCCCTGGGTCGGCGTACCGCGCGATGGCATCGGCCACCTCCGCCAAACCCGCCAGCACCCTCGGCAACCGAAGCAGCACGACCTCGACGCCGCTGAGCAGATCCGCGCCGAGCGCATGCGCGGTGTAGCGGTCCGCGAGCCCGAGCGTGCGAGCGTTGTTGGCCAGCGCCAGTTCGCCGGTGAGCAGATCCTGGTGCACGCGAACGTCGCGCAAGTCGTGCCGCGCGACCGCGCCGAGCGTCAGCGCACCGTAGCTGTCACCGATAACGGCAATCTTCCCGTTACCCGCCGACTCGATCGCATCGACGGCCACGTCGAGGATCAGCCGGTCGGCGGCATCGACGGCATAGAGGTTCAGCGCCTCCACATCCGGATACCGCCGCAGTCGGCCAAGCACATCCTCGACATCGTCCACACGTCAAGTGTGCTAGATCGTTGCCGAATAGTCGCGCCCGCCCCGGCAAATCGCGTACCCACACTTTGCGACCTCGGCGTATTCACTCTGAAACATTCTGCCACAGGAACACTCGCGACTTCCGGGGCCGCTCCGCCGGCCCCGGCGGCGGTGCGGCGGCGTGTCCGGTCGATCGATCCGAGCCCGCTCGGTCGTCGATTCGGTTTTGCGCGTACGACATCTCACGTTCACTCGAAGGCCGGTCGGTCCGTGTCCACGTCTCGGCGGCCGAACGGAGGAATTCGAACCGGAGAACCGCCGCTTCACATCCGGACTTCCGCGAGCGGCGCGGCTCAGGCGATCGGTGGGCGAGCTGGGGCGCCACCGAATCAACTGCCCAGCAATCGATCACCGGATCGTGTGTCGCCCCGCGTCCGAGTGGGTCGATGGCGGACTGGCCACCTCCCACGGCAACAACTCACCGCTCGAGGCGCGGGCGGCCGGATTCTCCCTGTGAGTTGGGTGCGTCGATCGGACGGCGGGCGTCCGGCCGCGTCGCGCGAAAGGGGTGATCGCGAATTCGCACACACCGAGTCCCGCATTGTCCCCTGTCAGGCCCACGTGCTGAGTAACATCAGCCCCATGCGCAACAGGATGGTGCTGACGGTCGCGGTCGCGGTAGCCCTGATCGCAGGCTGCGACAAAGCCGAAACCGACTCGGCCACGACGACAACCCCGCCGACCACCACGGGCTCGCTCGTGGAAGCGCCCGCCCAGGCGCCGGGTGACGCGGCCCCCAAGCGCGGCACGCCATCGAGCGGCGCCGGGCTGACCGTCACGGACCTGCGCATCGGCCACCATTCCGGTTTCGATCGCGTCGTCTACGACCTGGGCGGCACCGGAACTCCCGGCTGGATCGTGCAATACACCGATCGCGCCGTCCAGGATGGCAGCGGCAAGGAGATCGACGTAGCCGGACAGTCCGTCCTCGAAGTGCAGATCACCGGCTCGGCCTATCCCTTCGACAGCGGCGTCACCCCCTACTCCGGCCCCGATCCGGCCACCGACCCGAGCGCACCTGCCGTCGCAGGCGTCTACCGGACCGCGGTCTTCGAAGGCACCACCCAATCCTTCATCGGCGTCAACGCCGACCGCCCCGGCTTCTCGGTCACCACCATGTCCAACCCGACCCGCCTGGTCATCGACATCGCATCTCCCTGACCCTCCGAGGCGACCCTTCGACACGCTTCGCAGCGGCCACAACCTCTGCGAGGTGTGTGAACAATCTGCGACAACAGCCGAGCCGGACGCACGTGAGCAGGGACGGATCGCCGATACATACAGGGGGTATAGGTAGCCGCACGCGGCACCCGCTACCCTGATCGACGTGGCCGCACCGCACGCTTCCCAGCACGCATCCGGGTTCACCCGGCTGCTGGGCGTGCTCGCCTTGATCGCGGGCATCGCGGCCATGCACGTCGGCATCTTCACCACGCCCGCGACCGCCGCACACCACACGACTGCCGCGGCAGACGCGTTCACCGCGGTCACGTCGCACCATGCCGCCGCCACCTCGGGCACCAGTGCCGACCGCACACCGATCCCGGACCGCCCGGCCGACGGAGACCGAGCCGGCGACATTCCCGCGACGGCCGTCGATCCGACGGCCGTCGGTACCGCGTCCGCACCACACCGTCCCTGGCCGGGCCAGCAGCCCGAGTCGGGGCGGCATCCGATGACGGCCGCGGCCGGCAGCGTTTTGACCGAGGCTCCGGCGGACCACCCACTCACACAATCCGAATTCCTGGCGAGCCCCTCCGCGGAACCCGGGTGCACCGAGTGCGGCGACGGCCACGCGGGTCTGCATGCCTGCGTCTTCATCCTGACCGCGCTCGCCCTGGCGGTCTTGCTCGTGGCGCTGTACCGAATTCCGGGTGATCAGCCCGGTGACAGCGGCGGCCCGAAGGCTCGCCACTGGCGACCTCGACGCGAACGTCCACCGCCTTGGACCGTGTTGTCCCTGGCCGAATTGTCGATTCTGCGGATCTGACAGGTCCACCACGTCCGTGCTGCCAAACGGTCGCGGTATCCGCCTGCCCTTTTCACCGTGCTTTTCGCAATTCCCAAGGAGTTCAACCATGTTCATCACCCGTACCCGCATCGCCGTCGCCACCGTCGCGGCGGGCGCCCTGCTGTTCGCCGCCGGGTGTGGCGACGATTCCGATTCGACGTCCGGCACGGACCACGGCACGTCGTCGACCACCGCCGGGGCCACCTCCGCCGCTCGGACCGACTTCGACAACGCCGATGTCACCTTCCTGCAGATGATGTACCCGCATCACGCCCAGGCCGTCGAGATGGCGAAGCTGGTGCCCAGCCACAGCCAGAACCCGCAGCTGCTCGCGCTCGCGGCGGAGGTCGAGAAGGCGCAGGCGCCCGAGATGGAGCAAATCAGTTCCCTGTTGCAGAGTTTCGGCAAGCCCGCGCCGACGGCCGGTGGCGGACACGAGGGTCACGGCATGCCCGGCATGATGTCGGCCGAGCAGATGTCCGCGTTGCAGGCGGCGTCCGGCGCCGAGTTCGACCGCATGTGGCTGGAGATGATGATCCAGCACCACGCGGGCGCGATCGACATGGCCGAGACCGAACTGGCCGACGGCGTCAATCCCGATACGCAGGCGCTGGCCCGCTCGGTGATCGCCGCACAGGAGGCGGAGATCGCCACCATGCGCACCATGCTCGGCCAGAACTGAGCGCGCGACCGGTCCGCATCCGCCCTGATCCGGGGTTCGATGCGGACCGGTCGGACCGGTCCACGCCCGGCGGTATCGGTTGGCCATCGATATAGGCACGCCGAGCTGACGGGGCACGGCGCGCGAAGTAACGTCGTAAGGTCCGGTCTCCTCCGCGCCGGACGCACAGAGGGGAAAGGCGAACGGACATGCGACGACTGGAACGCGCAGGCCTGACCGCCGCCGCGGCGGCGACCGCGACCGGCATCATTTTCATCGGCGCCTGCTCCACGCAGGTCACCGGTAATCCCCAGGTCGATCAGACCGAGCTGGCCGCCTACACCTCCGAAGTCGCCGCATCCTCGGCCGCGGCGTCCTCGTCGCGAGCGGCGGCCGTCGAACGCGCGGCGGGCGCCGCCTGCGACGCTTTCGCGGCGGCGAACGAGAGCTCGGTGGATTCGTTCAACGCCTACATCGACGCCAGCAACAACAACGCGCCGGACGCGAACGCCAAGGCCACCGCCGCCGTCAGCACGTTGCGCGCCAATGCCCGCAACGTGGATCAGAAGCTGACCAGGGACGTCCCGACCGAGGTCGCGAACAGTTTGCGCGCCTACCGTGACGACACCAACGCCCTCGCCGATCTACTCGACCGCCGCGTGGACGTGGACACGCTCAACACCGCCATCGACAAGTTCAACGCGACCAAGAACACCGCGCGCGAGGCCTGCCGAAGCCACTGATCCGAGCCATCTCGCTGCCACCCCCGAAACCGCACAGGGCTCAGGACGGCGGGACGCTCGCTTGCCACGCCGCGTACGGCTCGTCCGCGCTCGAACGCTGCTGTCGCGCACGCTGATTCCTCCACTGGAAGACGAGCAGCGCGGCGCCGGTCGACAACGCGACGCAGGCGATGACGGCCACGAGCAGCGCCCACCCCTGGACACCGAGCGCCACGAGTGCGACCGCCGGGATCACCGTGAGCAATCCGATTCCGACCAGCACGAAACCGGCCCAATTCCGGGTGTCGGCCATAGTCGCCCCGGGTTGGGGTCCGGTCGTGCGGGCGATGTCCGGTGCGTCGTCGAGTGGGGGGATCTCCCACATGCCGTCGGATGCCATGGTGCGACCACCTCGTTCAGCGGATTGTGCGCGATACTCTCGGCAGCTGTATATCCCGAGTCACCGCGGCGAAACCGTCCGCGCGAACACACTGTGCCCCAAGGTAGTCGGTGTCACGTCGCCGTCGGATCACCCCGGCGGACTCGACCTATACCGCTCATCCGGCGAGTGCGCGACCGCGCAGGTCGCCGCGATGGACGAATCTGTGTACCGCGCCGAGCAATTCGGCGACGAACGGACCGGGTTGCGGCAGTTCGTAACCCGGCGGCCAGAGCCAGCGGCGTTCGTCGGACGTCGGCTTGCCGGATTCGCTGAGCAGCGGCAGCGCGACGTGTTCACCCCATTCCGCGATCCGTACGTCGGCCTCGGAGAGCAGGGCGCGGTGCGGTGATTCGCAGGTCGGGATGCCCGCGGTCAGGAAGACCCACCGACCGGTGTCCGGGTCGACGAATACGGGACCTGCCTGCTGCGCGGGCTGCAACAAGGACTGTAGGCGCGCACCGAGCGGGTCGGGCATGGAAACGACCCCCACGACGCCCACCCGGAGGACCACCTGGGTGCCCATGATCGCGACGGGGAATCGGTACATCTCCCGATAGGTCACGAGGTTCTGCCGCAATGTCATCGTCGCCATCCACCTTCCACGGGTCGGCAGGCTTGTGGAATCGACCGCGAGGCAGCGGCATCGATCCGCCGCGTCGCGTTCTCTTTCGATCGTCCAGCCGCGCAGCACGCCCGGCAACGCGATCGGCAATCGCTGGGGAAATCACCAGTTCGGCGCGCGCCGACCTGGAGATCCCACAACGCGCCGCCCCTGATTGGCCGGAACGATCGCGGGTAACCGGCGGATATGGAGCTACTGGTGGTCATCGGGATCGCCGTGCTCGTCGGCGCGGTGGTCCTGTCTCGCAAGATGTCCGGACGGCGACCGCACGCGCCCGAGTCTCCGGGCAACGACGGGGAGTGATTCTCATGGCGGCAATGGATCCCGATCCCGCACGCACCCCGGATCTGGAACCGGGCGGTGGCGTCGCCCCGGGTGCGACTCCGCCGGAAACGGCGCAGACCTCCGGCCTGTCCGCGCCGGAGCCGCGCACCAGGCACGGGTTCCCTGGAACCGGCGTCGCCGCGATGGTCGTGACGATCGCCTTGGTGGTCGCCTTCACGGTGGTCGCGATTGCGATAATCGTGTCGCTGATCTGACCGGGTGGTCGATCACACACGCCGGTGAGCCGGGTGCGCACCTAAGATACAACTTGTGTCTAAGACGTACTCATCGGCCGAGCACGCCTATCGCGAGGTCAAGGAGCGCATCCTCTCGGGCGCGCTGCCCGGCGGAGAGCTGATCAGCGAGGGCGAGATCGCCGCCGCGCTCGGCACCTCGCGCACACCCGTGCGCGAGGCATTTCTCCGGCTGGAGACCGAGGGCTGGATGCGGCTCTACCCGAAGCGCGGCGCGCTCGTCGTGCCGATCCCGCCCGGGGAAGCCGAGCACGTCGCGCACGCCAGGTACGTCGTCGAGACCGCGGCCGTCCGCGCACTGGTCACCGCCGACCCCGGCGCGGTCGCACCTCCCTTGCGCGCTTCCCTCGACCGCCAGCGTGCGCTGGCCGCGACCGAGGACCTGGACACCTTCGCCGTCGAGGACACCGACTTCCACCGCAGCTATGTCGTCGCGGCGGGCAATCCGCTGCTCAGCGGCTTCTACGATTCGCTGCGCGAACGGCAGCGCCGGATGAACAGCGTCGCCCTGCGGCGCGGTCCGCTGGACATCGACCGGATCATCGACCAGCACGCCCGGCTGGCGGAGCTGATCACCGGCGGCGACGTCGACGGTTTCGCGGCGGCGCTGATCGAACACCTCGCCGGGGTGCACCAGCTGGAACTACGGGGCCTGTGATGACGACCCTGACAGCCCTACGCCCCGCCGAATCCCCCGCAAGCACCAAGCACTGGTGGGGCCTCGCCGCCGCGGTATTCGCCATCGCCTGGGGCGGAAACGAATTCACTCCGCTGCTGGTCATGTACAAGAGCCACGGGCTGCCACCGACCACGGTGGATCTACTGCTCTTCTATTACGTGCTCGGCATCGTCCCCGCGCTGCTGATCGGCGGCCCGCTCTCGGACCGCTACGGCCGCCGCAGGCTCCTGCTGCCCGCGCCGATGATCGCCGCGAGCGGATCGCTGCTGCTCGCCTTCGGCTCCGGCTCGGTGCCCGCGCTCGCGGCGGGCCGGGTGCTGTGCGGCGTCGCGCTCGGCCTGGCGATGGCGGTGGGCAGCAGCTGGCTGAAGGAACTCTCGCAACCCCCGCACGGCCCCGCGCTGCCCGCGGGCACCGGCGCGCGCCGCTCCGCGATGAGCCTCACCGGTGGGTTCGCCATCGGGGCAGGAACCGCCGGGGTTCTCGCGCAGTGGGCGCCGCTGCCGAACACGCTCGCCTACCTGCTCAACGCCGCCCTCTGCCTCGCGGCGGCGGCATGGATGTCCCGGGCTCCGGAAACCGTTCCACCGCAGGAGAACCCACGCCGCCTCATCGACGACCTGAAGATCCCCGCCGCGGGCCACCGCCGCTTCCGCTGCGTCGCCCTGCCCGCGGCACTGTGGTTGTTCACCTCCGCCGCAACGGCTTACGCGGTGATGCCGACGCTCATGCTGCCGCGCGTGCACGGCGCGCCCATCGCGTTCTCGGCACTGATCACCGTGATCACCCTCGGCTGCGGGTTCGCCATCCAGTCGGTGGCCCGCCGCATCGACCGGCCGGGCACCGCCCGCGCCGCCGCCGTCGGCCTCACCCTCGTCACCTGCGGAATGCTCGCCGCGACTTGGGCTTCCGGCGCGCTCACCCTCGGCGCGACCATCCTCACCGCCGTCATCCTCGGTGCGGGGTACGGCATCGGGCTCGTCGCCGGTCTACAGGAAATCGAACGCATCGCCCGACCCGACGACCTCGCCGGGCTGACGGCGGTGTTCTACTCGGTCAGCTATTTGGGATTCGGTGTCCCCGCCGGATTGTCGTTTCTGCATCAGAATGCGGGGTTCGGTTACCCGGTGATGTACACCGGGCTGGCCGTGGCCGCGGCGGGCTGCTTGACGCTCGTGCTTCGGAATTATCGGGTGGCGCCGGAGGTTCGCCGCTAGGTCGCAGCCGAGACGCCACTGTGCGGGGCGCTGAAACGGGACATCGTCAGCGGTAGTCCGGGTTCTCGAAGTCGAAGCGGCAGCCCGCGTCCCATTCGGAGCGCTGGTTGCCGTGCGCGGGGATGCCGCCGTTGTCCTTCAGCATTCTGGCGAGGTGCAGGAGGTTCCAGGTCATGAAGGTGGTGTTGCGGTTGGTGAAATCGTTGTCCGGGCCGCCGGATCCCGGATCGAGGTAGGAGGGGCCGGGGCCCGCCTCGCCGATCCAACCCGCGTCGGCTTGCGGCGGGATCGTGTATCCGAGGTGCTGGAGGCTGTAGAGAACGTTCATGGCGCAGTGTTTGACGCCGTCCTCGTTGCCGGTGATCAGACAGCCGCCGACCCTGCCGTAGTAGGCGTACTGTCCGTGCTCGTTCAGGATCGAGGAGTTGCCGTAGAGACGCTCGATGACCTTCTTGGTGACGGAGCTGTTGTCGCCCAACCAGATCGGGCCCGCCAGCACCAGGATGTCGGCGTCCATCACCTGGCGCTGTAGTGCGGGCCATTCGTCGGTGACCCACCCGTGCTCGGCCATGTCGGGCCAGACGCCGGTGGCGATGTCGTGATCGACGGCACGCAGCTGGGAGACCCGAACCCCCTGCTCGGTCATGATGTGGGCGCTGCGGTCGATGAGCCCCTGGGTGTTGCTGATCTCTGGAGAACGCTTCAAAGTGCAGTTGACGAACAGTGCCTTCAGATCCCCGTAGCTCGCCATGGTTCGTCTCCTTCGTCCGCTGGAGGCTGTGTTCGCGGGAGATTTGGGAACCATAGCGAGAACAGCCCGCCGCCGGACCGGATCGGGCAACTCGAGGCCGATGCTCGACCCGGCTCGATGGGACTCGCGAGCCGAGCCGGACGGTCAGTCGCGGCTGGGGACCGCGCAGCCCTCGGGACCGCACGCGTCCGCGTCGCCCACGATTTGCAACGCTGGCTCGCGGTCGGCCCAGGCTCGCTCCAGCGCCTGCGTGAAGAGAGCCGGAGGCTGCGCGCCGGACACGCCGTACTTGTTGTCGAACACGAAGAACGGCACCCCGTTCGCACCGAGCCGCGCCGCCTCCCGTTCGTCGGCGCGTACCGCGTCGGCGTAGGCGGTGGGATCGGCCAGCACCGCACGGACCTCGGCTTCCTCGAAACCTGTCGCGACGGCGATCTCGACCAACCGCTCCGCATCGCCGAACAGGGACGTCTCCTCGGCGAAATTCGCGTGGTAGAGCGCGTCGAGAAGTTCGTCTTGGCGGCCCTTCGCCAGCGCGAAATGCAGGAGGCGATGCATGTCGAAGGAACTGCCGTAGTCACGTCCCTCGGTCAGGTAGGGCAGGCCGAGCTCCCCCGCCTGCGCGCCGATGCCGCGCTCATTGGCTGCTGCCTGCGCCTCGCTGATTCCGTACTTGCGGGCGATCTTCGCGACGACGGGACCGGACTCGTCCGCGGGCAGCGTCGGATCCAATTCGAACGAGCGGTGCACCACCTCGACCTCCGCACGCTGCGGAAACTCCGCCAACGCCTGCTCGAACCTGGCCTTGCCCAGGTAGCAGAACGGGCAGTTGATATCGGTCCAGATCTCGACCCGCACGGTCGTCCTCGCTTTCGTCTTCGCCCCGGTTGGTGGCAACGTCGCGGCAATCGAGGGTGTTCCCCGGCGGCCGAGTGCCGATGATCACGACACGGCTCGCCCGCCGCTACGCCTCGATTCGACATCGGTACCGACCTCGGTAGTGGCGGACTCGAAGCTGCGTCGACCCGACAGCGACAGCGACAGCACCTACCGCCGCCCGGGCGTAGGCGTCGAGCATCCCACGACAAAGCAACCCACCGGCCAGTCCGCGAACGGCGGCGGCAACGGCTTGCCGAGGCAGGTGATCGGATCGCAGCCCGGATAGGCGAAGGGCCCGAGTCCGAGCGCGGCGAGAGTGGCGTCGGGGTTGGTCATCATCGGGTCGGTGATGCTGACGTCGGGCAGCGGGACGAACGGCCCCGGGTCCGGCAGCGCCGGTTCGCGGAACGCGCCGACGAGGGGGCGCAGCACCTGGTACGCGAAGCCGACATCACCGGGCACGGTGAACCCGGTCCAGCTGACCAGCAGGTTCAGGCTCGGGACGATGTAGTTGTCCTGGCGCATCATGCCGCTCATCTTCAGCGCGTCGGCGGGTAGACCGTGAAATTCCGGACCGCAACCGGGACCGTTGACCACGAACAGGAAGCCGTAGCACTCGTTTCCGGGCGAGGATTCGGCGGCGTGCGTCAGGTACTCCGCGGAAATGACCTGAGCCTCTCCCCAGAGTCCTCGATTGGCCACCAGCAGACCGAGCTTCGCGAAATCGTCCGGCGCCATCACCAGATGCGCGTAGCCATAGGTGTTTCCGCTGCGATCACGCGCCCAGTAGTAGTGGTCGGCCCGGATACCCAACGGATCGAACAACTTTCGCTGCGCATAATCCTGAAAATCCTCGCCGACCGCCTGCTGCACCACATAGGCGATGAGATCCACGGCGCGCTGGCTGTACCGAAACGTCGTGCCTTGCGGATACTCGATCGGCATCGCCAAAGCCTGGGCGACCACATTGGGATCGAGCTGCCCCAACCCGGTCACCCCTTCGGACACCACCGCGACCTCGATACCGGAGGACTCGGTGAGCAGATTGCGCACGCGAATCGCCCGGTGCTCCGCGTCGCCGAGGCCGGTCGGCAGATAGTCGCCGATCGGATCGTCGAGCCCGAGCAACCCTTCGTCGACCGCGATACCGGCCACCAGCGAGACCACGCTCTTGGTCGCGCTCCACAGATTCCACGGCAATCCGCCGGTCCGCTCGTTCTGCGGCCCCGCGGCGATCAGGCAATTGTTGCGAAACACCTTGAAGTTCAGCCGGGTCGGCGACGCAGCCGCCGCGATCGCGTCGCGCAGCGCCGCCGAATCCACCCCGACCTCCTCGGGAGTCGCCGTCGGAAACTGCCGCCCCTGCCGCACTTCACAGTGCTTCAGCCCGCCGGGTTCCGCCACCGCAGTGCCACCCAAACCACCGGCTATCGTCCACAAACCAAATGTGATAACCAGCGCCACAACACTTTTCAGGGAAATCCGCATGGCCCGCCTTCCGTTTCCCGAGATTCGGTTGTGAAATCGGCGGACGCGACCCCCTGTTACGAAAAAACGCCCGTGACCAGCGCCCCGAATTCCTTGGGCGCAAATTTCACGGGCGGTCCTCGCCGCTTCGACGGCAGCCTGCTGGTATCGGATAGGTCGGGCCTTACTCGGGAAGCCCGAGCCCTTCGGCCAACATAGGCCACGAGCGATGAAAAGCGTCCTGCCAGTAACCCCACGAGTGGGTACCGGTGGGCTCGAAGTCGAACGTGGCGGGGATCTGCAGATGACTCAGCCGATCCTGCAGATTATGGGTGCACCAGTTCGTCGCGGCCTCGATGACGCCGCCGATGAGGAGTTGATTGGCCAAACCGTAGGGCGTCTTGTTCAGCGTGAACTGGCTGTCCATCGTGTCGTGCGGTCCCGGCAGGCCGCTGCCGGTCGAAATGAACAGTTGCGTTCCACGCAGACGTTCGGCGTTGACCACAGGGTCGTTTTCGACCCATGCCGGATCGTCGTCGGGGCCATACATGTTCACCGTGTCGCCCCCGCCGTAGGTCTCGACGACCAGCTTGACGAACCGCTGACCCGTCGGATCGGAGATCTGAGCGCAACCGCTGTAGCTGGCCACGGTCGTGAAGAGTCCCGGCTTCATCTCCACCATCTGCAATGCCGCGGTGGCGGTCATGGAGTTCGCGGCGATTGCGTTGACACCGTTCGGTGTTCTTCTTCATCGCGACCGAGAACACCTGCAGAGTGATATTGCGGCCCTCGATCGTTCCGGAGACGATCTTCGAGCCGTCCGACGAAACCAGTTCGGCGAGCAGTGTTTTGGAGTCGATGACCGGTTCGGCCGGAACGTCTTCCGCAACCGCGTTACCGGCACCGGGCGGAGTGGAAAAACGACAGAGATCACACGCTGCCGAAGCAGCAGGGTATGCTGGCATACCATGAAGCGTACTACCGTGAAGCTACCCGACGAACTCGACGAGCGCCTACGCCACGAGGCGCAGCGGCGAGGCATCACTGTCGCCGAGGTGACTCGCGAAGCGATCACGCAGTACCTGTCCATGCCGAGCGGCGGGCGGCGACAGTTCGGCGCCGCAAGCGCGGGGCACAGCGGGCATTCGGACGTGTCCAGCCGGATCGATGAGATCCTGAGCCAGGAGTGGGACCGATAAGCGCCCTCGTCATCGACGCCGGGCCGCTGTACGCCTACGTCGACGCAGACGATGCCCACCACCAAGCCTGCCTGGAACTCCTGCAGACTCACCGCGGACCACTCGTCATACCGACCCTGGTCATCACCGAGGCCGTCTACCTCATCGGCACCCGCCTCGGCACCGATGCCGAAGTGCGCTTCCTCGGCGACCTGGCCGAGGGCCTGTTCAGTATCGAGCCCGTGCATGCAGCAGACTGGCTTCGCATCGCCGAGCTTGTCGCCAAGTATCGCGACCTACCATTGGGGACCGCCGATGCTTCGGTGATCGCCACAGCCGAGCGGCGAAATCTGACGCAGATCGCCACCACGGATCGACGTCACTTCTCCATAGTTCGCCCTCTGCATACGAGCAATTTCACGCTGCTGCCGTAGGTCGCCGACATCACCGAGCTGTGTGGAACAGGCCTCGCAAATCGCGCTTATGGCAAGAAGTCATGTGCCTCCTCGGCAGAGAAGAGTCCGACGAACGGCATCTGTGGTACGACTTCGGACTCCAGCAGGAGGAAACCGTTGCGGCGGTTCGCATTCCCACGCGCTGTCGGTTCGAGCCCGGAGCCGCCGCAACTCAACCGCCGACATCGAGACATAGAGCCCGCAGTACATCACTCCGGCGCGCAATCGTTGGCGCGCCTGCTCCTCGCCGTTCGTCTCGTGCCCCCAGTCGGACTCGAACCGACACTGAATGGATTTTAAGTCCACTGCCTCTGCCAATTGGGCTATAGGGGCCGTTCGGTCAGCCTACCGACTCGTACGGCTGTACCGGAATTGTGGCGCGGCCGGTCTCGGGTTGTGGGATGGACGGGTTGTTCAGGATACGCCGTGCCCCGCTCGTGGGCAGGGCACGGCGAGCAGCGGCTATTCGGCGAGCGCCTTGCCGAGCAGCGAGTTCCTGCGGCTGTAGGCGAAGTAGACCACCATGCCGATGAGCATCCAGACGAGGAATCGCAACCAGGTCTCGACCGAGAGGTTGAGCATCAACCACAGGCAGGACAGGACGCCCAGGATCGGGATGAGCGGGACCAGCGGGACGCGGAAGCCGCGCGGCAGGTCGGGCCGGGTGCGGCGCAGCACGAGCACGCCGAGCGAGACCAGCACGAAGGCGAACAGGGTGCCGATGTTGACCATTTCCTCCAGGGTGCCGAAGTCGACGAAACCGGCGAGCAACGCGCAGCCCACGCCGACGATGACGGTGAGACGGACGGGCGTTCCTTTGGCGCCGGTGTGCGCGAGACGCTTGGGCAGCAGTCCGTCGCGCGCCATGGCGAACAGCACGCGGGTCTGCCCCAGGTACATCACCATGACCACGGTGGTGAGACCTGCTAGCGCGCCGATGGAGATGATGTTCTTTGCCCAGTCCGCGCCGTGCAGCGCGAAAGCCGTTGCGAGCGTGGCGTCGTCGCCGGACAGCTCGGTGTAGGAGACCATGCCGGTGAGCACGAGGGAGACGGCGACGTAGAGCACCGTGACGATCAGCAGCGAGCCGAGGATGCCGCGCGGCACGTTGCGCTGCGGGTCCTTGGTCTCCTCCGCGGTGGTGGCCACGACGTCGAATCCGATGAACGCGAAGAACACCAGGCTGGCCGCGGCGAGCAGGCCGTACCAGCCGAAGTTGCTGTTCCCGGCGCCGGTGAGGAAGGAGAACAGCGACTGGTGGATGCCCTGACCGCCCTCGCCCGCCTCGGAAGGCGGGATGTAGGGCGAGAGGTTCGACTTGTCGAAGTACGTCGCGCCGACGACGAGCACCACCGCGATCACGGCGAGCTTGATCGCGACCGCGATCGCCGACACCCGGGACGAGAGCTTGGTGCCGACGGCGAGCAGCACACCGAGCACCGTGATGAGCGTGACCGCGCCCCAGTCGAAGGTGACCGGCCCGAGGTCGACGACTGCGGCCCCGGTGCCCATCACCTGCCCGAGGTACTGCGACCAGCCCTTGGCCACCACCGACACGGCGAGCGCGAATTCGAGGATCAGGTCCCAGCCGATGATCCACGCGGCCAGCTCACCGAAGGTGGCGTAGGAGTAGGTGTAGGCGCTGCCCGCCACCGGCACGGTGGAGGCGAACTCCGCGTAGCACAGCGCGGTCAGGCCACAGGCGACGGCGGCGAACACGAAGGCCAGCGAAACCGACGGTCCGGCAACGTTTCCCGCGGTGCGGGCGGTGAGTGTGAAGATACCGGCGCCGACCACGACGGCGACGCCGAAGACGGTCAGATCCCAGGCGGTCAGATCTTTGCGTAGTTTCGAGTCGGGCTCGTCGGTATCGCGAATCGATTGCTCGACGGATTTGGTGCGGAACAAGCCATTTCGCCGAGAGGAGCTCGAAATCGCCACGTGTTCTCCTTAAACATGCTCAGGCAGGACGCCGGGATTGCCGGGTGCCGCCGGTTTGCTAGTGGACGCCGGCCATGTAGCGACTGATCCACGGTCCCAGTGCCGCGACGATCAGTCCCACCGCGATCGCCACGGCACCGGTGATGCCAAAGTAGGCGACTTCATGCCCAGGGGCGTAAAAACGAGCAAGAACGCCCGACATCGACGTACCAATACCGACGGAAAAGAAGTACAACGCCATCATTTGCGCTCGAAACGCTTCCGGGGCGAGCTGGGTGGTCACCGCCAGCCCGATCGGGGAGAGCAGCAGTTCCGAGACCGCGAACCCGGCCATGATCATCAGCACCGCCAGCGCGGGCACGGACTTGTCGTCGAATCCGGCGAGCGGCACGAACAGCAGGAACGCCGCGCCCATGCCGATGACGCCGAGCGCGAACTTGTGCGGCGTGCTCGGCGCGCGGTTGCCGAGCTTGGTCCACAGCAGCGCAAACAGCGGCGAGAGCGTGATGATCCAGACGGGCTCCACCGAGCCGATCCAGCTGGCGGGCGCGGTCCAACCGAAGATGCTCCAGTTCATCCGCTCGTCGGAGTACACGGCCAGCACGGTGAAGATCTGCTGGAACAGCGACCAGAACACCGCGTTGGCGAGGAACAACGGGATGAACGCCCGCACCCTGCTGCGTTCGATCGGCGCGACCTTCGCGCTGGTGAGCATGACCGCGAAATACCCGAGCGAGGCCAGGGCAATCACGACCGTCGTCGCCTCGGGCAGATTGTCCAGCGTGACCAACCGGGTCGCGAAAGCCACCGCGACCGCCGCCGCGGCGCCGAGCGCCACACCGGCCATCCGCCCGATCGCGCTGCGCGGCAACGGGTTCGGCACCTCGCGACCGGCGGTGCCGAGGTTGCGCCGGAAGATCACGTACTGGGTGAGGCCGAGCGCCATGCCGATGGCGGCGGCGCCGAAGCCGTAGTGGAAGCCCAGGCGAGTCTGGAGCAGGCCGGTGAGCAGCGGGCCCGTGAACGCGCCGATGTTGATGCCCAGGTAGAAGAGCGTGAAACCACCGTCGATGCGCGCGTCGTCCTTCGGATAGAGCGTGCCGAGCAGCGAGGAGGCGTTCGCCTTCAGCGCCCCGCTGCCGAGCGCCACCAAGACCAAGCCTGCCGCGACGCCTGCCAGTCCCGGCACCACGGCGAGGGCGATGTGCCCGGCCATGACCACCACGCCGCCGTAGAAAACGGTCCGCTCCATCCCGAGCAGCCGGTCGGCGATCCAACCGCCCAGCACGGTGGACAGGTACACCAAACCGCCGTAGGCCCCGACGATGCCGACCGCGGTGCTCTGCGGCAGACCGAGACCCCCGTCCGCCACCGAGTAGTACAGGTAGTACCCGAGGATCGTGACCATGCCGTAGAAGGAGAACCGCTCCCACAGCTCCACGCCGAACAGGTTGGCCAATCCGATCGGATGGCCGAACAGAGTCCGAGCCGGGATCGGCAGCTCGGATTCCACTACTTGGGACATGCCCAGCACCTTGTCACAAACCGCAACTGTGCAGCAACTCACCTCACCTTCGGCGTTGGGGCCGCGTTTACGCACGGCAGGGATAGCACGCACGCATTGTCGGGCGGCCCGAGCGGTTCGCACCTACGCTAAAGAGGCGGACGAGCGAGAACCCAGCAACGTGACAATCGGAGCCGGAAGGAAGTGAGGCGCATATGTTGGATGCCGAACTGACCGTGCCGGTCGACCCCGAACAGGCATTCGCGACCCTGGCCGACGGCTGGTTGTATTCCAGCTGGGTGGTCGGAGCATCGCACATCCGGCAAGTCGATCCCGGCTGGCCCGATGTGGGCACCCGAATCCACCACAGCGTCGGCCTGTGGCCGCTGAACGCGCGGGACGTGACCACCGTCCGCGATGTCGATCCGCCGCGGATGATCGAGCTGGAGGCCCGGCTGTGGCCGTTCGGCTCGGCCCGAATCATGCTGGAGCTCACCGAGATCCAGCCCCACACCACACACATCAGGATGACCGAGTACGCCAGGAGCGGGCCCGCGACGCTGCTGCCGAGTCAATTGCAGCGGGTGGCGCTGAAACCGCGCAACCACGAATCGCTGTCCCGTTTGGCCGCCCTCATCATGGGGCGCGCCGACGAGCGCTATCGACCCAAGGGCCCGACGTAGGGCAGCACCACCGCGCAGTCGGCGGGCCCGGCGTTGGCCGGGTCGAGGGCGTTCAGGACTTCGCGCACGGTCACCGGGTCGGCCGTGAGTTCGTAGTGTTCGGTGTAGTCCGTCGGGCACAGGTCCTGGAGGACGATGTTGCGCACGTTGGGGCCGTCGAGCAGGCCGGTGGTGTAGGGCGTCGCGATCTGGTCGTATCTGCTGACGATGGTCGTGAAGTCGATCTCGGGCGCGATCGCGGGGTCCGGGTTGATGATGCCGAGCATCGGCGATCCCGGCGACACCTGACAGGGGCCGCACCGCTCGGCGACCGCGTCGCGCACCCCGAGCGCGTCCAGCACCGAGGAGAACAGCGCGTCGGTGCCGCTGAGCGTCGATCCGTGCAGCGGCGCGGCCAGCGCGATGTAGTCGTCGACATTCGGCACGCCGCCGAGGTGGTTGAGGTAGTAGAACGGGATCGCGCCGCCCATCGAATGGCCGACGAGATCGACCTTCGCGACGCCGGTCGCGGCGCGTACCCGATCGATGAAGTCCGCGATCTGCCGCGCGCTCTCCGGTACGGGCGCGATGGCGCCGATCGGGCCGAGCGGGCCGGTGCCGTAGGTCGTGGAGAACACACAGTAGCCCGCGGCGGAGAGCACGGGCGAGAGAGTGTTCCAGGTGATGGTGTCGTTACTAAGGCCGTGCAGCAGCACCACCGGATTCGGGTGCGCCTCGGTCGGACGGCAGGACCAGTCGTTGGCGCCCGGCGGCGGTTGACTCGGACCGGTGAGCTGGGCGGCGAGCCCGGACAGATAGCTGTAGGTCGGCGATTCCTCGGCCGTGGCAGAACCGGCGGGCCAGCAGGCCGCCATGGCCACGGCGGTCGCCAGTGCCGCGATCCACCGTCGGGATATTCGCATGGTCGATCTCCTCGTGGGGTACCGTCGATCCGTCGTGACCGACCGGTCGGTCACACCGTAGCGGGTCGGTAGGATCTGCGAAAGAGGCAACAGGAAGGATCCCCCATGCCACGTCCGGCCGAGCCAGGTCGCACCGCCCTGCTGACCGCGGGGGCGCGCGTCGCCGAGGACAAGGGACTGCGGGGGCTATCGATCAACGCGGTGGTCGAGCTCGCCGGAATGGCGAAAGGCACCTTCTACCACCATTTTTCGGATCGGCGCAGTTACGTCGTCGCACTGCACCGCCGCTACCACGACGAGCTGGCGCAGACCGTCGCCGCCGCGATCGCCGACCTGCCGCCCGGGCCGGAGCGGCTGCGCGCGGGCGTTGCCGCCTATCTGGACGCGTGCCTTGCCACCCGGGGCACGAAAGCCTTTCTCGCCCAGTCGCGCACCGACACCGACCTGCTCGACGAGGTGCACGCCCGCAACCAGCTCGCCGCGGCGGCGATCGAGCCCGACCTCGGCGCCCTCGGCTGGCCGGACCCCGCGGCGATCGCCCACCTGCTGGTCGCGATGATCGCCGAGATCGCCCTCACCGAGTTGTACGGCGAAGGGCCGCGCGCCGACCTGCGGGCGGCCGCGCTGCTGATGATCGAGTCACCGCCCGCCTGATCGAGCGGCATCGCACGTCACCGATATCGCTTCCGCCGAACACCTTTCGCGCCGTGCGCGGGCGCTCAGGCGATGGACAGTGCGATGCCGTCCAGGATGTCGTGCTCGCTGACGATCAGTTCGGTGATGTTCGCGCGACGGGCGAGTTCGTAGGCGAGCACCTCGGTGATGACGGCGCCGCCGCCGATCACGTCGACCCGGCCGGGGTGCATCGGGCCGAGCGCGGCGCGTTCGTCGTGGTTCATTCCGATCAGCCGGTCGCAGACCTCGCGGACCTGGTCCAGCGTGAGCGCGGTCAGATGTACCCGGTCCGAGTCGTATTCGGGCAGGTCGAGGGCGACCGCGGCCAGCGTGGTCATGGTGCCCGCGACGCCGACCCAGGTGTGCGCGTTCTCGACGGGCACCTTGGCGAAGGCCTCGTCGAGTCGCTCGGCGGCGAATTCGCGGGCCGCGGCGACCTGATCGGCGGTGGGCGGGTCGCCGGGCAGGCAGCGCTCGGTGATGCGCACGCAGCCGATGTCGGCGGAGAACGCGGCGTGCACGCCGTCGCTGTCGCCGAAGACCAGCTCGGTGGAGCCGCCGCCGAGATCGACGACGACGAACGGACCTGCCGCGCTGGACAATTCGCCGATAGCGCCGGTGAACGAGAGGCGTGCCTCTTCGTCGCCGGTGATCACCTCGGCCTCCGCGCCCGGCACCACGGTGCCGAGTTCGGCGCGGGCCATGGCGAAGAAGTCCTCGCGGTTGGACGCGTCACGGGTCGCCGAGGTGGCGACCATCCGCACCCGCGAGACGCCGGCCTCGCGCATGAGCCCGGTGTACTCGGCGAGCGCGACCCTGGTGCGCTCGATCGCCTCGGGCGCCAGCGAGCCCGTGGCGTCGACGCCCTGGCCGAGCCGCACGATCCGCATCTCGCGGTGCACGTCGGCGAGGCGACCGTCCTCGAGCACGTCGGCGACCAATAGTCGGATGGAGTTCGTTCCGCAATCGACTGCGGCGACCCGGTCACTCATGCTGTGCTCCGTCCTTCGGCGGGTACTTCGGCCAATCGGCCGGGATGGCGGTGCCGCGCAGTCCGTGCTCGGCGGCCAGCGCCACGGCTTCGTCGCCGAACGGGTTGACGCCCGGCCCCTTGGCCAGACTGTGCGCGATGAGCACGTGCAGGCACTTCACCCGCTCGGGCATCCCGCCGCCGGTGAAATCGGTGCCGAGGGATTCGATGGCGTTCCGCTCGGCCAGGTAGCTCTCGTGCGCGGCGCGGTAGGCCGCGGCCAGTTCCGGATCGGCGGCGAGGCGCTCGGTCATCTCGCGCATCACGCCCGCCGACTCCTGCCTGCTCGCCTCGGCGGTCAGCCGGGGGTCGGTCAGGTAGTACAAGGTCGGGAAAGGGGTGCCGTCCGGCAGCCGCGGCGCGGTCTTGACCACCGCGGGCAGCCCGTCCGGGGTGCGGTAGGCGACGGCGAGCACGCCGCGCGGCGCACGGCCGAGCTGTTCGGCGATGATCTCGAGATCGCGGTCTGTCGGTGCGGTCACCTGGGTCCTTCCTGGTGCGGGACGGCGGGCGGCAAGCCCGCGGCCGGCGGCTCGAGGCCGGGCGTCGGCTGCGGTTCGGAGAGAGTGCGCCACAGATCCGTGTACCACGGGTCGGGCGCCTTGGATCGCGGCGGCGCGGCGGGGCGCGGCGGGGCTTCGATGCCCGGCACCTGCACGATGTAGGGCGTCTCCCCCGGCATCACCAGCCGCAACCGATCCCTGGCCTCCGACCGAATGTAGGCCGGATCCTGTTGCTGCGCACGGCGATCCCGCAACCTGGCCACATCGGCCTCCAGCTGCCTGCGCTCCTGCGCCAGCTGCGCGGCCTCGGCGCGCTGGCTGAAGTAGGTGCGCATCGGCACGGACAGCGTCAGCGCCAACGCGCACACCACGCCGGCCAGAATCACGGCCTTGCCGGTGGACAGGCCGAGAATGGTGCGCTCGTGCTTGTCCACGCCGCCCGCGCGCGGGGCTATCTTGCGCGGTTGCGCCTTCTCGGCGGTCTCGCTGCGTCTGCGCGTGCGTTTGGCCGCGGCGGGACGGGCAGCGGTCTCGGTGTCCGCGCCCGCCCTCGGGCGCGATCGAGCGGCACGCGACGTGCGGCGGTCCCCGCGTCCGGCCGGACTGGTCCCGCGCGCACGTCGCTCCGTCATCTCGTCCCCTGTATCTAATTTGCGGTGCTCTCGGGGCCCTTCGTGGTTACGCCGGCTGCCGCCTCCGGGCCCGTCGTTCGCACCGCGGCTATCAGCCCTCGAACGCGAAGCGCGGGAACGCCACGTCACCCGCGTAGCGGGCGGAGTCGCCCAGCGCGTCCTCGATGCGCAGCAGCTGGTTGTACTTGGCGACCCGCTCGCTGCGCGCGGGGGCGCCGGTCTTGATCTGGCCGCTGCCGACCGCGACGGCGAGGTCGGCGATGGTGGTGTCCTCGGTCTCGCCGGACCGGTGCGACATCATCGTCTTGTAGCCGTTGCGGTGCGCCAGCTCGACCGCGTCCAGGGTCTCGGTCAGGGTGCCGATCTGGTTGACCTTCACCAGCAGCGCGTTGGCCGCGCCCTTGGCGATGCCCTCTTCCAGACGCTCCGGGTTGGTGACGAACAGGTCGTCGCCGACCAGCTGGATCTTGTCGCCGATCTGGTCGGTCAGCGCGACCCAGCCGTCCCAGTCGTCCTCCGACAGCGGGTCCTCGATGGAGACCAGCGGGTAGGCGGTGAGCAGCTCGGCGTAGAACTGCGCCATCTCGGCGGCGGTGCGGTCGGAGCCCTCGAACTTGTAACCGGTACCCGCGGTGTAGAACTCGGTGGCCGCGACGTCCAGCGCCAGCGCCACGTCGGTGCCGAGCTTCAGGCCGGTCTTCGCGATCGCGACGCTGATCAGGTCGAGCGCCTCACGGGTGCCCGCCACGTCGGGGGCGAAGCCGCCCTCGTCACCGAGGCCGGTGGACAGGCCCTTGGACTTCAGCACCGACTTCAGCGCGTGGTAGACCTCCGCGCCCCAGCGCAGCGACTCCTTGAAGGTCGGCGCGCCGATCGGGGCGACCATGAACTCCTGGACGTCGACGCCGGTGTCGGCGTGCGCGCCACCGTTGAGGATGTTCATCATCGGCACGGGAAGCACATGCGCGTTCGGCCCGCCCAGGTAGCGGAACAGCTCCAGGCCCGAGGACTCGGCGGCGGCGCGGGCCACCGCGAGCGAGACGCCGAGCAGCGCGTTCGCGCCGAGGCGGGACTTGTCCGGGGTGCCGTCCAGATCCAGCAGCGTCTGGTCGACGGTGCGCTGCTCGACCGCGTCCAAGCCGATGACGGCCGGCGCGATCTCGTCGAGGACGCCCTCGACGGCCTTCTGCACGCCCTTGCCGAGGTAGCGGTCGCCGCCGTCACGCAGCTCGACGGCTTCGTGCTCACCGGTGGAGGCGCCGGAGGGCACCGCGGCGCGGGTCAGCGTGCCGTCGTCGAGGGCGATCTCGACCTCGACGGTGGGGTTTCCGCGCGAATCCAGGATCTCGCGAGCTCCGACCTGTTCGATGATGGCCACGAAAACGACACTCCTTCGGCTGCGGGCACGGTAGGTCTCACGGATGGGCCCGTGCGCTGCCGAGCCTAGCGTCCTCACCGCCTCCGAGGTAACCGGCACTCCGAGCGATGGCTCGCGCGACGCTCAGACGCGGCGGCCGACGCTGTAGGCGGCGGCGCGATCGCGGACGGTGAGCAGGTAGCGGGTGGACTGGTTGTAGGTCATCAGCGCCTGTTGCCAGCCGCGTTCGGAGGTGAGGTCGCCGCCGCTGGCGCACAGGTAGCGCGCCGCGGTGAGGGCGGCGTCGTCGATGTTCTGCGGGTCGATCACGCCGTCGCCGTTGGCGTCCACGCCCCAGCGCTTCCAGGTTTCCGGAATGAACTGCAACGGGCCGACGGCACGGTCGTATACCGAGTCGCCGTCGAGTCTTCCGCCGTCGGTGTCGCGGATCAGCGCGACGCCGGGCGCGCCGTCCAGCGGGATGCCGATGATCGGCGGAACGACGGTGCCGTGGTCGTCGACGCCGGAACCGCGGTGGGTGCCGTGCTTGCTCTCGACGCTGGCGATGCCTGCGAGCGTGGTCCATGCGATGCCGCAACCGGGCCGCGAACTGGCCATCACCGCGGCGGCGTAGCCGTACGCCTCCAGCGCGACCGGCGGGATGCCGAGCGTGCCTGCCTGCTCACCGGCCCAGCCGCGCAGTTGCAGCGCGGTGCGTCCCGGTCCGTCGACATCGATCAGCGGCAGCGGGGCGCCGGGGCCTGGCGGGATGCCTTCCGGGATGGGCGGCAGGTCGGGGCCGATGCCGCAACCGGCGAGCGCCAGGACCACCAAGGCGACGGCCATGATGCCGGTCTTCTTCGGGAGCACCATTCCATCATCCAGATCCGGCGGAGTCCTCCCCGGCGGTTGCGCGCCGCCGCGTGTCGGACGTCACTGTCGTCTAGACCAGCAGATCGTGGGTGGCCTGTTCGGCGGGATTCGCAAGAACCTCGGCGGTGCGACCGGATTCGACGATCCGGCCGTGATCCAGCACGACGAGTTCGGCGCAGTGCCCGGCGACCAGCGCCATGTCGTGCGTGATCACCAGCACTGCGGTGCCGCGTTCGGCGCGAATCCGGTCCAGCAGGGCCATGATCGAGGCCGCTGTCGCGTGATCGAGGGCCGAGGTGATCTCGTCGCAGATCAGGACCGAGGGCTCGGCTGCCAGGGCGCGGGCCAGCGCCACCCGCTGGCGTTGGCCGCCGGACAGTTCGTGCGGGTACCTGGCCGCCAGCGCTGTCGGCAGTTCCACGGCGTCGAGTAGCTCGGTGATCCGCTGCGGTGCCGCGCTTTTCGAGACCCGCGCGATACGGCGCAGTGGTCTGTCGAGAGCCTGAGCGACCGTTCGGCGCGGGTTGAGCGCCGACATCGGGTTCTGCGGAACGAGCTGAATCCCGTCGCCGCCGCGCCCGATCCGGCGTTTCCCGCCGAGTTCGATCGATGTGCCTGCGAGCGCCAGCGCGCCGCCCTCGGCCGCGCGGAGACCGGCGATCACCCTGGCGAGGGTGGTCTTGCCTGCCCCGGAGGCGCCGACGACGGCGAGCGCGGAGCCCGCGGTGAGCGCGAGGTCGATGTCGGTGAGGGCGCGATGCCTGCCGATGGTCGCGCTGATGCCGCTGGCGCGCAGGGCGATCTGGGGTTGTGGATTGTCGATGGCGGGGCTGACAGGGCGCTCGGATACCCGATGTTCGCCGTCCGCGGCGGCGCGGACGGCGTACCCGAAAGCGCCCCCACCGTGGTCGTCGCGGTCCGCAGCAGCGCCAACGTCGCGAGCCGAGGAGTCGGCGTGGTTCCCTTTCTCGGCAACATCCTCGCGCGGCGCACCGTCGGGTGACTGCGGTGTGCCCGTGGCCGACCCTCCGTCTGTGGGGCCCACGACGGCGCGTGCGGACCGCCCACCGTCGCCGGTGTCGTGGCCAGGAGCCTCGGGCGTGCGTTCGCCCGCCGACGGGAACACGGCAGCCGCGTTCGGGCCTGGTGCGGTGGAGGCCAGCGACGAGCGAGACGCTGCCGGATGCGTGCCGACCTCGATCACCTGATCGGCGATGGCGTGGATGGCGGCGGTGTCATGGCCGGACAGCAGGATGGTGGTCCCGCGGTTCGCGAGATCGACCAGCAGACTGCCGATTTCGGTGCGCAGCGCGCCGTGCAGACCGGCCAGCGGCTCGTCGAGCACCAGGACGTCGGTGCCACGGACCAAGGCTCTGGCCAAGGCGACCCGGCGTTGCTGACCACCCGAGAGTTCGCCGGGGCGGCGGCGCAGGTGCTCGACGGAGAGACCGACCGCGTGCACGGCTTCGAGGAGAGCGGGCTCGGAGCGGTCGCGTGCGACTTCGGCGAGCAGGGTCCGCACCCGCATGAGCGGGTTCAGTGCGGAGCCGGGGTCCTGGCCGACGTAGGTGATGTCCGTCCGCCGAAAACGCCGCAGCGCACCGGAATCCAGTGTGAACACCTCGTGTCCTGCCACCGTGACCGTGCCCGCCGCGCGAATCGCCCCGGACGGCAACTGTCCGAGCAGCGCTCGCATCACGGTCGTCTTCCCCGAACCCGACGGGCCGGTGAGCGCCGTGATCGTGCCCGGCGGCATCCGAAACGAGAGGGCCCCGACCAACTCTTGTCCGGTCGGTCCCCGGACGAGCAGTCCGTCCACGACCACGATGGGGTGCGGCTCTCGGATACCGGCACCCCGCGCCGGCCGCGCACCGTTGCTCGAGGCAGGGATGACAGGCGGTTCGACTCCACCGCGGGGTGTCATGGACAGCCGAGCCGCTACCGCAGCCGACGAATTCGCGTCAGTGCCGACGCCGCCCAGCACCGACGATTCGGCCGCCGACAGCGACGCCGCGGAACCCGCCTCGCAACCAACATCACCGGGATGGGCTGCGACCGCCGCGGATTCGGAGCTCGAACTCGTATCCCATGCCGGATGTGCGCCGTTGCCGTCGCCTCCATCGCCGGGTGCCGCGGTCAGCCGAGCCGACGCCGTGGTCAACCGAGCCGATGCTTCGGACGACGAATTCGCCACAGCACCAACGCTGCCCGGCATCGAGCTCGGTGCCGGGCCGGAGCCTGTATCAGGGCCGCCCTCGAGATCCGTGCCCGATCGAACGCTCACCGCGTACACCGGCGCCGATCCCCGTGTGCCCCGGCCGAATTCGGTGACCGCCAGGTTCACGCTGACCGCCACGATGGCGATGGCGAGGCTGGGAGCCAACACCGACCACGGGTTGAGTAACATGCCAGAGGCGTTGTCGCGGACCATGACCGCCCAGTTGCTTGCGCCGAGGGTGGTGGGCAGGTGCAGGAAGGACGCGGTGCTGACCAGGTAGACGGCGGCGACGAAACGCAGTCCGAGTTGGGCGGCGAGCACCTCGCGCAGGTTCGGCAGGACCTCGCGGAATACCAGGTGGGCCAGGGTTTCTCCGCTCGCTCGCGCAGCCTCGACGTAGCCGCTCGCCGCGACGCCCGCCGCGCCTGCGGCGAAAACCCGTGCGCAGTAGGGCACTCCGAACAGGACGGCCACCACGATCAGCCCGTACATGCCCGCGTCCGGCCAGGTCGTGAGAACGAGCAGGATGCCGAGCACCGCGGGAACAAGCATCGCGAAATCGGTCGCGGTTTCTATCATCGCGCCGACCCGGGGCCGCAGCGCCGCGATCGCGCCGAGCACGCTCGACACCGCGGTCACCAGCACCGCGATCACGGCGGCGAGCAGCAGCAGACCCCAACCGCCGTACAGCAGATGACTCAGCACGTCACGACCGAGCCGATCGGTGCCGAGCCAGGCGTCGGCGCTCGGGTCGGCGAACGGTATGCCCACCGCTTGCTCGGCGGGCCGCGGCGCGAGGGCCGGCCCCAGTGCCGCGGACACGATCACGGACAGCGCGGGCAGCAGAGTCAGCAGCCGTAATTGCCTCATCGCGACCCCTCTCTCCACGCAGAATCGCCGATCGCGAACGTCGCGCCGTCGGCGATCCGATCACTCGGCGGAAGCGGCGACTTCATCGTCGCCCCTGCAGCGACCATGCCCGAATGCCGTCCGCCACGGCGAGCATCAGCATGATGACCACCCCGGACAGCGCCACCACCGCCGCGACCACCGACGTGTCACGGTCGGCCACCGATCCGGCCAGCACCGCGCCGAGGCCCGGGTAGTTGAAGATGGTCTCGACCACCAGCGCACCCCCGAGCAGCATGCCGACGGTGGTGGCGAGGCTGGCCACGATGGTTGGCGCGGCGAACGGCACCAGATAGCGGGTCAGCACGTGCGGCGTCGAAAGTCCATCCAGCAGCGCGCTGTCCACATGCGGCGCGCGAGCCGCGTCGGCCAGCGCCGCCCGCACGACCCGGGTGTTCCAGCCGATCTGCGGAATGGCCAGCGCGAGGACGGGCAGCACGAGCATGTCCGCGCGCACCGGGAAACCGGAGCGACCGGTGATGGTGACCGCGGGCAACCAGCCCGTCGCCAGCGAGAACACCATGATCAGCAGCGTCGCCAGTACGAACTCGGGAATGGCCGCGGCGACGGTGCTGCCCGGTTGCAACACCCGCGCCGCCGCGCCGCGCGGACGCGTCGCCCACCAAGCGCCGAGCAGCACCGAGACCAGCACCGTCAGCGCGAGCGCGAGACCGCCGAGTAGCAACGTCGGCGGAAACTTGTCCGCGAGTAGCTCGTTGATCGACCTGCCGCGCGCGGTGCGGCCGAAATCGCCGGTCGCCACGCCCGAGATCCAGTCCACGAACCGCACGACGAGCGGGCGATCGAGTCCGAGCTCGCGTTCCTTCGCCGCCACCTGCTCCGGCGTGGCCTCGCGGCCGAGCACCGCACGGGCGGTGTTGCCCGGCAACAGATCCACGGCCACGAAGACCGCCGCCAGCAGCGCGATCAGCAGGGCGACGCGCCGGAGCAGGAGCCGGGCGAAGGTCGTCACGCCAACCAGGCCCGCTCGAGCTGCACCCGTCCGAAACCGCCGAGGGCCGGCAGGTCACGCACCGAGGCGGTGGCGATGTCGACGCCGTCTGCCATGCCCCACACCAGGTAACCGCCGCGCTCGTGCTGAATCGATTGCACACGGCGGCTTGCCTTTTCGACTTCAGCCGGATCGGAGGCGGCCAGAGCCGCGGCCGTTGCGGAATCGAATTCGGCGTCGTGGAAGGCGGTTTCGTTGCGGTTTGAGCCGCTCGCCATGAGTCTGCTCGCGTAGAACATCGTCGAATCGTTGGTGCCCCAGGAGACGGTGTAGAGCGGGGCCTGCAACCAGGTCCGGTCGTAGAAGGCGTTCGATTCCTGCTCGACGACGTCGAGCCGGATGCCGATGTCCGCGAGCTGAGTGGCGATCACCTTCGCCGACTCCACCTCACCGGGCGCCTCCGGCTTCGTCACCAGCGGGTAGCTGCGCCCCGTATCGAAACCCGCGTCGCGCAGCAGGGTTTTCGCGCGTTCGACATCACGGGTGCGCTGCGGAATGCTCGCGTCGTAGCGCGGGTCGGCGGTGCCGAGGATGTCGTTGGCGACGGTGCCGTAGCCCGAATGCACCTGATCCACAAGCGACTTGCGGTCAACGCCGAGCCGCACCGCGGCGCGCACCCTGGGATCGGCGAACGGCCCGTCGGCGGTGCGCATCGCCACGCCGAGCATCGTGTCGTTCGCGCGCCGCACCACCCGCAGGTCGCCGCGCCCCTCCGCGGTGCGCCCCGCGATCGCGCCGACATTGGACGCCAGATCGATCTGCCCGCTCAGCACCGCATTGCCCAGTGCCGTCACGCTTTCGAACATCGTGACCTCGATGGCGTCGAGCAACGGCAGTCGCGGATCCGATCCCGCGCCGTACCAGTTGTCGTTGCGCACCAGCCTGGCATTGCCGCCCTGATAGGACTCGAGCCGAAACGGTCCGGTGCCGATGGCCGAGGCGAAGTCCGTAGTGTCTTTTCTCACAGTGAACGTCATCAGCCGAACCAGCAGCGGCAGTTGGGTATTCGGCTCCGGGACGGTGAGCACGACGCGGTTCGCACCGTCGGCGGCGATGTCCTCGGCCGCGGCGGGCATCTTCGACGCGCCGCCCACCGAGCGCAGTCTGCGCAGCGACCACACCACATCGTCGGCGGTCACCGGGGCGCCGTCGTGGAAGGTGGCGCCCTCGGCGATCGTGAACGTCCAGCGCCGCTGCGTCGGATCCGACTCCCACGAACTCGCAATGCGCGCAGCGGTATTCGGCTCCACGCCCGGTACCGTCAGCGCGTCGTAGACCAGCGACGTGACGAGGAAATCGCTCTCGTTGGTCAGGTTCGCGTGCGGGTCGCGCTCGATGCGCGCCGCGGTGCCGAGCGCGCCGACCCGCAGGGTGCCGCCGCGTCGCGCGGGGCCGCCGGGATCGGCGCCGTCGGTACACGCGGCCGCGACCAGAATCGCGCCGACTCCGACGCTCGAACGCAGAAGCTGCCGTCGGTTGAACCCCATCGGTGCCGCCTTCCCTCATCGTTCGCTGCGGGCCCGAGACCCGACACTACAAGGCTAGGACAGGCTAGCCTAAATATGCTGTCTACCTGTGCGAATCCGCCGAACGGCGAATCCACGCGGCCCCACCGGGAGTCGTTGCCGACGAATGCACACCGCCCGGTCCGAACGAGACTTAGGCTTTTGATGCGTCTCAGCTCTTTTTCGCGACTCGCTTAGGTAAGCCTTGCTTAACCGCGCCCGAGGCACTAGCTTCGCAGATCGAATCGTCCCCACCCGCTTTTCGACCCGATGCGAAGAAGGGAATCTCCGGTGAAAAGCGTTCTCCCCGAACGTAAGACGCTTCACCCGCAGGACATCGAACGACGCGAGCTGCCCCCGGACGCCGGGCGAGCGGTGCGTGAGCTCGCGCGCGAGATTTGTACCACAGTCCATCGCAGCCCCCGTGGCGCCGCTCCCGTGACGATGACGCTGACCGACCCGGCGCTCATCGCGTCGATCGAGGAACGCGCTCGCGAACTCCCCGAGGAGGTGCGGCTGGCCATGCGCCCGCCCGCGGGACCCACGGGCGCGACCATCGTGAGCAGGCTGCCGTTGACCGACGACGAGTTCGGGCCGACGCCGCCGAGCTGGCGCGAAGCCGCCCGCTGGAGCGGCGATCCCCAGCGCGGCAACTCTTTTCAGCTCGATGTCGTCATGCTGCTGCTTGCGCGCTGCGCGGGTGAGCCGTTCGGCTGGTACGGCCAACAGGATGGGCGCTTGGTGAACAACATCGTGCCGACGCCGGGCCACGAACACGAGCAGTCGGGAGCGAGCAGCAAGACGTTGCTCAGCCCGCACACCGAAGACGCCTTCCACCCGGACCGCGCGAACCTGCTGATGCTGGCCTGCCTGCGCAATCCGGATCTGGTGGGCACCACGGTGTCCTCGGTCCGGCAGGTCGAGCTGACCGAGGACGAGCACCGGCTGCTGAGCACGCCGACATTGCCGATCCTGCCCGACGTCTCCTACGGCGACGGCCACGAGCGCTTCACCCCGCCCCCGCTGCCGACGATCTGGGACGCGGCCGAATCACCCTCCGGCGCAATGAATCCGACCCTGCGCTACGACCCCGCCTACACGCCCCTCGAGCTAGCCGACGACGAGTTTCGACGCGCCTACGCCCGGCTCGCCACGGAACTGGAGCGGGTGTGCCACACCGCCGCGCTGGCGCCCGGCGAGTTGTTGCTGGTCGACAATGACGTCGCCGTGCACGGTCGGGTACCGTTCACCGCGCGTTACGACGGCACCGATCGCTGGCTCAAGCGGGTCAACATCCGCCTGCCCGAACGTCGGCGCCGAACCGCTGAGGCCGACGAGAATGGTTACGGGCAGCGAACAGTCGCCCCGTTCCGAATGGGAACTGGCCGAGCGGATGCAGAGCGGGACACAACACCAGATGAACGAGGAACCGTTGAACACTCGTGATCGGAGCACGCCGCTGCGCGTGCTGAGCCGTAGCGACCTCGCCGACGTCCCCATCACGCCGGGCGACGTGGTGCGTGCGGTCGAAGACGCGTATCTGGCGTTCGCGGCGGGAGATTCGGACAATCCGCGCAAGCTGAGCGTCGCCAATCCGGACGGCTGGTCGGTGGCCTACGCCATGCTCGGCCGCGACGGCAGACGTCGCGTCGTCGCCATGAAGACCTCGTACAAGTTCGATCCGGGGCACGATCGCAGCACCAAGCGCTACTACACGACCATCACGCTCTACGACGACGCCACGGGCGCGCCCATCGCCATGATGGATTGCGCACGGGTCGGCGCGCTGCGCACGCCGGCCGTGTCCGCGCTGCTCGTGCGCGAGACGATGCGCCGCGGCGCGGAGAGCGTGCTGCTGATCGGCACCGGCACCCAGGGCCGTCACGCGCTGCCGCACTTGCTCGCCGCGAATCCGCAGTTGCGCAAGCTGATGGTGTACGGCACCCACCCCGACGGCCTCGCCGCGGTGCACCAGCACCTGGCCGAGCACCATCCGCAGGCCCTGCTGGAGACCGTCGCCGACCCGCGCGCCGCCGCGGCCGCCGCCGACGTGGTGCTGGCGACCGCGGGCCCGGGCACCGAAGTCGCCTTGGAGGCAGAGGATCTCGCGCCCGGCTCGACCGCGGTGCTGGTCGGCTACGGCCTCGCGCCGTCGACGCTGGTACAGGCCGACCGGGTGGTGGCGACGAGCGCCGAACAGATGCAGCTCACCGGCACCGACATGGTCGGCCCGGACGGCACGCTGCGCACCGTCGACGCCGAACTGCCGCAGATCCTCAACCGCAGGGCCGTGGCACGTCGCTCGGACGACGAGAAGATCTTCGTCTACAACAGCGGCCTGGTGCTCACCGACGTCGCCGTCGCGCACGCGCTCGCCGAACGCGCCATCGCCGAGGGCCGCGGCACGGAGGTGCCCCTGTGGGATTAGAGGCCGCCGTCGAGCCCGAACCGGAGCTCGTCGATCCGGAAGCCATGGTGCTGTTCGACATCGCCGCGCCCCGGAAGTCGAGAGCCGGTGCACGCGCGA
This sequence comes from Nocardia sp. bgisy134, assembly GCF_057708325.1. Taxonomy (NCBI): domain Bacteria; kingdom Bacillati; phylum Actinomycetota; class Actinomycetes; order Mycobacteriales; family Nocardiaceae; genus Nocardia; species Nocardia sp. bgisy134. Next base: position 133,232 of record NZ_JBYIRW010000003.1, read on the forward strand.
GCCGAACAGGGCGCGAACGTCCCGCATCCGAACCCGCGGCCGCCGCCTCGTCGGCGCGCGAGACCGGGACACCGCTCGACACCGGCGCGGAGACGTTCGAGCCGAGCACGTCGTCGTTCGATACCGAACCGATGGCGTTCGCTGCGAATACAGTTGCCCACCAGACGAACCGGATACAGCTCGACGCCGAACTGCCGACGCTCGACCCAGCGTCGCTCGAGCCCGGCGCGACGCCATCGGCTCCCGCCGCATCGTCGCACCCAGCGGCGATGCCCTCATCCGAAGATGTTGGCGCGCTGGCGACTTCCGACGCCGTCGAACCGGCCGCGGAAGGCAGCCCATGGGTGGACCTCCCCGAGGACTCCGAGCCGGCGGCGTTCGAGGCCGACCACGCCGTTCTACAGCGCGTCGCCCTGGCGACGGAGGGCAGACCGTGGGCGGAGCTCCCAGGGGAAACCGAGGCGGAGGCGCCCGAGGCCGTCCACGTGCTTCTTCAGGACGTCGAACCGGTCCCTGCCTCGGAGCCGGACATCGACGCGACCGATGGGTACGTCACGAACCAGAACGACGTGGACGACTACTCCGAATCCGGCTGGGACGAGATCGATTCCGACGAGGTCCTCCTCGAGATGCTCGTCGAGGAAGTCGCCGAACTGCTCGTCGAAGAAATCGCCGACGACCCGGCGGGCCTGACCGCCGGGATCACCGCCCCCGCCATGCCCGCGCACACCGACGAGTGGGAGCGGAGGGTGCTGGCCGACCCGCAGCTGCTCGCCGATATCGCGTTCGCGATCGGCGGGCCGTTCCACCTGATGTATCCCGCTCGGGTGGCGCAGAACATCCGCGGATTCCGCGACGTGTTCCTGCGGGCAGGGGTCGACGGGGTCGTCTACTACGGCAAGAAGGCGAACAAGGCGGCGTGTGTGGCGCGGGCCTGCGCGGAGAACGGTGCGGGCATCGACGTCTCCAGCGTCGGCGAGCTGACGGCCGCGCTCGCCGCCGGGGTGCGCGGCGGTGAACTGATGGTCACCGGTCCGGCGAAATCCGACGACCTGCTGTGGCTCGCCGTGCGCCACAGTGCGTTGATCGCGGTGGACAGCCTCGACGAGCTCGACCGCCTCGGCACGATCGCCTCCGCGGCCACCCCGGCCAGGGCGCTGCTGCGGGTGTTGCCCGCGGGCTCGGCCAGCCGGTTCGGGATGACCGACGACGAGCTCGACCGGGCGCTGTCGGTGATCGCCGCGTCCGGACCGCGCGGACTGGAGCCGGTTCAGTTGGAGGGCTTCAGCTTTCACCTCCCCGGCTACGACGCGATCGCCCGCGCCGAGCAAGCCGCCGACCTGATCGCCCGCTGCACGGCGGCGCGCGAGCTCGGGCATCCGGCCTGCACCATCTCGATCGGCGGCGGATTCGGCGTCGACTACGTCCCCGAAGGCGCGTGGCGCGAGTTCACCGAGGGCGTCGACCGTTCCTGGTTCCACGCCGGGAAATCGTTCGACTCCTACTACCCGTACCACTTCCCGGTTCCTGGACCGGCCATGCTGTCGGAGATCCTCGCCCACCGCGAACTGGCAAGGCGCCTGCGCGACAACGACATCCGCTTGGCCGTCGAACCGGGCCGCGCCCTGCTCGATCGCGCGGGCAGCACCGTCTTCCGCGTACAGGGCAGCAAGAGCAGGTACGCGGACGGACAGCCGTACCGACTGCTCACCGTCGACGGCACCAGCCTCAGCCTGTCCGAGCAGTGGTTCGACAGCGAGTACCTGCCCGACCCGGTGCTGTGGCCCGTGCGCGAATCGACGCAGCCTTTGCCGGAACCGACGCCGACCAGCGTCGGCGCGGCCAGTTGTCTGGAATCCGACATGCTCAGCTGGCGGCGCGTCCCGCTGCCGAGGCGGGCCGAGCCGGGTGATCTGCTCGTCTACCCGAACACCGCCGGATACCAGATGGATTCGAACGAATCGGCCTTCCACGAATTGCCGATACCACCGAAGGTCGTGCTCTTCGGCGGGCACGGAGATCGACTGCGCTGGACGCTCGACGCCGGGTAATCAACCACGACGACCACAACTCAGCATCGCCCCCGCTTGCGACCAGCAGCGCGGGGCAGGCGACACCCCGAGCCGGGATCGCCCATGGATAGGAGACTCGTATGCCTGTCGTCACACGCGTGACGGACCTGATCGGTCGCACCCCGCTCTTCGAACTGGCCACCACCGCGACCGGAACCCGGCTGCTGCTGAAGCTCGAGCAGTTCAATCCGACGGGCGCGGCCAAGATCCGGATGGCGCGCGAGATGGTGCTCGACGCCGAGCGGCGCGGTTTGCTGCCGAGTGGCGGGCATATCATCGAATCCACGTCCGGTAACACCGGGCTCGGCCTCGCGGTGGTTGCCGCCGAACGCGGGTACCGCTTCACCGCCGTGGTCGACCACCACGCATGTAAGGACAAGCTGCGCGCGATGCGAGCGATGGGTGCGGAGTTGGTGTACGTGGCCGACGAGGGCGACGACAACCTGGCCACCTCGGCGCGAGAAGACCTCGCCGAGGCGATGGCCGCGGCGCAGGACGACGCCTACTTCACCGAACAGCACAACAACGACGCCAACGCGGTCGGCTACTACGCGGTGGCCGAGGAATTGCTGGAGGACGTCGATCGGGTCGACATCCTGCTCTCGTCGGTCGGCACCGGCGGTTCGCTGTTCGGCACGGCGACCCGGCTGCGTCAGCTGGGCTGCCCGCCCTACGTGATCGGTGTGGAGCCGGTCGGTTCCATCGCCTTCGGCGGGCCCGGCGGTCCGTACTGGCAATCCGGCACCGGCACACCGCCGGGCGCCACCATCGGCACCGCCGTCGACTACTCGCTGCTCGACGAGGGAGTGAAGGTGTCCGACGTGGCGGCCTTCGCCACCGCCCGCGCCGTCGCGGCGAAGCTCGGCTTGATGCTCGGGGGCTCGGCGGGCGGCTCGGTGTACGCGGGGCTGACCCGGCTCGAGGAGTTCCCCGCGGGTTCGACCGTGGTCACCATCGTCTGCGACGGCGGCGAGAAGTACCTGGACACCGTCTTCGACGACGACTGGATGAACGACCGCGACCTGCTCGACGGCGACACGGAGCGCGAGGTGCTCGGTCTGCTCGACCGCTACTCGCCCGCCCGCCGAAAGCAGCTGGTGGAGGCGCGGTGAACCTGGGCGAGTTCCGCGCCGACGGACGTCGGCTCGCCGCATTGGCGACGCCGATCGCGCTGACCCAGCTGGCTCAGATCGCGGTGTCCACGACCAATATCGCGCTGATGGGCACGCTCGGCGTGCGACAGGTCGCGGCGGGCGGCCTGGCCATCGTGCTGTTCAACCAGATCCGCACCATGTGCGTCGGGTTGATCACCGGCACCGGCAACCAGATCGCCTCGGCGGTCAGCGCCGCGGGCAAGCGGGGTGATTCCGCCGACCGCGAGGTGCGCGAGGTGGTGCGGTCGAGTTTCCTCATCGCGACGATCTCCGGCCTGCTCGGTGGCGCGGTGCTGATCGGACTCGGCTGGTCGTTGCAGTGGCTCGGCCAGGACGCCGGCGTGCTCGCCGACGCGCGCCCGCTCATGGTCGCGCTGGCTCCCGGGCTGCTGCCCTGCCTGTGGTTCCAAGTGCTGCGGCAGTACACCGTCGGCATGCAGCGTCCACAGGCTTTGCTGCTGGTGACGCTCGGCTCGGTCGCGCTGAATCTCGCGCTGGCCCTGGCGTTCATCCACGGCTGGGCCGGGCTCCCAGCGCTCGGCCTCACCGGCATCGGCGTGGCCACCTCGCTGGTCTTCTTGATCACCTTCGGCGTGTTCTGGGCGATGGTGCGACACGATCCGCGACTGGGTCCCCACCTGTCGATCCGGCCGTGGCCGGTGCACCGGTCGATGGTCGTCTCCGAACTGAAGCTCGGCACCCCGATCGCGCTCACCTACGGGTCGGAAGCGGGCATGTTCTCGGTGCTGGCGCTCGTCATGGGCAGCTTCGGTCCCGCCGCGCTGGCCGCGCACAACGTCGTCTACCAGATCATCTACATCGTGTTCCAGGTGGCGATCGGGCTGTCGCACGGCGCGTCCATCCTGGTCAGTCACGCGACCGCTCGCGATGAATACCAGCACGCCAAGGCCCTTGCCTGGCTGGCGCTGCGCTACGCGGCGATCGTCGCCGCGATCACCGGCGCGGTGTACGTGCTCGCGCCGAACGCGGTGCTGCGGCCGTTCCTGGAGCCCGGCGACACCGCGACCATCGAGATCGCACGCACCCTGCTGCTGATCGGCATCGTGCTGCAATTCTTCGATGCCGCGCAGAACATCGGCACTGGGCTGCTGCGCGGGCTGAAGGAGACCAACGCGGGCTTCCGGCTGTCGTTGATCGGCTATTGGCTCGTCGGCCTGCCCACCGCCCTGCTGCTGGCTTATCCGCTCCACCTCGGCGCCGCGGGCGTCTGGTGGGGACTGACGGCAGGGCTGGCCACCACCGCGGTCCTGATGGTGCGGCGCTACTTCGGTTTGCTCGACGGCATGGCGCACGCGTACCCGCGGCGCCTGCCCGAGACGTTGTCGAGCCCCGGCTGATCGCCGGGGCCGACCGATTCAGATGTTGACGCCGTAATCGCGGGCGATGCCCGCGAGACCGGACGCGTAGCCCTGCCCGATGGCGCGGAACTTCCACTCGCCGCTGTGCCGGTACAGCTCACCGAACACCATGGCGGTCTCGGTGGACGCGTCCTCGGTGAGGTCGTAACGGGCCAGTTCGGCGCCGGTGTTGGCGTCGACGACGCGGATGAACGCGTTGCGGATCTGGCCGAACGACTGCCCGCGGGCGTCGGCGTCGTGAATGGACACGGGGAAGAAGATGTTGGTGATCGTCGGCGGCGTCGCCGCGAGATCGACGTTGATCACCTCGTCGTCGCCCTCGCCCTCACCGGTGAGGTTGTCACCGGTGTGCTCGATGGTGCCCTCCGGCGAACGCAGATTGTTGTAGAACACGAAGTGCTGATCGGAGAGCACCTTCAGGTTCGGGCCGGTGGCCAGTGCGCTCGCGTCGAGGTCGTAATCCGCACCGGTGGTGGTGCGCACGTCCCAGCCGAGTCCCACCGCGACCTTGGTCAGGTTCGGCGCCTGCTTGGACAGCGAAACGTTTCCGCCCTTGGCGAGTGTGACGCTCATGATCCCTTCCCGTACGGCGCGCGGGCGCCGCCTTTCTCGTTGTACCGGTTCAGTTCTGGTCGTCGGACCAGCCGCGCAGGGTCGCCACGCGGCCCTGCAACGCGTGCAATTCGCTCGCATCGAGCACGTCGCGCTGAATGCCCTTGTCCACCGCGAACGCGGACTGGCGGTGGTCGTCGATCACCGCGACGTCGATCTGCACCGCGGCGTAATCCTCGGCGTCGGGCATCTGTTCGGCGATCACTTTGGCGGTGCCACGCGCGCACAGCGCGACGTTGCCGCCGCCGAGAATCAGCAGCGCGATCTCGGGACGTTCCCGCAGCCGGGCCAGCGAACCTCGGTCGAACTTCAGGCTGATCAGGATGCGCCGATCACCGGCGCGCACCGGCCAGGACACCGGAATCGCATGCGGCGCTGGGTCTGTGGTCACCAGCACGGCGATCGTGTCCTGCGGCCATTCCGGTAGCACGTCCAGTTCGGGATGATCGGTCGAGTGGTCGCGATGTTGCGCGGGGCTCGCTCCGGCTGCCATCTTCGTCACCTCATGCATCGTCGCGCGCGACGGGCTGTGCCGCGCTGATAGCAGTCTAAGGTGCTGGGACACTTGCGCGCTGGCGCTGTGCCACTTGTCTGCTGGCACTGTGGAACTTGTCCGTTACGTCCGCACGGCTCGTCGACCACCGAGCTCGGCGGGTTGCCAGGCCGGAGGGTTCGTTCAGGCCGAAGCGAATTCGGGAATCGGCAGCGACCGCGCCCATTCGCGCGCCATGTCGCGCACCCGGACCTCGGCGGACGCATCGTGGCGCGCGTGCTCGCCGACCTGGACCGCACCGCGCGCGGTCAGCTTCTCGGCCGCGATCTCGCCGCCGCGGTTGAACGTGTCGCCGTAGACGGAATCGCCGAGCCCGAACACCGCGAATCGCAGTCCGGTGAGATCGGGCGCGCGGGCGTCGAGTGCGTCGAAGAAGAACTCGGCGCCGGTCGGCAGGTCGCCGTCGCCGTAGGTCGAGCAGACGACGACGTGAAAGTCCGCGACGTCCAGATCATCGACATCGAAGTCGGTCATGTCGTAGACCGAGACATCGTGCACGCCGGCCAGGGAGTCCGCGACGCAGTCGGCCGCGATTTCCGAAGTACCCATCTCCGACCCGAACAGAATGACTACGCGCACCGCGCCCGCTCCTTCCCGTCGCCGCTTCGGCATGCACCGAAGTTTTCCCTTTACTTTGGCGAGGCTACCCTAATTTTTCGAGCGAAGGTTGTGACGTTCCCCGTGTCCGGGACACTTGCGCGGCTTCCGATTGACGGACGGTCGCCGCGGATGCATCATTCAGTAACGACCCTGTTCAACAGGGGTTCTCCGATCAGCCGGCCGATGTCTGTCCGGCCGTGCGTGCTGCTCCCGGCCACGCCCGGTTCACCTTCGCCGTGGGTCCGGTCAGCACTTCCCCAATGACGCTTCTCGCGTCCGTGCCGTGAGTGAGGTGAGAACGATGGTGTACCGATCGTCAGGACTTCCGCGGATCACCGCGTTCCTGCACTACGGCAGCACACCCCATTTCTGAATCCGCACCGCATCGGGCGGGTCCCGCGGCGGCGCCTCCGGCGTCTCCGGGACCGGCTGATTCCCGGTGCGGTGCACGCGCGGGCGATAGCCGGAACGACGAAATGGGAGGCGAACATGGACATGGGGGCAGTGAATCCTGGGGGCTGGGAGACGGGCACGGCCCGGATGGGATACGACACCGCCGCGATCGCGGCGGGCAATCTGGCGGTCTCGGCGGCGATGATCGACGACCTCGGCTACCTGCGCGGCCAGCTCGCCGCGGCGGAGGTGCCGTTTCTCCTGGTCAGAGACAGCGGGCACCGCTTGATCCTGGCCGCCGACGCCGCGCACCGCGCGATGGTGCGACGCGTGACGGACGGCGCGCTCGCCGCGGGCTTCGCCGTCGCGGAAGCCGGGGATCACATCCTCCGGTTGGGCCGCGACGCCGATCCCGCGCACCACGTCGAGCTGGAGCTGTGGGAGTACCACGGCGACACCGTCGAATGTCCGCGCCCGAACGCGCTGACCCGCGCGGTCTTCGATCTGGCCGACGTGGAATTCACCCAGGTCGGACTGTTCGACCGCAGCTGGCCGACCCTGACCGACATGTTCGCGCCGCACGTCACCGATGTCGATTTCGACATCGACATCGTCTTCTCCTGGGTGGACGGCACGGATCCGGAATTCCGCGCGCGGCGCGCGGGCCTGATGGCGCAGGTCGTCGTCGGAGAGGGCGACGACGCGGACGCGAGAATCCGCCAGATCGACGAACTCAGGTACGCCCTGCGCTCGGTGCACAAGAACGCGCCGTGGATCCGCCGCATCTTCGTCGCCACCGATTCCGCGGTCCCCGAGTGGCTCGACGAGCACCCGAAGGTCACGGTGGTGCGGGCGGGCGACCACTTCAGCGACCCGGCGGCGCTGCCCACCTTCAACTCGCACGCGGTGGAATCGCAGTTGCAGCACATCGAGGGGCTCAGCGAGCACTTCCTGTATTCCAACGACGACATGTTCTTCGCCAGGCCGGTGCGTCCCTCGATGTTCTTCACCCCCGGCGGCATCAGCCGGTTCATCGAGGCGGACACACGCATCGGGCCGGGCCGGAACAACGAGCGCCGCAGCGGATTCGAGAACGCGGCGCGGGTCAACCGGGCGCTGCTCGCCGATCACTTCGGGCACGTCATCACCCGGCACTTGGAGCACACGCCCACGCCGCTGCGGCGCAGCGTGCTGCTGGAGATGGAGGCGGAGTTCGGCGGCGACTTCGCCCGCACCATGGCGAGCCGATTCCGTTCGGCCACCGACATTTCCGTCACCAACTCGCTGTACCACTACTACGCGCTGCTCACCGGGTGCGCGGTGCCGCAGGAGACCGGGCGAATGCGCTACGTCGACACCACGAGTCGCGCCGGGCTCACGCTGCTCGACGAGCTGTCCGCGCGGCGGGACGTCGACTTCTTCTGCCTGAACGACGGCAGCTTCCCGGAGGTGCCGGAATCCGAACGGGTGCAGCGAGTTTCGGATTTCCTCACGGACTGGTTCCCGGACCCGGCGCCGTGGGAGCGGTTCAGCGAACCGCCTCGTCGTCCGCTTCCGGAGTCGGCTCCCGGCGCTGCATGACGTGCGGGATACGACCGGCGGGCGGGATGACGATGCCCGCCTCGGCAAGCTTCGCCGCCGCCTCCTCCGGGGTGGCCGGCTCGCCGACGGTCGCGCCCGCATCGATGGGTACCACCGAATGCACCACCGTGTCCGGGTAGATGTGCACGAAGTTGAAGGCCTGCGCACCGTCGCGGCCGCGCAGGCCGCCCGTCGCGGTGGCCAGATCCTGGGTGTAGCAGGTGGACGAGGCGACCGAGACCGGGATGCCTGCGAACGTCGCGTAGGTGGAGAAGTGCACGTGGCCAGCGAGGATCGCGCGCACGTCGGTGCCGTCCAGCACGTCGGCGAGTTTGCGCTGGTCACGCAGCTCGACGGTGACGGCCAGATCCACCACGCACGGCACCGGCGGGTGGTGCATGGCCAGGATGGTGCCGAACGGCGCGGGCTCGGCCAGCACGCCGCGCAGCCAGGCCAGCTGCTCATCGGAGATCTCGCCGTGGTGATGGCCGGGCACCGAGGTGTCGAGGGCGATGATGCGCAGTCCGTCGATCATGTGCACGCGGTCGAACGGCTTGGTCGACGGCGGCTCGTCGAGCAGGGTGTCACGCAGGACACCGCGATCGTCGTGGTTGCCCATCACCCACACCACCGGCGCTCCGATGTGCCGCGCGAACGGCTCGACCAGCGCGCGCAGCTTCTCGTACGCCTCGGACTCGCCGCGGTCGGCGAGGTCGCCGGTGAACACCAGCGCCGTCGGGCGGATGCGACTGGCCGCGGCGTGCCCGAGCAGCTTGCGTAACCGCTGCTCGGCGTCGACATCCCCGTACAACTCGCCGTCACCGGCGATGAGGTGGGTGTCACTGAAATGGAACAACACGTGATCCGGTCGCGGATGCTCCGCGACTCTGCTGATGCGCACCGGACCGAACGTCCCTCCCGGCGGGTGGCCCGCCCTAGGCTTCGGGTTCCAGCCAGAATAGCGAACCCCTACTGACAGTTTTCCCGCCGTGCTGTGACGACAAGCTTGCGGGAAGATGAGGGTTCGGTGTACGCGAAGGCTGTTCGAGCGGCTGCCGGAGGAGCTGCGGACCAGTGGTGTGCACCGGTATTCCAGCTGGATTTCGACTGGTTTCGACCCGTGCTCGGGTGGGTGCGATCGGTGCCCGAGGTGGTGCGTCCGACGTGGGACGATGCGACCCGCGCCGAGCGGTACGTCCACCGCGAAGGCGATTCATCCGACGCCGAGCGATGCTGCACCGAACGGCGCATTCCGCGCGATGCGACCCGCACCGCGCGACACGTCCGACACGACGCGATGCGTCCCAACGGGCAGAGTACGTCCCGCGCGGAGCGATGCATCCGACGCGGGGCGATCCGTCCAGCACGGCGCGCAGTACGTTCCGCATCTAGCGATGCGACCCCCACCGAGCGGTGCCCACGCTCGTCGGCCTGCCTCCGCTTCTGCGGGCGCACTGGGTGAGCACTGCCGAGGGCGCGAGCACGGCATCGACCGGAGGCTCTCAGCTTCGAGGGCGTTGAAGGCGGCGGGCGGTCCGAGACTTATTCGGGACTCGGCGACCCGCACGCCGGAGCCCCGAGCACTCGCCGGGATCGGCGGTCGGACCGCTGGAAGGTCGCGGGGTTCGGGGCGCTCACGGTGGAGTGCGCGGACCGCCGCCGCCCAGGTCAGCGGCCGCCGAGTGAGTCGGCGGCGAGCAAAGCGTCGTGGAGCAGCGCGGCGTCCACCGCGAACGGTTCGTTGTGGATCGTCTCGCCGGGGGCGGTGGCGCGAGTCGCTATGGCGGACAACGTTTCCTGGTCCGCGTCGGCGAGTCCGAGGTCGGCCAGCGAGGTCGGCAGGCCGACGCGGTCGCAGAAGTCGAGAACGGTGCCGATCTCGTCGTCGGACGCGCCTTCGAGCACCAGTTGGGTGAGCACGCCGAAGGCGACCTTCTCGCCGTGCAGGTACGGGCGGGTCTGCGGCACCGCGGTGAGGCCGTTGTGCACCGCGTGCGCGGCCGCTAGGCCGGAGGATTCGAATCCGAGCCCGGACAGCAGGGTGTTGGCCTCGACGATGCGTTCGAGCGCGGGGGTGACGGTCTGGGTGTGGACCGCCGCCAGCGCCTGCGGACCGTCGGACAGCAAAGTGCGGTAACACAATTCGGCGAGTGCTCCGGCGCTGCGGGTGGACGCGCCGCCGCGCATGTTGCGCACGTGCCCGGCGAGGCAGGTGCGCGCCTCGAACCAGGTGGCGAGCGCGTCGCCCATGCCCGACGTGAGCAGCCGCGCGGGGGCTTGCGCGATGGCCGAGGTGTCCACCAGCACCAGCGCGGGATTGCGGCGCACCAGCTGGTACGCCTCGAATTCGCCTTCCTCCGTGTAGATCACCGAGAGCGCACTGCACGGCGCATCGCTGGACGCGGTGGTCGGACAGCTGATCATCGGCAGCCCGAGATCGTCGGCCACCGCGCGCGCCGAGTCGATCACCTTCCCGCCGCCCGCGCCGAGCACCGCGGCGCTCCCGCTCGCCCGCACGGCCTCGGTGATCCGCGCGAGTTCGGCCCTGCTGCACTCCCCGCCCGACGGATGCACCGAATAGTCGATACTCGACGCCCCGAACGACCGCTCCCACATCTTGGCGAGCAGCCGCCGCGCACTCTTCCCCGCCACGATCAACACCGGCCCGGCGATCCCCAGCCGGCGCAGTTCCTGCCCCAACGCCGCCGTAGCATCGCGCCCCTGCACATAGTGCCCCGGCGAGGAGAACACACTCAGCATCATCCGGCACCTCCCGACTCGAGGGGCGCCGATTCCCCAGCGCACCCGCTGTCCGCCATCGACTCGCCATCAACGCTACGCGCCTGCCCCCGCGCCGCACCGTGGATTCACACCCCTGCCTGGAGATGCCAGGCATAGAAGGAACCTGATGGCCCTTGGACCGGATGCGGGCTCAGAACCCGGTGGTGTCCAGACTCAGATCGAACGGCGCGGGCAACGCGATGGCGGTGCCGAACGAGTAGGGGCCGTGCACGTCGCCGTAGCCGAGATCGTGCGGGTCGGAGAAGAGCGTGCACTCCTTGCGCTGTCGGTCGACCAGCAGATACAGCGGTGCGCCGTACTGGGCGTAGCGCTTGCGCTTGATGATCCGATCGGTGTCCGCGTTCGAATCCGATGTCACCTCGACCACCAGCAGCGTCTGCTTGGGCAAGAGAGCGCCTGCCCCTTCGGCTAGCGCCGTCGGAATAACGGCCAGGTCCGGCATATACCAGTTCACCGAGCCGGGCAGATCCAGATTTCCAGAGCCCATGAGGCAGTCGAGTTCATCTACACGGGCATCGAGCTGCCGACGAATCTGGGCGACGACCTTCTCGTGATCCCACATCGGTGACACCAGTACGATCCGCCCCTCGATGACCTGAGCCCACCGGTGGTCGATGAGCTGCACCGCGTACTTCAGGGCCGCCTCGTGGTTCACTTCGCCATACGCGATCGGCTGCGCCATGGCACTCCACCACCCTTCGCCTCGGCCCGGTCACAACTGCCTGCCAAGCTAAGAATAACCACTGCATCGGACAGGCTCGGCGACGACGCTACCCATCGGATTCGCGCGACCCGCCGGGTTCCAGCGATTCGCGCGTTCGTCAGCGTGGCCAGTAGTGGCGCCAATCCGCAGGGTCGAGTGGGTCGCGGGAGCCGCGGGCGGACTCGGCGGCGTCTTCGGCCGCGCGGATGGCGGCGGCGAAGGACAGGGTGGCCTTGCGGAGGCGTTCTTCGGCGCTGTCGGGGCCGCCGAGGTGGACGACGCGCAGGTCGGGCGGGATCAGGTCGTCGGGGAGGCCTGCTTTGGTGCTGCGGGCGATGATCTTCTCGGCGAGGGCGAGGGCGGGCTGAGCCATGGCGATGCCATCGAGGCAGGAGCGCCGGGACTTCTCGGCGGACTTGCGTTCTTCCCAGGCCCGCTCCTGTGCGGCGATCTTCTCCTCGACGGTGGCGTCGGGGGCGATACCGGAGTCGATCAGGTGCGGGCTGCGGTTGACGAGCTTGGCGACCAGCGCGGCGGCGACGTCGTCGACGGTGAATTCGCCTGCGGCTTCCGCGATTCGGGAGTGGAAGAGCACCTGGAGCAGCAGATCGCCGAGTTCTTCCTTGATGGTCTCGGCATCCGCGTGCTGAATGGCGTCGAGGAGTTCGTAGGTCTCCTCGAGCAGGTAGGGGCGCAGGGAGTCGTGGGTCTGGGTGACCTCCCAGCCACCGAAGTTCCAGAGCCGGTCCATGACCTCGACGGCCCCCGCCAACCCCGCGGCCACCAGTGCTACGTCGCCCGCGGACCGCGACGAATCTCGGCTCTCCGCTGCGCCGTTGCCCGACGCGGAGGGCCCGGGGCCCACCCCGGCGGCGCCGTCCGGAGTACTCATCGAGCCGCCGTCGCCTCGGTGTCCACCGTGAGATCCACTGCCCCCTGCGCCTTTCCGTCCAGCGCGAGCAGCAGGTCGGCGACGAACTGCAACAGCTGCACATCGCGGACCCGATCGGCGCCGACGCTGTCCTCGACCCTGGGCAGCGGCAGTTGCACGACGCCGCTGGCCGCCTTGTAGCCCGCGCTGGGGTAGAGCCGCTTCAACCGCAACTGCTTGGAGTCGGGCAGATTCAGCAGCGGCGAGACCTTCAAAGTCGTTCCGGTGACGGCGATCTCGGTGACGCCGTACTCCCGCGCCACCAGCCGCAGCTTCGCCACCGACACCAGGCGACCCACCTCGACAGGCAGCGGACCGTAGCGGTCGACCAGTTCCTCTATCACCGCGGCGAGGGCCGGATCATCCTGGGCGGCGGCGAGTTTGCGGTACGCCTCCAGGCGGAGCCGATCGCTGGCGATGTAATCGGGCGGGATGTGCGCGTCGACCGGGAGGTCTATGCGGACCTCCTTGACCTCTTCGGTGGTGATCGGCTTGCCGTCCGCCGCGGCGCGATACGCCTCGACGGCCTCGCCGACCAGGCGCACGTACAGGTCGAAGCCGACGCCGGCGACGTGACCGGACTGCTCGGCGCCGAGCACGTTGCCCGCGCCGCGGATCTCCAAGTCCTTCATGGCCACCGCCATGCCCGCACCGAGGTCGGAGTTCTGCGCGATGGTGGCGAGCCGGTCGTAGGCGGTCTCGGTGAGCGGCTTCTCCGGCGGATACAGGAAGTAGGCGTAGCCGCGCTCCCGGCTGCGCCCGACCCGGCCGCGCAGCTGGTGCAGCTGCGAAAGGCCGAGCGCGTCGGCGCGTTCCACGAGCAGGGTGTTGGCATTCGAGATGTCCAGGCCGGTCTCGATGATGGTGGTGCACACCAGCACATCGAACTCGCGCTGCCAGAAGCCCTGCACGGTCTGCTCGAGCATGTCCTCGTTCATCTGGCCGTGCGCGACCACCACCCGCGCCTCCGGCACCAGATCGCGAATCCGCTTGGCCGCCTTGTCGATCGAAGACACCCGGTTGTGCACGTAGAACACCTGGCCGTCGCGCAGCAGCTCGCGGCGGATGGCGGCGGTGACCTGCTTGTCGTTGTACCCGCCGACGTAGGTGAGCACCGGGTGCCGTTCCTCCGGCGGAGTGAGGATGGTCGACATCTCGCGGATGCCCGCCAGGCTCATCTCCAGGGTGCGCGGGATCGGGGTCGCCGACATCGTCAGCACGTCGACGTGCGTGCGCAGCGCCTTGATGTGCTCCTTGTGCTCGACACCGAAGCGCTGCTCCTCGTCGACGATCACCAGGCCGAGGTCCTTCCACCGCACGCCCGTCTGGAGCAGGCGGTGGGTGCCGACCACGATGTCGACCGCGCCGTCGGCCATGCCCTCCAGCACCGCCCGCGATTCGGCGGGATCGGTGAACCGGGACAGACCCTTCACGGTGACCGGGAACCCGGCGACGCGCTCGGTGAACGTCTGCAAATGCTGCTGGGCCAGCAGCGTCGTCGGCACCAGCACGACCACCTGCTTGCCGTCCTGCACCGCCTTGAACGCCGCGCGCACCGCGATCTCGGTCTTGCCGTAGCCGACGTCGCCGCAGACCACGCGGTCCATCGGGACCGGCTTCTCCATATCCGACTTGACCTCGGCGATGGCGGTCATCTGATCGACCGTCTCGGTGAACGCGAACGCGTCCTCCATCTCCTGCTGCCACGGCGTGTCCGCGCCGAACGCGTGCCCCGGTGCCGCCTGCCTGGCTGCGTAGAGCTGCACCAGCTCGCCCGCGATCTCGCGAACGGCCTTGCGCGCCTTGCGTTTCGTGTTCGCCCAGTCGGAGCCGCCCAGCTTGGACAGGCTCGGCATCTCGCCGCCGACATAGCGCGAGAGCTGGTCGAGCGACTCCATCGGCACGAACAACCGGTCGCCGGGCTGGCCACGCTTGCTCGGCGCGTACTCGATGACCAGGTATTCGCGCCGCGCGCCGCCCACGGTGCGCTCGATCATCTCCACGAACCGGCCGATGCCGTGCTGGTCGTGCACCACCATGTCGCCCGCGTTGAGGGCGAGCGGGTCCACCTGATTGCGCCGCTTGGCGGGTAGCCGCTTGCCCTCGGCGGGCGCGGTGACCCGGTTACCGGTCAGATCGGACTCGGCGACCACGACCAGCCCGGCGTCCTCGAACACCAAGCCGTCGTGCAGGGAACCGCACAGCACGCCGACGACGCCCGCGGTCGGCTCCGCGCCCGCGTCCAATGCCGCCGCCGCCACGTCCGCGTCGGCCAACCGCTCCAGCACGCGCTGCGCGGTACCGTGACCGGCCACGACCACCACCGCGCGCCCGCCGGTGGCCACATGCGCGCGTAGCGAGGCGAAGATCGTCGCCACCAATTCGTCGGAGCCACGGGCCGCGGGACCCGCCAGTACCGGAAGCACGACCTCCGCGGGATCGCCCGACTCCAGCGGGCTCAGGCTCCACCACGGCAGGCCGTTCCGGTCGGCACTCTCGTGGATCTCCGGAAGCGCGCGGTAGGAGGAAGCCGCCAGATCGAGCCCGTTCCCGCCGAGCGGCGCGGCGCCGCCGAACGAGGCCGCGGTCCAGGACGCCTCCAGGAACTCCTCCCCGGTGCGCACCAGGTCGGCGGCGCGGGTGCGGATCTTCTCCGGATCGCACAGCAGCACGTGCGTGCCCTCGGCCAGCTGCTCGGTCAGCAACCGCAGCTCACCGGGCTGCAGCACCGGAAGCAGCGCCTCCATGCCGTCCACCGGGATGCCCTCGGCCAGCTTCTCCAGCATCTCGACCAGCGCCGCGTCGGCGGCGTTCGCCTCGGCCACCTCCGCCGCCCGCGCCCGCACCTCGGGGGTGAGCAGCAGCTCCCGGCACGGCGGCGCGACCACCACGTCGACCGGGAGATCGCCGAGCGAGCGCTGGTCGGCGACCGCGAAGGGCCGCAGCTCGGTCACCTCGTCGCCCCAGAACTCGACGCGCACCGGATGGTCGGCCGTCGGCGGGAACAGGTCGAGGATGCCACCGCGCACCGCGAACTCGCCGCGCTTACCCACCATGTCCACCCGGGTGTAAGCGAATTCGACCAGGCGAAGGAGCAATTCGTCGAAATCGAACTCCGCGCCGACCCGCAGCACGATCGGCTCGATGTCGCCGAGCCCGGCCGCCATCGGTTGCATCAGCGAACGCACCGTGGTCACCACCACGCGCAACGGCTCGGGGAACACCGGGTCCGCCCGCCCGTCGCCCGACCACCGCCCCTCATCGAATCGCTCCGCGATGCCGTAGTCCAGGGCGAGCCTGCGCAACACCTCCAGCCTGCGCCCGACCGTGTCCGCGCCCGGCGACAGCCGCTCGTGCGGCAGGGTCTCCCACGACGGGAACTGCGCGACCGTCTCGCCGAGAATCTCCTGCAACTCGACCGTCAGATCGTCGGCCTCCCGGCCCGTCGCCGTCACCACCACCAGCGGCCGCTTGGCCGCCACCGTCGCGGCCACGAACGGGCGCACCGCCGAAGGCGCCACCAACTCGACCGACGACTTCCCGATCAGCTCGGCGACCGTCCGCAGCGCGGCATCCGCTCCGGCCGCCGCGACCAGTCCTTCGAGTGGTGGACGGTGGGTGGACATCGACAACTCCTGAGCTCAAGCGGGTGTTTCGAGCGAACTGAGTCTATTGGCGCGCTGGCGCGCGCGTGTTCGCGGGGCTGTGTTTTCGGCGCGCTGGCGCGCGCGGGGTTCGCGGCCCTTCTTGTCTCGCATCCGAGCGGTCGAGACTCGCGACTACGTCGCATGCGCTTCGACCGCTCGGAAGCGAGACGGCCGCGAACGGGCTCGTAAGACTCGCCCTCGGGGTGGTTGAGAGGGAGAGGAGCGCGCGTTCCGGTCGAAGCGGAAGCTGCGCTCGAGCAGACTTCGGTGTGAACGACCACCGCTGGAGTCGGTGGTTGTGAACCGACTCGGAGCGGGCATCGAGACCGGCGATCGCGGCTTGTCGAGCGCGACGAGCTTCGCGCCGGTAGGGACCCGCTGGTCTGCGCGCGGCGCGGTGGACGGTTCTCCTCATCACACCCGTTGGCACACGCGATCATTGAATTCCCGGCGCGCCTAACGCATTGCGCACCTGCGCTTCCGGCGTTACGGCACGTAGCGGCGCAGGCGGCGGGCGGCGAATTCGCGGAAGTACGAAAGCTTTTCCGGCGGCACGATGGACGGGAGCAGGAAGTACCAAGCCCGCTCCATGCGGGTGGCCATCTGGTCCATCGACTCGGTGCCGACCGCGACGATGTGCACGCCCGCGGTGACCTCTTGCAGTAGCAGGCCGACGACCTCGGGATCGAGGTCGGATTCCAGATCGCCTTGGGCGATGGCACGTTCGGCCAGAAGGCGATACGTGTCACCCCAGGTCTTGGCGATGTTGTCGCCCTGGGCGCCGCGGTAGTCGCCGATCTGGTGGGTGAGCTTGAGCATCGCGCCGACCATCGGATCGTTCATCGACAGGTCGGCCACCACGTACGTGATGCCGATACACGCTTCCAGCGCAGGCACTCTGGGATCGAAGAAGCCCTGGCACGAACTGATCAGTCGCTCGTTGCCCTGATCGACGACGGCGCGCGCCAGTTCTTCCTTCGAACCGAAGTGAAAGTACAAGGCGCCCTTGGTCACGTTGGACTGCGCGATGATCTCGCTCAGGCTCGCATTCGCATATCCCAAGCGCAGAAAGACATCGGCAGCGCCCGCAAGGACGGAATCGCGGGTGATCTCCGCGCGCGCTTGCCTAGCCATCAGATCCGCCTGTCATCCCTAAAACCAGCCATCCTGAAGTAGACCGACATCCCGAAGTAAGACCGACATACCGCCCGAACAGCACCCAGAGGATGGGTGAACCGTACCACCAGGTGGGCGCACGACAGTCAATTCGAGCATTCGGCCGAGCCTCCATCGCAATTCGCTGGTTAACAATCGGTCAGTCCGGCGCGCCCGCGGGCCATTCCGAGCTCAGCTGCGGATCGGCCTCCAGGTGGCTCAGACCGTTCCAACAGAGATTCACCAAATGCGCTGCCACAACCTCTTTGGATGGCTCGCGCACGTCCAGCCACCACGTCGCGGCCGTGGAGACCATACCCACCAAACCCTGTGCGTACAGCGTAGCCAGGCTGGTGTCGAGCTGCCGCCGCTCGAAATCGCCCGCCAAGATGTGCGCGACCTGGTTCACGGCCTCGTTGAGCAGGCTGGAGAAGCGGCCGTCGTCGGTGGTCGCGACCTGGTCGCGCACCAGAATCCGGAAGCCGTCGGTGCGTTCCTCGATATAGGTGAGCAGCGCGAGCGCGACCTGCTCCAGCCGCACCCGCGAACGATTCTGGGTGAGCGAGGAGGTGATCATGTCCAACAGCATCGACATCTCGCGATCGACGACCACCGCGTAGAGGCCCTCTTTGCCGCCGAAGTGTTCGTACACCACGGGTTTGGAGACCTGGGCGCGCTGCGCGATCTCCTCGATCGAGGTCGCGTCGTAACCGCGTTCGGCGAACAGCGCCCTGCCGATCTCGATCAACTGCTGGCGCCGTTGAGTTCCCGTCATCCGCGGACGAGACACGCTGTTCCGCCTCTCCGTGTCAGGTCGCCGGTCGTGAGCGGCTCGCCGGTTCCGCGCCTGGCCACCGAGCTGGCCGTGCCGGGTTCCTGGCGTTCCGGGCGAATTGTCCATATGTTTGCGAAATCAGTCGTTTGCCTGGGGCGTCTGCGGGGTACCACGCCCTCGCGCAAAACCTTACCGCGCGACGCCAACTGTTCCAGACAGCGAGTGCCCCCGAAGTCGTCGGCCGCCCGGCGACCCGCGCCACGCGCGCAGAGGGTGGGTATCGGTTCGACGTGAGCCGGGTCTTCGTGCGAGGATTCAACCCGTGCCGAGGCACAGCGGCGGTTCATCTGGTCCGCCGGTGTGGCGATCCGCCGTAGTGTAATGGCAGCACCTCTGATTTTGGTTCAGATAGTTCAGGTTCGAGTCCTGGCGGCGGAGCACACCGGCACGGTGACTATCGTTGGCCCCGCACATCGCTGACCAAGCAGGTTACAGCCAGCACGATGACAGGCAGCCGAGGGAGATCCATGCCACAGCAGACCGCCGTCGTCGTTCTCGCCGCCGGAGCCGGGACGCGAATGCGGTCGAAGACCCCCAAAGTTCTGCATTCGCTGGCCGGCCGAAGCATGCTCGCGCACGCGCTGCATGCGGCGAACGAGATCGACCCCGCGCACCTCATCACGGTGGTGGGCCACGACAGAGAACAAGTCGGCGCCGCGGTCGCCGCGGTGGCCGCCGAACTCGGCCGCGACATCACCTCCGCCCTGCAGGAGGAGCAGCTCGGCACCGGCCACGCCGTCCAGTGCGCGCTGCGCTCGCTGCCCGACGACTTCACCGGTGACCTGCTCGTCACCTCCGCTGACGTGCCGCTGCTGGACGGGCACACGCTGTCCGCGCTGCTCGACGAGCACCGCAGCTACCCGGAACGTCCCGGCGTCACCGTGCTGACGTTCGTGCCCGAGGACCCGAACGGCTACGGCCGGATCATCCGCGACGCGGACGGTCAGGTCGTCGAGATCGTCGAGCACGCCGACGCCACCCCCGAGCAGGCCGCGATCCACGAGGTCAACTCCGGCGTGTACGCGTTCGACGCCGCGGTGCTGCGCACCATGATCGGCAGGCTGTCCACCGCCAACGCCCAGCACGAGCTGTACCTCACCGACGTGCTGCGGCTGGCCCGCGAGGCCGGGCACCCGGTGCACGGCGCCCGCCTGGTGGACGCGGCCAAGGTCACCGGAGTCAACGACCGGGTGCAGCTCTCGATGGCCGCGCGCACGCTGAACCGCTACATCCTGGAACGCCACATGCGGGCGGGCGTCACCATTCTGGATCCGGCTACCACCTGGGTGGACGCGAGCGTGCGGATCGGCAGGGACGCCGTGCTCCGCCCCGGCGTCCAATTGCTCGGCGCGACGGTGATCGGCGAGGACGCCGAGATCGGACCCGACAGCACGCTCACCGACGTGGTGGTCGGCGACGGCGCGACAGTGGTGCGCACGCACGGCGAGCAGTCCACCGTCGGGCCGGGCGCGGCCATCGGACCGTTCAGCTACCTGCGGCCGGGCACCGTGGTCGGCGACTCCGGCAAGCTCGGCGCCTTCGTGGAGACCAAGAACGCCACCATCGGCGCGCACTCCAAGGTGCCGCACCTCACCTACGTCGGGGACGCGACGATCGGCGAGCACAGCAACATCGGCGCTTCCAGCGTCTTCGTCAACTACGACGGCGTGCGCAAGCATCACACCGTGGTCGGTTCGCACGTGCGCACCGGCAGCGACACCATGTTCGTCGCGCCGGTGACCGTGGGTGACGGCGCTTATACGGCGGCGGGTACTGTACTGCGCAGAAACGTTCCACCGGGTGCGCTCGCGGTATCGGGTGGAGCACAGCGCAATATTGAGAACTGGGTGCAGCGGTACCGGCCGGGGACCGCGGCGGCGATCGCGGCGGCGGCAGCCATCGCGGCCGACGAGATGTCGGGTCAGGCAATCGAGCAAAAGGATGGCAAACAGCAGTGACCGCGTCATGGATCGATAACCAGAAGAACCTGATGCTCTTCGCGGGACGCTCCCATCCTGAGCTGGCCGAGCAGGTCGCCAAGGAACTCGACGTCCACGTCACGCCCCAGATCGCCCGCGATTTCGCCAACGGCGAGACCTTCGTTCGCTTCGAGGAATCCGTCCGCGGTTCGGACGCCTTCGTGCTGCAGAGCTTCCCGGCGCCGGTGAACCAGTGGCTGATGGAACAGCTCATCATGATCGACGCGCTCAAGCGCGGTTCGGCCAAGCGGATCACCGCGGTGCTGCCGTTCTACCCGTACGCGCGCCAGGACAAGAAGCACCGCGGCCGCGAGCCGATCTCGGCCCGCCTGGTCGCCGACATGCTGAAGACCGCGGGCGCGGACCGCATCATCACCGTCGACCTGCACACCGACCAGATCCAGGGCTTCTTCGACGGCCCGGTCGACCACATGCACGCGCTGTTCCAGCTCTCCGAGCACGTGCGCGCCAACTACAGCCTGGACAACATCACCGTGGTCTCGCCCGACGCGGGCCGCGTGAAGGTCGCCGAGAAGTGGGCCGACGCCCTCGGCGGCGCGCCGGTGGCGTTCATCCACAAGACCCGCGACCCGCTGGTCCCCAACCAGGTGAAGTCGCACCGTCCGGTCGGTGACGTGGACGGCCGCACCTGCATCCTGATCGACGACATGATCGACACCGGTGGCACCATCGCCGAGGCCGTGCGCGTGCTGCGCGAGGCGGGCGCGGGCGACGTCGTCATCGCGGCGACGCACGGCGTGCTCTCCTCCCCCGCCGCCGAGCGCCTCACCGCGTGCGGTGCGCGCGAGGTCGTGGTGACCAACACCCTGCCGATCACCGAAGACAAGAAGTTCCCGCAGCTGACGGTGCTGTCCATTGCGCCGCTGCTGGCCCGCACCATCCGCGAGGTCTTCGAGAACGGTTCGGTCACCGGCCTGTTCAACGGCAACGCGTGACGATCTTCTAGCCAACCGACGACGGCCCGGGCTTTGCGCCCGGGCCGTCGTCGTCTCGTCGGCAGGGTGAACGCGCTGGAGATGGTCGGCCGAACGTGATACCCATGTGGGGCAATCGAATACCTAGAGGGGGGCACCGTGACCACGCCGCAGGAACCGCGACCCGGCATCGACTTCGGTAAGGCAGGGGCGCAGGACGACGCCCGTTCGGCGGAGACCCAGGTGTATCAGCCGGGCACGGCGCCGGAGACCCAGGTCTACCAGCCGGGGCAGGGATACGGTGCGGGCACCGCCCCGGAAACGCAGGTGTACCAGCCGGGGCAGGGATACGGTTCCAGCACCGCGCCGGAAACCCAGGTGTACCAACCCGGTTCGGCGAGCGCACCTGAGGTGCCGGCCTATCAGCCGCCGGAACCGCCCGCCTATCAGCCGCCCGCGCCTCCGCAGTATCCGGCCGGTGGCGTCTACGGTTATCCCCCCGTCGACGGCCTTCCCACGGGCACCCCGCCCACGGGCTATCCGCAGCAGCCGAGCCCGTACGACGCACCACCCGCCTACCCCGCCGCTCCCGCGTATCCCCCGGCGCCCGCTTACCCTGCCCCGCCCGCCTATCCGGCCGCACCGGGTTATCCGGCGGCTCCGGCGTACCCGGCCGCTCCGCAGTCCGGCGGCTACGCGCCATATGGGCCTTACGCGCCGACTCAGACGCAGACGCTGTCGATCATCAGCTTCGTCTGCCTCGGCCTGAGTCTGATCGGAACCGCGCTCTGCTTCTTCCCCATCCTGCTCACCGGACCCGCGGGCATCATTCTCGGCTTCGTCGGTCACTCGAAGGGTGAATCGCTCGGCAAATGGGCGGCCATCGCGAACGCCGTCGTGCTGGTGCTGGCGATCCTGCTGGTCGTGTTCGTGATCGGAATCGCGAGCGTCTCGTCCTGACGCGCGCTCGCCGCTCCGCGAATTCCTGGCGTCGAGTTGGCCCCGCCCCGGGACCGGCGGGACGATACTGGGACCCATGAACCGCGACCCGCTGGACATGGGAGACGACGAACAGGAAGACGAGATCCGCGCATACGAGCGCTATATCGAGAACCCGCCCGAGAACCTCACCATCCGCGACCGGGAGAGCGAGGACGACGGCAGGCTCGGCATCGGTGAGGACCTCGACCAGCGCTGGACCAGCCGCCGTCAGCGCGCCGAAGACGCGGCCGAATCCACGCTGCCCGCCGAGGAGGCGGCGATGGGGATCATCGAGGATTCCGATTTGGAGAATTCCGATCTGGAGGATTCCGATTCCTGAGTCACTGCTCGGCCGTGCGCGCGGGGCAGAGGACGGACTACACCCGCCCGTCAGGCGTACCTGCGCCTTTCGGTGATAGAACTCGATCACGTGGTACCCGGGGGTTGGCGAGGCGAACACGACCAGGAGGCCGCTGATGACCACACCGAAGAATCCCGACGAGTCGTCCGAGACACCGCCGACCGGCAGCGCACCGCAGTCGGGGCAGGAATCCGCGACCCCGCCCTCGCTGTCGAAGAAGGCGGAGGAACCCCAGCCGACGGGCACCGAATGGGCGACGCCCGCATCGTCCGAGCAGTTCCCCGGCGAGACGACCCAGCCGTCGAAGCGGTCCCCGGGCGGCGGGGAGTCCTCGTCGTCCGGTAGCGCGGCGGAACCGCCCGTGACGGGCGCGGCACCGCAGTCGACCGGGCCGGAGGGCTGGAATCAGCCGGGAGCGGGTCAGCCCGAGTACCCGTCCGGCGGACAGCCCGGCTATCCCTCAGGCGAACAGCCTCCCTATCCCGGTTCCGGCCAGTACCCCGGCGCCGGTCAGTCCGGCTATCCACCCGGCGGCCAAGCCGATTACCCCGCGGCGCAGCCCCAGCCCCCGTACGGGCAGCAGCCCCCGTACGGCGGCGGCTACCCGCAGGGCGGCTACCCTTCCTACCCGCAGCAGGGCCAGCCCTACGACACCGGGCAGCCGCGCAAACCCGGCACCCAGACCATGTCGATCATCGGCTTCGTCTGCGCCGCGCTGGCGCTGTTCCTGTGCCCGATCCTGTTCGGCCCGGCCGGGATCGTGTTCGGCATCCTCGGCCACAACAAGGGCGAGCCGCTGGGCCGCTGGGCCGCCATCGCCTCCGGTGTCGCGCTGGTCGCCGGACTCATCCTGAGCTTCGTCGTGCTGAACACCGAGATGGTCCCCGACCAGAATTGAGTCGGTGTCCCGTCGTAAGTTCTCGGCTATGAGTGGTTTCGGTGGGTTTCCGTTGGTCGGGCTGGATTTCTACGAGGACCTGGAGGCCGACAACTCCAAGACGTTCTGGAACGCGCACAAGGCCGTGTACGAGGAGTCGGTGCGCGCGCCGATGGTCGCGCTCACCGCGGAGCTGGAAGCCGATTTCGGATCCGCGAAGATCTTCCGCCCCTACCGCGACGTGCGCTTCGCCAAGGACAAGTCCCCGTACAAGACCGCGCAGGGCGCGGTGGTCGGCACCGCGCCGGGCGTCGGCTGGTACGTGCAGATCAGCGCCGCCGGGCTCTTCGTCGGCGGCGGTTTCTACTCCGGGTCGCCCGCGCAGGTCGCGCAGTTGCGCACGTCGATCGACGACGACGTGCGCGGCCCCGAGCTCGAGAAGATCCTCGCCAAGCTGACCAAGGCGGGCTTCACCATCGGTGGGGAGAAGCTCAAGACCAAGCCCAAGGGCTACGACGCGGACCACCCGCGCCTCGATCTGCTGCGCCACAAGTCCCTGACCAGCAGCCGCCAGTTCGGCGCCCCCGAATGGCTGGAGACGCCACGCGCGGCGACGGAAGTGCGCAAGGCCTGGGAGACGATGCGGCCGTTCATCGATCGGCTGACCGCGATCGTCGGCCCGGCGAACGCGTAGGGGTCAGATCCGCGCCGCGAGCACCAAGGCGAAGCGGTCGTCGGGATCGGTCCACACCCGCTCGGTGCGGAAACCCGCGGCCGCGAGTTCGGCGTCGAGTCCGTCGACCCGGAACTTCGCGGAGATCTCCGTGCGCAGCTGCTCGCCGCGCGCGAAGTGCACCGTGAGGTCGAGGTCGGCGACGGTGACGGTCATGTCCTCGGTCGCCGCCAGCCGCATCTCGATCCACTCGCGCTCGGCGTCCCACAGCGCGACGTGCGTGAACTTCTCGGGCTCGAAGTCCGCGCGCAGCCGCTGGTTGAGCACGTGCAGGACGTTCCGATTGAACTCGGCGGTGACCCCGGCGGCATCGTCGTAGGCGGGTACGAGCACCTCGGGTTCGATGACCAGCCCGGCGCCGAGCAGCAGCTGCTCACCCGGCTCGAGCACCTCCCGTATGCCCGCGAGGAATTCGGCGCGCTCGTCGGGGACCAGATTGCCGATGGTGCCGCCGAGGAAGGCGATCATGCGGCGACCGCCGCCAGGCAGGTTGTGCAGCGTGTCGGTGAAATCGCTGACCACGCCGTGTACGGCCAGCCTGGGGAACTCCGCGGCGACCTGTTCGGCCGCCGCCCGCAGCGCCGCTGACGAGACATCCTGCGGCACATAGGTCTTCAACGGTCCCTCGGCGCTCAACGCGGAGAGCAACAGGCGGGTCTTGGCCGCCGAGCCCGCGCCCAGTTCGACGAGGACCTCGGCTTGCGCTGTCCGCGCGATGTCGTCGACGACCCGTTCCAGCAGCGCGCGTTCGGTGCGCGTCGGATAGTACTCGGGCAGCTCGGTGATGCGTTCGAACAGTTCGCTGCCGCGGGCGTCGTAGAACCATTTGGGCGGCAGCCACTTCGGATCGGCGGTCAGTCCGCTTCTGGCGTCGGATCGCAGTGCTGCGGTCAGATCGTCGTCGGATAGGTAGACATCCAGCGTCGGTGCGGTCATTGTGTAGGCCTTTCGGTATCGCTGGTTCGGGGGTCGGAAGGCGCGGGCCGGATGGGAAGGGCTTTCGCGGCTTCGCGATCGGTCAGACGGAGTCGTCGGGCGGGGTCAGTTCTTCGATCGAGAGCACGCCGGGCCTGGCGTACACCAGTTTCCGGTCGGGGATCGGCTGCCAGCGCGGGTCGTCGTCGTACGGTTCGGAGGAAAGGATCGCCACGTCGTCGGTGACCAGCGCGGACAGCGCGTGGTGCACCGTGGTGGCCCACACCTGCTCGCCGTCGCCGATCAGCAGGTTGAGCCGGGCCGTCGGCATATGCCGCAGCACGGCGGCGACCAGCAGGCGCAGCGCGGTCGCCGGAGAACTCGCGTAGCCGCCGGATTCCGCGGAGCGCAACAGGTCTCGCAGCAGCACCCACAGCGCCGCGGCATCGGTGATCGATTCGACCTCGAGCAGCCGCGCCGTTTCGAACAGGCGGGTCGCACCGGCGCGGGTCGCGGCCACGTCCAGATCCGACATGACCGCGGTCAGCACCCGCCGCCATTCCGGGACCGCGCCGTTGTGGCTGAACGCCCAGCGTCCGTCGGTGAATGGCGCGCACGCGGCCCGTTCGATGGGCATACCCACCGTGGCCGATCTGATCGAACCGAGCACCGCGCCCGACACCAATTGGGGCAGTACCTCTTCCACGGCCGGATCGGTCCAGATGGGGTCGGCGTTGCGGTAGCGGCTCGCCTCCGGCGCGCCCCCCGCGCCGTCGCGCCACCACGCGACACCGAAGCCGTCGGCGTTGATGGCGCCGCCTTCGCGCATGTCCTTCGGCGCCCACGCCTGGGTGCGCAGGGAATGCGTACCGCGAGTGAGCAATTCGCCCACGGACGTCGGCGGGCCGACATAGCCCAGGTGACGGCACATCAGATCTCGTCCCGGCCCAGGTCGCGCGCGAGGCGGAAGCCGGAGAAGATCTGGCGGCGGATCGGGTGATCCCAGTTGCGGAAGGTGCCGCGGCAGGCCACCGGGTCGGTGCCGAACGAACCGCCGCGCAGCACGCGGTAGTCACCGCCGAAGAACACCTCGGAATACTCCCGGTACGGGAACGCGCGGAAGCCGGGGTAGGGCTCGAAGCCCGAAGAGGTCCACTCCCAGACATCGCCGATCAGCTGGTGCACGCCCGCGGGCGAGGCGCCCGCCGGGTACGCGCCGACCTCGGCCGGTTCGAGATGGCGTTGTCCGAGATTGGCTGTGGCGGAGTCGGGTTCGGCGTCGCCCCAGGGGTAGCGGCGGGTGGCGCCGGTGTCCGGGTCGTACCGCGCGGCCTTCTCCCACTCGGCCTCGGTGGGCAGCCGCTTGCCCGCCCACTGGGCGTATGCCTCGGCCTCGAACCAGCAGACGTGCAGCACCGGCTGGTGCGGCCGCAGCGGGGCCATCACGCCGAAAACCCTTCGCCACCAGTGCCCGGCCGGATCGCGATCCCAGAACTGGGGCGCGACCAGTCCGGCCTCGACGCGGTGCGCCCAGCCGCGCTCGGACCACAGCTCGGGGCGCTCGTAGCCGCCGTCCTCGACGAAAGCCAGGTACTGCTCGTTGGTGACCGGCGCGGCGTCGATCGCGAAGGCGGGCAGCCGCACCGGGTGCGCGGGGCGTTCGTTGTCCAGCGCCCACGGATCGGTGGAGGTGCCCATGGTGAACTCGCCCGCCGGAATGATCACCTCGCCCGAGACCCGGACGGCCGCCGCCGGAGCGCTCGGCGCGGTGAGCACCGCGGGCCCCGTCCGCAGCTGATGGGTGGCCAGCATGGTCTCGTCGTGCTGCTGCTCGTGCTGGGCGATCATGCCGAACGCGAAACCGCCGTCCACCAACTGGTTTCCACGCAACGCGCTGGTGTCGAGCACGTCGAGCACCTTGTCGCGGACGGTGCCGACGTAGCCGCGGGCCTCGGTCGGATTCAGCAGCGGCAGTTCGGGGCGATTGACCCGCTTGTGTTTGAAGGCGTCGTAGAGCTCGTCGATATCGGCGCGGACGGGGTCGCGCCCGCCCACGTCGCGCACCAGCCACAGCTCTTCCTGGTTGCCGATGTGCGCGAGATCCCAGACCAGCGGACTCATCAGCCGGGAATGCTGGGCGACGAGTTCGGCCTCGTCGACGACGTCGGTCAGGCCGAGGGTCCTGGCGCGTGCGGTGGTGAGCACCTCGGCGATCCGGTCGCGGAGTCGCTCGGTGCCCGAATGGTCGGTGGGGGCAGAAGAAGTGGTCACGGTAACGCTCTCCGGGCGGTAGTGCGGCAGGACGGACCGGACACGCCGCGGCCTCGTCGAATGATGCTGTGCGCGTGGTCGTTACACGCTGCTGGTTGATTCACGACGCGGCCTCCACCCGAGCATCGGTCGGAGTGCGGCCGCGACGACATCGTTGCGAGGCGTCGTCGAGTTCACGAGCCGCCGACCGCGTGCGGGCGTGCGCGGCGGCGAGGGCGAGCAGGTCGACGGCCACCTTCCCGATCTCGGCGTCGGCCAGACCGTAGCGGGCCGCCTGCAACCACCGGCCCGCAACGGGCGCGGCCAGCGCCGTCGCCTCGGCGACCACCGCGGGTGCGGACAGCAGCGCGTCGATGGCGTGAACCGGCACCGTCCAGGTGTCGCCCGGCTGCGCGTCCAGGTAGCGGACCTCCAGGTGCCCCGAGGCGCGGACCGGCGGGAACAAGGTGGTCAGGTGGTAGTCGAGGTCGGCGATGTCGGGGCGGCGGCCGATCTCGTCGTCCAGCGCGCCGGACAGCCAGTCGCCGAAGGTCGCGCCCGGTGGGGCCGCCCATCCGAGACCGTCGCCGTTCGCGGCCGCGTCGGGTCTGCGCACGCACAACAGCGGCACGTCGAGCGCCCAGCGGCCGTAGGCGGCCACGGGGTCGGACCACTCCTGCACCGGCGGGCGGGTCCTGGCGTTGTCGAGGCGGAGCCAGGCGCGCATCCGCTGCGAGGCCCAGGCACCGTCGGGTGCGCCGTGGAGCGAAGGGGAACAGGCGAAGGCGGCGACAAGGGCCGGGCCCATGGCATACAGCGCGGTCCACCGGGCGGTGACCTCGGCGCGGTCGGCGCCCGCGTCGACGCTGACCTGGGCGGCCGCGGTGTTGCACATCATCAGCTTGCCGAAGGGGCCGATGCCGCCGAATGACTGCTCCATGGCGCGGTAGCGGGGCAATTGCAACACCCGCTTCGGGCGGCGGTCCGCGTCGGCGGCGAGCGAAAGGATTCGGATGCACTGGGTTTCGAGCAACTCGCGCAGGTAGCGGGCATCGTCGACAAGGCGCTCGCACAGTTCGGCGGCGGCGGCATACGGTGCGCTGGAGAGTTCGATCTGACCGCCGGGTTCGAGAGTGACCCGGCTTCCCCCCGGCAGCGGTAGCGCGGGCGAATCGGGGGTGATGGACCGCGGAGCGTACGGTCCGAGGGCGGCTGCGAAGGCAGACAGCTGCGGGCGTGGCCCTGCCGCGGGCCCGGACGCCGAACACTCACCCTGCACGGTGAGCCATTCGAGCTCGGCGCCGATCAGCGTCGGTGGCCCCAACTTGAAGCAGACGCCGCCCACATAGGCCTCGGCGGCCGCACGCGTGGACAGATCGCCGGGCTCGATGGCTTGCCTGGCTGATTCCGGATGTTCGAGCATGGCCGCCATGCCAACCTCCACCTGAGTTCGTGCGCGGGCCGGACATCCGTCCGAGCGCCATGATCGTGGTTCGTGTCGCTGTCGTCCGCGCTCGAACACTCATCCGAACGCGCTCTCATCGTGGTTCCGTTCCAACCAGGGTAGCCACGGATACCGACAAAAATCCGTCCAGCAACCGAACAGATGGTCCTACCTGGGGCACTGCGCGAGCGCCTGCGCCGGGACTTCCGTACCGATAAGGTCGTCGACATGCTGGACGAGACACGGGTACGCGAGGACACGCCGGGCTGCCGGTCCGATTCCGGGCTGGTTTTCCTCGACAGCGCGGGCTCCTCGCTCCCGCCCAGGATCGTCCTGGACACCGTCGTCGACCACCTGCGCAGGGAGGCCGAGATCGGTGGCTACCGCGCCGCCAACGAACGCCTCGACGACCTCGCCGCGGTCAAGACCGCGATCGGCGGACTGATCAACGCCGATCCCGGCGCCATCGCCCTCAGTGACAGCGCGACGCGGTCCTGGGCCGACTTCTTCTACTCCGTCCCGCTCGGGCCCGGTGACCGCGTGCTGATCTCCGGATCGGACTACGCCAGCAACGCCATCGCGGCCATTCAGCGGGCCCGCGCGACCGGCGCGACGGTCGAGCGGATCCCGGACGACGGCAGTGGGCAGCTCGACCTGGACGCCATGGCCGAGCTGGTCGACGAACGCGTCAGACTGGTGTCGCTGCTGCACGCGCCGACCAACGGCGGACTGGTGAACCCGGCCGCCGAGGCGACCAGAATCGCCCACTCGGTGGGCGCGCTCGTGCTGCTCGACGCCTGCCAGTCGGCGGGACAGATCCCGATCGACGTGGTCGAACTCGGCGTCGACGCGCTCTCGGTCACCGGGCGCAAGTGGCTCCGCGGGCCGCGCGGCACCGGATTCCTCTATGTGCGACCGGAATTGGCCGCTTCGATGGAGCCGCAGCGGCTCGACTTGCACAGCGCGGAGTGGACCGGTCTCGACGAGTACCGGCTCGCGCCGGACGCCAGTCGCTTCGAATTCTGGGAATGCGATGTGGCGGCCCGGCTCGGGCTCGGCGCGGCCGTTCGATACCTGCTCGACCTCGGGCCGGAGGACGTCTACGCCGCGATCGGCGCGCGGGCGGAGTACCTGCGCAAGGCGCTGCCCGAGATCGGCGGAGTCACCGTGCGCGACAACGGCGTCCGGCACAGCGGCATCGTCTCGTTCACGGTGGACGGGCGCGCCGCCACCGAGGTGCGCGACCGGCTCGCCGCCCAGAACATCACGGTCACGGTCAGTTTCGCCAGTTCCACACTGCTGGACATGACGGCGCGGGGTCTGGACTCGGTGGTCCGCGCGTCCCCGCACTGCTTCGTCTCCTTCGAGGAACTGGACCGATTCGTGGCCGCCGTCGCCGCGCTCTGATGTCGCAGCGCGAACTCGTCGTGCTCGGCACCGCAAGCCAGGTGCCGACCAAGCAGCGCAACCACAACGGCTATCTGCTGCGTTGGGGCGCCGAGGGTGTGCTGTTCGATCCCGGCGAGGGCACCCAGCGTCAGATGGCGTTCGCGGGGCTGGCGGCGGGCGACATCACGCGGATCGCGGTGACGCACTTCCACGGTGACCACTGCCTCGGATTGCCCGGCATCGTGCAGCGGATCAACTTGGATCGGGTCGCCCATCCGGTGGACGTGTACTACCCGGCTTCCGGCGAGGCGTATTTCGAGCGGCTGTGCAATGCCACGGCGTTCTACCGGACGGTCGAGCTGCGGGCGCGGCCGATCGCCGGGCCCGGTGCGTTGCCCGCGCCGGACGCGCCTTTCGGTATCGAGGCAGTGCCGCTGTCGCATCCGGTCGAGGCGTTCGGCTATCGACTGACCGAGCCCGCCGGGCATCGGATGCTGCCGGACCTGCTGCGCGCCCGCGGTGTTCGCGGACCCGACATCGGCCGCCTGCAACGCGAAGGCGTTCTCGAAATCGACGGCGGCGCCGTCACTCTGGCCGAGGTCAGCGAGCCGAGACCGGGGCAGAGTTTCGCCTTCGTCATGGACACCCGCCTGTGCCAAGGCGTGTACGAATTGTCTTCCGGCGTAGACGTTCTGGTCATCGAAGCGACCTTCCTCGACGCCGACGCCCACCTCGCCGAGGAATACGGCCACCTCACCGCAGGCCAAGCGGCGCGCGTCGCCGCCGAAGCAGGCGCCCACACCCTCGTCCTCACCCACTTCTCCCAGCGCTACCGCACCCTCGACGGCCACCGCGCCGAAGCGGAGAAGTACTTCACCGGCGACCTGGTCATCGCCGAAGACCTGACGCGAATCCCGTTCCCCCCGCGCCGCTAATCGCGGAACAGATCGTCCGCGTCCTCGACCACCGCCGCGCGCCGCAGCCATGCCGACAGCTGTTCGGTCTCGGCACAAGCCGAGATGCGATCGCGGACATCGTCCGGCACCGGGATCGCCCGCACGTTCAGCACGACGAACACCGAGTCTCTGATCGCATCCCGCTTGCCCTGTCGTATGCCCGCCTTCTCGCCGTCGGCGAAGTATCGCCGAGCGAACTCGCTCTCATATACGTATGGGCGCCCGCCGATACGCATCATCAGCGTCTCCCCACACCGTCGTCACACATGGAAGAGCAATGACCTTGTAAACCAGCGGAGCCAAAGTGCACCGGCGCCCGCTCCAATGGCTCGGCGCTACTCCGCGAACAGCTCCTCAGCCGTCGCAACCGTTACCGCACTGCGCACCCACTGGGTCAGCCGCTCGATGTCGGTACACGCCGTGATGCGATCGCGGGCCTCGTCGGATACCGGAATGCCACGCGCCTCCAGCACCGTGAGCAGGGCACGGACTTCGCCCTCCGCTTCCCCCTTCTGCTGCCCATCCGCGAAATACCGGCGGGCGAAGTCACTCTGATATTCGTAATTGCGGAGCGTGGAGGTCATCAGCGTCTCCCAAACGGATCGGGCGGCTCTGGGCAGCCTCTCGAGGATGAAGTCATAGTACAGCTTGGACCGGTCTGCCTCGAAAGTCGCGAGTGCCGCCACGGCGGCCGCGAACACCTTCGCGTTGTCCGGGTGCGTGTGGTGCGACGCAGCCGACAGCACCGCGAGTTCCGGCAGCGTATTGGCGGTTTCCAGGTCGGTGACCACCGGGACGGCGGACGGATCGAGTACCAGCGGCACCAGCCGGGCATACGGGTGGCCATACCCGAAATCGATCGGCTTCGCCGCCCAACGCGCGGTCCGCTTGTCAGGGCACAGCACCAGCAGCACCGTCGGGCACTTCCACCGCGCTCGCAGTGCGGCGACGTAAACCGGCCACGACCACCGCTTGTCCGGATCAGGACGTAGCTGGACCTCGACCACCACCGCCAGCACCGGCCCTGCCGCGGCATGCAGCACCGCCACCGAATCCGCGTGGTACTCGGTCGGCGCCAGAATCGGCAGGTCACCGGACAGGTTCTCGATTTTGTCGAACTCGGGCAGCTGCCAGCCGAGCGCTGCCAGCAACGGCGGGATCAAGTCCGGTCGGCTCCGGAACATGTCGATGATCAGCTCATGCTGGTGCGATGGCATGCGCGGCACAGTACCGGCGCGCACCGACGGAACCGATCGCCGTCGGCGTGCCGCTCCGCGACGCGCCGTACCAGCGGAAAGTTGTTCAGCTGAGGTGTAATTCGAGGATTTCGTCGACCAGTGTCGAGTCGTCTGCGCTGGGCGCGACGAGGGTGAGGCTGCGGTTCGCGCGGAGGGTGGCCAGGCCGTGTAGTGCGGTCCAGAGGAGGAGGGCGCGGTCGGGGGTGGCGGGGCAGGTCCGGCGGACGAGATCGGCGAAGCGGTCGAAGAGCGGGAGGGTGGTGGCGCGCAGGTTCGCGCCGGAACCTTCGAGGAGGTCGTGCCGGAACATGAGGGTGAACATCTGCGGGCGGGCGGCCGCGAAGCCGACGTAGTCGACGGCCATGCGGCGCAACCGCTCTCGCGCCGGAGCGTCCACGGCGTCGGACGTGGTGAAGCGCTCGGCGAGGTCGGCGAAGCCCCGCGCCGCGATGGCCGCCAGCAGCGCCTTGTGGGTCGGGAAGTGGCGGCGGGGCGCGCCGTGCGAGACGCCCGCCGCGCGGGTGATGGCGCGCAGCCCGAGCCGGTCCGCACCTTCCTGTTCCAGCAGATCGACGCCGACGGCGATCAGTCGTTCGCTCAGCGGTTCGTTCCCTGCCACGCGAAACATTGTGCCCCTTCGGTGAGGCGCCCGCGCCCAGTGGGGTAGACAATGTCTACGCGCGCCGTGTAGACATTGTCTACGTTTTCGCCGATGGAGAGGTTCCCGTGTGGTATCACCTGTTCAAGCACGTCCTGCTCGGTCCGCTGCTGCGGATCCTCGGCCGGCCGGAGGTGGTCGGCCTCGAGCACGTGCCGCGTAGCGGGCCGGTGATCATCGCCGCCAACCATCTGGCGGTGATCGACTCGCTGTACCTGGCGCTGGTGCTGCCCCGCCGGGTCACCTTCCTGGCCAAGCAGGAGTACTTCACGGGCACGGGGTGGAAGGGCCGGTTCAATCGCTGGTTCTACACCGTCTCCGGCCAGGTGCCCGTCGACCGGACCGGCGGCACCGCCGCGGCGGACGCGCTCGCGGCCGCGACCAGGATCCTGGAAGAGGACGGCATCTGGGCCATTCATCCGGAGGGCACCCGCTCACCGGACGGACGCGTCTACCGCGGCCGGACCGGGGCGCTGCGGGTGGCCATCGCGACCGGCGCACCGGTGGTGCCGGTCGTGCTGTCCGGCACCGACCGGGTCAATCCGCCCGGCAGCCGCATGTGGCGATTCGCCAAGGTGCGCATTCACTTCGGCGCGCCACGCCATTACCCGCCCGCCGGGGCGCGCACGGACGCGCGGACCAAAACCGACGCGCTGATGCGCGAGCTGGCACGGCGATCGGGCCGCCAATACGTAGACACCTACGCCGCCACCTTCTCGTCCCGCGGCACGAGCACGCAGAGGCATAGGCGTCGCCCGTATGGGCACAACTGAGGGAGAACCGCAGCTACAGCCCGCGCAGGAACCGCGCACATATCGGATGCGGTGAGGGGTTAACGTCGCGGCTTTCCCGCGGGATAGTGGGAAGAGGCCGGGTGCTCGGTCCATCGTGTGACGAGGAGTCCGACAGTGAGCAGGTTCACCGACGAGATGTACGCGACGGCGCGGTCGACCAGCCGTGGGCTGGTGACCGGGGAGCCGGACGCGCCGCTGCGACAGTCCTGGGGCGAGATCCACCGGACGGCGCGCCGCATGGCGGGCGGACTCGCGGCCGCGGGGATCGACCACGGCCACGCGGTCGGCGTGCTCGCCGGCATGCCGGTCGACATCGCGCCCGCCTGCCAAGCGATCTGGATGCGCGGCGCGTCCATCACGATGCTGCACCAACCGACCCCGCGCACCGACCTTGCGGTGTGGGCCCGCGACACCGAAACCGTGCTCGGCATGATCGAGGCGCACGCGGTGGTCCTCGGCGCGCCGTTCGAGGCGGCGGAACCGCTGCTGCGCGAACGCGGCATCACCGTGGTGCGGATCGACCAGCTGGCGGAGGGCCCCGACACCGATCCCGTGCCGACCACCGAATCCGATGTCGCCCTGCTGCAATTGACCTCCGGCTCCACCGGATCGCCGAAGGCGGTGCAGATCACGCACGGCAACTTCTACGTCAACGCCTACGCGATGTTCGACCGGGTGAAATTCCAGCTCGACCACGACGTGATGATCAGCTGGCTCCCGCTCTTCCACGACATGGGCATGGTCGGATTCCTCAGCGTCCCGATGCAATTCGGCGCCACGGTGGTGTGCGTGACGCCACTGGACTTCCTGACACGGCCGGTGCTGTGGGCCCAGCTGATCGACAAGTACCGCGGAACCGTCACGGCGGCCCCGAATTTCGCCTACTCCCTGCTGGCCCGCAGGCTGAAGCAGGCCGAGGACGGCACGCTCGACCTGAGCAGCGTCCGCTACATGTGGAACGGCGCCGAACCGGTGGACCCCGACACCATGGAGGCACTCGCCGAGGCCGGAAAACGCTTCGGGCTCAATCCGATGGCGCTCACCCCGGTGTACGGGATGGCCGAGACGACGCTGGCCGTGTCCGTCCCCGACGCGGGCCACGGACAGGTGCTCGACATCATCGACGCCGATCTGCTGGAGGCGCTCGGCAAGGCGGTGCCGGTGCCGGATCAGCACATCGGCCACGCCAACGTGCGCCGCCTGCCGACGCTCGGCTACCTGGTCGACCAGTTGGAGGGCCGCGTCGTCGACTCCGAACGCCAACCACTGCCGACCCGTTCCGTCGGCGTCATCGAATTGCGCGGGCCCGCAGTGACTTCCGGCTATGTGACGGTCGACGGATTCCGCCCGGCCCAGGACGAGGACGGCTGGCTCGACACCGGCGACATCGGCTACTTCACCGACGAGGGCCTGGTGGTGGTCTGCGGCCGCATCAAGGACGTGATCATCATGGGCGGGCGCAACATCTTCCCGACCGATATCGAGCGGGCCGCCATGCGCGTGTCCGGCGTGCGGCCCGGCAACGCGGTCGCGGTCCGGCTGGACGCGGGACAGAAGCGCGAAAGCTTCGCCGTGGTGGTGGAATCGAACGACCATCAGAACCACGACGAGGTCAAGCGCATCGAGCGCGAGATCGTGCACGCCGTCTTCTCCGAGGTCGGCGTCCGTCCCCGCACGGTGGCCGTGCTCGGCCCCGGCGCACTGCCGAAGACCTCGTCGGGCAAGCTGCGCCGCTCCGCCACCGCCGTCCACCTGCACTGACGCGCACCGATGAATTCCGCGGGGTCGCGTCGTCCAGACAGGTGAGCGCGCGGGGTAGCCACCCGCGCACCGGACGACCCCCGACCCCGAGGAGACATCGTGTCCGAGCCCACCATCGAACTCGATCAGCGCTTCAGCAGCCCGGAGGCCACGCCCCGGCCGTGGGCGGAGGTGGACGGCGTGCTGGCCGCCGCGCGGATGTTCTGGATCGCCACCGTGCGCCGCACCGGCGCGCCGCACGTCACCCCGCTGCATGCGGTGTGGCACGACGGTGGCCTGTACTTCTGCACGGGCGCGACGGAGCAGAAAGCGAAAAACCTTGCGGCCGAACCGCGCTGCACGCTGACCACCGGCACCGACGACGCGGACAGCGGCCTGGACGTGGTGCTGGAGGGCAGGGCGGCGCGGGTCACCGACGAGTCGACGCTGCTGCGGCTCGCACAGCTCTGGAAGGAGCGACTGGACTGGGATTTCGGCGTCCGCGACGGTGGTTTCGACAACGGCGAGGGCACTACCGCGCTGGTCTTCGGAGTCGCCCCGGACAAGGTCCTGGCGTTCGGGAAGGGCGAGTCGTTCAGCCAGACCCGCTACCGGTTCCCGGCCTGAGCACCGATTCTCGCCCGCGTCCAGTGCCGTCGACGGCTCGGTGCGTTCGATCGGTCAGTGCAGTTGATTCTGCGCGGTTTCCAGCCCGACGCGCAGCAGCAGTTCCACGGCGTCGGCGGCCTGCTCGACGATCACCGGAACTTCCTTGCGCTCCGGCGTCGAGAACGGCTTGAGCACGAAATCGGCCGGGTCCTGCCTGCCGGGCGGACGACCGATGCCGATCCGAGTGCGCACGTACTCCTTGGTGGTCAGCGCGCTGGAGATGGACCGGAGCCCGTTGTGGCCGCCTTCCCCGCCGCCGCGCTTGAGCTTGACCGCGCCGAAGGGCAGATCGAGTTCGTCGTGCACGACGATCACCTCGGTGGGCGGCACGGAGAAGAACCTGGCGAGCGCGGCCACCGACCTGCCGGAGAGATTCATGTAGGACCGCGGCTTGGCGATCAGGACCTGGCGGCCGTCGAGGCGGGCCTGCAACAGGTCGGCGCCGGACTTCTTGTGCACGGCAAAACGGCCGCCGACGCGCTCGGCGAGCACGTCGGCGACCAGAAAACCGACATTGTGCCGGGTGCGCTCGTACTCCGGACCTGGGTTACCAAGTCCGACGACGAGCGCGGGCCCGGTCGTTGATTCGGTCATCGACGAACCGGTTCCGGCGTCCTTATTCGGCGCTCTCGGCCTCAGCCTCGGCGGCCTCCGGCTCGGCGGCCGGCGCGGCGATGACGTTGACGACCAGGGTCTCGGCATCGGCGGCCAGGGCGACGCCGGACGGCAGCTGCAGCTCGCCCGCGGTGATCTGGGTGCCCGCCTCGACGCCCTCGACGGAGACCTCGATGGCCTCGGGGAGGTTCAGCGCCTCGGCCTCGATGGAGATGGTGGTGGCTTCCTGGGTGACCAGGGTGCCCCCGGCGGCGTCACCGGTGACGGTGACGGGGACATCGGCAGTGACCTTCTCGCCACGCTTCACGATGAGCAGGTCGGCGTGCTCGATGTAGCGGCGAATCGGGTGCACCACAACGGATTTGGTCAGCGCCAGCTGCTGCTTGCCGTCGATGACGAGGTTCAGCACCGCGTTGGTGCCGTGCTCGCGCAGGATGGCGGCGAAGGCCTGGGCGTTGAGAGCGAGGTGCTGCGGGTCGGCCTGGTGGCCGTACAGCACGGCGGGGACGTTGCCGTCGCGACGGGTGCGACGCGCGGCTCCCTTGCCGAACTCGGTGCGTACGGCGGCTTCGAGAAGGTTGACGTCGGACATGACTGGATCTACTCCTACGGCTCTTCCGGGCTTGTCTAAGGTGCCCGCCAGGGAGGGTGGCGCCCTGGGCTGGGTTCTGGTCTACTCGTCGGGGCGAAGACCGAACGAGGACGGCCGGAAGCCGAGCCGCGTCGATCACGGTGTCGCAAAAACGTCTGCGGACACCCTCGCCGAGACAACCCGAACACCATACCCCAGCCCTTACGCGGCATATGAATCGGGTGGTCAGACGCGGTTCGGCGGTGCGCAACCCCGGTCGCGTAATCTGGACAGGTTGTTCGTTCGCTCGCCTGTGAAAGGTTGCTCACGTTGACCGCCCCTGAGGACGTCGTCGCGCCGACCCCGCGCGGACTGCCCGCCGAGGTCGCCCGGCGCCGCACCTTCGCAGTGATCTCGCACCCGGACGCAGGCAAGTCGACGCTCACCGAGGCGCTGGCGCTGCACGCCAGGATGATCTCCGAGGCGGGCGCGATCCACGGCAAGGCGGGCCGCAAGTCGACAGTCTCCGACTGGATGGAGATGGAGAAGGCCCGCGGCATCTCGGTCAGCTCCACCGCACTGCAGTTCAACTACCGCGCCGCGGGCTCCGAGGTCGACAACGTCATCAACCTGGTCGACACCCCCGGTCACTCCGATTTCTCCGAGGACACCTACCGGGTGCTCACCGCGGTGGACGCGGCCGTGATGCTCATCGACGCCGCGAAGGGCTTGGAGCCGCAGACGCTGAAGCTTTTCCAAGTCTGCCGCCACCGCGGCATCCCCGTGATCACCGTGATCAACAAGTGGGACCGCCCTGGCCGCGCGCCGCTGGAGCTGCTCGACGAGATCGAGGAGCGAATCGGCCTCACCCCGACGCCGCTGTTCCTTCCGGTCGGCATCGCGGGCGACTTCCGCGGTCTGCTGCGCCGAGGCACGGACGGCGAGGCGCTCGAATACATCCACTTCACCCGCACCGCGGGCGGCGCGACGATCGCGCCGGAGGAATCGATCACCCCCCAGTCCGCCGAGGTGCGCGAGGGCGAGGCGTGGATCACCGCCGTCGAGGAGAGCGAACTGCTCTCGGCCACCGGGCAGGACCACGACCAGGAGCTGTTTCTCGCGGGACAGACCTCGCCGGTCATCTATGCCTCCGCGATGCTGAACTTCGGTGTGCGCCAGCTGCTGGAGACGCTGGTGGCGCTGGCTCCCGCGCCCGGCGCGCGCAAGGCCGTCGACGGCACGCCGCGCAACACCACCGATCCGTTCAGCGCGGTGGTGTTCAAGGTGCAGGCGGGCATGGACACCGCGCATCGCGACCGGCTGGCCTTCATGCGGATCGTGTCCGGCGAGTTCGAGCGCGGCATGGTGGTGACGCACGCGCAGACCGGGCGACCGTTCGCGACCAAGTACGCGCTGACCGTGTTCGGCCGGGAACGCGCCACCGTCGACACCGCCTACCCGGGCGATGTGGTCGGCCTGGTGAACGCGACCGCGCTGGCGCCCGGCCACACGCTGTTCGTGGACAAGAAGGTGGAGTACCCGCCGATCCCGTCCTTCGCGCCGGAGCACTTCGCGGTGCTGCGCGCGCGGACCGCGGGCAAGTACAAGCAGTTCCGCAAGGCCATCGACCAGCTCGATTCCGAGGGCGTGGTGCAGGTGCTGCGCAACGACGTCCGCGGCGACGCCTCCCCCGTGCTCGCGGCCGTCGGCCCGATGCAGTTCGAGGTGGTCACCGCGCGCATGATGGCCGAGTTCAACGTCGAGACCACCATGGAACACCTCGGCTACTCGCTGGCCAGGCGCACCGACGCCGCGTCGGCGGAGGAACTCGGCCGCCAGCGCGGCGTCGAGGTGTTCACCCGCAGCGACGGCGCGCTGCTCGCGCTGTTCAGCGACAAGTGGCGGTTGCAGTACATCGAGAAGGAACACCCGAAGCTGACGCTCGAACCGCTGGTCGCCGCCGCCGACAACTGACGGCGACGGCGTCACGGCCTGAAGTCGAACCGCCCGGGCCCGGCTTCCTCATCAGGGCGTCGTATCAATCCTGGTGTAGCGCAGGGAGTTCCGCCTCGGCTGCGGCCGGATCGGCGGTCGGTAGCGGGAACGAGTGGTGTTCGTGAACGACCACCCAGCGGCCGTCGTCCTTGCGCAGCCCGATGGTCAGCCGCAATCGGTTGTCCGGATCGGCCAGGAACTCCTCGGGCGTCCCGCAGCGCAGCAGCGCGTGCGCGAACGCGACGTCTTCGCCCGCGGTGACATCGAGCGCGACGATCTCGAACACCGCGCCCGCGGCCAGCCAGGCGAAGAACGGCGGCCAGGTCTCCCGGTAGGCGTCGATGCCGCGGACGCCGTCGTTTGGCGGCGGCACGTCGTACATCACGATGCCAGCCGCGTGGTCAGCGAGTACCGCGTCGAGATCTGCCGCGCGCACGGCGGCGGCCCATCGTTCGATCAGCTCGCGGATCTGCGCTTCGTCGGTCATGGTGGCATTCCCTTCGGTGCGGCCGCCGGTCGCGGCGGCGTGCGGGTCCGTCCCGTCGGCCGTATAACCCGCGCCGCGCGCCGAACTCATCGGTGCTGCGGATATTTTCGGGCGGGTAGCTGTCAGGCGGGCAGTTCCGCGGGCAGGCCGAAGGCCGGGAAGAGTCCGGGATCCAGGAACGAGACCACCTCGGCGATGCGCCCGTCGCGCATCGCGACCACGTCCAACGCCATCGCGGCGAAGACTTCGCGCTCCTCGTCCCAGAGGTAGGTGCCGAAGGCGGGCTGACCGTTGGCCGAGGCGAGCAGGAAGCGCCAGCGATAGCGCAGCGGACCGTCGAGCAGGAACTCGCGGATGGCGGACCGACCGGCGTACCACTCGGGCAGCGGCGGCATCGAGTACTTCGCGTCCGCGCTGAGCAAGGCGACGATCGCCGACACGTCGCCCGCCTCCCACGCGTCCGCGTACTGCCTCGCCAGATCGCGGATCTCGGCGTCGGCCATGCTGCGCGACGCGCGCTGGGATCGCGCGGGCAGCCGCGACTCGACCCCGGCGCGCCCGCGCTGCAACGCGCTGTTGGCCGAGGCCACGCTGATCTCCAGCAGTTCCGCGGTCTCGCGGGCCGAGAAACCGAGCACGTCACGCAGCACCAACGCGGCGCGCTGCAATCCGGGCAGATATTGCAGCGCGGCGACGAACGCCAGCTCCACCGCCTCGCGCGCCTCGTATCCGGCCTCCGGAGCCGTGCCGCGCACCTCGGCGTCGGGATAGGGCTCCAGCCAGGCAATATCGGTCAGCGGCGCGCCGGGGCTCAGGTCCACCGGCAGTTCGCGGCGGCGGC
The DNA here is from genome assembly GCF_057708325.1 of Nocardia sp. bgisy134. Taxonomy (NCBI): domain Bacteria; kingdom Bacillati; phylum Actinomycetota; class Actinomycetes; order Mycobacteriales; family Nocardiaceae; genus Nocardia; species Nocardia sp. bgisy134. The sequence continues at coordinate 174,077 of NZ_JBYIRW010000003.1, forward strand.
GGGTCTCGAGCAGGGTCAGGCAGCGGTTGGTCGCGATCCGGTAGAGCCAGGGCCGCAGTCCGGCGCGATCGGTCAGTTTGTCGAGGTTGCGCCAGGCTCGCACCAGCGATTCCTGCACCGCGTCGTCGGCATCGTGCACCGAACCCAGCATCCGATAGCAGTGCACATGCAGTTCCGCGCGCAGCGGGGCGACCATGCGTTCGAACTCCGGTTCGGTCACCCGCGCCGGCTCCACGGTCATTCGGCCTCGGGCTCCTGGTGCACCGGCGCGGCTCCCGGTTCGCGCTCGACCGGCGCGATGCCGTCCTCCCTGGCGATCAGACCCCAGCGGCTGGAGGTCAAGCGCAGGCTCGGCAGGTCGCTGAGCGAGAGCACCACCTCGTAGGTGCGCTCGTATCCGGTGTGTGCGATCCGCCACTGGCCGTCCTCGCAGCGCGCGTAGCGGTCGGTGTAGAAGGCCGCGCCGCGCAGCAGCATGTTGTGCGCCGGGATGAGCACGGTGTCGGCAAGATACCAAGTGCCCGTTGCCGTGTCGCCTTCCACGTCGATCTCGGGGTGATCGCAGCGGTGCTCGGTGATGACGTGCGGACCGAGCGTGTTGCGCATGAAGGCGAGGAAGGCGTCACGCGATTCGAACTGCAGGTACTCGCTGTAGGTCGCGGTGGCCTCGGGAATCATAGTGTCGGCGAATTCTTCCCAGGACTTGGTGTCCAGTGCGCGCAGGTAGCGGAACTTGAGGCGGCTGATGGCCGCGACGTCGTCCATACCCGGCCGGTCGGCGGGCGGCTGGACGACAGCTCGGGGATCCCGGATGTCGGCTTCCTCCGACTGGGCAGCGGCCTCCGGCTGAGCAGCTTCCTCCGGCGCAGCGCCGTTGCGCGGTTCGGAGCCCGCGCGTTCGGCGGTCTCTTCCGCACGCTCGGCGGTATCCTCGGCCGCTTCCACGGTCGAGTCGCCGCGCCCCTGCTCGCCGCTTCCCTGATCCATACCTCAACAATCCCATCCGAAGCCGCCGAGCTTCACGGTTTGGGAGATCTGTATCAGATTGCTATCAACGCCGGACCGGAGCCCGGGAAGATCAACTACCGATGGTAAAGCAGGTGCGGCAGAAATCCTCGCCGAATTCGGTCAGCCGCAGACTCTTGCGCACGATCTTCGGCGCGCGCCCCGCCTTCTTCAGCGCGGCCTCCACCACCGGCTGCACCTCGAGCACCATGTAGCGGCTGAGGACCACCGGATCCTCGGAGGTCAGCGTGAGGCCGAGCCGGTTGAGGTTGATCAGGTAGGACCGGGCGCGGTCCGGGTACCGCACGCCCGCCTGCTCCGGCACCGAGGTCAGGTCGCCCTGGACGAGTTCGGATCCGATGCCGAGCGGACGGTTGGTCCGCACGTCCACCGCGGGCTGCGGACCGTTCAGCGACATGAAGCGCAGGATGCGCGCCTCGTCGGGGGCGATCTCGTCGAGGATGCGGTCGTAGGCCGGGTGCACGTCCTCGGTGAAGTAGACGTCGGCCGACCGCGCCAGCAGCGCGTCGCCGCGTCGGCGCAGCTCCTCGGTGGTGGCCGAGCGCAGGTACGAGCCCATCGCGATGGCCTGCTGGGCCGCGCCGGTGGGAGTCGGTACGTAACTGACGATTTCGCGCACCGAGCCCTCGGTCACGCCGAGCGCACTGCGCGCGATCGAGCGCAGCGCGTTGCCGGTCCGCTCGGCGATCTCCGCCGAGGATTCGCCGTCCAGCGCGGCCTGAGCGATCTCCTTGGTCACCTCGTACGAGGTGTTCACCGCCCACTGCCCGCCGCGCACGGCTGTACCCGCGGCCAGCCCCGCGGCCCGGAACACCCCGCGGATCAGCCTCGCCTCGTTGCTGATCTGCCGTTGTTCGACATCCGAGCTGCGCTCTACCGCGCGGGAACCGGCCCGGGTCACGTCCTGTCCGGTCCTGTCGTCTGCCACGTGCTACTCCGAAGTGTCGCCAAGTGAACGAATCCGCCCACAGATTATTGCCCGACCGTCTTCCAGGCACAGCGAACCCCAACTGTTCGCGCGTCCCGGCCGACCCACCCGTCGGACCCGATCGCCAGCACCCCAGCATGTTTCATTCGCGAATAAGGATGTGGCGGACGTCATTCTCTCGTCCCGACCGAGACAATGCGGCATTCGAGACAGATACTGTGACTGATGTCTCAGACACTACTCTCTGGTCTGTCTCTGCGGGTTGTGGACGAAGCGCCGCAACTCACAATAGGGTCCAGCTGCCGACAGGGTGCTAGTTTGGGGTGCCGGTGAGGCGGCGATCACCGGTTTTTCGGCAGGAGGGTGTCGTTGTTAGAGAGTGTTTTCGGAGTTCACCCCACGATCCTCCTCGAGCTTTTGACCATTCCGCTTTTCACAGGAGTGATCGGCTACATCACCAACTGGACCGGCGTGCTCATGCTGTTCCAGCCCATCGCCTTTCACGGCGTCCGGGTGCCCGGCCTGCGGGCGCTCTATCCTTTCCTGCCCAAGCGAATCCAGGTGCTGCCGCTGCTCAGTTACGACGGCAGAATGGGCTGGCAGGGCATCGTTCCCTCACGTGCCGACAAAATGGCCAGCATCGCCGTCGACAAAGGACTCGCCAAGCTCGGTAGCGTCTCCGACTTCTATCGCGAACTGGAACCCGACAAGCTGGCCGAGCATCTGGCCAGCATCGCCGACGCGCAGATCACCGACATCGTCGAAGAAATCCTGCGCCGTGAGCACCCGCAGCTCTGGTACAACCTGCCCGGTCAGGTGCGCGAGATGGTGCACGCGCGGGTGCGCCAGCAGCTGCCCGAGATCCTGCGCGAGCTGACCGAGGAACTCGGCGCCAACATCGATCAGCTGATCGACGTCAAGCAAATGGTGATCCGCTACTTCCAGGCGCGACCGCAGCTGCTCAACACGCTGTTCCAGGTGCTCGGCGCCAAAGAGCTGCGGTTCATGCAGAACTTCGGTTTCTACTTCGGCGCGCCGATGGGTGCGCTGCTCGTGCTCATCCTGCACGTCACCGGATGGTCGACGTGGGTGGTGCTGCCGATCGGCGGTGTGATCATCGGGTGGGTGGTCAACTGGATCGGCATCAACATGATCTTCGCCCCGGCCTACCCGAAGTGGTGGTGCCCGTGGCGGCAGGGTCTGCTGATCAAGCGCCAGTCCGAGATCACCGACGGCTACGCCGAACTGGTGTCGAGTCAGGTGATGACGGTCGCCAACATCGGCGACGAACTGCTCAACGGTCCGCGCTCGGATCGCACCATGCAGATGCTGGAGGACACCCTCCGCCCGGCCGCCGACCGCGCGCTCGGTCCGGCGCGGCCCGCGGTGAAATTCATGCTCGGCAGCCGCGAATACGACTCGCTGCAGGCGACGCTGACCACCGAGGCGATGTCCATCGCGCCGATCGCGTTCGCCGATCCGGACTTCAATGTCCAGCAGGGCAAGCAGATCAACGATTACATCGCCAAACAGATGTCCGCCCTACAGCCGCCCGACTTCGTGGAAATGCTGCGCTCGGCCATCAAACAGGATGAATGGTTGCTTTTCGTCCATGGCGGCGCGCTGGGCCTCTTCGCCGGATACGCTCACATTCTGATCTTCGGAATGGGAGTGGCGACGACATGGCTATGACGGGCTCGGGCGAGAACAACGCGGGATCGGACGCCGACGCGGTCGGCGACGATATCCAGGCCGCCGAGCATTCCGCACCCGTCGCGCCGTCGACGGAGCTCGCCCGGTGGCCGCTCTCCGATATCGAACCGGCGGCGAAGCCGCCCGCCAAACGCCGCGTGCCGTCGCCGCGCGAGACTGTACGCGCCGCGAGCGGGGTGGCCAAGGTCGCCTTCACGGCCGCCTCCGAAGTCACCGCGTGGACCGTCGACACCGCGCTCGGCGTCACCGGGACCGTGGTGAAGGGCAGCATCGCGGGCGTGCCGCCGCGCGAAGTGCTCGCCGAGGCCGAAGCCGAGGTCCGCGACGCCGTGCGCCGGGCGCTCGGTCTGCCCGCCGCGACGCCCGAGCGCACCGATCCGGCCGTGCCCACCCTGCGCGAACAGGGCGCCGCGCTGCTGCGCCTCTCGGCGAGCACACACGCCGAGGCGTCCGAAATCCACCCCGCCTTCGCCGGAATGCTCGCGGAGCTGACACCCGACGAGGCGCGCATCCTGCGCTTCCTGCACGTGGACGGCCCACAGCCCTCGATCGACATCCGCGTCGGACGGCCGAGGGCGCTCGGCGCGGAGCGCTACCTGTCCGGGCTCACGCTGATCGGCGAACAGGCCGGGCTGCGCTTCCCGAACCGGGTGCCCCAGTACCTCACCAACCTGCGCAGACTCGGGCTGATCGAGTTCGCCAAGGAACCGGTCGACAATCCGAACCGCTACCAGCTGCTGGAAGCGCAGTCGCCGGTGCGAGAGCTGTTGAAGCGCTCCGGATTCGGCACCAAGGTGCACTACCGCAGCATCGTGCTCACGACCTTCGGCGCGGACTTCGTGCAGACGTGCCTACCGGTGGTGACCGAAGGCCGCGCCGAGTCCAGCTGAGCGGACCCCGCCGTGCCTTCGCGCGCGAGCTGGGTTGCCACACACCACACGCACGCTTCACGCAGGCGTGGCTTGTGTGAAGCGTGCGGACGGTATGCGGGACCACGTCGACGGGCTGCGAACGGGTGGCCCGCCACGGGTCCTCAGACGCCGTCGGCGAGTTCGAGCCAGCGTTCTTCGGCGGTTTCCTTCTCGGCGAGTACCTGTTTGAGTTCGGCGCCGAGGGTGACGAGCTTGTCCGGTTCGGTGGCGGCGTCGGCGAGGGCGGCGTGCAGGCGCTCTTCGCGTTCGGACAGCTTGTCGATGGCGCGCTCCAGCCGGGTGAGTTCCTTGCGGGCCGCCCGGTAGGCCGCGGAATCGGTGGCCGTCGCGGCGGGCTTGTCGGCAGAGGCGCGGGCGGGCGCGGGTGCGCCCTGCGCGGCCCGCTTGTTCAGGTATTCCTCGATGCCGCCGGGCAGGTTGGTGAGTTTCCCGTCGCCGAACAGCGCCCAATTGGAGTCGCAGATGCGCTCGATCAGGTAGCGATCGTGGCTGATGACCACCAGGGTGCCCGCCCAGTTGTCGAGCAGATCCTCCAGCTGCTGCAGGGTGTCGATGTCCAGGTCGTTGGTCGGCTCGTCGAGCAGCAGCACGTTGGGCTCGGCCATCAGGATGCGAGTGAGCTGCAGCCTGCGCCGCTCACCGCCGGACAGATCGCCGACCGGCGTGCGCTGGCGGGCCGGGGTGAAACCGAGCCGCTCGGCCAGCTGACCTGCCGAGATCTCCTTGTCTCCCAGCATTATTCGCTGCGCGACCTGCTGCACCGCCTCGAGCACGCGCATATCGGTCGGCAGATCGTCGAGTTCCTGTCGCAGCCAGCCGATCTGCACGGTCTGGCCCTGGATGCGCTTGCCCGCGGCGGGCGCGGCGTCACCGGCCAGCGCGCGCAGCAGGGTGGTCTTGCCCGAGCCGTTGACGCCGACCAGGCCGACTCGCTCTCCCGGCGCGAGCCGCCAGGTCAGGTCGCGCACGAGCTCGCGGCCGTCCGGCGTGGCGAGTGTGGTGTCCTCGAGCTCGATGACGACCCGCCCCAGGCGCTTTCGGGCGAACGCGGCCAGCGAGACGCTGTCGCGCGGCGGCGGCACGTCGGCGATCAGCGCCTCGGCGGCCTCCACCCGGTAGCGCGGTTTGGAGGTGCGCGCCTGCGGACCGCGCCGCAGCCAGGCCAGCTCCTTGCGGGCCAGATTGCGCCGCCGCGCCTCGCTCGCGTCGGCCTGCCTCGCTCGTTCGGCGCGCGCGAAGATCCAGTCGCCGTAACCGCCTTCGTAGCTTTCGACCTTGCCGCCGACGACCTCCCAGGTGTTGGTGGCGACGGTGTCGAGGAACCAGCGGTCGTGGGTGACGACCACCAGGGCGGAGCGGCGGCTCAGCAGGTGCGCGGCCAGCCACTGCACGCCCTCGACATCGAGGTGGTTGGTCGGCTCGTCCAGCACGAGCAGGTCGAGCTCGCGCACCAGCGCGGCGGCCAGCGCGACGCGGCGGCGCTCACCGCCGGACAGGTTGGCGACCGGGGTTTCCATGCCGAGGCCCTGGATGCCGATGCCGTCGAGGACGGTCCGGATCCGCGGGTTCGCGGCCCATTCGTGTTCGGCGACGCCGTCGGTCATCTGATCGTCCGCGAGGCCGGCCAGCACCACCTCACCGACGGTGGCGCCCTCGGGCAGCGTGCCGCGCTGCGTGACCACGGCAATCCGCAGCCCGCCTAGCCTGCTCACCCGGCCGCTGTCCGGTTCCTCGATGCCGGTGAGCACCTCGAGCAGTGTGGTCTTGCCGCCGCCGTTGAGGCCGACCACGCCGATGCGTTCCCCCGCGTGCACGCCGAGCGAGACGTTGTCCAGGAGGGGCTTGATCCCGAAGCTCTTGGAGACCTGCTCCAGGTTGATCAGGTTGGACATGAACGCTGCTAGCCCGCCTCTCCGGGTGATTTGCCGACCGTACGAGCCTACTCACCCGGCCACGGGCGCCCGCGCGCGGTCGATGCGCGGCGGGATCAGCGCTTGGCCGACGTGTCCGTGTCGATGATCCGCGCGCCCGGCACCGGCCCGCTCGCGGTGCGGATGCTGCGGGCGACGCCCGCGCCCGCGAGTTCCGCGGCCACCGCGACGGCGGCGTCCTCGCTCTCGCAGAGGAAGGCGCAGGTGGGCCCGGAGCCGGAGACCAGGCCCGCGAGCGCGCCCGCGCCGACGCCGGCGCGCAGCGTGCGCCGCAGCTCCGGCTTCAGCGAGACCGCGGCCGCCTGGAGGTCGTTGCCGAGCAGCGGAGCGAGCTGGTCCGGATCGCCGGAGGCCAGCGCCTGCATCAGCTGCTGGGGTTCGCCGAGCCGCGGTGGTTCGCCCAGTTCGCGCAGCCGGTCCAGCTCGGCGAAGACCGACGGCGTCGACAGCCCGCCCTTGGCCAGCGCGAGCACCCAGTGAAAGGTGTTGCGGGACAAGACGGGAAGCAGGCGTTCGCCGCGGCCGGTGCCGAGCGCGGTACCGCCGTGCAGCGCGAACGGGACGTCGCTGCCGAGTTCGGCGGCGACCGAGGCCAATTCGTCGCGGGAAAGGCCGATGTCCCAGAGCTCGTTCAGGCCGACCAGCGCGGCGGCCGCGTCGGCGCTGCCGCCCGCCATGCCGCCCGCGACCGGAATGCCTTTGCTGATGGTGATTTCCACCAGCGGGGCCCTGCCCGCGAGGTGCGCGAGGCGCACAGCGGCCTTCCACACCAGATTGTTGCGGTCGGTGGGCACCTCGGCCGCGCCCTCGCCGGTCACCCGGACGGTCAGCGCCGACGAGGGCGCGAGTTCGAGATCGTCGCTGAGCGAGAGCGCCTGGAACACCGTGGTCAGGTCGTGGTACCCGTCCGCGCGCAGGTCGCCGACGCCGAGGTGGAGATTCACCTTCGACGGCGCGCGCACGGTGACGGGGCTGGGCACTACTGACAGCACGGTGTTCAAGCCTAGTGGGTGGGTCCGACAACTGCCGGGCTCGATATCCGTCATTCACCCGCCGTGATCCGTTTGGTCACAACAGCGCACCGCCGGTCGCGTCGATCCACTGACCGGTCACCCAGCGGGCGTCCGCGGAAGCGAGGAAGCCGACGATATCGGCGACCTCGGCGGGCTGCGCCACCCGGCGCAGCGGCGAGAACGCCGCGACCGCCGCCTCGGCCTCGGGATTGCGCAGCCACCCCGCGTTCATGTCGGTGTCGATCACGCCGGGGGCGACCGCGTTCACCGTGATGCCGCGGGCCCCGACCTCTTTGGCAAGCACCGCGGTGAACGAGTCGATAGCCGCCTTCGTCATCGTGTACGCGATCAGCTCGGGCATGCCGAGCCCGTGGGTCAGTCCGGTGGAGACGTTGACGACGCGCCCGCCGTCGCGGAGCCGGTCCAGCCCGAGTTTGGTCACGAAGAACGGCGCCTTGGTGTTGATCGCGAAGACCCGGTCGAAGGCCGCCTCGTCGGTGCCGCCGATCGGCTCGCGGATGCCGTCGGTGCCCGCGTTGTTCACCAGGATGTCCAGGCCGTCGGCGTGTGCGTCGAAGGCCGCCCACAGCGCGGCCGCGTCGCCTGGCACGCCGAGTTCGGCGCGGAGCGCGAAGGCGGCGCCGCCCGCCGCTTCGATCGCGGCGACGGTGTCCTTCGCGGCCTGCTCGTTTCCGTTGTAGTGCACGGCGACTCGCGCGCCGTCGCGTCCCAGTCGTTCCGCGACGGCGCGCCCGATGCCGCGGCTGCCGCCGGTCACCAGTGCCGTCTTACCCGTCAGTGCGCCCATGACCGGGCTCCTTTCTCTAGCGATCACTACAGAAGGGGACAGTAGCAGATTATCTAGTGATCGCTATAAAATCGGGGTCATGAGCACAGCGACCAGGGGCCGACCTCGTTCCTTCGACCGAGAAGCGGCGCTGGACAAGGCGCTGCGCCTGTTCTGGGAACGCGGCTACGAGGCCACCTCGATCGGAGACCTGACCAAGGAACTCGGCATCGGCCCACCGAGCCTGTACGCGGCGTTCGGCGACAAAGCGAAGCTCTTCGCCGAGGCCGTGGCGAACTACGGCGACAACTACGGCGGCTTCACCGCCCGCGCCATCGCCGAGGAGCCGACGGCGACCGCGATGACCCGCCGGATCCTGCGCGAGGCGGCCGCCGAATACACCGCACCCGGCAGGCCCGCGGGATGCCTGGTGATCAGCGCGGCCGTCAACACCACGAACGCGGAGGTCGCCGAATTCCTTCGCGGACTACGCAATCGCAACGTCGCCACGTTCGCCGCGCGCATTCAGGCCGACATCGACACGGGCGAGCTGCCCGCCGACACCGACGCCGCGACCCTGGCGCGCTTCGTGGCGACGGTCCTGCAAGGGATGTCGCAGGCGGCGCGGGACGGAGCGAGCCGGGACGAGCTGGAGCGGGTGGCCGAGCTGGCGATGCTGGCGTGGCCTGCCGACTGAACGAGCCGGGCCGAATCACTTGCGGACACATACCCACAGGGGGTATGTTCTCCTTCGTCGGAGATACCCCGGCACCGTATGATTGCAGCGAGCGAAGGAGTTGGAGATGGCCACCACCACTTACACCGTCAAGGGAATGACCTGCGGGCACTGCGCCGGCTCGGTCAAGACGGAGATCGGCAAGATCGATGGCGTCACCAGCGTCGACGTCGACCTCGCGACCGGGGCCGTGCGCGTGGCCAGCGCCGCGCCGCTGGCCGATGCCGACGTGGCCGCCGCGGTCGACGAGGCGGGGTACGAGGTCGCCGTCTGATGCGGGATCGGCTGCGGTTCGCCGCGTTCGGTGGCGGGCTCGTCGTGTTGCTCGGCGCCGCGCTCGGAATCGGCGTCCTGGTGGGCGATCCGTCCGACCGGGGCGTCGAGCACAGCGGCGTCGTCCTCGACGGGTCGTACCGGTCGACCGGGTTGTCGGACTCCGAATCCGGCTACACCCTCGCCGACCTGAGCGCCCCCGCGTCGCCGAACCGCGCCGGTCCCCTGCACTTCCGCATCACCGGTCCCGACGGCGCGCCGGTCACCCGGTTCGCCGTCCGGCACGAGAAGCCACTGCATCTCGTGGTCGCCCGGTCGGACGGCGCCGAGTTTCGGCACGCGCATCCGACGATGGCGGCCGACGGCACCTGGTCGGTCGAATGGACTTGGGCCACACCGGGGACGTACCGGGTGTTCGCCGACTTCGCGCCGGAGCTGGGCGACGGGGCCGGGCTTGTGCTGAGCCGCACCGTCACGGTCACCGGGGACGCGGCCGCGCGGCCGCTGCCGCCCGCCGCCGAGACCGCTTCGGTGGACGGCTACCAGGTCCGGTTGCAGCGCGACTCGGGCGACCTGCGGTTCACCGTGACCCGCGACGGCAGGCCCGTCACCGATCTCGAGCCGTACCTCGGCGCCTACGCGCACCTGGTCGGCCTGCACGCGCCGTCCCTCGCCTACCTGCACGCGCATCCGCAGGGCGAGGTCGGCCGGACGAGCCCCGGCCCGGAGGCGGCGTTCCACGTCGAGCCGCCCGTGCCTGGCCCCTATCGGCTGTATTTCGAATTCGCGCACGGTGGTTCGGTGCACACCGCCGAATTCACCCTCGAATTCGCGCCGCTCTCCACAGCGCCATCCACATCCGGCGCCGGACATCATCCGGGTGGCGAACACCGATGACCGCGACCGCGGGCCATGCCGCTCTCGAACTCGAGATCGGCGGCATGACCTGCGCGTCCTGCGCCGCGCGCATCGAAAAGAAACTGAGCAGGCTCGACGGCGTCACAGCCACCGTGAATTTCGCGACAGCGAAGGCAAAAATTCGCTATCCACAGTCTGTTTCAGCGGAACAGCTGATCACCACGATCGAAAACGCGGGCTACACCGCGCACCTGCCCGAGCCGCCCTCGACCGAAGCCGACGAGTCCCACGACGCGGCACTCGCCACACTGCGCCACCGCCTGCTCGTCAGCCTGGCGCTGGCCGTTCCGGTGATCGCCATGGCGATGATCCCCGCGCTGCAATTCGAGAACTGGCAATGGCTTTCGCTGACCCTGGCCGCGCCCGTGGTGTGCTGGGGCGGGTACGAATTCCATCGCGCCGCCCTGATCAACGCCAGGCACGGCACCGCGACGATGGACACGCTGATCTCGGTCGGCACCCTCGCCGCGTTCGGCTGGTCGGTGTACGCGCTGTTCTTCGGGCACGCCGGGATGGCCGGTATGAAGCACTCGTTCAGCCTCGGCATCGCCCGCGCCGACGCCGCGTCCAATGTGTACTTCGAGGTGGCCGCAGGCGTGATCGTGTTCATCCTGGCCGGTCGCTACGCCGAGACGCGGGCCAAGGACCGCGCCGGTTCCGCGTTGCGCGCCCTGATCGAACTCGGCGCCAAGGAGGTCTCGGTGCTGCGCGGCGACACCGAGGTGCTCGTGCCCATCGATGCACTGCGCGTCGGCGACCGGTTCCTGGTACGGCCCGGCGCGAAGATCGCCACCGATGGCGTTGTGGTGGAGGGCGATTCGGCCGTCGATCAGAGCCTGCTGACCGGAGAGTCGCTGCCGGTGGACGTCGGCCCCGGCGACACGGTGATCGGCGCGACCGTGAACACCGGCGGCCTGCTCACCGTGCGCGCCACCCGGGTGGGCTCCGATACCCAGCTGGCCCAGATGGCGGCGCTGGTCGAGGAGGCGCAGAACGGAAAGGCGCCGGTGCAGCGGCTCGCCGACCGCGTGGCGGGGGTGTTCGTACCGATCGTCTTCGTGATCGCGGGCCTGACGCTGGTCTATTGGCTGATCACCGGCGCGCCGACGGCGGTGGCGTGCGGCGCCGCGGTCGCGGTGCTGATCATCGCGTGCCCGTGTGCGCTCGGCCTGGCAACGCCCACCGCGCTGCTCGTCGGCACCGGGCGCGGGGCGCAACTGGGAATCCTGATCAAGGGCCCGCAGGTGCTGGAGTCGACGCGGCGCATCGACACGGTGGTGCTGGACAAGACCGGGACGGTCACGACCGGGCGGATGGCGTTGGTCGAGGTGATCACGGACGAGCGCGCCGACGAACCGCACGCGCCCGTCAGTGAAGTGCGAACATCCGCCGACGAATTGCTCGCTACGGCGGCGGCAGTGGAGCACGGCTCCGAGCATCCCGTTGCCCGCGCGGTGGTCGCGGGCGCGCGTGAACGCGGGTTACGGCTGGCACCGGTGCAGCGGTTCACGAGTCATGGCGGTATGGGCGTGTGCGGGGTGGTCGACGGGTGGGACGTGGTGATCGGCCGCACGGAACTGCTGGCCGAACGCGGCATCGTCCTCCCCGAGCGCCTTGCCGCGGCGAAGGAGAACGCCGAACGCGAGGGCGCGACCGCGATCGCCGTCGCGTGGGACGGCATGGCGCGCGGTGTCCTGGTGCTGGCCGACGCGATGAAACCGACGAGCGCCGAGGCGGTCGCCGACCTGCGCGCCCTCGGGCTGACGCCGGTGCTGCTCACCGGTGACAATGCGACGACTGCCCGTTCGGTCGCCGCCCGGGTCGACATCGACGAGGTCATCGCCGAGGTGCTGCCCGACGACAAACTGCGCGTGGTCCGCGAATTCCAGGACCGAGGCCGAGTGGTCGCCATGGTCGGCGACGGCGTGAACGACGCCCCCGCACTGGCCGCCGCCGACCTGGGCTTGGCCATGGGCGGCGGCACGGACGTCGCGGCGGAAGCGGGCGATATCGTGCTGGTGCGCGACGATCTACGCGCCGTCGCCACCGCGATCCGCCTGTCCCGCGCCACCTTGCGCACCATCCAGGGCAACCTGTTCTGGGCCTTCGGCTACAACGTCGCGGCCATCCCGCTGGCCGCCGCGGGCCTGCTGAACCCGATGCTCGCCGGGGCGGCGATGGCCCTGTCCAGCGTCTTCGTCGTCACGAACAGCCTGCGGCTGCGCCGTTTCCGCTGACCGCCTCGGGACGCGCTCCGCCTATCGCCCGAAGCAGCGCATTCCACGACCCGCCGGTCGTGTGCGGCTGCGAAGGCGATCGCTCCTTCTGCGCGGCGAGCCGGACGATGGCCGCGGTAACCAGCGTTTCCCGCGCCCCTCTAAGCCACACCCCGCCGTAGTGCCGCGGGAAGCGGTCGCTACTTTTGCGCGGCCAGCCTGACGAAGGCGGCAGTATCCAGGGTTTCTCCGCGCGCGGTCGGATCGATTCCGGCGGCGACCAATCGACGTTCGGCCTCGGCGGGCGATCCGGCCCAACCGGACAGCGCCGCGCGCAAGGTCTTCCTGCGTTGCGCGAACGCCGCGTCGACCACCTCGAAGACGCGGCGGCGGTGCTCGTCGTCCATCGGCCAGGGCGGCTCGGCGAAGCGCTGCACGCGCACCAGGCCCGATTCCACTCGCGGCACGGGCCAGAACACCTGGGTGCCGACCGCGCCCGCGCGGCTCACCTTGCCGAAGAACCCGGCCTTCACGCTGGGCACCCCGTAGATCCGGCTGCCCGGTTCGGCCGCGAGGCGGTCGGCCACCTCGGCCTGCACCATCACCAGAGAGGTTGTGATGCTGGGCAATTCGGCGAGCAGGTGCAGCAGCACCGGCACCGCGACGTTGTACGGCAGGTTCGCCACCAGTGCGGTCGGGGCGGCGGGCAGGTCGGCGGCGGCGACCCGCAGCGCGTCGGCGTGCACCACCCGCAGCCGGTCGGCCAGTTCGGGAGCCCGGTCGGCGACCGTGACCGGCAGATGCTCGGCAAGCACCGGATCGATCTCGACCGCGATCACCGAATCCACCACGTCCAGCAGCGCGAGCGTCAGCGAGCCGAGTCCGGGCCCCACCTCGAGCACGGTGTCGGCGCGCCCGACTCCCGCCGCCGCGACGATCCGCCGCACGGTATTCGCGTCGTGCACGAAGTTCTGCCCCAGCTGTTTGGTCGGCCGCACCCCGAACTGCTCGGCGAGCACCCGCACCTCGGCGGGCCCCAGCAGCGCAGCACTCCCCCTCGCGGAAACATCGGCATCGGACACCCGAAGAACCTACCAACCCGACGCCCTACCCCCGCCCACCCGGCAGCACTACGCAGGTCCACCACCTGCCTCGCCGCGACCACAGGGTCTGTGGAGACCAACAGCGCGAGGGGCGGAAGCGCGGGTTGGCGTGGGCTGGGTGTACGCGGCCGGAACCGAATCGCCCCGTGCGAACCGGCAGCGCCAGGCTCAGCGCTCGGCGGGCGTCTCGCGGATGCGGGCGAGGAAGGCTTCGACGGCGGTCCACATGGCGGGATTCAGCTGGGTGTGTTGACCCGTACCGAAGACGGTCTCGGAGTCGACGTCGTTGGCGGCGAACTGAGCGATCAGGGCCGCGTGCAGCGGGGAGGGCACCACGGTGTCGGTCGCGTTGACCAGCAACAGGATCGGGGCGTCGTAGCCGCGCACCGGAACGGTCAGGTAGTCGGTGTACGCGGCGCGGATCGGCTCGGAGGACAGCGGCCTGGCCAGCAGCTGGCCGATGCCGAGACCCGCGACGCGCTCGATGATCCGGTCCAGGCACAGGCCACCGACCTCGTCGAGCACGGTTCGGCCCAGCGGCGTCAGGTACTGGTCGACGTGCACCTCGGGCCGCGCCGCCCGCACGCCGGCCAGGATGCTGACGAAGAAGCTCATCGGCGCCGCGGTGTCCGACATCGTCGGGATCACCGGGCCCGCCAGCGGAAGCACCTTCTCCACGTCGGACTCCGGGTCGACCGCGATGGTGCCGCGGAAATCGAGGTCCGGCGCGTAGGTCGCCTGAAGCTGCGCGGTACCGAGCGCGGCCTGCCCGCCCTGCGAGGCGCCGAACACCGCCCAGGTGCGCGACAACTCCGGGTGCGCTGCGCGGGCGGCCTGCACCAGATCGATGGTGGCGGTCGCCTCGGTGCGCAGTTCGAGGTACGGGTGCGGCCCGGTGTCGAAGCGCCCGAGACCGAGGTAATCGGGCGCTACGACAGCGAAGCCCTGCGAAACCAGACGTCGAAGCAGCTGGTCCTGCCTGCCCTGCATGGCGGGGAACGGCGCGCGCTCGGGTTGCGACATACCGCCGCAGCCGGGTCCGAGCCCGCTACTGCCGTGGTCGTAGGCGAGGATCGGCCAGCCGTCGGGCGGCGGTGTGCCCTCGGGCAGGAACAGCGCGCCGCTCGCGCGGTGCGGGGCGCCGTCGGATCCGGTCATCCAGTAGTCGACCACCGAGCCGCCGGACATGCCGTGCCAGCCGTCGGGTTGCGCGGTCACCGAGATCACCGAGCCCGGCGTCGCCGCCGCGGCGGGCGCGCTCGTTCCGGACAGCACGGCTCCGACGGCGAGCGCGGCGGCGAGCGCCGAACGCCGCGCGGTGTGTAGCAATCCCATCGCGGATTTCCCTCTCGCCCTGACCGCACCGTCACGAATCCGGCCGAGTGTACAACCGAGTCGGGGGATGGCGAGGCGGGATCGACCGCGAAAACGACTGCGGCGCCGCCCCACCCGGGGACGGCGCCCCGCGACGACGCGTGGGTCAGCTCAGGCCGAGCCTGCTGGTGCAGGCGGGCCAGGCGCCCCAGCCCTGGCGAGCCCTGGTCACCTCGGCGATGGCGATCTGCTCCTCGCGGGTCGCCATGTCGGCGCGCGGGGCGTAGCGCAGGCCGCCCTGCCGTTCCCAGGTGCTCTGGTCGAACTGGATGCCGCCGAAGTAGCCGTTGCCGGTGTTGATGGCCCAGTTGCCGTTGGACTCGCAGCGGGCCAGCGCGTCCCAGATCTGGCCGTCGCGCACCGCGGGCACCTCGGTGCCCGGCTTGGTGCCCTTGCGCACGGTCTTGGGCTGGGCGGGAACGGAGACCTTCGACTCGACCGCCTTGCGATCGACTTCCTGACCGTTGACCATCGTCACCGCGAAAGTCACGTCGTGCACGCCGGGCACGCCGGGGTTCTCCACGATGGTGCGGCTCATGTTCATGGTCTCGTCTTCGATGACGGTCTCCGCGGGATCGAGCGGCAACGTCTCGGTGTGGCGCTCGATGCGCTTGCGGGTCACCACGATTCGCAGGCCGTCGGCCAGCGGGGTGCTCGGCGCGGGCTCGACGGTGTCCTGCTCGATGAGCGGAATGCCCGCGACGGCGAGGAATTCACCCACGGTCGGCGCCGCGAGCCGCACGTCGACCGGCGCGCCGATGCCGTCGAGCAGCGACACCGAGCGCGGGCTCGCGATCCGCAGCGTCGCGCCGTCCAGCGGCAGCCGCTCGTCGCGTGCGGGCCAGACGTAGCTGTCGCCGGGGAGCTTCAGCTGAGCGAGCGCCTCGCCCGCGGTGAGGCCGGTGGTCCACACCGTCTCGGACTTGCCGTCCACGGTCAGCGCCACCGCGCGCGCCCGGTTCAGCACGATCGTCGCGCCGTCCGTCACGGCGGAGCCGCGGCCGGGACGGACCTGGTCGCGATCGGTCAGGTCGAATCCGGCCGCCCGCAGCACGCCGTCGACGTTGCGGGACATGGTCGTCAGGATCGACTGCTGGCCGTCCACGACGATCGTCACCGTCTTGCGGTTCACGATCGCCATCGAGGCGCCGACGATGAGCGTCAGCAACAGCGCCGCGACGGCCGCGTACAGCAGCGGCGAGCGGGACTGGTTGATCCTCGTCAAAGGCGACATGGTCACAGTACGATAACGAAGAGACTGGCCCCAAACAACCGTTTCTTCGCCGCCTGGGCCGTCGCAGATCACGAAACGATATCGACACCGCAGGTAGATAACAGCCTTCGTGACCCGGAGTGACGTGGGCCACAGGCAGGGTTTCCAGTCCCCTTACCCGGGTACGCGCAGGCCCGCGTCCTCAGATGCCGTAGACGCGCCGGGCGTTCGCCGTGGTGATCTCGGCCAGTTCGCGCGGATCCTGCTCGCGCAGTTCGGCGAGCGCGCGCACCGTGTACGGCAGGCAGTACGACTCGTTCGGCGCGCCGCGGAACGGGTGCGGCGTCAGATACGGCGCGTCGGTCTCCACCAGAATCTGCTCGTCCGGCACCACCTTGGCGGCCTCGCGCAACTCGTGGGCGTTCTTGAAGCTGACCGTGCCGGAGAAGCTCAGCACGTATCCCTCCGCGACGCAGGACAGCGCCATGTTGGCGTCCGAGGAGAAGCAGTGGAAGATCACCGTCGACGGCGCGCCCTCGTCCAGCAGGACGGTCAGCAGATCGTGGTCGGCCTCGCGGTTGTGGATCATCAGCGGCTTGCGCACCCGCTTGGCCAACTCGATGTGCCAGCGGAAACCCTCGACCTGGGTCTCGATATCGGCGCAGCCGTCGAGCTTGCCCGGCCAGTAGTAGTCGAGGCCGGTCTCGCCGATCGCGACGACCCTCGGGTCCACCGCCAGCCGCTCCAGCTCCGCCTTCGCGGCGTCGTCCAATGCGTTGGCCCTGGTGGGGTGCAACGCGACAGCGGCGTAGACGCGCGCATCCCAGTGCGCGGCCCGCACGGCCCACTGCGCGGCGGCCAGATCGTCGGCGACCGTGACCACCTTGCCGACGCCGACCGACGCGGCGCGGTCCACGATGGCGGCGGTCGACTCGGGGTCGGTGGCGCCGCAGGCGTCCAGATGGGTGTGCGCGTCCACCAGCGGCGCAAGCGGCTCGGGCAGATCCGGCGCGGGGCGACGTCCTCCGTTCACGACTCCGCCTCGCCTGCGCTCGACCGACCCGGGCGGCCGCCGGGTCCTGCGGGGATATTCACGTGAGCGACGGAAAGCACGCGCATTACAGTAGACACACCATGAGCGCAGCTGAACGCCCCGCCTTCTACATCACAACGGCCATCGCCTACCCGAACGGTGCGCCGCACATCGGGCATGCCTACGAGTACATCTCGGCGGACGCCATCGCCCGGTTCAAGCGACTCGACGGCTACGACGTGTTCTTCATGACCGGCACCGACGAGCACGGTCAGAAGATGCAGCAGGCCGCCACCGCCGAGGGCATCCCGGTGGAAGAGCTCGCCGCGCGCAACTCCGATGTCTTCGAGCAACTCGACAAGACGCTCGACGTCTCCTACGACCGGTTCATCCGGACCACCGACGCCGACCACCAGGTGGCCAGCATCGCGATCTGGGAGCGGATGCTCGCCAACGGCGACATCTACCTGGACAACTACTCGGGCTGGTACTCGGTGCGTGACGAGGCGTTCTACACCGAGGCGGAGACCACGCTGCTCGACGACGGCAGCCGCGTCTCCACCGACACCAACACGCCGGTGGAGTGGACCGAGGAGTCCAACTTCTTCTTCCGGCTGTCGAAGTACCAGGACCGGCTGCTCGCGCTCTACGAGGAGCACCCCGAATTCATCGCGCCCGCAACGCGTCGCAACGAGATCGTCAGCTACGTGAAAGAGGGCCTGAAGGACCTGTCCATCTCGCGCACCACCTTCGACTGGGGTGTGCCGGTGCCCGAGCACCCCGACCACGTGATGTACGTCTGGGTGGACGCGCTCACCAACTACATCACCGGCGTCGGCTTCCCGGACACGGAATCGGCTGCGTTCCAGAAGTTCTGGCCCGCCGACGTGCACATCATCGGCAAGGACATCACCCGCTTCCACACGGTGTACTGGCCCGCCTTCCTGATGTCGGCAGGCGTGGAGTTGCCGAAACGCGTTTTCGTGCACGGCTTCCTGTACAACAAGGGCGAGAAGATGTCGAAGTCGGTCGGCAACGTTGTCGACCCGCTCGAGCTCGTCGACGAATACGGCGTCGACGCGGTGCGCTTCTTCCTGCTGCGCGAGATCTCCTACGGGCAGGACGGCAGCTACAGCCACGACGCCATCGTCGGCCGGATCAACAGCGACCTGGCCAACGAGTTCGGCAACCTGGTGCAGCGCAGCCTGACGATGGTGAACAAGAACTGCGACGCCGCCGTGCCGGCGCCGGGCGAGTTCACCGCGGAGGATCGCGCGCTGCTCGACCGCGCGAACGGTCTGCTGGAACGCTGCCGCGCCGAATACGACGCCCAGCAGATGCATCTCGCGCTCGAGGCGATCTGGCTGACCCTCGGCGAGACCAACAAGTACTTCTCGGCCCAGGCGCCGTGGGCGCTGCGCAAGTCGGGCACCGAGGAAGATCTCGCCCGCATGGCGACGGTGCTGTACGTGACGCTCGAGGTGGTCCGCATCGTCGCGATCCTGGTGCAGCCGGTGCTGCCAGGGTCCGCCGCCAAGATCCTCGACCTGCTCGCCCAGCAGGGCCGCACCTTCGCCGACCTCGCGACGCCGCTCACACCGGGCGTCCCGCTGCCCGCTCCGGAGCCGGTGTACCCGCGCTACTTGGAGAAGAAGGACTGACCTACCAGCGTCGGCACGGCGCTCGGTGACCGACCTGCGTCGACACGGCGCTGGCTGACCGACCTGCGTCGACACGGTGCCAGCTGACCGACCTGCGCCGACACGGTGCCAGCTGACCGACCTGCGTCGGTACGGTGCTAGCTGACGTCCCGCGTCGGCACGGTGATCCGCGAATGAATCACCGTGCCACGCATGGATTTCCGCGTCACTTCCAGCGTTCGAGCAGCCGGTTGGCCTCGGCCGCGAGCGCGAACTGGAGGTAGGGACCGAAGCTGATCCGCGCCACGCCCTGCGCGGCGAGTTCCGCGCGGTCCGACTTGTCCGGCAGACCGATCGCGTTGACCGGCAGCGGCAGTTCCGAGGTCAGCCTGCGCATGTCCGCGTCGGAATGCCGCCCGACCGGATACAGCACGTCGGCGCCCGCGGAGGCGGCCAGCGTCAGCCGGGCGATGGCCCGGTCCATGCGGTCGGCTTCGTCGCCGACCTGCCGGAGGAACAGATCGGTGCGGGCGTTGACCACGACGTGCACCCCTGCCGCGTTGGCGAACTCGCGCAGACCGTGCACGAAGTCGGCGTGCTCTTGATCGCCGCGCAGCCGCCCGCCCTCGCTGTGCACGGTGTCCTCGATGTTCAGGCCGACCGCGCCCGCGTCGAGCAGGCCCTCGATCAGCTGAGCGGGCTCGTGGCCGTATCCGGCTTCGATGTCGACGGAGATCGGCACGTCCACCGCCTCGGTGATCTGGCGGACCCGAGTCAGCAGTTCGGCGAAGGTCATGCCCTCGTTGTCGCTGCGCCCGATCGAGTCGGCGACCGGGTGACTACCCAGGGTGAGCGCCGAAAAGCCTGCGGCGACAGCTAGATTCGCCGACCATGCGTCCCACACGGTGGGCAGCACGACCGGATTGCCCGGACGGTGCAGCGCGAGCAGTTCCTTGGCCTTGCTTTCCAAAGTGGTCATACACCGATCATGGACCCCGCCCCGGCCCGCCGCAGCGTGACACACCCCATTCCAGCGGCGGCCCGGTCACGCGGCACACGGAGAATCGGCAAGCTGCCGCTGCGTCCGGCGCGGGCGCAGTACCCTGCTTGGGCCGAGTCGGGCTAGCGAGATGGGATCCGAAGTGCGAGGAGTGGGGCGAGGAAGCGTCGGCCGCAAGACGGTGCGCGGCGCGAAGGTCTTGGTGACGGGCGCGGCCAGCGGCATCGGCAAGGCGACCGCGATCGCCGCGGCGGGGCAGGGCGGCGAACTGGTGCTCACCGACATCAACACCGAGGGCTTGGCGGCGACCGTCGAGGAGATCCGCGGCACGGGCGGGACGGTGCTGGACTCGCAGGCCTTCGACATCACCGACTACGACGCCGTGGCCGCCTTCGCCGCGGACGTGCACGATCGGCACGGCCCCATGGACGTGGTCATGAACGTCGCGGGCACCTCCGCGTGGGGCACCGTGGAGAACCTCGAGCACCGGCACTGGCGGCGCATGGTCGACATCAACCTGATGGGGCCGATCCACGTCATCGAGAGCTTCGTGCCGACCATGGTGCGCGCGGGCCGCGGCGGCGCCTTGGTGAACGTGTCCTCGGCGGCGGGGCTGCTCGCGCTGCCGTGGCACGCCGCCTACAGCGCGGGCAAGTACGGCCTGCGCGGCGTCTCCGAGGTGCTGCGCTTCGACCTGGAACGCCACGGCATCTCGGTGCACCTGGTGGCGCCGGGCGCGGTGAACACCCCGCTCGTGCACAGCTTCGAGCTGGTCGGGGTGGACAAGGACGATCCCAAGGTGCGCAGGCTGACCAAGGCGTTCACCAAGCACGCGGTGCCGCCCGAGCGGGTGGCCGCCGCGATCCTGCGCGGCGTCGAACGCAACCGGTTCCTGATCTACAGCTCGTTCGACATCCGCTTCGGCTACTGGTGGGCGCGCAAATTCGCCCTCCCGTACGAGTTCGTCATCCGCCGGGCCAGCGCCCAGTTCAGCACGCTGCCGGTTTCGACGGGCAGTTGAGATGCGTGTCGAGCACCCTGGCGCCGGGACCGTCGTCGCCGAGCCGGTCGCGCTCGTTGACGAGCTTGCAGCTGCCGAGTGAGAGGCAGCCGCAGCCGATACAGCCGGTGAGGTTGTCGCGCAGGCGGATCAGCTGACTGATGCGATCGTCGAGATCCTCCCGCCACGCCGTGGAGAGGGTCTCCCAGTCGCGCCGGGTCGGAGTGCGGCTCTCGGGCAGTTTGTCCAGCGCCTCCCGTATTTCGCTGAGCGGTATGCCGACCCGCTGCGAGATGCGAATGAACGCGACCCGGCGCAACGTCTCGCGGGTGTATCTGCGCTGATTCCCGGACGTGCGGCGGCTGGTGATCAGCCCCTCGCGCTCGTAGAAATGCAACGCGGAGACGGCTACTCCGCTACGCTCGGACAGCTGCCCGGGGGTCAGTTCCTTTGCTCGCCAATCGGCTGTCGACATCACACTCCTCCATTCACCTGAACAATACTTCAGGTTAGGATGTCCTGGGGACGAATTCGGACACCTCACGGCATTGGGGTGCCGATTTCCGTACCGCTGCGCCGATCGCGAACTACGGTCGGAGGATGGGAGCAGACGCTGTGCCCGTCGACCACGAAAAGGACAGGCGCGGGGGCGGGCCCGACCGCGCCGGCGAACCGCGTTACGGAGTGACTTCCGAGGTAGGAGCCCTACGTACGGTCTTGTTGCATCGGCCCGGCGCCGAACTGCGCAGGCTCACCCCGCGCAACAACGATCAATTGCTGTTCGACGGCATCCCCTGGGTGGAGCGAGCCCAGCAGGAGCACGACACCTTCGCGGACGTGTTGCTCAGCCGTGGCGTCGAGGTGCTGTTGCTCTCGGATCTGCTCGCCGAAACCATCGCGGCCAGCGGCGCGGCGCGGATCCAGGGCATCTCCGCCGCGGTCGACGCCCGCAGGCTCGGCCACGCCTTGGCCGACGAGCTGGCCGCCTATCTGCGCGGTGTGCCCGCCGCGGAACTGGCCGAGATCCTGATGGCGGGCATGACCTTCGACGAGCTGCCGTTCGGCCCCGACGCCGCTTCCCTGGTGCGGCGGATGCACCACGGCGCCGACTTCGTCATCGACCCGCTGCCCAACCTGTTGTTCACCAGGGACTCCTCGTTCTGGGTCGGCCCGCGCGTCGCGATCACCTCGCTCGCCCTGCCCGCCAGGATGCGGGAGACCTCGCTGACCGATCTCATCTACGCCTTCCACCCGCGCTTCCTCGGGGTGCGGCGGGCCTACGAATCGCACACCGCGCCGATCGAAGGCGGCGACGTGCTGCTGCTCGCGCCGGGCGTCGTCGCCGTCGGCGTCGGCGAGCGGACCTCGCCCGCCGGTGCGGAAGCATTGGCGCGCAGCCTGTTCGACGACGGTCTCGCGCACACGGTGCTGGTCCTCCCGATCGCGCAGACGCGCGCGACCATGCACCTGGACACGGTGTGCACCATGGTCGACACCGACGCCGTGGTGATGTACCCGGCGGTCCGAGACGAACTGCGCGCGTTCACGATTCACCGCGAGGACGACTACGCCGTCCGCGAGGGCGGCGGCGGGGTGACGATGCGCGGACCCGATCCGTTCCTGCCCGCCGCGGCCGAGGCGATGGGCATCGGCAAGCTCCGGGTGATCGACACCGGACTCGACGGCGTGACCGCCGAGCGCGAGCAGTGGGACGACGGCAACAACACCCTCGCCGTGGCCCCCGGCGTCGTGATCGCCTACGAACGCAACGAGATGACCAACGCGCGGCTGCTGGACGCGGGCATCGAGGTGTTGCCGATCCCCGGCTCGGAACTGGGCTCGGGACGCGGCGGCCCGCGATGCCTGTCGTGCCCGCTGGCCCGAGACGACGTGTGAGCCGCCTATGTTCACCGTCACGATCAGCCACGATTCGCCCGTCCCGCCGTACGAGCAGCTGCGGCTGGCGGTCATCGCGCAGGTGCGTTCCGGCGAGCTGACCGCGGGTACGAAGATTCCCACCGTGCGCGCCCTGGCCGCCCAGCTCGGCCTGGCGCCCAATACGGTCGCGCGCGCCTATCGCGAACTGGAGGCCGACGGCGTGCTGGAGACCAGGGGTAGGCAGGGGTCGTTCATCGCGTCCTCCGGCGACCCCACCCGCGACGCGGCCGGACGCGCCGCGACCGCGTACGTGTCGGCCATCAGGCGGCTCGGCCTGGACGACGAAACCGCCCTGCGCTACGTGAAATCCGCGCTGGAGACCCGATACTGATCGACGCCGGACGGGGTCCGCCGCGCGGGCGGGCCTCCGTCTAGCGCCAGCTCGGCAACCAGAGGTGGTCGTGCCAGTTGCCCGGCGTGATCGGCAGCGCGGTCAGGATCGGCCACAGCCAGATGAAGTTCGCGATCACCAGACCGAGATAGAGGCAGACGGCGAGCAGGCCGAGACCGTGCCGCTCGCTGGGGACGGCGGGCAGGAAGGTGCCCGACGGACTACGCGGTATCGGCACCAGGCGAGCCGGGCCCATGACGTCACCCAGCGCCAGCGCCAAGCCGATCATCAGGAACGGGGCGAGCGGCACGGCGTAGAAGTAGTACATCTGCCGGTCCAGGGTCAGGAACCAGGGCAGCAGCGCCGCGCCGTAGCCGGTGAGCACCGCGGCGTAGCGCCAGTCGCGCCGGACCACGCTGCGCCACAGCATCCAGGCGAGCGCCGGGAAGGCGACCCACCAGATCGCCGGGGTGCCGATCAGCATCACCGCCTTGACGCACTGCGCCTGCGCACAGCCGGTGACATTGGTGTCTGCGTAGTAGTACAGCATCGGCCGCAGACCCATCGGCCAGGTCCACGGCTTGGACTCCCACGGATGGTGGTTGCCCGCGGAATTGGTCAGGCCCTCGTGGAAGTGCAGCGACTCGCCGCTGTAGAACCACAGCGAGCGCAGCGCGTCGGGCAGGAACGACCACGGACCTCCCGACCCCACCTGATTGCCGACCGAGTACCGGTACACGCCGGTCTCGCTGGCGAACCAGGCCCAGTAGGTGGCCAGATACACCCCGAGCGGGATCAGCACGAGCGCGTAGAGCGCGGGGCCGGCATCGCGCAGCGCCGTGCCGAGCCAGGGCTTGCGCACCCCGTACGCGCGCCGCGCGGCGACGTCGAAGCAGACGCTCAGGATGCCGAACGCCACGATGAAATAGATGCCGGACCACTTGGTGCCGCACGCCAGCCCGAGCAGCACGCCTGCGCCGAAACGCCACCAGCGCACGCCGAGCCGCGGACCCCACGGTGTCGCACCGATACGTCCTTCGACGTCGACGCGCGCCATTCTGGCCCGCATCTCGTCGCGGTCCACCACCAGGCAGCCGAAGGCCGCTGTGACGAACAGCGCCATGAAGATGTCGAGCATGCCGATGCGGGAGGAGACGAAAAGGAGCCCGTCCGCGATCGCCAGGATGCCCGCGATCGCGCCGATCAGGGTCGACCTGGCCAGCCTGCGCGCGATCCTGACCACCAGCAGCACCAGCACGGTGCCCGCGAGCGCCGCGGTGAACCGCCAGCCCCAGCCGTTGTAGCCGAACAGGAACTCGCCGATGGCGATCATCTGCTTGCCGACCGGCGGATGCACCACCAGGCCGTAGCCGGGGTTGTCCTCCACCCCGCCGCCGGTGAGCATCTGCCAGGCCTGCGGAGCGTAGTGCTTCTCGTCGAAGACCGGCGTTCCCGCGTCGGTCGGATAGTTCAGCATGGTGAACCGAGTCACCGCCGCGAACGCGGTCAGGACAGCCGTGACCAGCCACCCCCGCAGCGTGTCGAGGGGGCCGAAATCGGGCGACGGCCGGAGCGGCGCTGGACTCGACCAGGTGGGCACTGCCCCGGGTACGGTCGCGCGGGAGGTCACCTGGGTCACGCCCCGATCGTATTAGGACCGGGGTACCCCGAAACTGATCGGTACGTACAACTCACACCCGCGCGTCGGGCTCCGGCCACGCGCAAACCGACGACGGATCACGTCCGACCGGCGTGCACCGGCGGTACCTGCGCCTCCGCCTCAGCCACGGACGGGTCAGCGACGAACTCCGCCCGGCAAGCACCCACCGGGCGAACGTCCACTTCGGCGGGTTGTCGACGAACTGCGTCCAGCAGCGCACCAGGCGTACCTCCGCCTTCGCTACCGCCGTGCGTGTGTCAGCGACGAACTCCGGCCAACTGCGCCCACTCGGTGTGCCTCCGTGCGCTCCAACCGCGCCCACCGGGCGTACCTCGGCCTCGCTCCGACGCGGGTCATCGATGAACTGTGTCCAGCTGCGCCCACTACTCGTACCGCCGCCTTCGCTTCGACCATCGCGGGTCAGCGACGAACTGGGTCCTGATGCGCCCACTAGGCTTCTGGTGTCCGGTGGTTGCCGGGTGTCGAGCGAGACGGGAGTGCGGTGGCAGACCAGTCGACAGCGGGGGACGGCGCGGCCCGGGGATCGGTGGGCGGGCGGCTGGTGCTGGCGGCGACGCCGATGGGCGATATCGGCGACGCGTCCCAGCGTCTGCGCGACGCCCTCGGGTCCGCCGACGTGGTCGCCGCCGAGGACACCCGGCGCACCCGCGCGCTGGCCAAGGCGCTGGGCGTCGAGATCACCGGCCGCGTGGTGAGCTTCTACGACCACGTCGAAACCGCCCGCGTTCCCGCGCTGCTCGGCGAGATCGAGGCAGGGCGCACGGTGCTGCTGGTCACCGACGCGGGCATGCCCTCGGTGAGCGACCCCGGCTATCGGATGGTCGCGGCCTGCGTCGAACGCGACCTGCCCGTCACCTGCCTGCCGGGCCCGTCGGCCGTCACCACCGCGCTCGCCCTGTCCGCGCTGCCCGTGGAGCGCTTCTGTTTCGACGGCTTCCCGCCGCGCAAGTCGGGCCCGCGCAAGGAATGGCTGCGCACGTTGCGCGAGGAACCGCGCGCCTGCGTCTTCTTCGAGGCGCCGCACCGGCTCGCCGAATGCCTCACCGACGCCGTCGAGGTGCTCGGACCCGACCGCCGCGCCGCCGTCTGCCGCGAACTCACCAAGACCTACGAGCAGGTCGTGCGCGGCACCCTGGCCGAACTCGCCGACTGGGCCGCCGACAGCGCCCGTGGCGAGATCACCGTCGTCCTGGAGGGCGCCCAGCCCAAGGCCACCGACCCCGCCGACCTCGTCGCCGAGGTCGAGACCCTCACCGCCCAAGGCCTGCGTCTGAAGGACGCCTGCGCCCACATCGCCACCGCCAACAACGTCTCCCGCCGCGCCCTCTACGACGCCGTCCTCGCCGCCCGTGACTAGCTCGCAGAGCCTCCGCACCCCTCGCAGCGGCTGCACCGCCTGCGAGGCGCACCCACCCTCTGCGACGGACCCGTGGCCCGGTACACGTGGCTGACGCACAGCCTGCGTAGGGCGCCACATAGCCACGGGCTGCACGCCCTGCGAGACATACCCACCCTCTGCGAGGGCCTCTTGATGCCAGTGCATCTGGCCTGCCACACAGCATTCGTACGTCCCGCATAGGAACCGGGCGTGTGCAGAGTGCCGAACCCGTGTGGGAGGCCCTGGTTCGGCGCGGCGGTCAGCGGGCGAGGACGGCGAGCATGCCTTCGACGGCGCGGGGCCAGGTGAATTGTTCGGCGCGGGTCCGGGCGGCGCGGCGGCGGGCGACGGCGGGAAGGGCGAGGACGTCGGTGACCGCCTCGGCGAACGCGATGGGGTGGTCGGCGGCGATGGCGCCGCAGTCGGCGGTGACGATGTCGGCCAGCGCCGAGGAGCGGCTCGCGACCACCGGCGTGCCCGCGGCCAGCGCCTCCAACGCGGCGAGGCCGAAGGTCTCGTGCGGGCCCGGCGCCAGCGAGACATCCGCGGTGGCAAGCAGTTTGGCGACCATCGCGCGGTCGGTGATGAAACCGGTGAAGTGCACCGCGGGCTGGCCGTTCGAGAGCGGCGGCAGCGCGCGGGCGCGCCGTTCCAGCGCGTCGCGGCGGGGGCCGTCGCCCGCGACGACGAGACGCGCCTCGGTCCCCGCCTTGCGCAGCTGCGCCACCGCCTCGATGCTGCGGTCGACGCGCTTCTCGACCGAGAGCCGCCCGCAGTGCACCAGCAGCGGATGCCCGGCCGCGAGATCGGCGCGCAGCCTGCGGTCGCGCCTGCGCGGGCTGAACAGGTCCAGATCCACTCCGAGCGGGACGAGCTCGACGTTCGGCGCGCCGATGCGCAGGAACTCGGCGCGCGCGAATTCCGTTGTGCAGACCACGATGTCGTATTCGGCCGCGGTGCGGCGGTTGGCGATGTCGGCGCAGCGGCGGGCCAGTCTGCCCGGCAGGACCTGACCGAGCAGCCGGTCGAGCCGTTCGTGCGAGATCATCACGCCTGCCATGTCGCGCTTGCGCGCCCAGCGGCCGAAACCGCGCAACGTCAGCCGGTCCGACACCTCGAGCACGTCGGGCCGCAGGCCGGTGAGCACGTCGGCGACCCGGCGCGGATCGGCGGCGCGGTAGCCGCCCGTCCAGGGAATGGCCAAGGCGGGCAAGGTGATCCGCAGCGCGCCACCGGGCAGCACCTCCTCGGCGCGGCGCGGTCCCGGCACGATCAGCACCACCTCGTGCCCCGCGGCCACATAGCCCGCGCCCAGATGGTGCAGTGCGGTGCGCAGCCCACCCGACCGCGGACCGTAGAAGTTCGCCAGCTGCACGATGCGCACCCGCCGATCGTCGCAGCGCAACCGGATACGGTAGGCATCGTCACGCTCGAGGAGCGGTGAACATCTAGAAAAGAGAACCCGTCAATGCTTGGCGACGCCGCGGGCGGCCCGGGGCAGGTCCAGATCCAGCGGAATCCGGCCGAGCGCCAGGTGCGACTCGACCTGGTCCGACGGCATCGGCCTCGCGATCAGAAAACCCTGTGCCCGGTAGCAACCGAGGCCGACCAGGGTTCGCGCGGCCACCGCCGTCTCCACACCCTCGCCCACCACGCCGAGTCCGAACGAACCGGCGAGGCCGATAATGGATTTCACGATGGCCAGGTCGTCGGTGCTCGCGCCGAGCCGCTGCACGAAGCCTCGGTCTATCTTCACCGCGTCGACCGGCAGCGCCTTCAGGTGCGAGAGCGAGCTGTAGCCCGTGCCGAAATCGTCGATGGCGATCTGCACGCCCATCCGCTTGAGCCCGCGCAACGTCACCTGGGTGCGCGCCAGATCCTGGACGACCACGTGTTCGGTGATCTCCAGGCAGACCGAACTGCCGTCGATGCCGAACAGCCGCAGGATGTCCTCGATGCGCTCCACGAAATCCAGGCTCACCAGCTGCACCGGCGAGACGTTGATGCGCATCACCACGTTGGCGGCCAACCCCCTGCGGCGCCATTCGGCGAACTGCGCGCAGGCCGAGCGGATCACCCACCGGCCGAGCTCGCCCGCCAGATTCGTCGCCTCGGCGACGGTGACGAACGCGCCGGGCGGCAGCAGTCCCCTGGTCGGATGCATCCAGCGCACCAGCGCCTCGAGCGCGACGATCCGTCCGGTGCGCAGATCCACCTCGGGCTGATAGTGCAACAGCAGCGAGCCGTCGGAGACCGCGCCGCGCAGGTTCAGCTCCACGTCGTCCTGTAGCTCGAACTGGGCGCGCATGGCGTCGGTGAACACCGCGACGCCGTTGCCGCCGCCCGATTTGGCGGACAGCAGCGCGTGGTCGGCGCGGCGCAGCACGTCGGCCACCGTGGTCTCGCCGGGAATGCCCACCGCCACACCGACGCTCGCGCCGCGGCTTACCGATTCGCCGCCGACGGTGACGCGGCGGCCGATGAGCTGCTGGATCCTGGTCGCCTCCAGCTCAGCGGTGACGGCGTCCATGGGCTTGGCGGGCACGATGACGAATTCGTCGCCGCCGAGGCGGGCGATCATGTCGTTGGCGTCCAGATTCTCGCGCAGCCGCGAGGAGAGCGTGCGGATGAAGTTGTCGCCCGCGGTGTGTCCGAGAAAGTCGTTGAGCGCCTTCAACCGGTCGAGGTCGAGGAAGAACGCGGCGACCGGGCCCGGGTTGCCGGGGCGTAATCGGTCCTCCATGTGCTCGAGCAACGCGCGCCGGTTCGCCAGACCCGTCAGATCGTCGTGCAGCGCGATGTAGCGCAGCCGCTCCTCGGCCACCACGCGCGCCTGCACCTGGGCGAACAACGCGGCGATCGCCTTGAGCACGTTGAGTTCCCTGGTGCTCCAATCCCGGTCGCCCTGTTTGATGAAGCCGAGCACGCCGGTGGATTCGCCGCGCGAGATGAGCGGCACGCAGGCCATCGCCACCTGCGGAATTCCGGAGGAGCGCCGAATCGTCTCCTGGTAGTCGGCGGACTTGACGTCGGGGCGCACGATGATCGGCTCGGTGGCGAACTCGAGCTCGCGGAACACCGAGTCGGCGTTCTCGAACTGCACCACCTTCAGCGGATCGGGGTCGGGAATGTCGCCGCGGTGCGGCCACTCCGCGACGAGCACGGTGGCGCGCCGTTCCCGGTCGGTATGGCGCAGGTAGCTGAAGTCGACGTCGAAATGCTCGACCAGTCTGGCCAGCACGCGTTCGCTCGCCGCCACCATGGTCGTGGCGTCGACGCCCATCAACTCGGCGGCGACTTGCGTCACCAGTGAGTCGAGCGTTCGCCGAGGCACCTTGTCTCCGATCGTGCTAGCTGCGGTCGCCCGCACCCGGCACTGGAAGCCGCCTGCTGCGGACCGTGGCTGCTGCCGCGTAGCTCAGGCGAAGCACCAATGCCATGATCTCATGTCCAGGCACTCCCAGCAGGTCCAGGAAACGGCCCTGAAGTGACGTTAGTGTATCCGCGAAATCCGGGGAAATCGCGATCAGCTCGTCGGGGTGCCGCGCGTAAAGGAACACCGGGGACACCGGTTGCACGGCCAGACCGCGTCGTCCGGCCTCCAGCCAGACCCGCTGCAAAGCCCCGCCCGCCGTGGCGTAATCGGCCAGACTCGCACCGTACGGCCCCGGTCGGCACGGCAGCGTCACCGCGACGAGGGCCGAGCTCGACAGCACCCGATCGCGGCTGTACTCGCCGAGCGCGGCGCCGCCGGACCACTCGTGCAATCTGGCCATCACATCGGCGCGTCCGCCGATCCGCAGCTTGGCCTGTTCGTCCGGCGCGAGTTCCATGCCGCGCACGTCGATGCCAGTGCGTAGATCCTCGCCGGGCCAGCGCAGTTCGCCGTACATCTCCTGATGCAGGCGCGGTGTGAGGTGGCGGATGCGATCGGATTCGCCGATCAGCACCGCCGCTTCGGACAGCTCGGGACGACTGATGATCGCGCGCACCGCGCCGCCCTCCGCCGCGGCGGCCGCAGCGAGACCGGCCAGCACGGCGTCGCCGAGCGGCGCGCCGGTGCCGAGCTTGCGATTGGTGTCGCGCGCCAGCGCCGCCGGGTAATCGCGGGCCAGCAGCGGGTCGGAGCCCGCACCGAATTCCAGCAGCGCGGTCAGCGCCGTGCTGTCGTCCTCGATCAGGTGGTGGTCGCCGAGGATGCCGTGCGCCGCGGCCGCCGCGCGGGCGTTGTGCAGTGCGGCGCCGATCGCGACCGCGCTGCCGCGATAGCCGATGTCCAGCGCCGAGGACCGGTTGCGCGCCAGATCGATGCGCATCGCGTGGTGGTCGAGCCGCAGCTGCCAGGGCTGGGTGTTGCCGCCCGACGGCGCGCGCTGCGCGCATTCGAGCACGTTCACCCGCGCAGGCCCGGACGGCTCCGCTGTCGGGTCGGGCTCCCGCTCGCAGACCACGTCCTCGGGCTCCGGCTCGGCGAGTCCGTCGAGGCCGCGTTCCAGATCGATCCTGGTGCGCCCGGAGGAGAGCTTGTAGCCGAGGCCGATGCGGCGCACCGCTGTGGCGACGATCGCCGCGCCCAGTTGCACGTCGCCTGCCAGCTGCGGCCAGGTGGTGACGGTCTCGTCGATCTCGACCAGGCTCGCGGCCATCCGCGCCGACAGTTCCCTCGGATCCAGGAT
Source organism: Nocardia sp. bgisy134 (assembly GCF_057708325.1). NCBI lineage: Bacteria > Bacillati > Actinomycetota > Actinomycetes > Mycobacteriales > Nocardiaceae > Nocardia > Nocardia sp. bgisy134. Next base: position 204,917 of record NZ_JBYIRW010000003.1, read on the forward strand.
CCGCATCACGTGCGGCGCCTTCTCCTTGGTGGACAACCCGCGGAGGTCGGCGGCGGTGGTCGGGCCGAGCAGGCCGTGGAAGGGCGGGCGCTCCGGTTCCAGGTCGTAGCGCTCGACGTCGAAGAGACCGCGGTCGCTGGTGTCCATCAGCAGTGGCAGCCGGTGCCTGCGCGCGCCCTGGCGGACGGCGAACTTCACGTCCAGCGAGTCGCATTCCTCGACGACGATCGACAGCCCGTACAGGAACTCGTCCACCGTGTGCTCGTCGACTCCCGCGGTGTACACCTCGACCGGCAGATACGGATCGAGCTCGGCGATCCGGCGGGCCGTCACGATCGACTTGTTCACGCCGATGTCGAAGACGTTGCCCGGCACCCGATTCAGGTTCGACAGCTCGATGTCGTCGAAGTCGGCCAGCCGCAGCAGCCCGCAGGAGCCCTCCATGGCGAGGGTGTGCGCGATGGCGTGACCGACGCTCTGCCCGACCACCCCGACGGCCAGCCCCGCGAGCCGCCGCTGTTCGGCGCGGGTCACCTTGTTGCGGTTGCGGTCGAGCCGGATCGCACGGTAGGTCCGCTCGCCGGGCAACCCGGTCAGCGTGCGCCGCCACGGGTAGTAGACCCAACGGTCTGTCTCCGGTCCGCCCAGGTCGCCGGGCGGATTGTTCAGCTTGCCGAGCTCGGCGCGCAGCACGTCGCGCAGGTCGACGATGCGGATCATCGGTGACTTTCGCAGTTGTGCGAGGACGGACGCTTCGTCCGGCACGGTCTCGTCGAGGATCAGCGGCCGATAGTCCGCACCGGGACCAGGGTCACCGTTCATGCTTGCGCCAGTCCCCCTATCCGGGCGTCGCCCGCGGTGGCCAGGCGACGCGCCCGGGTGAACCAGGCGCCGAGCGCCGCCCGTTCGAGGGCGAGCAGCGAGCCCTGCAATTTGGTGGCGCTGGTCCGGCACGCGTGGCTGTCCCACCAGAGCGGGACGGTGCGATACCGATCGTCCGGATACGGCACGGCGGGCACACCGACGGCGATCCGGCCGCCGCTGGATTCGTACAGGCGGGCGGTGTGCGCCGCGGCGGTGACGAAACCGAACCGCGCGCCGAGCAGCCAGGCCGCGTGCACCACGCAGCGGGAGAGCGCGGCGCCGAGTTGAGCGCGGTGCGCGACGCCCTCGCGAGTCACCCAGACCGCCTTGACCTCGACTATGCCCTGGTGAATCCGCTCGGCGATCATCGCGCGAAGGTCGGCCTCGCCGGGGCGTCCGGCCCATGCGCCGAGCCCGTGCACTTCGTCCTCGAGGAGATACGGACCCTGGGCGCGCAGACCGGCGACAACCTCGCCCGCTGGATCGACTGCCGCGAAGAACAGCGAGGTCGAGCGCCCGTCGGAGACTTTCTCGTATTCCAATGCAGGTTCGACTTCATAGTGCCGGTAAACCCGCAGCGCACCGCGCAGATAGCGCCGCCACAGATCCGGATGCGCGCCCGGTGGAGCCACGTGGATGACATAACCGGAATGCATGTCGCGAAACCGCAACACCTCGGCATCGCGCGCTCCGAAAGCGCCGACTGCGACTGTTTCGACAGCCATGGTGTTCCTACTCCGTTGCTACCGCGCCCGCGCGCGATCTTCGAGCCGGGGTGACAGACTCCCCCGCCGCCGAGCGCTCCGGGAGAGTTTGCCTAGGGCAGTATCCGTCATCCGGCAGGAATTGACCAGGCGTCTGGTTAATATCCCGAAAACTGATCGTGGTCCCCGAAATACTCGCAGGTCAAAGGCTGCAAGGTATTCCTAAGTTAGAAGATAGAGACCAGTCGGTTCACGCGTAGTTAACCTGCAGCTATCAGACAAGGATAGAGATGAACAACTCGACCGCCTCGGGCCCGCGCCACACCTCGATCTCCTCCCGATAGGCGCGGGTGATTTCGGCGGACGCGGTCGCGTCGTCCACTTGGGCCCATACGTCCTCTACCGGATCGTGATAGTCCCCGTTCGGTTCGAAACGAGCGTAGACGCCCTTCGGTACCCGTACGAGTAAATCGCCGACCGGCACCTCGGCGGGATCCGGATACTCGAAGCAGACCATCGCGTTGTAGTTTCCGGCCGGATCCGGCACATACACGGTGTACATGGGCTGGTCCGCGGCGCCGCGATCGCGTAATCGGTCCTTCAGGAACTCGATCAGATCGCTGTTGCTGACCTTGAAACTGGGTCGCACCCGCGGCACCACCAGTCCGCCGTAGAGCGCCTCGTTGCGGACGAGGATCGCATACGTCATCGGGGATCGACCGCCAGGTAGAGATCGATCTTGTACGCGTGCGGGTAACACTCGAAATCGCCGGTATAGGTCCGCTTGATCTGATTGTGTTCCTCGGCGTAAGCGATCTGCGTCCAGAGATCGGTCATCACCTGCGGAAAATTACCGACCGAAGAGAACTTCGCGTAACTGCCGCGCGGCAGACGGGCAACGAGATGGCCACGAGTCACCTCGGCGAAGGATCCGCACTGATATCCGACGATCTGGGTGTTGTACGTGCCCAGCTCCCCGGTGTAATCGGTGTAGGCGCTGGCCAGCGGCCCGCCGAGCTCCTGATGCAGCACGGCCGCCCACGCGGCCTCCAAGTCGTGGTCACGCAGTTTTCCGAGGGCACGCTTCGGGCTGCGCACCGGCAATCCGGCAACCCACGTCTCATCCCGCTCGATGATTTCAAACTGCATGGAAAGACTCTTTCGAGGTGCATCCGGGGGTCCGCCCGCATCCGGTCGGCTAGAAACGCCATGCTATCAACATGATCCGGGTGGGACCGATCACATGTCCTACCGGCGGCCCGGCCGGATGGGGCCGCTGAACTGGACAGATGTCCTGCAAGACGGGGGTTCACCGGGCGCGATACGACGACGTCATCCACCTCGACAACGCCTTGGAACACCCGCGGGCCCGCCACGACGACAACCCGGCAGCGAACCGATAGCAACGATCGAGCGACCCCGAGAGACGCGCGGCAATGCCGTGCCGCGCGCCTCGCCGACGCCCGACCGAACCGCACCCGGTTTCCCTACTCGGGCACGGGATCCGAGGCGACCGGCCGGATCAGGCAGATCAGGAATCGCGGCAGGCCGCGCGGCAGCCTTGCGGCGTACAGCTCGACAGGTTGCCAGTCCCGGCGCAACGTCAGCAGCCGCACCGCCACCCTGGTTCGCTCGCTGCGCCGCTCGGCCAGCTCGCGCAGTGCGCCGAGGTAGCCGTCCACGTCGTCGGGATGCACGAGATGGGTGGTGGCCAAGGTGAATTCGCGCCCGTCGTCCGGATCGAGGCCGCGCGAGGCCGGGTGGTGCCGCCAGGCGATGTCGCCGAGTGGCGGGGTCAGCCACTCGATGATCTGCATGGTGTCGGCGTCGATCAGCGCGGTGGTGCCGCCGAGCAGCGCGATGGCCGCGTCGTCGCGATAGGTCGCGGGCACCAGTCCGGGCGCGCGGTCGGCCGCCACTTCGAGCAACAGGCCGCGCAGCGCGCCCTCGGCGTGATAGCGCAGGAAACCGAACACCCTGGCGGTGCGATCGTCCGGGGTGCGCACCTGCATGGGCCCGCGCCAGGCGACGCCGGGCCGGGGATCCAGCGCCGCGGTCATCAGCCGATCCCGGTCCTCACATTCGATGACCCGCGACAGGAACCACGCGCCGTGCAGCAGCGGATGCCCCTCGGGCAGCACCGGCCCGCCGCCCCCGCCGTGATTGCGCAACATCCACTGGCGGCTGTCCCACACGAAGGCGTCGACCGCGGGCGGGTCGGGCGGATCGATGCGCGACGCGCCGGCCCACAGCCGCACGGCGAGCGGCACGCCGTCCGGTCCCGGCACCGGAATCGCCAGTACCCGATGCGCTTCGCCGCGCAGCAGCACCGCGCGTTCGGACCGCTGCGCACTCTCGATTGCCTGTGCGATGACCGTTCCGGCCGCCGTCGCCAGTCCCGCGGGCCGTATCGCTCGATGCAGCGAGCGCTCCCGCGCCATCCCCTCCTTCGGCACGTGCCGAATCACCTTGTCCGGCTCCGCCGTATCCACGAGAAACCACATACGTCCTCCCCCTCACGTACTTCGGTGGCGTGTACTCCTAGCTGTTTCGCTCTCACCAACGGGCCGGATCCCCACGGCCCATCGCCCGGACACCGACTCTAACTGTCACCCGCGCGACCGCAGGCATCCCGCGGCGCGCCGCGCCGAGCACGCCGCGCGGCTCAGCCCCACTCGGCGAATCGGCCGATGGCGACGAAGAGCGCGAGGAGCAGCAGCACCAGGTTGATCGGCAGGTTCTTGGTCTCGCCGCGGTGCGAGTGCACCACCATCGCACAGCCCTGGAGAACGGCGAGCCCGAGCGCGGCCAGCGGCGTCAGCACCTCGGCGATGCCGGTGGCGCGGGGCAGAATCAGGCCGGCGGCACCGAGCACCTCGACGGTCCCGATCAGGCGCACCATGCCGGGCGAAAAGTCCTTGGCCCAGCTCATATTCGGATTCGCGGTGAGCTTCTCGTACGGCTGCGCGAGCTTGGCCACTCCCGCGGCGAGATACACCACCGCCAGCAGCCCGGCGACTATCCACAGTGCGATATTCATGGCCCGTCCCTCGTTTGGAATGAAAATCCGTCACGTGGAGCCAAGTGCTTCCCAGAGCGTACTCGCCGAAGCGATTGTGTCGCGGAACACTCCTGCGCTACAGTCGCGATCTGAGACCGGCCAGTTCCACAGCTTGCTCGGTCGGTTGACTCGAGCACGCTAGGGGGACCTCGATGACGAGGACGAACGGCCCGCGCCGCGCGGCCGCCGCGCTGCTGATCGCCGCCGCGACGCTGGTGGCTTCGCAGGCCACCGGCCGGGCCGGGGACGCACCCACCGTGCAGGAGATCTACAACAAGCCGGGCCCGCATCCCGTAGCCACCGCCGTACGGACCGATCCGTGCCAGGAGTCGATCGCGGGCATGGTCGCCCACATCGCCGTGCACCTGTTCGGCAACGCCGCGGATCCCACCTGCACCCAAGCCTTTCCGTACGGATTGCAGTCGCCGATCGGCGTGAACACCTACTACCCCGCCGACATCGCCGAGCTCCCGAGCGCGCCGCTGCTGGTGTTCACACCGGGCATCAACGCCAACCCCGGCATGTACGACGCGCTCGCCAAGCGCTTCGCCGAACAGGGCTTCGTGGTGGTGATCCCGTACGACTTCTTCAACTCGCTGGCCTACGTACCCGCCCTCGGCGTCGCGGTGGCCGTGCTCGCGAACCGCGATCCGAACTCGCCGCTCTTCGGCCGGATCGATCTGGGCCGCACCGTATTCGGTGGCCACTCGGCGGGCGGCCAAGCCGCACTGCAAGCAGCCACCGTCTTCCCCGCCGCCGCGCCGTCGATCGATCCCGCGCTGCGCGTGGCCGGGGTGCTCGCCATCGAACCGGGGCCGCTCGCGCTCGGCGCGGCGATCACCGTGCCGACGCTGTTCCTCACCGGCTACAACGATTTCGTCGTTCCGGACTTCGCGTGGGTGCGCTGGTGGCAGTACGACCTGATGGCCGCGGCTCCCGCCTGGATCGCGAATGCCCGTGGCGTCACCCACTTCTCACCCGTGGACGGCATCGAGCACTACCGCTCGGCGGGCGCGGCCATCGCCTGGCTGCGGCATCTGGCACTCGGCGACGCCGAGGCGGCGAGCTGGTTCACCGGACCGAACTGGCGCCTGCCCGCCGACCAGACCTACTTCAGCGTCCACCGCAACGCCCGTGCCCACGCTCTGAACTGACACCCGAACATCGCACCACAGAGGGACATTCACCATGCTCTTCCGTCGCAACGCCTTGGTGGCTGGACTCGGCGCCACCGTGCTCGTCACGGCGGCGCTGCTCTCGCCCGCCGCCACGGCCGCGCCCCAGGCGGTCTGCGCCGAGCCCACGGCGGGTCAGGCTCCGGAACGACAGGACGCCGCCGACGTCGGGATGGACCCAGCCGCGGTGGCCGACGCGGTGGAACTGGGCGCGCGGACCGGGTCATACGCGGTGCAGATCTACCGGCACGGCTGCCTGGTCGCCGACCACACTCCGACGGGCAACATCCCGATGCCGCTGGCCAGCGGCAGCAAGGGCGTCGCGTCGGTGGCCGTCGGGCGCGCCGTGACCATGGGCTACTTCGGTCTCGACGACCCGCTCGGCACGTTCTTCCCACAGGCCGACGCCGCGCACGCGGACATCACGGTGCGCCAGGTGCTCAACCAGACCACCGGCATCCACTTCAGCTGGCCCGCCGACATCGCCGGTCTGTCCACCGACTCGGTGCGGCAAACACTCGCCGCTCCGGTCGATTACGAGCCGGGCAGCACCTTCCAGTACGCCCAGAACGGTCTCGCCCTGCTGCCGAAGATCATCGAGATCACCACGGGGGCCGATTTCCAGGACTTCGTGCAGCGAGAAGTCATGGGCCCGCTCGGCATCGACCGCGACAACTGGATCTGGCTGCGCGACCGCAGCGGAAACACCGCCGTCAACGGTGGCCTCGCGATGCGGCCCGCCGACCTGGCCCGGATCGGCAGGCTGCTGCTGCAAGAAGGCCGCTGGGAAGACCGGTCGCTCATCGATCCGGACTACATCCGCCAAGCCGCGACGCCGACGGAAGCCAACGGCGGCTACGGATTCCTGTGGTGGCTCAATGCCGGTGACACCTATCGCGGCGTGAACGTGCCTGTCGCCCAGCTGTATTCGCATCCGGTGTTCGTCGGCTCGCCGCGCGACACCTACGCCTTCTCCGGGGCGCTCGGCCAGTTCCTCACCGTGGTGCCGAGCCGCGACCTGGTGATCGTCCGCCTCGGCGTGCCCTCCCGGTTCGAGCCGGGCAACCCGACCGGCGTGCTCACCGGAACCAGCAACCCCGACAACAAGGAACTGTTCCGCAGGGTGAGCGCCGCGGTCGTCGATGGGCCCGACCTGGCCTACGAAGATCCCTACGCCGTCCAGGACCCGAACCAGCCGCTGGTGCGCACCCCCGAGGATCTCGGCAAACTCGTGGACCCGCTCACCGTCGCCGCCGTCCTGCTCGGCGTCGGGCCGTACGCGTCGACGGAATGCAATGTGCTGTGGTGCAACGGAAAACCGGTACCCGAGGACGTGTTCCGGCTGATTCTCGACATCGCCGGGCAGATCTCCGGCGCGGTCGCCGCCCTCGGGAACGCGCCACGCTGAGCACGGCGGTCCCATGTCGGCTCGCGACATCGAAGGACAGGGCCGCTCGACGATCGCCCGCGAATAATCGGTGGCCCCCGCCGCGAGCGCGGCGCTACAGTTCCCTCCGCGCCGAACCGGACTCGGCCGAACAGGTAGCCGCGAAGGAGGACGATGTATGACCCGGCTCGCGCCGAGGGCGCCTCGAGGCGTGGCTCGGAAGCCCGACCACGCCGATAAAGCCGACAGCAACTGACCTTTCGAGGCGCACTCGGCCTGCTCCCGCTGCTCTTCACACAGCCAAGGAGTAAGGAGAATCCGGGTGTCCGACCCCAACACCTCGACCCATCGCGGTCCGAGCCCCGCGCTACGGACCGGCACCTTCACCTGCGTGCGCTGCGGCCTCGTGGTGGCCACGCTCGCGCCGGACGACAGCCGACGCAACCATTGCCCGAGCTGTCTCGCGTCGCAGCACACCGTCGATCACGTCGACGGCGGCGCGTCCGACTGCCTGGGCCGGATGGCCCCGCTCTCGATCGCGGTGCAACGCAACGGTTCCTGGGCGGTGGTGCACCGCTGCACACGCTGCCAGGAGCTGTCGCTGTACCCGGTGTCCGGCGACGACAATCAGCTGATCCTGATGCGGCTGGCCGTGCGTCCGCTCGCCGAACCGCCCTTCCCGCTCGAAGTCTTCGGCGATATGTAGGCGGCTGCGAGATGCCGCGAAGAAAGTCGAAAACCACTCGCGCGCAACGCCGCAAGGACGTGCTGCACGGGCCGGGCGGCGAATCCGGCGACGTCTTCCGCTGCGTCGGCTGCCGCATGGCGGTGTCCGTCGTCGCACCGGGCACGGCGCATCGCAATCACTGCCCGCACTGCCTGTCCAGCCGCCACGTCGACGGCCGGATCCCCGGCGACCGGGCGTCGTCGTGCGGCGGGCGGATGACCGCGGTCAGCCTCACGGTGCGTGACGACGGCGAATGGCTGCTCGTGCACCAGTGCGCGGCCTGCGGCGCGTTGAAGGCGAACCGCATCGCGGGCGACGACAACGCGCTGGCCCTGATGCGCATCGCGGTGCGGCCGTTGGCCGATCCGCGATGGGGCAAGCGCGCGCTGCTGGCGCTGTGACAGCCGGGGCCGGACGGACCGGCCCCGGCTCACCACCAGCCGAGAATCGGCGCCAGCTGGCGACCCAGCTCGGGAGCCAGCGATCGCGAGTAGCTGGCGGTGAGGTGGTGCTCGTCGTGATAGACGAGGATGTTGCCCTCGATGACCGGACAGACCTCCGGCGTGCACACGGCGTCGGTCAGGTCCAGCGGGAACACATTCGGGAACGACGCGGCGGGCTCGGCGGCGGGATTCACCTCGTCGAGCGCCTCGACCCTGGGCATGCCGCAGGCCACGCCGTCGGCGTTCTGGGCCAGGCAGTCGATGGCCCGGTAGCGGATGCCGTCGCGGCGCAGCCACGGCGTGTCGCGGACGGCGAGCACGTTGAGTCCGTGTTCGGCCAGCCGGGACCAGACCTCGAGGTAATCCGTCGGGGTCTCGTCACCGGTGCGGTCGCGCGGGCGGGTCCCGGTGGTGAACACCCACTGCGGCCGGTCGACGCCGAGACGGTCGATCACCTCGGCCGACCAGTCGCGGCAGTCGGGAATCGCCTCGCCCTTGTACATCGGCTCGGCCGCCACCGTCAGCGGGCAGCCCATCTTCAGGTAGACCGTGATGCGAAAGCCGTGTTCGCGGGCGAGCACGTCCAGCGCGGGCACCCAGTGCTCGGCGTGCGAGCTGCCGACCACCGCGATGGTGTGTTCGGCGTCGGCATCGCCATAGGTGCAAGTGATCACGTCGCGGGTGTCCCAGTCCGCGATGCACTTTTCTCTCGAGGGGTAGGCGGCGTCGGCGGGCGCCTCGAAGACCGTCGGCCGCATCTTGGCCCGCGGAACCGCCGCGCCCGCCGCCAGCGCCTCGGCGCCGGGGTAGCGCACCGGATCCAGGTACGCGACCGGCTGCGGCGGCAGGATTCTGCTCACCACCTGTGCCCCGACCGCCACCGCGAGCACGGTCGCGCCGACGGCCGCGACGATCCGGCCCGCGCGGCGGCGATAGCCGGATCGGCTCGCGCCCGCGCCTGCCCGCAGCGGCTCCTCGACGAACCGGTGGGTCAGGTACGCCAGCGCGAACGAGATCGCGAGCACCGCGAGCCCGGCCTCGATGCCCGCCGTCGGGGTGCCGCGCTCGGCGAGCACGAAGATCAGGATCGGCCAGTGCCACAGGTACAGCGCGTAGGCGAGTTCGCCGAGCCGGACCATCGGCGCCGCCGCGAGCAGCCGATTGGGCAGCGGCTGTGCACCGGTCGGCAGGCCCGCGCCCGACAGGATCAGCGCCACGGCCGCGCCCACCGGAATCAAGGCCGCTGGACCGGGAAACTCGTTGGCGCCGTCGGTCAGCCAGCCGCAGCTCAGCACGACGATCGCGCCGATCACCGCGAACAGCACGCGAAACAGCCGCGGCACCATCAGTTTCGGCGCAAGCACCGCGAGCAGCGCGCCTGCCAGCAGCTCCCACCCCCGCGCCAGGCTGTCGTAGTAGTTCCAGCCCTGGTGCAGTTGCACGCCCCGCGCGGCGTACAGGAACGAGACCACCGCGAGCGCGCCGAGCACGACCGCCACGGTCGGCCGCAGCGCGGACGCGCGGCCGAACCGGCGAACTACGGCCACCAGCAACGCGATTCCGACCAGCGCGACCAGATAGAACTGCCCCTGCACCGACATCGACCACAGGTGTTGCAACGGGCTCACCGACGGGTCGGCGGCCAGGTAGTCCGACCAGGACAGCGCCAGATACCAGTTCTGGTAGTACAGCAGTGAAGCCAGCGTCTGCGCGGCCGCCTCCGTCCACTGCGTGTACGGGCGGATCAGCACCGTCGCGACCGCGACGACGGCCAGCACGAACACCAGCGCGGGCAACAGCCGCCTGCCGAGCCGTCGGGCCGTGGCGGCGAGCGCGACCGTGCCGGTCGACTCCGCGCGCCGCAACAGCGAGCCGGTGAAGAAGAAGCCCGACAGGACCAGGAACACGTCCACGCCCCCGGAAACCCGGCCGAGCCAGATATGGAACACCACGACCAGCGCGATCGCGATGCCGCGTAGGCCGTCGAGGTCGTGCCGGTAGCGCTCGGGCCGTGCGCTGGACTGCGGACGGACTTCGTCCGACTGCGCCCGCTCTCCGTACCTCCGGCCCGGCTCCGGCCATACGCCCGGCTGCTGACGGACTTCGTCCACCTGCGCCCCCTCTGCGTACCCCCGGCCCGGCTCCGGCCATACGCCCGGCTGCTGACGGACTTCGTCCACCTGCGCCCCCTCTGCGTACCCCCGGCCCGGCTCCGGCCATACGCCCGGCTGCTGACGGACGTTGTCCGGCTGCTCCGCTCGCGTGTACCACCGCTTCGGCTTCGCGGGGGCGGTGACCACACCGGCGCTCCGGCTTTCGGCGACGCCGGACTCTGGTGACTCCTCCTCCGGCGTCCTCATCGCACCATCGACCGACGCGGGACCCGCGCGCACCGACCCTTGGTGTCCGCGCGGTGGACAGACGGTGAACATGACATGACACCCCTCCTATCACGTGCGGAGAAGCAAAATCCAACCGGACATGACCGCCGAAGAAACGGACAAAAGTCACCAATCGGTTCTTGCTTCGTTCATCCGGTGCTAATACGCTCCGCCCCTTGTGAGCACAATCGCGGCGGCCGTATCGCGCCGGGCAGGACTGAAATGGGGGGCGGTTACCTCGCTCGGAGTGATCGCCGGATATCTGGCGGTGCTGCTGGCCGATCCGCGTCACTACTACACGGACGATACCGAGGCGCAGTACGCCCCGATGTGGGTGGCGCTCGGAAACCAGTTACGAGAGGGTCGACTACCGGTCCTCATCCCGCACGAATGGATGGCGGGCAACTACACGCTGGAGGAGGCCGGGCTCTACAACCCGCCCCAGCTGCTGGTCTTCTTGATCGCGCCCTCGATGGACGACCTCGCCCTCTACGCGACCCTGGTGAAGCTCGTCTTCTCGATCATCGCCGGCCTCGGCGTGTTCCGGATCTGCCTCGCCTACGGCGCCCGCGGACCGTGGGCCGCGGTCGCGGGCGTGGCGTTCCCGCTCAGCGGCTGGTTCCTGTTCTTCGACGAGGCGAGCTGGTTCACCCCGCACGTCGCGACCGCGTGGATGGTGCACGCCTGGGCCTCCGGTGTGAACTACGCGCGCGGGCGCAGCGGCCCGATCCCGGTGTTCGTCTTCCTCTACCTCACGCTCACTGTCCAATACGCCTTCCCCGCAGTGGAATCCGCGCTGGTGATCGCCGCGGTAGCAGCGGGCGAGATCGTCTACCAGCAGCGCTGGGCCCCGGCCCTGCGGCTGACGCTCGCCGCGGGCTTCGCGGCGCTGACCGCGGCGATCGCGAACCTGTCGGGAATCCTTTCCTCGCAGGTCACCTGGCGCGGCAGCGCGGAGATCCACAACGATCCCTTCCTGACCGTGCCCTGGTCGGAATCGCTCAACGCCAGCCTGCCGAGCACCACACCGGCGTTCACCGCGTGGTGGGGTCACGTGCAGCCGCTGCCGATGGTCTACATCGCGTGGTTCCTCATCCCCGCGCTCGCCTTCATCGACTGGAAGGCGGCGCGCCGCTCCGCGCGGGAGTTCAGCGGCATCGCGTTCTTCGCGACCGCCGTGCTGATGTGGACCGCGGGCCCCGGCGCGATCGGCCCGCTGCGCTGGCCCGCGCGCGTGCTGCCGATGGTGGCCATCGCGCTGCTGGTGCTGGTCTGCGTATTGCTCAGCCATTACGGCACTTTCGCGTCGTCGAAGCGGCGCGCGGTGGCCGCCGGAGTGCTGATCGGATTGCTGTTCATCCGATCGTTCTCGGCCGCACCCCAGCTGGTGCTGCGCCATCTGCTCGCGGTCGTCGTGGTGGCCGGTCTCGGCGCCGCGGTGGTGTGGCTGGCGCGCACGCGCGGCATCGTCCCGGCCTGCGCGCTGACCATCGCCGCCATGTTCCCGATCGCGTTCGCGCAGGTGGCGAGCGCACCGATGACGCCGCTGTCCTACAACTTCCCGGAACGGCGCTCCGAGATGCGGGCCGCCTTCCCCGATTTCGGCGGTCTCACACTGCAACTCGCCGACCGGGCGATTATCGCCCCCGAGGACCGCGACATCGCGCGGGCATACGGATCGCTGGCCATCGGCAACTACGCCAAGGCGCTCGAACTCGACTACGTGAACGCCTATACACCCATCGGCCACACCGGAATCGCCGGACTGCTCTGCATGGCCTGGGACGGCAGCACCTGCCCGGACGCGTTCCGCCGCGTCTTCGCCGACGAGCCGTCCACCGGCATACCGGTCGTCGATCTGATGAAGGTGGACCGGGTGGTGCTGCACCGCGCCCAGTACCCCGACGCGCGCGACCACCCGGCCCCGCCCGGTTGGCAGTGGGCGGATTACCGCGGACACGAACGCTTCATCTGGGTGCTGGAACGCCAAGGCGGTCCGGCCTCGACGCGCGACGGTGCCATCGCGCACACCTCCGGCGTCACCGCCACTTCGACCGGTTCCTACGACGACATCACCACCCGCGCGAAGGTCAGCTCCGCCACCGGCGGACGCGTGGTGTTCTCGCGCCTCACCTGGCCCGGACACCGCGTCACCCTGAACGGCCACGAACTTCCCACGCTCGCCGTAGCCGGCACGTTCCTCGCGGTCGACATCCCGCCCGGCACCCACAGCGCCGAACTGGTCGTCGACTGGCGTCCGCCGGGCTGGCAGATCGGGATCGGGACGACCATCGCCGGACTGGTGGGAATCGGCGTGCTCCAGTGGGCCTACCTGCGCGAGCGTCGTCGGCCGGAGGTCACACCGCCCGACGTCGAGGCGGCGCTCGCCGACGTGAAGGAGTGATCGATCGGGCGGCCTTTCCCGCAAAACCGACCGAGCGGAACGCACAGTGTGAAATTGGTTTCATCCGACTGAGAAGCGGCTCCGAATCAGATTCGTAGGAATCTCCGCCCTTCCAGATGAGGACGAACGCATGGCCACACACAAGTCGGTAGTCCCGTTCCACTCCTTCTCGCTGCGCACGGCGACACTGGTCGTCGGCGCACTCTCCGCGGCCGTGGTCACGGCCACACCCGCGGTGGCCGAGGCGCCCCCGCCGGGTGTGTCGGCGCCCGCCGGTGCCGTCACCGACCCGCTCCCGCTCGGGGCGAACGTCTTCGGCGCGCCGATCCAGCTCCCGATCCCTCTGCCGGTCGTCCCCGCGGTCGCTCCGGCGCCCGTCGCGGATCCGGCCGAACCCGCACCGGAGGCGGCTGCCGAAGGCGCACCCGACGCGGTCGTGCCCGCCGCCAACGTCGTGCCGACGCCGACGAACGTGCTCCGCGTCGGCAACGTCGAAGTCGGCAGGCCCGACTTCATCCCCCCCGAGATCGCCGCCATGATCAACGACGCCACGATGGGTGCGCAGAACAACCTGTCCGGCGCGATCCAAGGTTCCGGCGTCGATCGCGCGCGGTCCGACCTGATCGCGGCCGACGTCCTCGGCACCGCGGCACAGGGCGCGGTCGTCGGCGCTGTCGCCGCCGCCCCGATCGCGGCCATCGCCGCAGTGATGGGCGGAGCCGTCGGCCTCGTCGTCGCGCTCCCCTTCGCGCCCGCCGGGTTCATCTTCATGCCCATCATCGCCTCGACCCTGGCGATCAGCATGGTGACGCTCCCGTTCGCGGCCGCCGGAGCGGGCATCGGCGCGATCGTCGGCGCGGTGGAAGGCTCGATGGCTCCGCTGCCCGTTGCGCCGCCCCAGGGCGAGGTTCCCGCCTTGTAGCGTCGATTTCGTTAGCACACAACTCATTACGCACGGGGCGGGCCCGACGCACGTCGGACCCGCCCCGCGAGAACGCGTCGGCCTGGACGAGATCCGAAGCACCAGAATGCAGTCGAGAACCGCCTCCGGTCCCCGGCCGCACAGCCACGGCCCGAGTCAGGCCCGGCGATCCACCGTCGCCCACGCGGCCGCCGCGACCACGCCCGACACCACCGCCACCGACGGCCACGCGCCGATCTTCTTGGCCAGCGGGTGCGAGGCTCCCAGCGCGCCCACCGACAGCCCCGTCAACGCCGCGGCCCCACCCGTGCCGACCGCCTTGCGCCACCGAGGCAGCGCGGCCGCGGTCGCCGCCGCGAACACCACGCCGCCGAGTTCCCGCTTCTTCGTCGCCTGCGCCAGCGCGAAACCTCCGCCGAGTCCACCGGCCGCCAGCAGCGCCGTGGGAATCCGAGCCATCTCCAATTACCTCCTCGTAGTGATCACTTCCCCAAGCCATAGTGCCAACGCGCGCCGAGGAGGGTTTCCGCGCGCGACCGCGGCGGATGATCTCCGCAGGTCACAAGGGCTCGGGAGGCGGGTTCAGGCAGAGCCGGGCCGGACGATCATCAGCACGACGACCACCGTCCAGAGCAGGTTGTAGACGCCCGAGAGCATCCCGAGGGCACGCAGCCGCCCGCCGTCGTCGGGTTCGGCGAGCGCGTCGCGCTGCATGGGATGGATCTGAACCGCGAGCAACCCGCCCGCGACAGCGGTGAGCACCATGGCCAGCGTGATCCAGATTTCGCCCATCCTGCCCTGCACCGCGGCGAGCACGATGCCCGCGACCGGCACGACGATCCCGAGTGCCGCGTAGGTACCGGTGACGCGGTGCAGCACCCGCGCCACCGCGACGCTGCGTTCGGCTCGATTCCGCGTTGTCGCACCCGCCGTGACCGGCGCGTACCGAGGGAACAGACTCGCCGCCACGGCCGAGCCGCCGACGAACACGATGGCCGCCACCACATGCACCGATAGCAGGAAATGCTTCAACGATCGACTCCTTCGTCCTTCAGTTGGACTGAAGCCTAATCGGAGAGCTTCAGGCAGACTGAAGGACGTGCGCCGAATCACCCCCGCGGAACGCGAGAAGTCATCGCGAGGGGATTCCGTTCGCGAAGGCGGCGAGGATGGCCGCGCCGATCTGGTGTCGAATCGGATCGGCTTCTGCGCCGAACAGTCGCTCGTCGACCTCGGCGAGGACCCCCTCGGCCTTGCGCAGCAGACGAGAACCCTTGGGCGTCAATTCGATCGTCGACGCGGACCCGGCCCGCGCCGTGCGGTCGCGCACCAGCCCGGCGGCGACGAGCGTCTTCACCGCGGTGTGCACGCTCTGGACGCTGATGCCCGACATACGCGCCAGATCGCTGAACGACGCACCCGGCACACCGGAGATGTGACCGAGCAGCCCGAGCCTGCCGATGGTGAGATCCAGCGGGGCGAGGGCGGCGCCGAGTTCGGTTTCCACCGTGCGCGCGAGCGTCAGCACAATGACGGAGGCGCTGATCGCGGGCGGTCCGGGCCGGGCGTTCTCGGAGGTCACGACTTCAGTCTCGCGCACAGCAACCCCGGAGCGCGGCACGGGTGGAGAACCAGCAAAGCTTCAGCCATGTTGAAGGAAGGCGAGCGCGCCGCTACGCTGTCGCCTCATGAGCGAAAGTACTACAGCGAGTAGTAATTCCGAGTCACCGACCGGCCGCGTCACCCGCCGCGCCCTGTTCGGCGCGAGCCTCGCCACCGCAGGAGCGGCCACAGTCGGCGCCGTCGCGGGCCGCGCGACAGCGCCGGACCCCGCACCTCCCTCCGCAATCGAACCCTTCCACGGACCGAGGCAAGCCGGTATCGCCACTCCCGCCCAGTCGCACGCGCTGTTCCTTTCGGTCGACGTCGCGCGACCGGATCGCGCCACGCTCCGCGACCTGCTCTCCGGATGGACCGCGACGGCCGCGGCCTTGACCGCCGGTGAGCCGGTCCCGGAACGCCCCGGCACCGCACCGGGTTTCAGCGCGCACACCGATTTCGCCACCGACCTCGACCCCGCCCGCCTGACGCTCACCTTCGGGCTCGGCCCTTCGCTCTTCGACGAACGCTTCGGCCTCGCCGCCCAACGCCCTCGCCACCTGCACACACTGCCCGAATTCCCCGGCGACGCACTGAATCCCGCGTGGAGCGGCGGCGACGTGCTGGTGCAGATCTGCGCCGACGACGCCCAGATCGTCAGCCACGCCTTCCGCGCACTCCGGGCGCGCATGCCCGGCCTCGGCCGCCTGCGCTGGACCCAACACGGCTTCCTCACCCGCCCCGCCGACGGCGGAACGCCGCGAAACATGTTCGGCCACAAAGATGGAACGGCCAACCCGCGATCCGGAACGGAGACGTTCGAGCGTGCCGTGTGGATCGACTCCCCCGACGAACCCGCATGGCTGCGCGGCGGCACATACCTGGTCTTCCGCAAGATCCGCATGAAAACGGCCGACTGGGACCAACTTCCGTTGGCCGAACAGGACGCCATCATCGGCCGCCGTCGCAGCGACGGAGCGCCCCTGCACGGAAGCCGCGAATTCGACCCCGTCGACCTCGAAGCACGCACCGCCACCGGCGAACTCGCCATCCCGGCCGCCGCGCACGTCCGTCTCGTCCACGACATCCCCATGCTCCGCCGCGGCTACAACTACGACTACGGCACCCTCGTCGCCAACGCGGGCGGCGCCACCGAGGAACCACACCCCCACGCACCCGGCACCCCGGAACACACCCACGGCGGCCACAACCAGCTCGACGCGGGCCTGCTCTTCGCGGCCTACATGAACAACCCTCCCGCGCAGTTCATCGCGGCCCAGCGGGCCCTCGCCGCGAGCGACCGCCTGAACCCGCTCATCCAGCACACCGGCAGCGCCTTCTTCGCAATCCCTCCGGGCATCCCGCACGGCGGGTCTATCGCAGACGATTTGTTGAGATGAGAGCCTCGGAGTACGGGTGAGTCGCCCCTGGTCGGAGCGCGGCAGCTTCAGCTCGGCAAATGTGACGTGTATCGTTAGCAACCTGACAACGCGATTGTGATGGGAGTCACGCTCCCCAGTGCCTGCCCTCAGCCGGTGCGCGCCGCATCGCGTCGGGGGACATCGGAGCCGCAACAACGGAGCCATCATGAGTTCACCGAATCGGTTCGACCAGCTCCAACACCGGGTCGCGGACATCGCGCCGGTCTTCCGCAAGCCACTCGACTCACCGTACGACATATCGAACGAGCTGTTCGAGGCCCTGCGCCACGTGCTGCACGACGTGGGCGGCCAACCGGACGTCCCGATCGAGTACAAGGAAAAAGTCGAAGAACCGTGGGAGATGAGCACCTACGTCACCTGCGAATGCCTCGGCTGGCGTGGAGTGTGGAACTCCGAGGAACGCAGGCGGGCCGAGAACGACCTCGGCGCGACCCTCTACTTCGGGCTGCCCTACTACGCGCGCTGGGCGACGGTCGCCGCGAAGGTCCTCATCAACAAGGGCTTGATCACCCCCGACGAACTGTCGGCCAAGTTGGACGAGGTGCGCGCCCGGCTGAAGGAGCGAGCATGACCCGCAAGTACCGCATCGGCGACCGCGTGACGGTCCGCGACGCCACCTCGATGTTCCACACCCGCACCCAGAGCTACACCCGCGGCCGCACCGGCGTCGTCGTCGAATACCGGCCGGAATGGATCATCCCGGAAGACGAGGCGTGGGGGCGCGACGACGGCCGCGTCGAGCCGTTCTACGTGGTGCGGTTCCGCCAGAAAGATCTGTGGCCCAAATACACCGGCTTCGACGCCGACACCCTGGAGACGGAGGTCTCCGAGCGCTGGCTCGAGCCCGCAGAGGAGGAAGGTTCGCAGTGAGTCATACCCACGACCACGGGGCGCACGCGCCGATCCAGGCGAGCGAGGAGATCAGCGAGTTCGAGGTGCTGGAAACGGCGATTCGCGAACTCGCCATCGAGAAGGGCCTCTTCTCGCAGGAAGACCATCGGCGATTCTCCGAATGGGCCGAGGCGGTCGGACCGCACGGCGGATCGAAACTGGTCGCGAAGGCGTGGCTGGACCCGGACTTCAAGGCGCGACTGCTCGCCGACGGCACCGAGACCTGCAAAGAGATCGGCATCGACTGGCGCGACCCCACCGGTTCCGGCACGCCGAGCGACTACACCTACTTCTACGTCCTGGAGAACACCCCCGAAGTGCACAACGTCATCGTGTGCACCCTGTGCTCGTGCTACCCGCGCCCCGTGCTCGGCATGTCTCCCGACTGGTACCGAACCCCCAATTACCGTCGCCGCCTTGTCCGTTGGCCGCGCGAGGTACTCGCCGAATTCGGCCTGCACTTCCCGCCCGAGGTCGAGGTCCGAGTCCACGACTCGAACCAGAAATCCCGCTTCATGGTCATGCCGATGCGTCCCGAGGGCACCGAGGGCTGGACCGAGGAACAGCTCGCGGCCATCGTCACCCGCGACACGATGATCGGCGTCGCGCTGCCCCAGGTCGACTGGACCGCCCAGAAACCACCGAACCACGTCGAGGACGCCATGCGAGGGGAGGCGCACCCATGACGAGCGCACCCTACAACGTCCTGCTGGACACCCTCTCCCCCGGATCCTCTCGCGAGTCCAGCCTCCCCGAACTCGACCGCAAGCCCGACCCGTGGGAGTCGAGCATGCAGGCGACCTGCGAATGCCTCTCCTGGCGTGGAGCTTTCGACAACCTCGAACGCAGGCACGCCGAAGACGCGCTCGGCGAAACGATCTACCACGATTTCCCCGTGCGCGCCCGGTCTGCCGTGATCACGGCCCACACGTTGATGGACCGCGGAGTCATCAGCCCCGAAGAACTCAGGGCCCGAATGGATGTCATCCGCGAGCGATTCCACCAGGAGTAGCGCGAGGTTTGTCCACAAGGAAACGGCTCATGCTCTCCTGAGCGTGAGCCGCCTACGGATTGCGGTAGGGCTACCAGACTTCAGCGGTGCCGGAACAGGTGACCGTTTGGGGGACGAATCCGCTGTTGACGACCGTGAAGTCGGTGCGGATCGTGCCTGCGCCCGTGTACGGACTGAAGTACAGGGTGCTGCCATTGCCGATCACGAACCCGACAGAGCCGCCTTGCGTTTCCGAACCCGAAGCGCCGGTCGACAGGTTGGTCCAGTTGAGCGTGACCTGCGTTCCGTACCCACCCCAGACGCTCCCACCCGCGTGGATCGTGAAGTAGGCACGCCCCGGCGAGTTGTACTGCCCCACAACGACCTGACCGGAGTACGGGAAGTCGACGATGTTGGGACTGATGCCCCTGCACGTGGTGACGATCCCGCCTTCGGCGGCGGACGCCGTTCCAGCCCCCGACAACGCGGCCGCCGTCAACGCGGCAGCAGCCACCGCCACCCGCGCGAGCTTCCCCAACTTTCCAGACCTCTTTTGCGACAACATATCCCGGTCATCGGTTGATGGGACGACCGACGTTACAGACATGCGCCGCCGCGGGATTCAGGTGGAGGAGGAACTCTGGTCATCGATACCGGCTGACCTCGGCGGGTGATCTCGGCTACGACGCCGTAAGACCTTCGGACTGCATGTTGTGGAGCGGATCACCGGAACCCTTTCCGAGTGGTAGCTCGCCGTACCCCTTGGTAGGTTTCGGCTTGTTCGCGCAGCGTGGCGCGTCACGCTCAGTCTTCGACTCGCGGAACCTTCCACCGATCCACAGTTTGTGCGCCTCTTCCCTCGTGGAAGTAGGCGGGAATCGTCATACCCACCTGCAGCCGGTTTCGCGGTCGTTCTCGACGACGAAACCGGCGGCGGCACTGATGGAGCTTTCATGACACGCACCATCGCGCCGGCTTTGGAACGTGCGCGAGATATACCCGACGCCGTAGTGCGGAGTCGTGGTTTGTTGACGGGATACTTCGCCGGACTCGGCGTTGTGATGGCCATCTGGGGAACCAGGATTCCGGCCATCCAGGAGTCCGCCGGGCTGGACACCGCGGGGCTGGCCGCGGTCCTGCTCGCCGCCGCGGTCGGCATGGTCGCCGGCCTTCAGATAGGTGGTCGGCTCGCCGAACCCGCCCGACTTTCCCAGCTGTTGACCTGCGGCGCACTAGGTCTCGGGGTAAGCCTCGCATTGCTCGGCGCCTGCCGAAATCCGATCGCGCTCGCCGCTGCGGCGCTGCTTTTCGGCGCCACGCACGGCGTGCTGGACGTCGCGGCGAACGGCGCGGCGGTTCGGTGCCAGCAGGCATACGGTCGCCCGATCATGTCGGGCCTCCATGCGGCCTACAGTCTCGGCGCGCTGGGTGGAGCAGTGCTCGCCGCTGTCACCGCACATGATTCGCACACGTACGTCTTCGGCGTCACCGCGGGGGTGGCGATCGTGGCCACGGTCGCGGTGGCACCGGCTACCCGCTGCATCGGATCGCCTGCCGCGGACCTCGATTCGGTGGAGACCGTGGCGCGGGAACGTTTGCCCGCGCTGTCCCGATCCCGGCTCTGGCTGTTGGGCTTGCTGGCCGCCGCGTGCCTGCTGGGCGAAGGCGCTGCGGCCGATTGGTCGGCAGTCCATCTCAGCGGGTTGAACGCGTCCCCCGCGATCAGTGCCGCGGCGTACGCCGGATACAGCGCGGCCATGGCAGGCGGCCGTCTCGTCGGTGACCGACTCATCGCATCCTTCGGCGCGCCGAAAGTAGTTCGGACGGGCGCGATTCTGGCCTCCATCGGACTCATCGCGGGCCTGTCGGTGACCGACGTGCCGTTCGCGTTGGCAGGCTGGGCCGCTTTCGGTCTCGGCCTGTCCGTCACGATTCCCTCCCTGTTCACCGCGGCCGGAGCAGGTGGTCCTCGCGCGGTCGCCGCCGTGGCCGTGACCGGCTACCTCGGTCTCCTCGCGGGCCCGGCGCTCATCGGCGCCCTGGCCACCGCGACCACCTTGCCCGCCGCCCTCATGCTGCCCGCCCTGCTCGCCGCAGGCGTGGCTGTCCTGTCCTCTCGAGCCCTGGAGAACCGGTGGTAACCGCACTATCTCACCAGCCCGCGGAACTCGACGCGGTCATCTTCGACTACAACGGCGTCATCGGCCTGCAGCCCACCATTCCCATGTGGAGCAGGCTCGCCGAGCTCGCCGGATGGCACGCAGACCAGCTCGGACTCTTCCAGAACGCTTTCTGGAGCGCCCGCGAACCCTACGATTCCGGCGATTTCGACGACACGGACTTCTGGACCGCAGTGCTCGGCCATCGCCCGGACCCGGAATTCCTCACCCAGTTGCGTGCCGTCGACACCGCGATGTGGACTCAGACCGACGACCGCGTCATCGCGCTCCTCCACCAAGCCCGGCGGGCGGATATCCCGATGGTGTTGCTCTCCAACGCACCCCATCCGGTCGGTGACGCTCTCGACGCCTCCGAATGGCGCACCCTGATGACCGACGCCCTCTACTCGGCCCGGCTGGGCATGAACAAACCCCACCCCGACACCTACCGAAACGCACTCGCCGCGACCGGAGTTCGCGATCCCGGCCGCGTCCTGTTCATCGACGACCGTGCCGACAACTGCCGAGCCGCCGCGAGCCTGGGCCTGCGCACTCTCCACTACACCGGCTCCCCCGGCGATATCGAAACTCACCTCCGCCTCGCCACCGTCGCCGCGTAGGTCCTCCGGGGTCGGCGCAACACCGCCGCCGACCGGTGGTGAACACGAGGCCGACCAGACGCTCGGCTGGGATATCCCAGCCGAGCGTTTTGCATGGGCGACCGTCGATGCCCTGGATGTGATGAGCCCGATGGGCGCGGCATGGGTGTGTGGGCCCACAAGCGAAGTTCCGGCGCGCGTCACCGAGGACGGCGTGGATATAGAGATCCGGGGACCGCGACGCTGAAGAGATGAGCCCATGAGCGGAGTTCCGGCGCACAATGCCGAAGAGGGCGGGGGTTGCGAGTCCCCGGGCGGGAACGCGCTCGGGGAGGGTGCACCTGGGAGGGGGTCCGGGGGCGAAGCCCGCCGGGTGGGGCGTGGGGGCTTCGCCCCCACAAAACACGCGGAACCAACCAAAAAGGCGAGCGCTCTCCGCGAGCACTCGCCTCTATTGGTGGAGCTAAGGGGAATCGAACCCCTGACCTTCTCGATGCGAGAACTCATGACTACGGCTGACAACTGTTAGCTACCGACCAAACGGCGGTAGCACGCCCTACCAGGCAATTCAGCGACTTTCGACTACTTATCACGACCGAACACACATTCGAACCACGGGCACGCTAGTTGGATTTGTTGGGACTTAGTTGGATGCGTTTGCAGCTTCTCATCGGCGTGTCGAATGTGCGACACACCGCGAATGTTCAGCGTGAGCTATCGATCGGCAACAGTCCGAGTGGCAAGCCCCGAAGGGGCGCGGCAGCATTCCAAAGCTCACACGGCTCGGAACAGAACAACAATTCCGAGTTGACCGAGGCCGGTGAGTCGCCGAGCGCTGGGCCAGGTCCGCGCCCCTGGGGCCGCCCGCGCCCGGGCGCCAGCCCACAGTGGGGCCAAGGCCGAAACCCCAGGCGGACAAACAAGATGGAGAGAGCAGGCAGCAAGGCGTGAAGAATTCCCGCACACCTGTCGGGGGGTCGTGGAACACTCGTCCGGGTGACCACACCTCACACGACAGAGCAAGACCTGAATGTGCCGGATCGCTTCGAGGGGCTGCGAGAGGCGGGGACTGAAGCTCTTAAGATCATCATTGTTCCGGTCCAGTCAGCGCCTCGCAGCGGCGAGGATAGGCGAGTTCACACGGGCGCGGAGATCCGGCCCGCAGCTGAGACTCCGGTTACGTAGGTGCTTCAGAACCTTGAGAACTCAACATTTAAGAGTCGAATTACCGTAGGTCAGAACACCTTTCGCTATCCGGGAGGATCGCAAGGCGCTAGCATGATTGGTCGAGGTCAACGGCGGTCATATATTGTCCGTTGAGTCGCTATCCACGATAGGGGGTTCGTCCATGTCCACGACGGCCGGTGACGGCGGTTCAGAGCTCTGGGTAGTCCCGACCGAGGTTTCCGACGCGGGGAAGTTCGTTCAAGCAGTGTCAGAGACGTTGGTGAGCGGTTTGCATTCGGTGGATGCGGACGTGGATCGGCTATTGGAGTCATGGCAGGGCGGGCGGGCGCAGTCGTATCGCGAGGGGTGGGATGAGACTAAGCAGGGGGCACTGAAAGTGCTTGCGTCACTGGCGACGATGGCGAAAACGTTGGGTGTGACCAGCGCTGCCTATGTCGAAACTGATTCGAATAACGCGCTGCGGACCAGTTCGTTGGATCTTCCCTGATCGCCGGAACATGGTGACGCTACGCGTGATTCGTGAATTATCGAGAGGGCAAGCCGATGGACGGCTATAGGGTTAATCTTGATGAGCTGGAACAGATTACGGCCCGGATGCAGGGATTCTCGGGATTCCTCACCGAATCGTTACAGGGTCTGCAGCAGCGCATGGCCGCGCTGCATCAGACATGGTCGGGGGAAGCCGCTACCGCGCAGAGCGAAGCGTTTACCCAGTGGATGACCGCTGCCGGTGAGGTCGCTGAGGGGATTGCGGCAATGCGTGATGCCTCCGCGGATGCGCGTACAAGCTATATCGATGCGGTGGAAACGAACTTGCGGACGTTGGGGTTACGGTAAAAATTCGTGGCACCGAGCGATAAAGAAGTTGTAGTTACTCCGAAAACGTTCTACGACGCTGGCACTGATTGCATTAATGCCGCAGGCGCGTTTGATGCTTTTTTCACCCTTGCGATGGGAGGCCTGATCGAATGCGAGACGATGGGTGGCAGCTTCGCTGCGGCCAAAGATTGGTCTCGATCATACGATGACCGGGCCAGTGAATTAACCAACCTCGCTGCTGATTTAGTTACCGCGTTGGCGAATTACAGTGACATTGTCACCAACCTGGGTTATGTTCACGCCCTGGCCGACAACAACCCAAATAACGATGACCCTCCGAAAGCGCTCCCGTTACTCAAAGGTGTCGCGAAGACTTCACCCCCTTCAGCGGGTGGTCCTGGGCAAGGATTGGTCGACAAACTTGCAATCGGGTTGATTGAACAGCTCGGGGTTTCGGTCCCAGATGGCAATACCGATCGGCTCGACCTGGCACGCAGAATATGGGAAACGATGGCCACCGACGAGGTGATCGTTACCAATATCGCCAAGCTGCAAAAGTTACCCGGCACGTTCGACGGCCAGAAGTCCGACGATATCACCGCAGTTCTGGAGGACTTGAAGCAACTCCACAACGCTGCCGTTGATTTGCAACATGCGTGCGGTGAACTCGCCAGTTCGTGCGGTGACCACCGTGCCGCATTGATAGACCTTCGGGATAGGATCACCAAGGCGCTAGAAGATGCCGCGAAGGATGCCGGCGTAACGATCGTATGTGAAGTGGGAGCCGTCGGGCTGACTTTGCTAGGCAGACCGGACGCTGCTGCAGCATTGACCGGTGACAGGGCCAAGAAGCTGGCTGAAGGTATCGGCGGGATCGTCATCGAATGGACCAATACGAAGGGTATTGCGTCGGGCGTCAAGAAGACCCGAGACCTCGGACCTGCACGTACCAATCTTCAACGTATCAAAGAGCTCAAGAGGAAGACCAGCGCAGCGAACCCGACCAACGGCCTTGGCTCCCAATGGAGTAAGGTTACGGGGCCTGTTCCGAGCAGTATCTCTATCACCGAGCTCAGGAAGATTCATATCCTCGACGGAGACGGGAGCGACGACGTTAACAGCGGAGGGCATGCGCCTGGGACAGGCATACCAGGTAAGACCGAATTCCCGGACAATAAGACTTGGACGGACGACCACATTATCAATAGCATTCAAGATGTTGCTAAGAATCCCGATCAGGTTCCTGTTCTTCAGAAGCACGGAACTTGGTTGGTCACTGGTACGCGGGATGGTGTTGTCATAGAGGTCGTCGTCGACACGTCGGGCAACATCATCACGGGCTATCCGGTCAGTGGTCCGGGCGTGTATAAGAACGACGCAAATGGCAACCCGATCAAATAGAACTTAGGTGACACTGATGGATTCTGATGATAGGCCCAGCACTCGGCGCAAAAGGCGACAGTTCACTCCGGAGCAGAAGGCTAAATTAGCCAAGCTGAACAACGATTCCCGGGAACTTCTAGAACGGTTCTCGGACCGCCTTCGGCCCGAAGCGCTAGCTCAGTACCGGACTTTCAGTGAGGTCGGCGAGTGGACGTTGTTGATCGATAACCTTTGCGCCACTCTGGTGAAAGATCAAATTTTGGTCAGCGCGGCCGAGCGTGATGCCTTAGCTGATCTCCTGCCATTGTTTGGAAACCCTAAAGAAAATTCCTCCATGTTTTATATAGAGAGTTATGAGCGGGTGCTTGCGGAGTTGAATGTGGGCCACGAATAGAGCTGGATGGCGAAAGCCGCTGATTCGAGGGTGAGCAGGTGGGCGCGACCGGGCAGGATGAGGTCATGGACGCGGACAAGGCCAAGCAACTGCACGAGACCTGGGAAGCGATGAAGCGCAAGCTCGACGAGACAATGGACACCCACGGCCAGGAGCTCACCGAGGCGCTGCACCGGCTTGACGGCGACGACAAGCTGGTCAATGACCTTCGGATGAGATGGGCCGAGTCCACGGTGCGGATGCACAGCCTCGCCGACCACGTGGTCTTCGCCGGCCTGCCCCCGCTCCATTTTGGGTCCAGCGCCTCGAATCCATGCGCGTTGAAGTCGTGAATCACTTGCCGCACATAAGCTTCCGAGACCTGCATCAACTTCGCGATCGCCCCGACCGGTTGATGCTGGGCCGAGGCCATCACCACCACCGCCCGCCGCATCCGCACCGGCACCTTGCTACGCCGGGCGATCTGGGCCAGCTTGCGACCCTCCTCCGGAGTCACCGCTCTGCCGAACACATCCGGCTTGCGAGCCACCGGCATCACCTCCACCGGCAGCATCGCCGGTCAAGGCCTCCGGTTCAACCCGCCACCCCGGCGACTACCGCATCAACCTTCCCGGACAAGGCACTAGTGTGTCGCGCCTGAAATGCGTTGAAGATATTTAGCGAGTGATTCGAGGATCTCCTCCGCGGTCTTGCGCCAGACGAATGGTTTCGGGTCGGCGTTCCACTGCTCGATCCAGGCTGTGATGTCTTTGTCCAGTGCCGCCACGCTTTTGTGGACTCCGCGCCGCAGGAGTTGGTCGGTGAGGAACCCGAACCAGCGCTCGACCTGGTTGAGCCAGGACGAGCCGGTCGGGGTGAAATGCATGTGGAATCGAGGATGGCGGGCCAGCCAGGCGTTGATCGTCGGTGTCTTGTGGGTAGACAAGTTGTCGCAGACCAGGTGCACGTCCAGTTCCGCGGGCACGGCCTTGTCGATCGCGATGAGGAATTTCTTGAACTCGGTCGCGCGGCGGCGGGAGTACAGCTTGGAGATCACGGCTCCGTCGGCGATGTCGAACGCCGCGAACAGGCTGGTCACGCCGTGGCGGACGTAGTCGTGGGAGTATCGCTCGGGCATGCCGGGCATCATCGGCAGCACCGGTTGGGAGCGGTCCAGTGCCTGGATCCCCGACTTCTCGTCCACGCACAACATGACCGCCTTCTCCGGCGGATTGTGATACAGCCCGACCACATCGACGACCTTGTCCACGAACAACGGATCGGTCGAGAGTTTGAAGCCGTCGGCCACATGCGGTTTCAGCTCGAACTTGCCCCAGATCCGTCCAATCATCGATGGCGACAAGCCACTTCGTTTGGCCATCGAGGTCCGCGACCAATGCGTCGCGCCCACCGGCTTCTGTTCCAGGGTCATCGTGAGGACTTCTTCGACCTTGTCCAGCAGGATCGACGGGGGTCGTCCCGGACGCGGCTCGTCGGACAACCCCTCGAGACGTTTCTGCGCGAAACGCCTCCGCCACTTACCCACCGTCTGGGCCGTGATACCCAACTCGGCTGCCACATCCTGATTGGATTTCCCTGCCGCGCAACCCAAGACGATCCGGCAGCGCTCCGTGAGCGCCTGCGACGACTTGGATCGACGCGCTGCGGTTCCCCTGAAGTAGTGGACATCTGAGATAGCGGGACCGATGGTCCCTGGAAGGATGTTCGCTATGCCTCGTCCGCGTCGATCGTATTCGCCTGAATATCGGGTGGAAGCGGCGCATCGAGTGATCGATTCCGGCCGACCGGTGCGGGAGATCGCCCGTGAGCTGGACGTGCACGAGAACCTGCTGCACAAGTGGGTGCGCGAAGAACGCCGCCGTATGGCCGCGGCTGGCCTGAGCGGTGGTCGGGCTCCGGATGGCGGTGGTGGCCAGCCACTTTCGGCCGATGAGCGTGCGGAATTGGTGCGGCTGCGGGCCAAGGTCGCCGAGCAGGCCAAGGACATCGTGTTCCTGGAAAAAGGTGTGCCACGAACACGGGAGGCCGCATGAGGTAGGTCAGGTGGTCGATCGTGGTGCTGTGCGAATGATGAAGGGGTAGTGGCCCTTCGGAGCCGCCCGTCGGGTGGGAGGCTTCAAACCGCCTCATGCTGCGTTGGCTGAAGACCGTCGTGGTGAACGATGAGGAAAAGGCGCTCCGTCGAGGGCGTCAGGTGGGGATCAGGAAGACGAACGCGAGTGAATCGCTGACGACGTGTCGAAATGGAAACAGGTGGCATCGAAACCGGGGCGTATTTTTGGCGCCGGGATGAGTCTGGCGGGTGTCCCGATTTCTGGCCAGGCGGTGTCCGGCATGGAGGCGACGTGAGCCTGGTCTGCGGCTTTCGCATGGAACGTGGGAAGGCATGTCCCGATACGGATGTCGCTTCGGCGGGGTCGGGAGGGAGCGCGCCGGGCAGCGGAAACTGTGAGGCGTTGAGTACCGATGCGGGAGATGCCGGCGGACCGGCTCGTAGTAGTGGTGAAGCGCCTGTAATGGGTGTGGAGCGAAGGGGCCGGACCATTCGGGTTGGTGAAGCAGTCGACCGGCGCAGGCCGGGAGGAGCTGGATGAGTCAATCAAGGTCGTCGATGAAGCCGTTCGAGATTTCGAAATGGGCTGTGCAAGAAGCGTTTGACAGAGTGCGGGCCAACAAGGGAGCTGCCGGGGTCGACGGGCAGTCGGTCGAGGAGTTCGAGGCCGACCTGAGGAACAACCTCTATAAGGTGTGGAATCGGATGTCGTCGGGGACGTATTTTCCTCCGCCCGTGCGGGCGGTGGAGATCCCGAAAACCGGTGGCGGAGTTCGTGTTCTGGGCGTGCCGACGGTCGCGGACAGGGTCGCGCAAACGGTGGTGGCCATGGAGTTGGAAAAGCGGGTGGAGCCGATGTTCCATCCGGACTCCTATGGGTATAGACCGAATCGTTCGGCGCTGGACGCGGTCGGAGTATGCCGAGGGCGGTGCTGGGGGTCCGGTGGCTGGGTCTTGGACCTGGACATCCGGAAGTTCTTCGACACCGTGGATCACGAATTGATGGTCAAGGCGGTCCGGGCCAACACCGACCAGGACTGGGTGGTGTTGTATGTGCGGCGGTGGCTTTCGGCCCCGCTGCAACGCCCGGACGGGGCACTGGAAACACGAGATCGTGGGACCCCGCAGGGTTCGGCGGTGTCGCCGGTTCTGGCGAACCTGTTCCTGCATTACGCGTTCGACGCGTGGATGGCCCGGAGGTTTCCGGGCATCATGTTCGAACGGTATGTGGACGACGTCGTCGTGCACTGTGCCAGCGAGAAGCAGGCGCTGATGTTGAAGGCCGCGATCGGGGAACGTCTCACCGAGGTCGGGCTGGAGCTGCATCCGGAGAAGACGAAAGTCGTGTACTGCAAGGACTATGAGCGCAGCGGCTCGTATGAGCACACATCGTTCACGTTCCTGGGGTATGAATTCCGGGCGCGGACGGCGCGGGACAGGCACGGACGGTTGTTCAACGCGTTCCTGCCCGCAATCAGCCGCGACGCGGAGAAACGGATCAACCGCGAGGTCCGCAGTTGGCACGTGCATCGGCATACGGATTGGACGCTGGGCCGGTTGGCCCGATGGATCAATCCGATCGTGCGGGGCTGGTTGCAGTATTACGGCCGGTTCTACCGGTCGAAACTGTATGCGCTGTGCAAACGCATCAACACCTACCTGGTGCGGTGGGCTCGCAAGAAGTATCGGCGGTTGCACGGGTTCAAGAAGGTCAACGCCTGGTGGAAAGCATTGGGGGACAGGTATCCCCGGTTGTTCGCCCACTGGGCGTATACCCGTGGGTTCATGGCGACTGGATGGTAAGAGCCGTGTAACGGGAGACTGTCAAGCACGGTTCTGTGAGGGCCTGGGGGTGAGATTCCCCCGGGCTACTCGACCCTCGGCGTACTTTGCGGCACGGCATCCAAAGTGAGCAGGTTCGAGCTCATGGCGGCAGAGTGCGCCGGTCTCGACGTGACTCGGATGGCCGAACTGCTCGGCGTCTCGACCTCAGGCTACTACCGGTTCCTGCAGGTCCGTGCCAGCGCGGAGCCGTCGGCACGGCTGCAGCGCCGCCGGGATCTGGAGGTGAAAATCCTTGCCCACCACCGTGCCTCCGACGGCACCTACGGATCGCCCCGGATCACCACCGACCTGCTCGCCGAAGGCGAACGGGTATCGAAGAACACCGTGGCCGCGATCATGGCCGAACTCGGGATCGAGGGCATCAGCCCACGCTCGTTCAAGACCACCACCATCGCCGATCCAGCAGCATCGTTCCCGCCGGATCTGGTCGGGCGTCGCTTCGACCGTGGCCGCCCCGACCTGGTCTGGTCCTCGGATATCACCTACCTGAGCTGCGGTGAGGGCGAGATGTTCCTATGCGCGATCCGCGACGAACATTCCCGGCGCGTACTGGGTTGGGCAGTCGCCGACCATATGCGCGCCGAGTTGGTCGTGCACGCCGTGGACCGGGCCGTGTTCGTCCGTGGTGGCCGCTGCCGCGGCACGATTCTGCACTCGGACAGGGGCAGCCAATACACCGCTGCCGTCACCGCCGAAGCCTGCGCCCGCCACGGCTTGCTCCGCTCGGCAGGAGCCACCGGGATTTGCTGGGACAACGCTGGCGCGGAATCGCTGTGGTCGACATTCAAGCACGAATGCTACTACCGGCACGCCTACGCCACCAAGGCGGAACTGGTTGCTGCAGTTGACAATTGGATGCACTTCTACAATCATCGGCGGCGACACTCGGCGATCGGAATGCGCTCACCAATCGACTACGAGCAGTCCCTCAAAACTACCCCCGAAGCAAGCTAACCCTGTCCACTTTTTCGGGGGAACCCCACGCCCACCGCTGCAACGTCTCACGCTCATCGCCGGTCAACACGATCTCGGCCACCGGACGCCCACCGCGATCACGATCACCCAGCCCCGCCAGACCCTCAGCAGCGAACTGCCCACGCCATCTCGCCGCCGACCCCGTCGAGACACCGACAAGCCGCGCGGCACCCGCATCCGACATACCCTCAGCACAGGCCAGCACGATCCGAGCCCGTTGCGCCTCACGCCGATCCGGCGATTCCGCCATGCGCGCAAGCTCAACACGCTCAGGATCGGACACAACGATCTCAACAGCGGAAGGCCCACGATGCGACACACAAACAGGCTAACAACTTAGAGTGTGCATTTCAGGCGCGACACACTAGACGGCCTAACTGCATCCCGTTGGATAGGCGCATGACCCTCCTCCTGGTGCTGGGCCAGGGTGCGCCGACCGAAGCG
The DNA here is from genome assembly GCF_057708325.1 of Nocardia sp. bgisy134. Taxonomy (NCBI): domain Bacteria; kingdom Bacillati; phylum Actinomycetota; class Actinomycetes; order Mycobacteriales; family Nocardiaceae; genus Nocardia; species Nocardia sp. bgisy134. Next base: position 235,767 of record NZ_JBYIRW010000003.1, read on the forward strand.
GAGCGGAGGGAGGGGCGACCCTGGGCGGCGCGCGTAGCGCGCCGCTCTTGACTCTGTAGAGAGAAATTCGGCAAGTTCTGATCTGTTGGGTTACCGGTTATCTCTTCCTTCTTTTTCCTACTGATTCCCGGGGGTTCCCAACTTCTCTCACTCGCTCCCAACAGAGCCTTCAAGCTTGCGGCACAACACATTCCGCGAATCAGACCATTGGTTGCCATGCCTGTCGCGACGCGCCGGAACGGCCCAGCCCTGGGACCCAGGGAACCAGTGAGGTGGTGGCCGAATCCGGCGCGGTTGGTCGTCGCTCAGTCGCTTGGCCTAGAGGTCAGGTGCGCCGGGGTTGCGGCCGTGTATGCGTTCGTGGCGTGCGCGTTCGTCGCGTTCGCGGGCTTCGCGTTCGTTGCGCTCGCGTCGAGCGCGGTCGGCAGGTGTGATGGTTGGTGCGGTCGCGGTCGGGCATTGGTTGGGGGGCCGCTGAGGTTGAGCACGTGGGTGACTTCCGGAGTCAGCCCGAGGGCGCCAGGGCCTGCTATGCGCTTCCCTCTGGTTCCCGTCCCAGCCCTCGTTGGCGTTGGCGTTCCTGTTCGCGCTGCCGCTCCTTGGCGATGTCGTAGTGCAACCGCGCCTGACTCACCTCGTGCCCCGGCACAGGCCGTGGCGTCTCCCCCGGCTGCGGCCTCCCCAGCTCCAGGATCTGCGCCACCTCGCGCGGCAGGGGGCTACGTTCGACGCGATCGCGGACCTGCTCACGCTGACGCTCGATCTCTTCACGCCGCTGCTGAGCCTTCGCCGCATCTTGCGCAGCAGCGCCAAGCGCGTCGATATCGCGCACCATGTCCAGCCGCGGAGTCTCACGCCCCTGCTTGAGAATGGGCTCCATCGCCTCTATCTGCTTCGCGCCAAGTCCAGCCTTCTCCAGCGCCTCGCGCGCTTGGGCAGCCTCCATAGCCCGCACGGCTTCGAGCTGCTGAGTAATGCCCTCGTGCGACTTCTTCAGATCCTGCGCGGGAACGAGCTGCCCCTGCTCCCGCGCTTCGGCCAATCGCCGGTTCTGATCGGCAACGGCACGTGAGAGCCGTTCCTTGGCTGCCTGGAGCCGCGTTGCGCGCTCCCGCTCTTTCCGCTGCCGCGCCTCCTCGCTGCGCCGGGAACGGTCCCGCTGCTGTTCCTCGGTGCGAACCAGGGATACGGTGGGCGACTCACGCTGCTTGACCAGCGACACGGCGGGTGCTTGCCGCTGTCGGGCCGCGTGCTCGCGCGCCTTGTCACGGACCCCGTCCAATTCGAGCTGCTTACCAGGCTCCCTTTGCAGTCCCAAGGCCCAGATTTGGCGAGCGACCGACCGGGGGATGACTTGGTGTTCGAAACGGTTCGGGAAGTCCCGAGCCATTTCGTTTATCAACTGCTGCGCCTCTCGCGCTATAGGCTCGCCTTCGACTGTGCGTATCGTGTGGTGATCTATGATGCCGTTTTCGAGGAGTATTCGGTCATTGCGTAGTTCTTTGAGGTCGTTGGGGGCCTCGCACTCCGCCTGATTTGTCTTCGACGCTTCGGATTCGCCCATCTTTTACTTGCGCTTTGTCGAAACGACGTTTCTCTTCTCGCCCTGGAACGGGTACCGAAACCTGCTTCGTGTAGCCATTTTCGCGATCGCGGAAAAATACCTCGGCGCCATTCTCGAATATTCTTCCACGGTCGTTCGGGCCGAATCCGATTCGGTCATTATCGTAGTCGTCTGGCATGAGTGACCCAGCCCCCGAACATGTGCGATCACATCAGTTACGGCAAGCCGCGGGTCAGCTGCCACGCTTCCTCGGGAGGAAACGGCATTCCTCCTGGTATTCACCCATCATGTCGACCATCACAGTGAACATGCGCCCGTCCCGTTCCAGCCGATTTTCGAACATCAAGTCGAACAATTGCCACACTGTGTGATCCGTCGACCCCTCGAAACCGTAAATAAGTGCAGGATTCACGTCGTCGTACAGAGAGCGCTCCCGGCCGACGGGGCTGTCGTACCATTCGGCTCCGGCGTACTTGGCGAAACACTCGCCGAGGAAACACGCAAACGCATCGGCCATATCCGGGTTCGCTTTCACCGCGTCCCAGTCGGGGAACAACTCCGCCACAGCATCGTCCGCCGATTGCTGCTCCGTGATGATCTGCGGCGAGTCGCTATAGCTCCACAGCTCGTCCGGGATGCTCCGAATGCCTGCGTAGGACATGAACTTTCGTGCTTGAGCTTCCCGGCGAGATGGATCGACCCATTTCGCCCACGCAGATTCTTCGATGTTCACACCGAGATCCATGCTCAGCTGCTCGTCGCCCATGCCCATGCTCTCCTTTGGTCGGTCGCCGTTCTCGGGTGGAACCCATCCGGCTTGGTCCCACTGTGTACGTCGGGGGCTTCCGGCCTCGATCCACGCTATTTGTATCTTGTCGGCGCGCACCCACACCGACAGCCACTCGGTCCCGCTGCGTTCCTCGGCGGCGGCTTCGAGGAAGGTCCGGACGTGGATGTCGAGGTTGGTGAACGGGAATCGCACCACCGGGCAGAAGCCCATCCCGGTCTCGTCGTGATGGGGGCAGTTGATCCAGGTTCCATCGAAGCTGCGTCGGAACACCTCACCGAGGAAAACCTCGAAGCGTTCGGCCACCGCACGATTCTCCGGCGCGCGTACCGCCGCGCGGTCCGGGAACTGCTCTAACGCAGCCTCTTCGGCGAGAACCAACGCCGCTGCCGAATGCATGTAGCCGGAAAGGTCGCCGGAAAAGAAGCGAAGTGTTCGGCTCAGGAAGCGATCCAACTGGTCATCGACGCTGTCCAGCCACGCCACCCAACGCGGGTCCCGCTGATCCTTGACGAACTGCTGGAAGTCCTCCTCGTCGAACTCGCCGGACACCGCGGCCATGACCACCCCTCTCCGTCCGAACATGCCAGCGCCGCAAACTCCAGGCTCCACGAAGCGCCGTACACAGGGTAGGGGCGGCAACCCTGCGACGGGGCGCAACACGAGCCGACCACCCCGGCCCTTGGCACTGTCGTAGGCGAGTTTCATGGTGTGTGGGCTTCCAGCCGGGGGAATGGTCCGTGCGGGTGTCACCAGGGCACAGGCCAGAGCGACCGCGTTTTGGATGCTGGTACTGGGGAAGTGCTCGACGCTGGGAGCGACGATGACGGTTGCGGCGTGCTGGTGTGCAGTCCACACGATCAACGTGGTCGGCATGTAGGTGTCGGCGTCGATGATCACCGTGTGCGCCAGCCGGTACCCGCGCGCGTGGCTCAGGTCGATGATCACTCGTTCGTCTCGTAACCAGGAGTCGCTGACGCTGCGGTTGAGCAGGCCGATGGCATTGATGGGCACGCGAGTCACGTCCTCGATTTCGGGGCTTCCAGCGGCCGGGCTGGCGGTGTGTGGATGGTGAGGCGCTGATAGGCGGCGCGACCGTCGTCGGTCAGCTCATAGACCGGTTCGGAGCGGCCCTCGCCTGTTGGACGGTGGACCTCGGTGCGGACGTGGCCCTTGGTGACCAGCCATTGCAGAGTCAGTGTGATCGGGCCGATGCGGGGCCCGCCCGCCAGCTCTCGAGCCGAACACGCCCGACCTGCTTGGGCCAGTGCGGTCAGTGCGGTGGCTTGGGCGCGGCTGAAGTCTTCCCGGCTCCGTTGCAGATATGTTGTTTCACTGCGCATTTCGTGTTCGTTGGATGCCTGTTGGCTGGCGCGGTTGGTCCCAGGCGTTACCTCTCCAGGTACAGGCGCTCGTTCGGAAGGCGCGGGAACTCGCGCTTGTCCAGGTCAACGGTCACCGCGTCGACGTAGTGGCGGGCCTGGTGCTCCTGAACGAAGATCAACGCAGCCGTCAGGCAGGCAACGAAGTCCATCCGCTGCCCGTGCAGGAACACACTCAGGTGCACATCGGGTTCGGTGGGCGATGGCGACCCGTCCGGGGTCGGCGCGGTGGTGCTCATAGCGCGGGCTGTCGGATCGGGGCCAGGCAGGCGTGCACCGCGTACAGCACCGCACGCCCGGAGGGACGGAACACCGAATGCGCGGCGGTGATCCACACCCGATGCTCCGAACCTTGATCAGCCGGTGACGGTAGCGCGACGTGATCGCCGTTGCCCAAGACCGTGATTCGGCGAAGACGGAACAACGCTGCCTCGGCAGCGATCATCGTGGCCGGAATGTCCGAGCGCACGAGGAAAGTCCATGTGTGGGAGCGCGGATGGGTCACGATCGGCCCACCACCTTGTTTGTGACGCTCGAGGTGGACCTTGACCATCTGCCCCAACTCCGCAGGCATCGCTACCGCCCACACCATGCCCGCGGTGAAACCGATACGGCCGGTGTCCGGTTGGAGCACAGCGGGCAGATGGCACACGCTGCGGTAGTAGCCCACCCGCGAACGCGGCGTATCGGCCACCGGGGCAGGCGAGTCGGTACGCGGCGCAGTCGGCGGGGCAACCGACTCATCCCAACCCAACTCCTCGGACAAACCCATTGATGCAACCCCTCCCTGCTGGGCCAACGCGTGCTGAGTAGCACCCGCCGCCGGGGATGAAGGAGAACCCCCATCCACCCGACGGCGGGGCTGAAAAAGACGCTAGATGTGCACGTTTTGGGTTTGGAGCCGTTCGGCGTCTACAAGCGTCTACAGCGGATCAATGCCCGTTAGGCTGGTCTTGTGGACGAGAGCGGGGAATCGGACGCCATCACCGGTATCCGGCTTCGCGCTGCACGAGAGGCGGCGGGGCTCAGCCTGTCCGCACTGGCGGCGCGCACGCACTACAGCAAGGCGCTGCTCGGGTTGCTGGAGACCGGGCAGCGTCAGGTCAGGCCGGAGCACGTGACCGCCTACGCCGATGCCCTGGGTATCGGCTCGGCGCTGTTCGTTGAATCGGCTGACGGTGAGCGGGCAGCAACGGAATGGATTCAGCGGGTCGCGGCATCGGACCTGGGCGGGGACACCTTGGACCGCTTGGAGTTGGCGGTGGACGACCTAGCGGCGGGATACCCGACAACTCCGCCGGACGAACTGCTCATGCGCATCCGTCAACATCTCGGCTACGCCGGACGCCTGATGGACAGCCGGAAAACGCTGGCGCAGCACCGCCGGTTGCTGGTCTCGGTCGGCTGGCTGTCGCTATTGGCCAGCACGTGCCATATCGACCTGGGCGAAACCTCCGCCGCAGCGGCGCGGGGACACCTGGCGTGGAAGCTGGCGGACGAAGCGGGACACCGCGAGATCGCGGCATGGTGCCTGGAAACGCGGGCGTGGCAGCAATTGACCGACGGCAAGTTCGCAGCGGCGGCAGAACTGTCGCGTGCCGCGTATTCCCTTGCCCCGGAGGACAGTTCGGCATTCATCCAAGCCACCGCCCAGGAGGGTCGCGCGCTGGCACGGCTCGGGGACAGCAAGGGCACGTACGGGGCGCTGCGTCGTGTGGCCCGGCTGGTGGCCGGACTGAGCACGCCCAACCGGCCGGAGCACCATTTCCGATACGACCCAGCGAAATCGGACGCCTATGTGGCCACCACGCTGGCCTGGCTCGGTGATCCGGCAGCCGAGTCCTACGCCCGGCACGTTCTCGCTGATCTGGCAGGCGCTGAGTCGGTGCGCCCGCGCCGGATCGCTACGGCGAACCTGGACCTGGGCCTGGCTCTGGTCGCAGCCGACAAGCCGGACGAAGCGGCACATGTCGCGCTGGCAGCCGTGGAGTCCGGGCGCCTGGTGCCGTCGAACTACTGGCGCGTGTCCGAAGTGGTCTCGGAGATAGAGGGCCGAGGCGCACCGGACGCGGCCATCGTGCGCGAAGCTTTCCGCGACACCTACCCCGTGCAGCCCTAGAAGAAAGCCCTCGTTTTAGTAAATTGAGAGCTTTCCTTTCTCGCATGTCAAGCGTGAGACCCATTTTAGGCGAGCTATTGCAATCCGCTATCAAAAAATGTGTCGTAGGTCCAGCGGATATTTCGTGGTTTTTCTTGACCGTGTGGCACCTGGCGGGATGATGGAGACAGCGAGAAGTACTCGACGGGCCGGGTAGGAGAGAAAGGATGTGCGCGCCTGTGTCTGTCTCTCGGGTGTGGGTTGGTCGATGCAGCCGTATGGCGCTCCCGGCCCGCACTGGTGTAGGTGGTTCCGTATCGCTGAGTGAGTCGCGGTACGTGGTCGCGGGTAAGGCCGCAAACTCCCTGGTCAAGCGTGGCCCAGGTCTGCCGCCATGGATGGTTCCACAGCTGGTGGGTGGAACGGTCTGGCTGACCCCCACAAATTGTGTGGGTTGGGTGGCGGCACGCTGGACGTTTTCCGTGTCAAGATGGAGAAAATTGGAAGGAGATTGATTCATCGAATGATAACTACGGCTGCTAGCCGTCACTGATTCGCGGCTGTCCCCCCGCGCTAACGAGGGGACAGCCTGAACGAAACCAACTCCGATAGGCATGCGGGCTGCAACCCTGCCGTTCGGAGTCCCTCTTTCATTCGTGTGCAGAAACGAGGTCTCTGCCATGTCCAGAGTAGTCCATGCACCCAATTGGGGTGACTTCTCGGAGCGTGAAATTCACCGGGTCCCGTTGCGCGTGGCTGGTGTCGGAGTTGGCGTGGTGCGGGCGTGGCGGGGTGTGGTCGGGGGGCGTGATCCGCCTGTTCGCGCTGGTGGTGTCCGTGGGTCCGGTGCGTGGTGCCGTGCCCGAACTCCCCCGCCCTGGTGCGGGATTCATCTAACAACAACCAGATACGTCACAGATTGGATGGTGGCCGCCATGGCCGAGGACAACCTAATCGACACTCGCAAGAACCTTCGATTCGCTGTGGAGTTCGCGGACTTCTTCCGGGACGGGCTGTACCAGATGGGGCCTGTGAATCCTGATCTGGTGTACACCGGTGATCCGAACAGGCCCGGTCCGCAGAAGCGCGACGAGCTGACCGGGGCTCTGGTGTGGAAAGCCACCGTGAGCGATCCGGCCGTGCGCAAGGCGCGGCGTGCGAGCTATGAGGTTCTGCTGCTGTCGGAGACCGAACCGGTACCCACAACCGCGGAGATCGGCCCGAACCTGCGGCCGATCGAACTGGTGGGCGTCACCGTCCAACCGCGCATCGCTGGCCAGGGCGAATACAAGTACCTGGACTACACGGTGCGCGCGACGGGCTACGCGACTGCGCCGGGTGGCGGTAACCGGTCGGCGAGTGGAGCGGGCGCGGGTAAGACCCCGGCCTGATTCTGACTCGCGGTCCTGAATTCGGCGGGTCGGCTCGGACGCAACCGGGCCGACCCGCCCCCGCGCGGCCGTCATATCGGACTGTGCGGCAACAACATTCGCAACAAGATAGTTGGAGTTGATAGACGTGGTTCGTTCCGCGGAGTACGAAAAGCCACAACCCCGCCCGCCCACGATCATGGATGATCTGGGGCAAGGGCTGATGCTGCTGCTGGAAGCGATGGTGATGGGGTTGGCCCACCTGTTGTGGTGGGCGCTGCTGTTCCCGATGATCTCGCTACCGATCGCAGCCGCAGGCGTGGGGTGGTGGTTGCTGGGCTGGCCGATCGGTGCCAGCGCGGCGGCGCTGTCACTGGCTGGGTGGGGGATGTGGTGGGCGTGGTGGCCGGGCTCGTGGCGGCGCTGGGTGTGGAGGCGGATGCGCACGCGGTATCTGTCGTGGAAGCGCTATAAGCGGCGGTGGAAGACGCTGACCGCGATACACGGGCTGACCAAGATCCTCGACAACGGTGTTCAAACCCCGGTCCTGGTCAAGGTCGGTATCGGTGACACCGCTGATGAGTTGTTGGTCAAGCTGGTGGGTGGTCAGACGGTGCAGATGTGGGCCAAGCAGTCCGATGCGTTGCGCCACGCCTTCGGCGCGGTCGGGGTGCGGGTCCGTCACGCGGAATCGGGGTTCGTGCGGCTACAGGTGATCCACACCGACCGGCTTACCGAACCGATTCCACTGCCTCGGATGGAGGCGAAAACCGTTGACCTGGAAGCACTCACCATCGGCATGACCGAACTCGGGGAACCCTGGAAGATACGGCTACTCGGTAACCAACTGCTCGTCGCGGGAAAGATGGGCTCGGGCAAGGGATCGGTGATCTGGTCGCTGATCGCGGCCCTGGGTCCCGCGATCCGGGACGGGCGGGTAGTGCTGTGGGTCATCGACCCCAAGGGGGGAATGGAGATGGGCGCAGCCCGAGAGTGGTTCGCGCGCTTCGCCTACGACAACGGCCCGCAGGCGCTCGCGCTGTTGCGTGATGCGGCGGCACTGGTGCAACAGCGGGGCCAGATCTACATGACCAAAGCCGAACGCAAGATCACACCCACCGTGGCCGAACCACTCGTTGTGGTGATCATCGATGAGGCCGCGAGCCTGACCGCCTACTACTCCGATCGCAAGATCAGAGACGAGATTCTGCGGCACATGGGTACCGTGCTCACCCAATCACGCGCGGTGGCGGTGCCGATGGTCGGCAGTCTCCAGGACCCGTCGAAGGACGTGCTCGAGCTTCGCCAGCTCTACCCGTACCGGGTGGGTTTGCGCATGAGTGAGCCGACACAGCCGAACATGCTGTTCGGACCGAGTGGGCGCGATCGGGGGGCGCTGTGCGATGAAATCCCCGAAAGCACTCCCGGTGTGGCCTACGTCGAGCACGAAACCTCGGTGGAGATCACCAGGGTTCGCGCCTACTGGGTCACCGATGACGACATCGAATGGATCATGCGCACCTACCCGCCCTTACCGCGCCACCCTGACGGCACACCACGGCTCGACACCGACACCGACCACTCGTAGCTCCGTAACCAGGGAAACGATCACCGCGAAGAACGCACGATAGCCTAGTATTGCCGCGCCAGGTGACCAGCAACATCACTGCGAGCGGCACATATGCAGCGCGGATAGCGCATTCACAGTCTTTCCGATTCAGCGCGGGTAGCGCTCGTGACCGTCGTACCGGCGGCGGCACCTCATCTTTGAAACCTGCTCCGGTAGTTCGCATTTCACGTTTCACGCGGCACCGGTCCGACCGCGCTTGCTCGGCGTTGTCGGCCTGGTGCCGCGTGTGGGACTACGAGACAGGTGATCTCATGACAACCACTGTCTTCGACGACGCGCCACGAGTAACGGATGAGGATGGGAATCCATCCGGGCGCGGTCCGTCGTTCCTCGACATCGCGATAGCAGCGGCCGACCGGCACGGGGTGTGTGTGCGGCCGATCGTGCTCGAACAAACCGACGCCGTGACCGGACGGGTTACCTACGTTCCGGTGCCGTGTGGGGCCACGCGGGAATCCCAGTGCGGGCCGTGCGCGCGTAAGGCCAAAGCACTTCGGCAAGCTCAATGCCGGGAAGGCTGGCACCTGACAAGCGAGCCCACCAAGCCGCGCCCGCGGCCCACCTTCGACCAAGAGGGCCTGATCGGTTACCGCGCCGATCTGCTCGCCCTGCTGGGCGAAGCACGCGAACAGCAGCACGCCGCCGACATCGCCGAGCTGGAGGCCGAAATCGTCTGGGCCGATAGGCAACTGACCGCGCTGGGGATGCGGGGGAATCCGCCGGCATCGGCCGGTGAGGATGTAGCCGGCCGAGATAGCGAGGAGAGTTCGGCAACCGAGAAACGGCGTCGCTCGACACGTCGACGGCAGGACGCGCCGGACCTGCCCCGCAATCCGGTCTCCGATCGCACCATCGGACGCGAGTTCGGCGGTCACTACTCCTCGATGTTCGTCACCCTCACCATGCCCAGCTACGGCAAGGTTCACAGCGACGGCAGCGCCCGCAACCCGCAGAGCTACGACTACCAGCGCGCGGCATGGGATGCGATCACCTGCGCCCGGTTGTTCTCCCGCTGGATTCAGAACCTTCGGCGCGTGGTCGGCTGGAACGTCCAGTACTTCGCCGTGGTTGAACCCCAGAAGCGCGGCGCACCGCACATCCACATGGCATTGCGCGGGGCCATCTCCCGCGCGGTGATCCGCCAAGTCAACGAAGCCACCTACCACCAAGTGTGGTGGCCGCAACTGGGCGAGATGCACTATCCCAGTGCGGTCGTGCCGGTGTGGGACCCGCGCCGCGAAACCTTCATCGACCCCAATAGCAAAGCGGCACTGACCACCTGGGAAGACGCCCTAGACGGAATCGAACCGACCGACGAACCCGCGCACAAAGCGGCGTTCGGGCCACGCATCGACATCCAAGGCATCGCCGCAGGCACCAAAGCCGCCAGCGAGGCAATCGGCTACCTGTGCAAGTACCTCACCAAATCGGTCACCGAGGTCCTCCACGCCCGCACCGCACGCCAGCACGACCACTACGACCGACTACACGCCGCACTGTGCCGCACCCCCTGTAGTCCGCGGTGCGCTATCTGGCTGCTCTACGGCATCACCCCCAAGGGCGCCACCGCCAAAACCGTGCCAGGAGTATGCAAGGCACGCGCACATCGGCGCGAAACCCTCGCCCTGCCAGGCAACCGGGTGCTGACCTCCGAGCAATGGACAGGCAAGACCCTCGGAGACCACAAAGCCGACCGGATGGAATTCGTCCGAAACCGCCTGGCCGCCGTCGGCATCGAGAAACCCGCCACCGATCCGCGCCGCTACACCTGGGCCACCATCGCCCCCGGCGCACGCATCCCGTCACGGGCGAAGCTGCTCATGACCGCCATCGCCGAACGCATCACCTGGCGAGCCGAATACGACCGGGCCATGCTCGCTGCCGATCCACCACCACCGGACGAGGACGGTTGTTCGGCAACACCGACGTGTGCCACACCCCCAGTTCAGCAAATATATAGCAACGATAATGGTGTTGACCGGACAGGAGCTCCCGATGTCTGCTGAGCACGAGCACACCGTGCCGTTTCGCCGGTGGGCAACCACCAAAGATGCTGCCGCACACATCTGCGTGAACCCGGAAGTGCTTCGGCGCTGGAACCGCAATCGCGACAAGTACCCGTGGCTACCGAGACCCAAGCGGGTCGGGAAGGATTTCCGTTGGGATCTGAACGCGCTGGACGCGGCCCTGGAGGGTCGCGAGGAACCGTGAGCCAGCCAGCAAGGGGGCGGGCGTGAAACGAGGCAGACCCGCCCGTCCCATCGGTGTCCCTGGCGCCCCGATGCTGACCGAATTGTCTCCAGGCCGCTGGGAGGCAAGGATTTTGGTTCGCGATGCCTCCGGCAAGAGGCGAGATCTGAAACGGGTCTCGCCTATCAAGCTCGACGCACGCGGCCGAAAGATCCCCGATCGCAATGGATCACGCGCACTGGATGCGGTCATGGCTGCGGCCACGAGTATCCGTGTGGACTTGGGCGGGGAGTTGTCGGAGTCCACGAGTGTTCGGCAACTGTGGGGGCTGTATCGGGCACATCTGGTCGAACAGGGCCGCGCGGGTAACACGATGGACCGCTACGACGTGGTCGCGGAGTTGTTCAACACCGCGTTCGGTGAGCGGCGGCTTCTCGAGGTCACCACGTCAGCTGTGGAGGCGTTCCTCAAACAGGTAGGCGAAGCCAAGGGACCGTCCTCGATGCGCACGGCCCGAAACGTGCTGTCGGGGATGTTCCGTTACGCCGTGCGCAAAGATGCCCTGACCGTGAACCCGGTCCGGGAATCGCAGATGGCCAAGAACATCGAGGCCAAGGGCCGCACCGGTGGCGCCCGCGATCTCACCATCGATGAGTTGCGCTTCATCCTCACCGCTGTACGAACCTCGCAGGTGCCGTGCCCGCGCAAGCTGTCCAGGGCCGAGCGCAACCGGGGCACACCGGTCAAGGCGTACACCCCGCCAACGGTCGCCGACTACTGCGACACCGCCGACCTGGCCGACCTGGTGACCCTGCTCGCGGCAACCGGACTGCGGCGCAGTCAGATACTCGGCCTGTTGTGGTCGGACATCGACCTCGAGGCACGCACCCTGCGCACCACCGGCAAGGTCGTCCGCGTGAAAGGCGACGGCTTGGTCCGCCTCGAGGTGGAGGACGACCCGAAGAACCGGCGCAACACCATCGCCCTACCCGACTTCGCCGTTCAGATGTTGAAGCGGCGTCGAGCGGCACTCGCGGCCCGGAAACTGGCATCACCTCCCGACTCGGACGCACCAACGCTCGATCTGGTGTTCCCCTCGGCGGTGTGGACGCTGCGCGATCCGCAGAACGTCGGCCACGAATGGCAGCGCGTTCGTGACGCCCTCGGCATGGCCGACGACATCACCGCACACAGCTTCCGTCATGCGGTGGCGACGATCCTCGATGACGCCGGACTGTCGGCGCGAGTCACCGCTGACGTGCTCGGCCACGCCGACCCGGCGATGACACAACGGCACTACATGGCACGCGGGCGAACCCACCATGCCGCCGCCGAAGCACTCGAACGCGCGGTCACCGGGGCAGGGACATAGTTGGGACTTAGTTGGAAGATGCGAAAGGGCGGGTTCCCGAGTCTGACTCGAAACCCGCCCTTACCTGCGAGAACTGTGGAGCTAAGGGGAATCGAACCCCTGACCTTCTCGATGCGAACGAGACGCGCTACCAACTGCGCTATAGCCCCGTGCGATCCCCGGGGGAACCGCGCTGTGCAACTGTAGCAGGCGATGCGGCGGGATACCGAATCGCCTGCCTGAGCTGCGGTTATTCGCCGACGGCGCGGCGCATGTCGGTGCCGGTGCGGCCGCGCAGGGCGCGGGCGGTGGCGGGATCGAAGGTTTCGAGATGTTCGAACATGGGGTCTTCGTCGTCGGCGTCCAGCAGGACGGAGCGGCGGCGCAGGGCGCGGGCGGTGTCGCGATCCATGCCGCGGCGGGCCGCGGTGTCGTCGGCGTGCCGCGGGTCGTCGTGGGCGTCCTCGTGATCGCGGGTGAGGCGGGCGGCGCGGCGGCGGCGGATCTCCTCTTCCATCCGGACCTGCTTGCGTAGGTACGCCAGGTAGGTGCCGAGGCCGAGGACGGACGCCGCGCAGGCCCACCACACCAGCGGGCTCACGACGATCGCGAGCGCCCCGCAGAGGATGCTCGACAGCAGCAGGCCGAGCACGGCGCGCTGCCGGAAGGTGTAGCGGGCGGCGCGCGCTATCGCGTCGGCTTCCGGGTCGAAACCACCGCGGCCGCGCCGGGTGGGAACGAATTCCGGTTCGGCCGAATCGGTTTCGAAGTCGAGGTCCGGGACGCGCGCGGGTGCGGCGGAACGGGCGGGCGGAATACGTGCCGTGGTCGGTTCGTGGTGCGCCGCGGCCTCTTCATCGTCTTCGGCCACGTCGTCATCATCGGCCGCCGCGTCCGTGTCCGCAGGCGATCGGGCCGTCTCGGTGTCGTTCTCGTCCGAATCGAGATCCGAATCGGGATCCGCCGCACGGTCGGCCTCGCTCGTCACGTCGTCGTCCGGCTCGGCCGAATCCGCTTCGGCGGGTTCGTCATCGGCGGCGCCGGAGTGTTCGGCGGACGCGTCCTGCCCCGCCTCGAGCGCCGGGAAGTCGTCCCGCGCGTCGGTGTCCTCGTCGACCTCGGTGACTTGCTCGTCGGCCGGTGCGCTCATCCGGTCCTCCGCATCATCGCTATAGAAACGCTTTCTCTGCACTCGGGTCGGCCGATAGTCCGGGTCGCTGTCGTGCCCGGCCGCCGGCCCCTTCTTCATGCGTCGCTTGGAGCCGCCGCGGTGCAACACGCGGGTCGCCAGTGCCGCATCGGTGGTCTGCCGGATCCTGGGGTGCCGGTCGGCCAGGATCGGGAACAGGACGAAGACCCAGAGCACGACGAGCCCGATCCACAGAATCGAGTTCGGCATCAGGTCATCACCTCCGTCCCCACCTGTTCGTCCGTTCGGCCCGCGCCTGGATGACGCACCGCGCCGTGCGTTCGCTACCGCTCCCGCTCTCGGACGCGATCCATCGTCCGGAGACGCCTCTCAGGCTCCCTGCCGGTACCGCAAGACGCGGCATCGACGTCCGTAGGTTAATTCGGCGCGCCGCGCGAATACGGCAGGCGCGCCGTGCACATCCGCCACACCTGTCACAAGCTCCCCCGTCGGTCCGCGTTTCGCGCGGGAGTTGACGTGTCACGACGGTATCGTTCCGTCCGTCTATCGATTGCAGGATTTCTTTCCGGGTATTCCGAGAAGCAAATGTCTTGCAAACGAATTGCGGCCTTCAGGGCAGTATGACCCGCCCGTCACGCACCAGCCGATCGAGCACGGTCCCGTTGATTTCCTCGACCGTGAGGCCGACGAGCAGATGGTCCCGCCACGCGCCGTCCACGTCCAGATAGCGGCGAAGCAGGCCTTCCTCTCGGAACCCGACATTGCGCAGCACGGCCTGGCTGGCCAGGTTTTCCGGGCGCACGGTCGCTTCGACGCGGTGCAGCCCGACCGGCCCGAAGCAGTGGTCGAGTCCGAGCGCGAGCGCTGCGGTGGCCACGCCTTGCCCGCTGAGATCCTTGGCCACCCAGTAGCCGATCCACGCCGAGCGCAGCGCTCCGCGCACGATGTTGCCGACGGTCAACTGGCCGCTGAAGGTGCCGTCGACCTCGATGACGAGCGGAATCATCGCGCCGCGCCGGGCCTCGGCCTTCAGGCTCGACCACAGCGAGGGCCAGTTCGACGCGTGATTGCGTGCGTCCCAGGCCCCGCGGCCGGTCGGCTCCCACGGCTCCAGGTGCTCGCGGTCGCGCAGCCGGATGCGGCTCCATGCCGCCGCGTCACGCAACCGCACCGGCCGCAGCGTGACCTGTCCCGCCGCGACGCGCACCGGACCGAGATGCGCGGGCCACCCCGGATGCTGGGTGACCCGGAAGACGTTCATCGACTCCACGCTTCAGCCGCGCTGGGAGAGAAAAGCGACCTGCACCTCGTCGCCGGTCCTGACCTCGGTGTCCTCCGGATCGATGATGATCAGGCTGTTCGCCTCGGCCATGGTGGCCAGCAGATGCGAGGAGCCCGCGCCGCCGCCGAGCGGCTGCACGAGATAGTCCCCGGTGGATTCGTCGCGCATGAGCTGCGCTCGCAAGAAGCCTTTACGGCCGATCATCGAATTGATCGGGGTGATGGTCCTGGCCCGGATGATCCGTCGCATCGGATGCCTGCGGCCGAGCGCGATCCGGATCAGCGGACGCACCATCACCTCGAACACCACCAGTGCGCCAACGGGATTGGACGGCAGCAGGAAGGTCGGCACCTCGTCGCGCCCGAGCCTGCCGAAACCCTGCACCGAGCCGGGATGCATGGCCACCCTGGCGATCTCGAGTTCGCCGAGCCCCTCCAGCGCCTCGCGCACCTGCTCGGAGGCCCAGCCGCCGACCGCGCCCGCGATCACGACGACTTCCGAACGCACCAGCTGGCCTTCGATCACGTCGCGCAGCCGCCGCGGATCGGCGCTGATGATGCCGACGCGGTTCACGTCGGCGCCCGCATCGCGCGCGGCGGCGGCCAGCGCGTAGGAGTTGACGTCGTAGACCTGGCCCGGCCCCGGCGTGCGATCGATGTCGATGAGCTCGCCGCCGACCGAGATCACCGAGAGCCGGGGACGCGGATGCACGAGGACCTTGTCCTGGCCGACCGCGGCGAGCAGGCCCACCTGCGCGGGGCCGATGATGGTGCCCGCGCGCACCGCGACATCGCCTGGCTGCACGTCGTCGCCGATGCGCCGCACGTAATCGCCCGAGCGAACCGATTCGTAGACCTTGATCCTGGCCCGGCCGCCGTCGGTGAAATCCAGCGGAAGCACGGCATCGGCGAGCGTCGGCAGCGGAGCGCCGGTGTCGACCCGCACCGTCTGGCGCGGCTGCAACCGGATCGGCTGCCGGGAACCCGCGACCACCTCGCCGACCACCGGCAGCGTCAGGTCGACGAGTTCGCCGTCCTCGTCGCGGATATCGGACCCGGCGGCGGACACGTCGACGCTGCGCACCGCGTAACCGTCGATGGCCGCCTGATCGAATCCGGGCAGCGGCCGCTCGGTGATCACGTCCTCGGCGCACAGCAGGCCCTGGGCCTCGGAGATCGCGACACGGACCGGCCGGGGCGCGACCGCCGCCGCGGTCACCTTGATCTGCTGATCCTCAACCGAGCGCATCCAGCCCTTCCTGATCTTCTCCGCACCTCGAACCGATTCCGCCGCACGCGCTTCGGACGCAACCGCGTTCGGTGAACCATCATTCGTACCCGACGGTCCACTGTCGACGAAAGCCGAACATTCGCTCAGTCGTCCGTCGTCAGCTGCGGATCCCAGTCCGGACCGAGCCGGTGCTGCAGCCACTCGCGCAGGGCGGGGCCGTATTCCTCTCGTTCCAAAGCGAAATCGACCGCAGCACGAAGATAACCGCCCGGGTTGCCCAAATCGTGGCGCGACCCACGGTGCACGACGACGTGTACGGGGTGTCCCTCCTCGATCAGCAGCGCGATGGCGTCGGTGAGTTGAAGCTCACCTCCGGCGCCCGGCTCGATCCGCCGCAGGGCGTCGAAGATGGCCCGGTCCAACAGGTATCGGCCCGCGGCCGCGAAGGTGGACGGCGCGTCGGCCAGCGCGGGCTTCTCCACCATTCCGTTGACCCGCAGCACGTTCGGGTTGGTCGCGTCGGGCACCGGCGCGACGTCGAAGACGCCGTACGCGCTGACCTCTTCCTTCGGCACGTCGATGGCGCACAGCACGGTGCCGCCGCGCTTGCGCCGCACCCGGCTCATCACGTCGAGCACGCCGCACGGCAGCACCAGGTCGTCGGGAAGCAGGACCGCGATCGCGTCCTCGTCGTCGTCCAGCACCTGCTCGGCCTGCGCGACCGCGTGACCGAGACCGAGCGGCTCCTCCTGCACCACCGAGGTGACATCCAGCAGGGCAGGAGCCTTGCGCACCTTCTCGAGCAAGTGGAATTTGCCACGCTCGGCGAGGGTGCTCTCCAGCACCAGGTCCTCGACGAAGTGCGCGACGACGCCGTCCTTGCCCGGTGAGGTCACGATCACGAGCCGGTCCGCGCCGGACTCCGCCGCCTCGCTCGCCACCAGTTCGATGCCAGGAGTGTCCACCACCGGCAGCAACTCTTTGGGCACCGTCTTGGTCGCGGGCAGGAAACGGGTCCCGAGCCCGGCCGCTGGCACGACTGCCGTGCGGAAACACGACATCAGTGCACCATCCGCGGACTGTCCTGCCATTGCTGTCATACGCATACCCTATCCATCCATCACACCGCCGACCGTCGTCGCGGCGGCCCGGCACTCGGTGAGCTTATGGTGATCCCCATGGAGATGCCCGGCGAGCGGGACAAACATGCATGGCGTGGCGAAATTCTCGCCCGACGGGCCGCGGTGTCCGCCGACGAACGCGCGAGCGAGGCGCTGGCCCTGGCCGAGGAAGTCGGCAAACTCGAGGTTTCCGGATGGGTGTGCGCCTACGTCCCGGTGCGCGGCGAACCCGGTTCGACCGCCCAGCTGGAGGCCCTTCGGGAGGCGGGTGCGCGCGTGCTGCTGCCGCTCACCGGCGGCGCGGAACCGCTGAACTGGGCCGAGTACACCGGCCGGGACGACCTGCGTAAGGCCCGGTACGGGCTGCTGGAGCCGAGCGGCCCCGCGCTGGGCGCCGACGCCGTCGCGCTGGCCGAGCTGATCCTGATTCCGGCGCTCGCGGTGGACCGGCGCGGCGTCCGGCTCGGGCGCGGGGCCGGGCACTACGACCGCACCCTCGGCGCGGCCCGGCCGGACGCCCGGCTGGTCGCGGTGGTGCGCGACGACGAATTCGTGGAACGGCTGCCCGAAGAACCGCACGACCTGCGGATGGGCTGGGTCCTCACGCCGCGCGGCGGATTACGGCAACTCGGCGGCGATCCGGTCGCGGAATGATCGACCGATTGGCGGCGTTGGCACTGTCAACTGTAGAGTGCCAGTTGACGAACCCTGCGGAGGATCCTGTGCCAACTTATTCATACGCGTGCACCGAGTGCGACAACCGGTTCGACATCGTGCAGTCCTTCACCGACGACGCACTGACGGTCTGCGAGAACTGCTCGGGGAAGCTGCGCAAGCTGTTCAACTCGGTCGGCATCGTGTTCAAGGGCAGTGGTTTCTACCGCACCGACAGCCGCGGCGGCGCGTCCACCGCGAGCGAGCCCGCGAAGTCCGACAGCAGCTCCAGCTCGGCAGGCTCCGACTCCAGCTCTTCCAGCAGCACGAGCTCGACCGCCAGCACGGCCGTCGCCAGCTGATTCCGCGGTAGTCCGAATCCCGGGTTGTCCACAGCCTCCGGTTGATCCACAACCCACCCTTTTCGCGCGCCGCGCGGTGTGATTCTGGCCATAGGATCCGGCCATGACTCGCGCACTCGCCGATCTCGGTCGCGGTAGCCCACTGCGCTTCGCGCTGTCGAACCGCCCGCCCTGGGCCGACGGCCTGCTCGCCCGCCGGGTGCTCGCCGCGGCGCTGACACTGCTGGCGGTCGTCCTGTTCGCACGCGGGAATCCCGGCGCGGTGCGGGCGGAGGTCGTCGTCGCCGGGCGTGATCTGCCGCCGGGCGCGGTGCTCGAGCCCGGTGATCTGAAGACCGTTCCGCGCGAAACGGGCACCCTGCCGGTCGGCGTGGTGCGCGATCCCGCGACGCTGCACGGCGCGACGACGACCGGCGCGATGCGAGCAGGCGAGTTGTTCACCGACCTGCGGGTGATCGGGCCCCGGCTGGCCGAGGTGGCCGTCGGCGCGCGCGATGCGCGCATAGTCCCGGTCCGGCTGGCCGACAGCGCCGTCGCGGAGATCCTGCGCGCCGGCGACCGCGTCGACGTGATCGGCGGCGAGGAGCAACAAGGGCCCGGCGCGCACCCGGCCCGCACCCTGGCGAGCGACGCCGCCGTCGTCCTGGTTTCCCAGCCTGGCGAGCGGCGCGACGCGACCGACAGGGTGGTGCTGGTCGCGATGGATTCCGAGCGCGCCGCGGTGGTGGCCGCGGCCTCCCTGCACACCGCGCTCACGGTGGTCTTCCATTGACAGACCGCCCCCCGCGCGGATTTATTCGCGACGCGAATATGTTCGCCGAACATTAACCGAATGGGTCGACTAGCATCCCCGATACCCGGCACGCAGATTCCGCCGAGTGTGACCGTAGCTGCCTTCCGAAGAGGAGAGATCGGCAATGCTCAAGGGATTCAAGGATTTCATGCTCCGTGGAAACGTCGTCGACCTGGCAGTTGCGGTGATAATCGGCACCGCGTTCGTCGCGATCGTCACCGCGTTCACCAACGGAATCATCAATCCGCTGCTCGCCGTTTTCGGCGGAAGCGACGAAATCGGCCTCGGTTTCTACCTGGTTGCCGACAAACCGGCGACATTCGTTCAGGTCGGCCCGATCATCACCGCGATCATCAATTTCGCCATCATCGCCGCTGTGTTGTATTTCGTGCTGGTGCTGCCCGCGGCGCAGATGAAGAAGCGATTCGGCGGCGACGTGGAAGAACCGCTGAGCGATACCGAGATTCTGGTTCAGATCCGCGATCTGCTGGCCGAGGGACGCGAGAGCGCCGGTGGACGGCACGAATACTGAACCGGGCGGAAGCGAGCCCTCGAGCAGCCGCCCCGGATACCCGCTCCCGTCGGGTCGTCCGGGTTGTCCCCTCCGAACGACACATCCAGCCTAGTCGCGCCCTAATGGACGCATGTCCAGTATCGGCATCGAATCGCCGCTACGGACGACAACGGGCCCGTCGCCGAAGCGACGGGCCCGTTCGTTCGGGTCATCGGGCGCACGACCCGACAGTCGGCGCGGCCCGATGGAGTCCGCCCGCACACCGACGATGATCGGAGCGCGGGCGGAGAGGCACATCAGCCGAGGCTGAACGGCTGGCCCCACAGCGTCACCCAGGTGACGACGTTGTCGGTCTCGACCTCGACGCTGACGAAGGCGCGGGCCTGCGCGTAACCACCGCAGCCCGACAGGCCGATGGTGGAGTCCGCCCAGGTGACCGAGCCGTTGCTGCCCTTGAACTTGTTGCGCTTCTTGTGCGCCTCGTTGCCGAAGTCGTCGGCCTCCTCGATGTCGAGGATGTAGAACGAGGTCGCCTGGCCCGGGCCGAGCGACAGGTTGCCGCCGCTGGTCGCGCCGATGCTCGGGCTCTCACCCTGCCAGTCGCTGCCGGCCTCGACGCCGCCCTCGGCGCCGCCGCCCGCGATGTTCACCTGGCAGCCGACGGTGTAGCCCGGGAAGATCTTGCCGCCGGCTTCCGAGCCGGTGCCGGACACCTCGACCTGAGCCGAACCGGAGACCCACGCGTTGCGGTGCACCGGGGTGGAGCCGAGGGACGGGCTGATGGTGGCGGACTCGCCGACCAAGCGGACCGTCACGACGGTGCCGTCGGACAGGTGCTTGACGATCTGGCCGCCCGGCAGCGGAACGAAGGTGTCGGCGTTGGCAGCGCCGGTGGAGAACAGGCCCATGGCGATGGTGGCGGCGGCACCGACACCGGCCACACGCGCCACGTTCTTACGGTTGATCATTTCGTTGTACCCCTCGAGGGTTGAATTCGCTTCAGCGAGAAGATTGTTCGTTGTTCGATCGGCGGCCTCGAACCGGCGACGATCGCTCGTGCGATCGATCGCGGTCCGCGCTCGCCGCGGTGGACTCGACAGACGTCAGCCGATGCTGAACGGCATCCCGTAGAGGGTGGTCTTCGAGTAGTGGTCACCGATGATCTCGACCACGGTGTAGGCGCGCGCCTGGGCGTAGCCCGCGCAGCCCTGGATCTCGATCTCGGCATCCTGGTACTCGACCGAGTACACGCCCGGCTTCAGGATGTCCTTGTAGTCGATCTGAACGAACTTCACTTCGCCAGGGCCGAGGTTCAGGCCGATGGAGCCGCCCAGGCTGAAGCCGTCGAGGTTGACGCCGCCCGACACGCCCGCGGAGATGGCGTCGTCGGCGATACTGACCTGGCAGCCGACGATGTAGCCGGTGCTCAGCTGGGAAGCGCCGTGGGTCGAGGAGTTGTTGGTGCCGGCGCCACCCGCGGGGCCGTTGTTCGGGCCGACCGTACCCTCGGGGGTCACGGTGACATCGGCGGTGGCGTTGCCCGAGACCCAGACGACGCGACCGGCGCCGTTGGCGGCAAGGGACGGCGAAATCAGGGCGTGCTCACCCGTGCGGGTCAGGGTCACGCCAGGACCCACCTTCTGACCGTCCGGCAACGGCACGAAGGTGTCGGCATTGGCAGCACCGGTCGACAGCAGGCCCATGGCAACGGCCGCGGCGGCGCCGACGCCCGCGACGCGGGCACCGCGACGCAGACCGTTGGTGCGGTTCTCGCTCATACTTCCCCTCATCAGGTTCAAACAGTCAACCTCGACCATCGAGGCTGGACAGTGGTCCATACTCAGGCCCAGCTCAGTTTGTCGCCCCTTTGTTGCCGATATGTAACCGGCTGTTATTTCGGCGCAACGCCCTCACTGGCAAATGGAACCGAGCCGGGTTCCGCCGGATCGACAACATACGTGCCGTATCCGGGCCTGCGGGGGACCTACGTTTGGGTGGCTCGAGGCGAAGATTAAACGGTCGGTAACTGCCTGGCAACGTAAAGAATTGTAAAGAACAATGTGATGTAGATCACTGGTGCTGACATGCCAATATCGCTTGACGTGCATAAATGCAGGCGGGAATGTCGCGCATTCGCCTGAACTGATCGACACGAGTCGCAACGACGCCAACCGCTACTTACGGGACAGGGCCGTATGAATAGCGCAGATCACAGTCCGTAATAGAAAACGGTGAGGAGATAACGCAGGAATATAGTCCTGAAGTACGGACTAAAATAGTAGAAAAGGCGCTCAGCCGTGATGCGGCGGAACCTGGGAGCGCAACCAGTCGTCGGCAGTACCACGGTCGGCCGGATCGTCACCGCGTTCGTCGCGGGTGGTGTCCGGGAGGGTGTCGCCGAAGATCCGCGCCAGACGCGCGGCGTCCCTCGCCCGGCGCGCGGCGGAGCGAGGGACGTCGGAGGAGTCGGCGGCCGGAATTATTCGGCCAATCCGGACAGTTCGCCGATCACTTTGCTGGCGAGCGGCGAGAGGGTTGCCATGCCGTCGCGGATGGCGGCGCGGGTGCCAGGCAGGTTGACCACCAGGGTGCTGCCCGACACGCCCGCCAGCCCGCGCGAGAGCCCGGCGTCCAGCGAGCCGGCGACCCGGCCGGAAGAGCGCAGCGCCTCGCTGATTCCGGGCAGTTCCCGGTCCAGCACCTGGGAGGTCGCCTCCGGCGTCACGTCGCGCGGCGACATCCCGGTACCGCCCACCGAGATGACCAGGTCGACGCCGCCGATCACGGCCGTGTTCAGCGCGTTGCGGATCTCCACCTCATCGGCCGACACCGACACCGACGCGTCGACGAGGAAACCCGCCTCGGTGAGCAGCTCGGTGACCAGCGGGCCGAGCGAGTCCACACCTCCATGCGCCGTTCGATCGTCGACGACCACCACCAGTGCACGCCCCGCCACAGGAGCATCGATTTCCATGGTGCTCACCGTAGCGCCTGTACCGAGCAACCCGGCGGCGGCGCTGGACAATTCCGCGTCACTCAGCCGCCTCATCGGCCACCGTCCGCGGGCACGCCGGTGAGAGTGACCTCGACCGTCTTGGGATTGTTGCCCTGTTCGTCGGTGTAGGTGACCTTCACCTTGTCTCCCGGTTGGTGCGAACGAACGGCGGCGATGAGGGCTTCGCCGGAGTCGATGGACCGGTCGTCCAGCTTGGTGATGACGACGCCCGCCGGGATGCCCGCCTTGGCGGCCGGGCCGTCCGGTGTCGCTTCCAGCACCAGTGCGGCGCTGTCCTGCGGCCGCAGCTTGATGCCGATCTGGGCGTAGGTGGCGTGGCCGCTCTTGATCAGCTGGTCGGCCACGCGGCGGGCCTGGTCCACCGGGATGGCGAAGCCGAGGCCGATCGAACCGCTCTGCTGGCCGCCCATCTCGCCGACGCCGAGGCTGGCGATCGCGGTGTTGATGCCGATCAGCTTGCCGCTGCCGTCCACCAGCGCGCCGCCCGAATTGCCGGGGTTGATGGCGGCGTCGGTCTGGATCGCGTCGATCACCGGCTGCGGGGCGTTGGGGTTCTGGCCGCCCTCGCCGCTGGTCGACACCGGCCGGTTCAGCGCCGAGACGATGCCGGTGGTGACGGTGCCCGCCAGGCCGAGCGGCGAGCCGATGGCGACCACCGGCTGGCCGACCTGGAGATTCGACGAGGTGCCCAGTTCGATCGGGGTCAGGTCGTTCTTGCCCTGCACCTTGATCACCGCGAGATCCGACACCGGGTCGGCGCCGACCAGCGTGGCGGGCGCGCTGCTCCCGTCGGAGAACATGACCTCCATCTTGGCGCCCGCGCCACCGCCGGAGGCCACGTGATTATTGGTCAGGATCAGGCCGTCGGAGGAGAGCACGACGCCGGAGCCCTCGCCCTGGGCGCGGTTGCTCGCCACCTTGATCATGACGACGCTCGGCAGCACCTTCTGCGCCACCGCCTGGGTCGAGCCCGCCGGCGCGTTGGACGCGTTGCTGACATTGGGCTTCGGCGCGTCCAGCGCATTGGTCACCGATGCCCTGCCGTCGTCGGATCGGGTGACCAGTGCGCCGACCGCACCGCCGACGCCGCCGCTGACCAGTGCGAGCGCCACCGCGCCTGCGACGAGACCGGTGCGGAACGGACGTCGCGGCGGCTGCGGCGGCTGCGCGCCGAAGGCCGCGCCTGGCACGGCGTGCGGGGGCGGCGGCGGGCCGCCGGGAGCCCCGAATCCGTGACCCGATTCGGGGCCGGGGAACGGCTGCGTCCGATGGTGATCACCGGGATGCTGCTGCGACTGATAGTGGGGCGTCTGGTGCGCCGCGCCGGGTGCGGCCCATGCCGCGTGCTCGGCCGCGCCCGCGGCAGGGAACTGCTCGGTCGGCCGGGGTCCGGAGGCATCCGCCTTCCCCAGCTCCACGTTGCGGTCCTGGAAATCCTCCGTCATGGTTTCTCGTTTCTCCTCACGTCTGCCGACCAGCGTGCCGACGACGGCTTAGAGCCGACTGAGACCGTGCTTTCAGTTCTCCGAGATCTCCTGAGCGGTCGCGGGGCCATCGCCCTCGCCATCGCCCTCGCCCGGTAACACGATACGGATCTGCGCGCCCCCGCGGTCGGACGTGTCGATCGTGATGGTGCCGCCGTGCTTGGTCACCACCTGCTTGACGATGGCCAGGCCGAGCCCCGATCCCGGCATCGATCGGGACGCGGTGGTCCGGTAGAACCGCTCGAACACCAGCTCCCGTTCGTCCGACGGGATGCCGGGGCCCGCGTCGTCCACCGCGAGTTCCAGCAGACCCCGTCCGGTCTCGCGCATGGTGACCAGCACCTGGGCGCCTGCGGGGCTCCACTTGGCGGCGTTGTCGAGCACGTTCAGCACCGCCCGCTCCAGTCCGGCCTCGTGGCCGTAGACGAACCACGGCCGCAGCTCGGCGACGAACTCGATGGACCCGCGCCTGCGCCGGGCGCGCTCCAATGCCCGCTCGGTCACCTCGCCGAGATCGATCCGCTCGTAGACCGTCTCGGGGGCGTCCTCGCGCGCCAGGTCGACCAGATCACCGACGAGGGTGGACAGTTCCTCGATCTGAGCCATCACGTCCTCGCGCAGCTCCGCCATGTCCTCCTCGGGAATCCGTGGCGCGCCCGGCCTGCTGGAGGCGATGAGCAACTCCATGTTGGTGCGCAACGAGGTCAGCGGCGTGCGCAGCTCGTGCCCGGCGTCTGCGACCAGACGCCGCTGGCGGTCGCGTGATTCGGCCAGCGCCCGCAGCATGGTGTTGAAACTGTCGGTGAGCCGAGCCAATTCGTCGTCACCGGTGACCGGGATGGGCGTGAGGTCGTCGGTGCGTGCGACGCGTTCGGTCGCGGCCGTCAGCCTGGCGATGGGTCTGAGCCCGGTGCGGCCCACCGCCGTGCCCGCCGCCGCGGCGAGCACCACGCCGCAGCCGCCGACCACGAACAGCAGCCAGGCGAGCCGGTCGAGCACCTCGCGGGTCGGCTCGAGTCGCTGCGAGATGACCAGCGTCGCACCGGAGTTCGTGCGCACCGCGAGCACGCGTTGATTGCTCACCGTGCGCAGCGAGGAGGTCAGCGTGCCGTCGGCGACGGCGAACTCCTGCTCCCCCACCGGCGGAATCGTCTGCTGCGGCGGCATATATGGCTTGTGGTCGGCGAAGATCAACGCGACGCCGACATCGTTGGAGAACAGGCCGGCCAGGATGATCGACTGGAAGCCCATGCTCTCGAAGTTGTTGTCGATCATCGTCGAGGCACGCGCCCGCAATTGCGCGTCGACGTCCGCGTAGAGCGCGCGCGCCACCATCGCGTAGGCGGCGATGGACGTGAACGCGACCGCGATGGCCACCACCGAGGCGGCCAGCAGGGTGACACGCCAGCGCAGCGACACCGAGCGGGTCAGCGGCATCGGCGGCCGCATCTCGTTCGGGTCGGGCGGGCGGTGGCCCAGGGTGGCGATGACGGGTCGCCGGGGAACGCTTCGAGCCATTGTCGCGCGACCTACGGCGGAGTTTCGCGCAGCACGTAACCGACGCCGCGCACGGTGTGGATGAGCCGCGGCTCGCCCTCGGCCTCGGTCTTGCGGCGCAGGTAGCCGATGTAGACCTCGAGCGCGTTGCCCGAGGTCGGGAAGTCGTAGCCCCACACCTCTTCGAGGATGCGGCTGCGGGTGAGCACGCGGCGCGGGTTGGCCATCAGCATTTCCAGCAGCGAGAACTCGGTGCGGGTCAGGCTGATCGAGCGGGCGCCGCGGGCGACCTCGCGGGTCACCGGATCCAGGGACAGGTCCGCGAAGAGCATCGCTTCGGAGGTGTCGCCTTGTTCGGGCGCGCGGCGCCGCAGCAGCGCGCGCAACCGGGCGAGCAATTCCTCGAGAGCGAATGGCTTCGGCAGATAATCGTCGGCTCCGGCATCGAGTCCGGCAACCCTTTCGGAAACCGAATCGCGGGCCGTCAAAACCAGAATCGGAAGATCATCACCGGTGCTGCGCAGCCGTCGGCAAACTTCGAGCCCGTCCAATCTCGGCATCATCACGTCCAGCACGAGTGCGTCCGGACGTTGGACGGTGGCTTTCTCCAGGGCGTCCACACCATCCACCGCGAGATCGACCGAGTAGCCGTTGAAGGTCAGCGACCGACGCAGCGATTCCCGGACGGCGCGATCGTCGTCGACTACCAGAATGCGCATGCCACCAGTTTGACCGCATCGACTGAGAGCCAACTGAGAGGGGATGCCCGACACGCCGCGAACAGCGCTGGAGGGACGACACGCCAGAGCACCACCGATGACCTGGGGCTTTCATCGGCGCGCGCGGATTCCGGTCGTCGCGAGTCTCACTTCAGTACCGAAACTTGTTCTGCTCAGCCATATTAGAGGAATATCAAGTCGAGTGCCCCAGATTGCCGTTACACAGCCAGCACGGTATGTTCCCAGCGGTAAAAACAAGACCTCGAGTTGGTTCATCAGCGGGTTGGTCCCATACTTATGTGAAACAGCCACTAGCCATCCGGGGAAACCGCGCGGAGTGGAGGCGACGGAAGCGGATGGATGCAGCACCGCGTTCCCGGCAATTCAGGCTGTCGAACTGGTCCGTCACCCGCAAGGTCGGGATCGTGCTACTGCTGCCGGTGGTGCTCGCCTCGACGTTCGCGGTTTTGCGAATCAACGACGAGTTGAACACGATCGGCGACCTCGACGCGGCGACCGACCAGGCCAGGATCATCCGGCCGATGCTCGGTTTCGCCTCGGCCACCGAACAACTCGCCGTCACCACGGCGACCACGTGGGAGGACCACACCACCGACGCCGACCTGGACCGCATCGCGGGCCGGTTCGACCAGGCGGCCGCGGATCTCCAGACCTCGCTACGTTCGACGGGCGCGCCGGCCGACGTCGTCAACGAGCTCGACGCGGCGCTCACCGCGGGCCGCGCGATGCGCAACGGCCTGCGCAACAGCTCGCCGGTGGCGATCGGCCAGCAGGCCGACGAGGTCGCAGCCCGCATCGGCAACGCGATCGCGCGTTCGACGTCGCTGGAAGAGATCACCATTCAGCGGTACTTCCTGCAGCTCGGTGTGACCACCAACGCGCGCAGGCTGCACACCCAGCAGTACCTGCTGATCGGTTCGCCCGGCGCGGACCGCAACCCGGCCGTACGCCCCACCGTCTTGATCACCGCGGGTGGTGAGCTGGTGTTGCTGAGCCAGTTCGCCCAGCTGCAGCCGTCTTCGGCGCTCAACGCCAGCGTGCTGATCGACGCGGTGAACGTCCGGCTCGGCGCCTTCAGCCAGAACCTGGGCGACCCAGCGGGCAGCCAGCCGGTCATCGATTCGCTGCGCACCAGTGCCACCGCCTACGACCAGACCACCCTGAACCTGGTCGACACCATCGACGCGCGACTGGCCGACCGGACCGCCGAAGTCCGCGGCATCGTGTTGCGCGATATCGCGATCGTGGTCGCGACACTGCTGGCCGGTCTCGCCCTCGCGCTCGCGGTCGCCCGCTCGCTCGTCGTCCCGATTCGCCGCCTGCGGCACGGCGCACTCCAGGTCGCGCACGTCGACCTGCCCAACGAGCTCGAGGTCGTGCGTTCCGGCAACGCCACGCCGGAGCCGACCCGCGTCGACGTGCACACCACCGAGGAGATCGGCCAGCTGGCCCGCGCCGTCGACGACATCCACAACGCCGCGCTCCATCTCGCCGCCGAGCAGGCGCGTCTGCGCCTCCAGATCGGCAGCATGTTCGAGACCCTCTCGCGCCGCAGCCAGTCGCTCGTCGAGCAGCAGCTGACGCTGATCGAGGAGCTCGAGCACGACGAGGACGACTCCGAGCGCCTGCAGAGCCTGTTCCGCCTCGACCACCTCGCCACCCGCATGCGCCGCAACGGCGACAACCTGCTGGTGCTCGCGGGCACCGCGCTGCGCCGCGGCCACCTGCCGCCGGTGCCGCTGTCGGACATGCTGTGGAGCGCGGTCTCCCAGGTCGAGGACTACCAGCGCGTCGAGATCGGCAGCGCGCCCGACGGCATCGTGCCCGGTGAGCCCGCCGTCGACGTCGAGCACCTGCTGGCCGAGCTCATCGACAACGCGCTGCGCTACTCGCCGCCCACCACCCCGGTGGCGGTCTCGGTTGCGCGCGCGGTGGACGGCGGCTACCTGATCGAGATCATCGACCGCGGTCTCGGCATGTCGGCCGAGGACCTGCAGACGGTCAACGAGCACCTCGCCTCCGGTGGTGAGGTCACCGTCGAAACCGCACGCCGCATGGGTCTTTTCGTGGTCGGCCGACTCGCCAAGCGGCACAACATCACGGTCAACCTGCGCCGCACCTCGGCGATGGCACAGCAGCCCGGTATCACGGCGAGCGTGCACCTGCCGGGCACCCTGGTCTCGCCGGTGCCGATCAGCGACAAGGCTCCGCAGCTCACCGCGCCGATGCCGCAGGAGAGTTCGCCCGAACCCACCGTGGCGCCGCCGCGGATGCTGGTGCCGGTGCCGAGCCTGGCGCTGCCCGAGCACACCTCGTCGTTCGAGATGAGCGGCACCGGCCTGCCGCAGCGCCGCCCGGCGATCCGGGTGGCCACTCCGGCCGATCGCGCGACGCCGGTGATCGATGCCGAGACCACCGATCCGGGTCGCGGCGGCCCGCTGCCGATGCGGATGCGCAACGAGAACGGCGCGCCCCGCTCCGTGGAGCCGCTCGCGCTGCCCGCGCCCGCACCGGTGCCCGCGCCCGCGCCCGAGGAACCCGTGCACGTCGATGTGTGGGCCGAGACGGCCACCTACGAGGTGCCCGAGCCCGCGGCGCTCGCGAACGCCGCGCAGGCCACGGTCACCGGGCTGCGACCGGTGAACCCGGAGTCCCCGACGCCCATCTACCAGCGCATGGTCTCGGAGTGGTTGGTCGAACCCGCTTCGGCCAATGCCGAGGACGACGGCAACAGTTGGACTTCCCCCGCCGACGTCGGCTGGGCCGCCGCCGCGGAGGCGAGCAACCCGACCAACTCCGGCCGCACCTCCGGCGGCCTGCCCATCCGGCAGCCGGGAGCGCAGCTGGTCCCGGGCGGTCTGGCGCCGGCCAACGAATCCAACACGCGGAATCCTGACGAGATCCGCAATAGCTTGACCAGGCATCTCAGCGGGGTCCGCAGCGGGCGGGCCGACGCCCAGTACAACGACGGAGGGCTTGCATGACCGACAAACCAGGCAACACCACAGACGAGAATCTGAACTGGCTGGTCACCCGCTTCACGCGGGACGTGCCGGGTGTCACCCACGCGGTGCTGGTGTCGGCCGACGGCCTGCTGCAGGCGACCAGCCCGCACCTGCCCTCGGACCGCGCCGAGCAGCTGGCGGCGGTCACCGCGGGTCTGGCGAGCCTGTCCGCAGGCGCCGCGCAGTTGTTCAACGGCGGCAAGGTGATGCAGTCGATCGTCGACATGCAGCGCGGCTACCTGCTTGTGATGACCGTCGGCAACGGATCGCACTTGGCTGTGCTCGCCAACAAGACGCACGACATCGGCCGGATCGGTTATGAGATGGCGCTGCTCGTCGATCGTGTCGGTTCGGTGGTCCAGGCCACCGCCCGGACGGCCGTATAGAGCGTGCGATGTCTACCCCATCCGGCGGGGGGCCGGGCACACCACCCACCCGCGTTCGTCCCTATGCCCTGACCTCGGGGCGTACCGAACCCGCGGTCGACCTTCCCCTGGAGGCGGTCATCGAGACCATCTCCTACACTGCCCATTTCGAATGGCCGGTCGGCGATATCCGCACCGATATCGTGCGGCTCGGCACCGCACGCCTCTCGGTGGCCGAGATATCGGCCCAGCTACAACGGCCGCTCGGACTGGTCCGGGTCGTGATCGGCGATCTCGTCGTCGCCGGGACGCTACGCGTGCATTGGACCCTGAGCGACCAGGCGAGCTACGACGAGCGCCGGTCTTTGATGGAGAGGACTTTGCGTGGACTCCGCGCCCTATAACTCCCAGCCGTACGGTTCGGCACCCATGGACAATCGCACCGCGTCGACGAAAATCGTTGTCGCAGGGGGTTTCGGCGCTGGCAAGACCACCTTCGTCGGCGCGGTGTCGGAGATCGTCCCGCTGCGCACCGAGGCGATGGTGACCGGCTTCTCCGACGGCATCGACGACCTTGCCGCCACGCCGGGCAAGGAGACCACCACGGTCGCCATGGATTTCGGCCGCATCGTGCTGCCGGGGAACCTGACGCTGTACCTGTTCGGCACGCCGGGCCAGCGCCGGTTCTGGTTCATGTGGGACGACTTGATTCGCGGCGCGATCGGCGCGGTGGTGCTCGTCGACACCCGCCGCATCGAGGACAGCTTCGCGGCCGTCGACTTCTTCGAGGCGCGCGGCCTGCCATTCCTGGTGGCGGTCAACCGTTTTCCGGATGCCCCGCGGTTCCCGGTGGGCGAGCTGCGCGAGGCGCTCTCGGTGCGGTCCGGGGTTCCGATCGTCGACATCGACGCGCGCAACGCCATGGAAGTGCGCCAATCCCTCGCCGCGGTCACCGAATACGCGATCCAGCGGCTCGCCGCACAGCAGCACGAGCAGCCCGTCGGACAGGTGTAAGGGTCGCTGTTTTGTCCTACTTCTCCATGGGTTATTGGGTGCTGGGCCTGTCGATCCTGGTGGCCATGGCGGGCGCGCTGATCGGAATGATCTGCATCCGTCAGTCGACCAAATCGGTGACGTCCAAGTTCCGCATGGTCTGGCTGGCCTCGGCCGCGGTCTCGATCGGCGGAATCGGTACCTGGCTGGCGATTTTCGTGACGATGCTCGGTGTCACGCCCTCGGGCGACACCATGATCCGCTACGACGTCGCCCGGCTCACGGGAGCGGCGGTGCTCGCCGTGCTCGCGGTCTTCGGCGGGCTGGTGCTCGCCGGGCGGACGCTGCAGCTGCCCCGCCTGCTCGGCGGCGGTCTGCTGATGGGCCTCGGCACGAGCCTGATGCTGGCCCTGGGGATGAGCGCCGTGCAGGTGCGCGGCGAGCTCGAGTTCGGGCTGTGGCAGGTGCTCGCGGCGGGCGCGCTCGGCATCGTGATCTCGCTCGCCACACTGTGGTTCGTGCTCCGCTCGTGGCCGACGTCCGCGGTGATCGGCGCCTCCGCGCTGTTCGGGTGCGCTGTCGTCGGGATGCACTATCTGCGGATGGCCGGCCTGGAGGTGCGGATCGACCCGCGCGCCGCCCTTCCGGCCGGTGAGGACTTGTTCTCCTTCCTGGTTCCGATGTTCGTCATCGGCATGCTGTCGCTGGCCGTGCCGATCACCGCTGTGCTGGTCGCTCCGGACCGGCGGACGCCTGCCGCGCTGCCGTCTCGGCAGCCCGAGCTGATGCACTGAACCCCGGCCAACCGCGCCGCCGACGTCTTACAGTGGGACACATGCGGTTCGGCCTGGACTATTCCGGTGGACGTCCGGGGGGCGCCGCCATCCGGGCGGCCGGTTTCGACTTCGTGGTGCGCTATCTGACGCCGGGCGGCCCGAGCCTGCCCGGCAAGCTGCTGACGCCCGCCGAGGCCGATGATCTTCGGGCGCACGGTATTTCCATCGTCTCCAACTGGGAGACCACCGCGGCGCGCATGCTGGACGGCTACAACGCGGGCCTCGTGGACGCGCGGGCGGGCCTCGCGCAAGTGCTGCGCTGTGGCGGCCGTTCCGACCGGCCCATCTACTTCTCGGCGGATTTCGACGCCACCCCGCAGGACCAGGTGTCGATCAACGCGTATCTGGACGGGGCGGCGACAGTGCTCGGCGGCGCGAATGTCGGGATCTACGGCGGGTATTGGTCGGTGAGCCGGGCGCTGGACGCCGGCAGCGCGATGTGGGTCTGGCAGACGGACGCGTGGTCGGGCGGCAACGTGGAGACCCGGCGCAACATTCACCAGACACTGCGTCAGGTCCGGGTCAACGACGTGCTCTGCGATGTGAACGTGGCCGAGACAGTGGATTTCGGCCAATGGGATTTCGTACAGGAGGAACCGGACATGACGCCGGAGCAGGATGCGGTGCTGCGCGACATCCAGACCCAGTTGCGCGGCCCCGGCCTCGCCGGGTGGCCGCAGCTGGGCACCGACGCCGACGGCAAGCACCTGACGCTGGTCGACGGGCTCGCCGCGGCGCTGAGCCGCATCGAGGAGATGCAACGCCGTATCGACGAGCTGCAGGGCGACAACGCGGCGCTGCACACCCAGGTCGGCGAATTGCGCACGGAGATCAGTGAACTGGAGGCCACGACCGCCGATCTGGTGGAGGAGGTGCGGCGGCTGGACGAGCATCGCTGGCCGTGGCCGTTCTCCTTGATCGAGGGCCCGGCGGAATTGATCGGCGCGCAGCTGGCGCGACTGGAGTCGCTGCTGCCGGATTTGCCTGGATTGCCGGGACATTCGGACGCGGAGCCGGTCGCACGAAACGGCAAACTCTAGCTCGCCGAACATCCTCGGCGAGAACGGTTTACGAGAGGGAATGGCCGAAATTGGCGATGAGCGGGTTCTTCCAAGAACCGGAAGAACCCGCCCTCTCGGATGAGGGTACCGGTGTGTGAGCACGAAATCATCACTGCACGGAGACTTTTAATACCCCGAAAAACCAACTCCAAGTATGTATTCCACGGCTCAGTTACCTTGTCGCACGCGATAATTCGGAAATAACGCCATGTGATGCACGCCACATTGGTAGCCAGACGGTTGCCGCCGCATAACGATCGCGACACCACCGGGTTCTGCCGCGACTCCGGCGAACGGGCGGCGCGTTCCGCACCCGCCGGAGCGTGGTGCTGGCTATGGTCGCCAGGCACGACGCGGTCGGGCCTGCGTTCGATCGCGGCACATCAGGTTCGACTCGAAGGAGTTCGCATGACCGTCAATGTGGTGCTCGACAAGTCGCTCGACAAGGCCTACGAGAACAAGTCGCTCGCGGAGATCATGTCCGCTCCGCCCTCGGCCCTGGCCGGCCTCACCCCGGAGCACGACAAGGTGCTCGAGGCGCTGAAGATCAAGACCATCGCCGACCTCGGCACCAACAAGTACTTCCGGTTGGCCGCGGCGCTCGCCGACCTGGCGGGCAAGGAAGGCTGAGTTCGCCTCGGCGGCAACACGACAACGCGTCGGGCCCGGCGGATCACACCGCAGGGCCCGACGCGTTTGTCTCGCTCGCCGTCGGCGACGGCGCACGTTCAGAGCCGATCCAGGTCGACCAGTCCGCGGCGCACGGCCTGCACCAGCCTGCGCGGCACCTGATGGACCACGCCGCCGACGGTCACCGGCACCAGAGCCGGTGGTGTCGCCTTCCACTGGGCGCGACGGCTGCGGGTGTTGGACCGCGACATCCTCCGCTTGGGCACCGCCATCTCAGGCCTCCCGTCCGGCGCGCACGCGCCTGCCGTACTTGCGCTCGAACTTCTCGACCCGGCCCTGGGTGTCCAGCACGCGGTGCGCGCCGGTCCAGAACGGGTGCGAGTCGGCGGTCACGTCGACCACAAGCAGCGGGTACGCCTTGCCGTCCGCCCACTCGACGGTCCGCGCGCTGGTGGCGGTGGACCTGGTGAGGAACCGCTTGCCGGTGCTCGAGTCCTCGAACACCACCGGGTGATAGTCCGGGTGAATACCTGTCTTCACTTTCCTTCTCCTCTCCGACTCTCGGTCTGCGCGATCTCGTCGACCAGCCCGTCCTCGCACGGGTCGGCATGCCAGTCGCCGAAGGGGTCGTCCCACAGCGCGACCCGCTCGGGCGCCCGCTCGACCAGCCGCAGCTCGTCGTCCTCGACCAGCGCCCAGTGCAGCGCTTGGCGGATCTCGGCGGGATCGGCGTCGTGCGCGAGGATCACCAGCGAGACGTCCCGGTCACCGAAGCGGTCGTCCCAGCGCAACGCCGCGAGCGCCCGCCGGTCCGGATCCGCCCGCGCCACGTCGTCCTCGCCCATCGCGGCCAGCCAGCGGCCCGCGCCGCCGACGCGCAGCCCGCCGCCCGCGGACTCCAGCCACACCACCTCGTCGGGCTGGGTGGCCAGCCAGATCCTGCCGCGCGCCGTCACCACGCCCTCGAAAAGCACGTCGAGGGCGTCGTGCAACCTGCCGGGGTGAAAGGGCCTGCTCGCCGCGAACTCGATGAGGGTGACGCCGTGCTCGGCCACCAGCGGCGGCTGCCCGCGCAGCAGCGGCGCGTGCGCGTCCAAGGTCCGCCCACGGCGCGCCCCTGCCGGGATTCGCCCGAGCAAGGCGGCGACGTCCGCGGCGGCGAGGACGTCCAGGTCGTCGATCCAGGCGACGGGCGCGTCCGGAACCAGGCGGGTCAGCACGGCGGCGAGCCTGGCCTGTTCCATGGCGTCGAGCGCGGGGCCGATGGCCACCACCGCGTCGGCGAAGTCGACCTGGCCGACGGCAAGCTGCGCGACGGTGCGGTCGTCGTCCGCGGCGGCGAGGCCACGCTCGGCGAGGGTCTC
The DNA here is from genome assembly GCF_057708325.1 of Nocardia sp. bgisy134. Lineage (NCBI taxonomy): Bacteria > Bacillati > Actinomycetota > Actinomycetes > Mycobacteriales > Nocardiaceae > Nocardia > Nocardia sp. bgisy134. The sequence continues at coordinate 270,236 of NZ_JBYIRW010000003.1, forward strand.
GTCACCGGTGGCGTCGGCCAGCCACTGCGTGCTGTCCAGGCAGGCCAGCACCGCCTCGACGCGCACGTCCCGCCCGGCGGGTCCGTCCACCCGGCCGACGACCCCGGTCACCACGACATCGTCGATGGCGCGGCACACCGCCTCGGCCTCGAAGGCCGGATCGAGCGCGAGCACGATGCGCCGCACCGATTCTCGCGCGGCCAGCGTGCACAGCAGCGGAAGCAGATCGGCGCGCAGCGTGCAGGAGACGCAGCCGTGCGCCAGTTCGAGCACGGTGGTCCTGGTGTCCGTCGCGGTGCCGACCGTGCGGCGCACGATGCCCTCGCGCAGCTCGCTCAGCTCGTGGCGCACGACCACGACGCCGTCCCCGCCGAGCAGCGCGGCGGCGACACGGTCCACGCCCGCCGCGGCGCGTCCCGGCAGGCCGGCGACCAGCACCACCGGCGTCCGGCCGTCTGGCCCGGGTGGGAGCAGGGCGGGATCAGGCACTACCACCGAAACCCCTTTCGATAACGATTTTCATTTGCCGTTGCCCAACGCTACAGTGTCGAGCAGCCGTTGTCGAAAATGATTGTCAACTTCCCCGATCTGCCCCGCCGGCTCCGCCGGCCGCCATCCCCGAATGGAGGAAGCCCCATGTCGGCCCACTGCCAGATCACCGGGCGCAAGCCCGGATTCGGCAAGTCCGTGTCGCACTCACACAAGCGGACCAGCCGCCGCTGGAACCCCAACATCCAGCGCAAGACCTACTACCTGCCCAGCGAGGACCGCCGCATCACGCTGAACGTCTCGACCAAGGGCATCAAGACCATCGACCGGGACGGGATCGAGGCGGTCGTCGCTCGCATCCGGGCGCGCGGCGAGAAGATCTGAGGAGCTGCCATGGCCTCGAAATCCACCGACATCCGGCCGATCGTCAAGCTGAAGTCCACGGCGGGCACCGGCTACACCTACGTCACCCGCAAGAACCGGCGCAACGATCCGGACCGCATGGTGCTGAAGAAGTACGACCCGGTGGTGCGCAAGCACGTCGACTTCCGCGAGGAGCGCTGACGTGGCGAAGAAGTCGAAGATCGCCCGCAACGAGCAGCGCAAAGCCGTCGTCGCCCGGTACGCCGCCCGCCGCGCCGAGCTGAAGGAACTCGTCCGCGGACCGGCCACATCGGAGGCCGACCGGGCCGCCGCGCAGGCGGCACTGCAGCGACTGCCCCGCGATGCCAGTCCGGTACGATTACGCAACCGGGACGCTGCGGACGGACGTCCGCGCGGCCACCTCCGGAAGTTCGGTCTCTCCCGTGTGCGTGTGCGCGAGATGGCCCACCGGGGAGAGCTTCCCGGTGTGCACAAATCGAGCTGGTAAGAACCACCGATCCCGTAGAAGGAATCCCTGATATGGCAGTCAAGCGAGCACCGTCGAAGAAGGTCCGCGCGGAACAGGCCCGCCGCCCCAAGAAGAACCCGCTGATCGCCGCGGGGATCGAAACGGTGGACTACAAGGACGTGAACCTGCTGCGCACGTTCATCTCCGATCGCGGCAAGATCCGCAGCAGGCGTGTCACCGGGCTCACCCCGCAGCAGCAGCGCCAGGTCGCCGTCGCGGTGAAGAACGCCCGCGAGATGGCCCTGCTGCCGTTCACCAGCCGGTAGCGCGAGCCCTTCCAGCCTCGACGGCGGGGGCTCGGGTGTGTGACGCACCCGGGCCCCCGCCGTTGTCGTATCCGCCGGTCGTGGTCCGACGAGCCCCCCGAGGCCACACGACGGACAATCCACAGTTATCGATCGAGCGAACCGGCATCAACGGGCCTCAACTCGCACGCCGATCACTTCATCGAGGGTAAATCACTCGATTACCAATAAGTAGTTAATTAATGGCAAGCGCTCGGCAACGGGCCGGGCGATGGCCGGTAATCGAGCCATGTCAATAGTCTATGAAAAAACGTGACCTTCGTCACAGGTGCCTGTTATACAGGCGTTATAGCAATGTGATCTCACTCGCGAAATCTGGCCGAGTGATACATTCATTCATACAGAATTGACGCGTTCACCTCTCGGGGGTGGGAAGTATGACGGCATTACCTGCCGGAGTTTTAATGATCGGATCATACCGGCCCGATCGAATTGTTTCCAATTCCGACCTGGCCCCAGAATTGGGTGTCGACGAAGAGTGGATATCTTCGCGGACCGGAATTACCGAACGTAGATTCGCGGGGGATCACGAAACAGTAATTTCGATGGCCGCATCGGCCGCTCAAAAAGCGCTCGACGCCGCCGCAATGTCCGCTAGCCAGATCGACGTCGTGATGCTCGCGACCTCGACCCATCTCAACCAGACTCCGGCCGCCGCGGCCATCGTCGCCGCCGAACTCGGCTGTGCCGGACCCGCCGCCTTCGACATTTCGGCGGGCTGCTCCGGCTACGCGCACGGCATCGGCCAGGCCGCCGCGCTCGTCAATGCGGGCCAGGCCGACAACATTTTGGTCATCGGCTCCGAAAAGCTCAGCCACGTCATCGATCCCAGCAATCGGTCGGTGGCTCCCATCTTCGGCGACGGCGCGGGCGCCGCGATCGTCGGCCGCACCGAATCCGGGCACATCAGGCGCACCGTGTGGGGCAGCGACGGCACCCAGTCCCGCCTGATCAGGCAGGAACCGAGCTGGGAGGAGTTGCGCGCCGCACCGACCACGACGGCCACGCCCTTCCTGCACATGGAAGGCACCGAAGTATTCCGCTGGGCGACCGGCGCGGTGCCCAAGATAGTTTCCGACATCGCACACGCCGGTGGCATCACGCTCGCCGACGTCGAGGTATTCATCCCGCATCAGGCGAATTTGCGAATCATCGACGGGGTTGTTCGCAAACTCGGCTGGCAGGACGAATCGGTAGTGATCGCAGACGACATCCGACGGGCCGGAAACACTTCCGCCGCCGCTCTTCCGTTGGCGATCGATGACCTGGTGTCTTCGGGCCGGGCAAAGCCGGGACAACTTGCTCTGCAGGTTTCTTTCGGCGCCGGCCTGTCGTATGCGGGACAGGTTTTCGACCTGCCCCAGGTTGCCTGAAACCGAATTTCGCGATCGCTCTTCGAAAGTTGCTCTGCCATGACCGTTTCTTTTTCCAGCTACGACGAGCCCCTCGGACCCCGGTCCGATCGATACTTCGGTGAGGGTTACAAAAAGGTCAGCCCGGAACTGACCGATCTCCAGATCCGCCGATCCACCCAGCTCGGCGCCAAGCACTCCGGTACCGCGCGGCTGAGCTACCCGGCCGCATGGTCGACCAAGAAGCACCGCGAGCTCGTGCCGCACGTCAGCAGCGTCGACACGGTCATGCTAGCCGCATCCCTATGCGACGCCGCGATCACCCACGCTCGCGATCTCAGCCCCGCCGAATCCTCACGGATGTGGGTGCGCCAGGCCGCCGTGCGCGCGGGCGCAGCACCGCACGAGGACCTCGAGCGCATCCCGGTCGAAGCGGAGGTCACCACCACCACCGCCGCGGACGACGCCGACGAGATCGAGACCGCCTTCAAATTCCGGGTCGGCAATCTGACCGGCACGCTGACCATGGTGCATCCGGCCGGTTCCGGCACGCTCGACGTGCCGGGCGTCGACCACATCGCGCAGCTCAGCGACATCTACGGACCGGCGCCGCACTTCTACCTGAACGGCGTGAAGGACCATACCCTGACCGCGACGGACCTGACCGTCGACGAGTCCGCCTCCCGTATCACCGGCAGGCAGCGGGTGAACACCGGCGTCGAGGGCGGTTACGTCGGCGCCGAATCGGTCTACTGGAACTCGGTCTCGCCGATCGACGCCATCGTCGGCGCGGCGCAGCTCTCCCAGATCCTGCTCTACGAGATGGACGGACTGGACCGGAGCAGCAGCAACACCCTGTGGATGCGCAAGCTCGAGTTCGTCACCGAGGGGCCGCGCCGCTCCGCCGCCGAACCCTTCGACGGCACCGTGGAGATCCGCCGCACCTCGACCATCGACCGCGGCGGCCAGCGCTGGCGCAGCGCGGATCTACTGATCAAGGAGTTCCAGGGCGTCACCGGGTTCTGCCTGCTGGCCCACCAGCTGCCCGACTAGGCATGCCCTGGTCACGGAACGTCGTCGAGCCCGCAGTCCTGGCCGAGCGCGCATTGCGCGAGCGCGGCCAGCGCGGGGTCGTCGGCGTGTTCGGTGGCGTTCATCGCCAGCAGCGCGTTGAGCAGCATGCCGTTGGCGATGAATTCCCGTGCCCGCTCGGGACCGCAACCCGTGCGCTCGACCAGCAGGGTGTACAACGCGGAGACGAAACGCCGTGCGGCGGCGGCGATCTGCGGATGACCGGCGGCCGCGCTGAACCCCTGCAACAGAACCACCAGCACGTCCCGATCCTCGACCAGCCGGGTATACACCCCGCCCAGCCGATCCCAGACCTCGGGCGAGGCGGCCACCTCCGGATCCTCCAGTTCGGCGGTGAACGCGGTGAGCAGGGCGGTGACGGCCCGGTCGAAGACCTCCTGGAACAGGTCGGCCTTGGTGCCGAACATGCGCACCACGTACGGCTGCGACACCCCGGCCTCCAGCGCGACGACGTCGGTGCTCGTGCCCGCGTAGCCACCCCGCGAGAACGCCCGCCCCGCGGCCTCGAGAATCATCTCGCGGCGCTCGGCCGCGCTCAGTCTGGGCCTCATGTTGACAAGTTATCACTTGATTACTAGATTTTCGATGAACCCGGTGAAACCGCATTCCGCGTTCGCGTATTCCGCTTGCCCACAAGGGGATACGCGAGAGTGCGGGCACCCGCAATACAAGGACGCCCGATGAAGGATGCACCCGCGCTACGACTGGCCGTGACCGGCGCACCGCGAACGGGTAAGACCACCGTTTGTACCGCACTCGCGCTGGCCACCGGCCTGGACTACGCGGCCATCTCCACCCACCTGGCCACCCCGGGGGCCGACCGCAGGCTGGCGCCGACGGTCGACGCCGCGGTGCGCGGCTTCGAACAGCGCGTGGATTCCGAAGCTCGGCTCACCTCGGGTTTCGTCTCCGACGGTTCGGTGCTCCAGGAATGGGTGGCGGCCGAGGCGCTGCGGCGGACCCGCAGGCTCCGGCATTGGCTGTGGAACCCGCGCGACCTGCCCTATCGCATCTTCGAGAAGCGGTACCTGCTGGCGCACGGCGGGATCGTGACGCGGCGGGCCAACGTCACCTACGACGGGTTCGTCCATCTCAAGATGGACCGCAAATCGGCCACCGAAGGCGATGACCGATACCGCACCACCATCGATCGACTCCTGCTCGACACCCTGTATGAAGGGACCGTCCCGTATCTGGTGATCGGGGGGTCCATCGAAGAAATCGTCACCCGGGTGGCCGGCATGTATCAGCTACCGCAGCTGATGCCGGTGCCCGACGCGGTCTCCGCAGCGTTGCAAGCCGCGTAAACAACAGCCGTCGCCGCATACCACCTGGAGGGGAATACCCATGGCATCCGCAGGCGCCTTGACCAAGACACCACAGCGATCGGACAGTGCGATCTGGACCCTGGTCGTCGTCGCACTGGCCACGTTCATGCTGATGCTCGACCTCACCGTCGTCAACGTCGCGCTACCCGACATCAGGGCGGCCTTCGATTCCAGCTTCTCCGCGCTGCAGTGGATCCTCGACGCCTACGCCCTCGGCCTCGCCGCGGTGCTGCTCGCGGCGGGCTCGCTGGCCGACCGCATCGGCCGCAAGAAGGTCTTCGACGCGGGCCTGGTGATCTTCGTGCTGTCGTCGCTGGCGTGCGGACTCGCGCCGAACGATTTCGTGCTGATCGTCGCCCGCCTCGTGCAGGGTCTCGGCGGTGCGATCCTCTTCGCGGTCGGCCCGGCGCTGCTCGGCCACGAGTTCCGCGGTAAGGACCGCGGCATGGCCTTCGGCGTGTTCGGCGGCGTCGCGGGTCTGGCGATCGCGTTCGGCCCGCTGATCGGCGGCGGGCTCACCGAAACCGCGGGCTGGCGCTGGATCTTCCTGATCAACGTGCCGGTGACCATCGCCGCACTCGCCGTCGGCTACCTGAAGATGCGCGAATCCCGCAGCGACACCCCGCCGCCCGTGGACTGGCCGGGCATGGTGACCTTCTCCGCCGGCCTGTTCTTCCTGGTGCTCGGCTTCATGCGTGGCGAGCAGGACGGCTGGACCAGCGCCCGGATCATCGGCTGCTTCGTGCTCGCGCTGGTGCTGCTCGTCGTCTTCACCTGGCTGCAGATCTCCCGGCCGACCCACGCGATGTTCGACCTCACCCTGTTCCGCAACCGCACCTTCAACGGTCTGTCCGTGGTGACCGCGCTGTGCGCGCTCTCGGTGATGCCCGGTCTGTTCCTGCTCATCTCTTACGTGCAGAACCTGCTCGGCTACTCGGCCTTCGCCAGCGGCGTCCGCTTCCTGCCGCTGACGCTGCTGCTGTTCGTCGCCGCCGCGATCGCGGGCAGCATGGTCGCCAAGCTGCCGCCCGCGATCCTGGTCGGCGCCTCGCAGCTGCTCATCGCCGCAGGTCTGTTCGCGGTGCTGCTCGTCGAGCCCGGCTCCTCGTGGACCGCGCTGATCCCCGGCATGGTGCTGATCGGCCTCGGCATGGGCGTGTTCAACCCGCCGCGCGCCGCGTTCTCCATCGCGGTGACGACCCCGGACAAGGCGGGCATGGCCTCGGGTGTGAACGAGACCTTCCAGCAGGCCGGTCTGGCGATCGGCATCGCCGCGGTCGGCGCGTTCTTCCAGAACCGGGTCGGTAGCGCCTTCACCGAGTCCGAGACCGCGCGCACGGTCTTCGCCGACAAGGCCGCCGAGGCGGGCGACGCGGTGGCGGCGGGCGGCCCCGCCCTCGTCGCGGCCCAAGTGCCCGAGTCGGTCGCCGAATCGGTCCGCGCCGCAGCGGAATCCGCGTTCGTCAGCGGCTTGGAGAACGCCATGGTGCTCGCCGCCGTACTCGCGGCGATCTCCGGCGCGATCGCCTTCTTCACGCTGCGCAGCCGCGATCTGGACGAGGCCGCGCTGGCCACCCCCGGCGTGCCCACCGAAGGCGCCACCGAGCCCGCGCCGGTGGCCTGACCGTGCTGGCGACCAGGCCGCGCTTCGCGTTCACCGATGTAGACCACACCTTGCTGCGCATCAGCACGCTGCAGCACTTCGCGCTGTACTTCTTCGAAGGCACGGGGCGTGCGGAGGTGCTGGCCATGCATCAGACGCGGATGCAACGCCTGGCCGCGACCGGAGCGGACCGGGAAACGCTGAACCGGAGCTACTACCTGCTCTGGGCCGACGTCCCGGTCCGCGAGGTCGAGGATGCCGCGCGCGCCTGGCACGAGCGGGTGCGGGCCGACGGGCTCTACCGCGAGCCCGTGGTGCGCCGCCTGCGCGAACTGCGCAAGCAAGGCGTGGAGACGGTGCTGGTGTCCGGCTCCTTCCACGCCTGTCTGCGACCCATCGAGCGGGAACTGGACTGCGCGGGCGTGCTGTGCACCGAGCTGGAAGAACGCTACGGCGTGTACACCGGGGCGGTGCGCAAGTCCCTCATCGGCGCGGCCAAGCGCGCCGAGGTCGAGGCGTTCGCGGCCAGATATCCCGAGCACGATCTGGCGGGCGATTTCGGCTTCGGCGACCATCTCAGCGACGTTCCCGTGCTGGAAACGGTCGGCCACCCGGCCGTCGTCCCGGTCGACCCCGCGCTGGAGCGGGTCGCCGCCGCACGGGGCTGGGAAGTGCTGCGTGACGACCACTGAGCGTGTCGTCCACCGATCGATCGGAGAAGGACCGTGTACCTAGTAGGCGGACAGCGCCGCGACAGCCTGAAGTTGGCCATCTCCGGCACCTACGGCGTCGGCAAGAGCACGACGACCGAGACGCTCTCGATCGCCACCGGCATTCCGCGCACGCACGCGCTCACCTCCCGTGAGCTCCTGATCGATCTGGCTCCCGGCAAGACGGTGATGGAGCTGAACTCCATCGAGCTGCTGCAACTCGGGCTGCGCCGTTTCGAGGAACGGGTGCACAACGAATCCGGCGAGGGCTCCTTCATTTCCGACGGTTCCGTGGTGCACGAATGGGTGTACGGCACCGCTCGGATGGCGGTCGGCATCAATCCCGGCGCCGGGCTGCTGCTGCGCACCGTGAAGGCCGCCGCCGGCATCGGGCGCAAGGCGCCGCTGCGGGAGTACACCGACATCATCGGCGACGTCGTCAAGGAAAGGGCCGCCCGGCTCTACGACGCCTATGTGCATCTGCCGGTAGAGTTTCCGATGAAGACCGACGGCCACCGCCCGGTGTCCGAACCGTTCCGCAAGCTCTCCGACGACACCCTGCTGCAGGTGGTCAAGGACGTCGGGCTGCCCTACGAAGTGGTGGGCGGGACCGTGCACGAGCGGGTCTCCCGGATCATCGAGCTGTTCGACCTGGAGACCGTGATGCCGGTCGACGAGGCGATCGCCGAGGCCCAACGCCGGGTGACGAACGCGACCGCGGTGCTGGAGGAGGACGACCGCTTCAAGGAAGCCCAGCGCAAGAAGTCGCTGTGGCGCAAGGTCTCCTACGCCATGCGGTACTGACCGCGAGCGAAAGACAAAGGCGCGCAAGCGCCCTCAGACCATTCACGCGAAAGACGTGGGCCCCCGAGAGCTAGTCCCGGGGGCCCACGTCGTTTTCGACCGTGTACGCGGTGTGCCGCTTACGGGATGGTCAGCACCTGGCCGGGGTTGATCGCATCCGGGTTCGGGATGCCGCTGGCGTCGGCGATCTCCTGGTAGCGGTTGCCGTCGCCGTAGAAGCGCTCGGCGATGGCCCACAGCGTGTCGCCCGGCTCCACGGTGTAGGTGCGCAGCTCCGGCGCGGGCGGCGGGGGCACCTCCTCGGCGACCGCGGCCACCGCGGGTTGTTCCTGCTCCTGCTCCGGCTCCGGTGCGGGCAGCGGGGTGTCGGTGTCGGTGCCCGACGCCCACAGCGCGCTGCCGTCGGCGCCGTACAGCACCACGTTGCGATCGGCCTGCACGACCAGCCGGTCCGCGTCCTGGTCGTTGGTCTCGGTCGACCAGGCGGCGCCCTCGCCCTTGTAGAGCACGAAGTTGCCGTCGTGCTGTAGAACCGCTCGCTCCACGCCCTGGTCGTGAGTCTGGGTGGCCCACACGACATTTCCATCCGGTTCGGACAGCACCAGATTGCCGTCCGATTGCAGGGTCAGGGTGTACGCACCGCCGGTCAGGGACTGGCCGAGTCCCAGTTCTTCGCCTACGCGCAGCGTGTCGCCCACGTTGTTCCTTTCGAAGATCACTGTGCAGAGCTTTCGACAGCGGTGCGCGCCGAAAGCCACTGGCGCGCACCGACGCCGAATCTACAGTCCGCCCGATGCGGGCACACGGATTACGCGCAGGGTTGGCGGAATGTTCACTGTGTGACCTCCGGGACATCGTCCCCTAGGGTGGTCGGCATGAATCGCCGACGCATCTCCCTCGCCGCCGCACTGCTGCTCGGTCTCGCCGTCGCGGGCTGCGGCGGCTCGGATGACGATGGCGCACAACAGAACACCTCCCCCGGCGCGACCACGTCCGCGCCCAGCACGCCGAGCGAGGTCGCGCAGGCGCAAGGCCAGCCGTTCACGCCCGATCCGACGATCGTCGGCGCGCACCCGATCCCGTTCCTGTCGTGGGCCCGCGTCGCCGACGACAGGATCGCCGTCAACTTCCAGACCGGTGCGCCGGAGTGTTACGGCGTGGACGCGGTGACCACCGAGACCGACACGACGGTCACGGTGGAATTGCGCGGCGGCACCCGCCCCGACGCGGTCGGGAAGATGTGCGTGATGATCGCGGTGTTCGGCACGATGGAGATCCCGCTGACGGCGCCGCTGGGCGACCGGGCGGTGCTCAGCGCCGCCTGACGCGGGCTCAGCGCGTGGCGAAGGTGTACTTCATGGCCTGGTCCAGGGTGCCGTGCGTGAACTCGAAACCGTTGCCCACCAGCACCTTCGGCACCATCCTGTGCCCATGCAGCATCTCGGCGCCGCCCTCGCCGCCGATCAGCTTCAGCACCGCGCCCGGCAGCGTCAGCCGGGACCGCCGGTTCAGCGCCGTGGCGAAAGCGGTGGTGAACTCGGCATTGGTGACGGTCTCCGGTGCGGAGAGGTTGACCGGGCCCGAGACCGAGAAGGTCAGCAGCCAGTCCACCGCGGCGAGCCAGTCGTGCAGGGTGATCCACGGCAGGTACTGGCGGCCGGTGCCGAACTTGCCGCCCAGCCCGAGGCGGAACAGCGGGCGCAGCCGCTCGACCAGCATGGAGTCCGTGGAGAGCACGTTCGCGGTGCGCAGCTTCACCACCCGGACGCCCGCGGTGGAGGCGGCTTCGGTGGCGGCCTCCCAATCCCGGCACATGGTGCCGAGGAAGTCGGGTCCGTTCGGCGCGAACTCGTCGACGTCCCGATCACCGCTGTCGCCGTACCAACCCGCGGCCGAGGCGTTGAGCAGGACGGGGACGCCGGTCTCGGCCACCGCGCGCGAGAGCACCTCGGTCGGCACGATGCGACTGTCGCGGATCTCCTCCTTGTAGGCGGGCGACCAGCGCTTGCCCGCGACGGTGGCCCCGCACAGGTTGATCACCGCGCCCGCGCCCGCGACGATGCCGCTGTCGAAGTTCGAACCGTAAGGGTCCCAGCGGATTTCGTCCGGTTTCAGAGCTTCCCTGCGCACCAGGCGGACCACCTCGTGGCCGTCGTCGTTCAGCTTGGAGACCAGATACTTGCCGAGGAACCCCGATGTCCCGGCGACCACGATACGCATGCGTACATTCTGCACCATGGAAATACTATTCCGGGGATTCCATACCGGATAATGAGATCCAGACGTCCAGTTTGTTACCGAAAAGCCTTGTGGCTCCGGCACATCGATTGCTTCACAGTCCGTCTGAACACGAAAAACGCGGAGAGCGGTACCCCTTTCGGGATCGTTCTCCGCGTTCGTCCGGCTCAGTGCGCGAAGTGGCGAGAACCGGTGAGGTACAACGTCACTCCGGCTTCGCGGGCCAGATCGATGGTCTCCTGGTCGCGGACCGAACCGCCCGGCTGCACGATGGCGCGGATACCGGCCTGGATCAGCTGCTGCGGACCGTCCGGGAACGGGAAGAACGCGTCGGAGGCGGCCACCGAGCCCTTGGCCCGGTCCCCCGCCCGCTGCACCGCGAGCTGCACCGCGTCCACCCGGTTGACCTGCCCCATGCCCACGCCGACCGACGCGCCCTCGTGCGCGAGCAGGATGGCGTTGGACTTCACCGCGCGGCAAGCGCGCCAAGCGAATTCGAGATCGGCCAGGGTCTGCTCGTCCGCGGCCTCGCCGGCGGCGAGGGTCCAATTGGCCGAGTCGTCGCCCTCGGCGTCGAGGATGTCGCGCTGCTGCAACAGCGCGCCGCCGCTGATCGGGCGCAGCTCGACGCCCGCGCGCTGCGGCGGCTCGGCGACCAGGATGCGCACGTTCTTCTTGCGCTGCAACACCTCCACCGCGCCGTCGGCGTAGGACGGGGCCACGATGACCTCGGTGAAGATGTCGGCGACCTGCTCGGCCATCTCCACGGTGACCTCGCGGTTGGCCGCGATCACGCCGCCGAACGCGCTCACCGGATCGCAGGCGTGCGCCTTGCGGTGCGCCTCGGCGATGTCGGCGCCGACCGCGATGCCGCACGGGTTGGCGTGCTTGATGATCGCGACCGCGGGCGCCGCGTGGTCGTAGGCGGCGCGCCAGGCCGCGTCGGCGTCGGTGTAGTTGTTGTACGACATCTCCTTGCCGTGCAACTGCTCCGCCTGCGCGAGACCGACCGAACCGTCGTTGTTGGTGTACAACGCCGCGGCCTGATGCGGGTTCTCGCCGTAGCGAAGCACCGCGGCGCGCTCCCAGGAGCCGCCGATCCAGCCGGGGAACGGCGAGCTCGCCTGCTCCTCGGCCACGCCGGGAGCCAGCACACCGGTCATCCAGCTGGCCACCGCGACGTCATAGCTCGCGGTGTGCTGGAAGGCCTTGGCGGCCAACGCGGTCCGCTCGGCGAGGGTGAAGCCGCCGGACTTCACCGCGGCGAGCACGTCGTCGTAGTCGCCGCTGTCGACGACCACCGCGACCGAGGGGTGGTTCTTCGCGGCCGCGCGCACCATGGACGGACCGCCGATATCGATCTGCTCGACGCACTCGTCCGGGCTCGCGCCGCTGGCCACGGTCTGGGTGAACGGGTAGAGGTTCACCACGACCAGCTGGAACGCCTCGACGCCGAGTTCCACCAGCTGGTCGACGTGCTCCTGCTTGCGCGAATCGGCGAGGATGCCCGCGTGCACCCGGGGGTGCAGGGTCTTGACCCGGCCGTCCAGCGTCTCCGGGAACCCGGTCAGGTCCTCGACCTTGGTCACCGGGATGCCCGCGTCGGCGATCTTGCCCGCGGTCGATCCGGTGGAGACGAGCTCGATGCCCGCCGCGTGCAGACCGGTCGCGAGCTCGATGAGACCCGTCTTGTCGTAGACGCTCACCAGCGCCCTGCTGATCGCCTTGCGCTCGGCCGGAACCACGGTCGTTTCGCTACGCTCACTCACTGGCGCACCCGCTCATCTGGAATTACTGCCTTTCGTCCGTCGGAGACAATGCCTCGCGTCGCGACGGCGGCGACGACCTCCGCCAGCAACCGTCGCTCGACAATCTTGATCCGCTCGTGCAGGGTGTCCTCGTCGTCGTCGGGCAGCACCAGCACCGGCTCCTGCGCGAGGATCGGTCCGGTGTCGACGCCCGAGTCGACCAGGTGCACCGTCGAGCCGGTGACCCGCACCCCGTACGCGAGCGCGTCGCGCACGCCGTGCGCGCCCGGGAAGGACGGCAGCAGCGCGGGGTGGGTGTTGATGATCCGCCCGCCGAAGCGGTTCATGAACGCGGGGCCCAGGATCTTCATGAAACCGGCCGAGACCACCAGGTCCGGCGCGTAGGCGGCCACCGCGTCGGTCAGCGCGGCGTCCCAGGCCAGGCGATCCCGAAAGTCCTTCAGCGCCACCCGGAAGTGCGGGACGCCCGCGGTGTCGGCGTGATCGGTGGCGGCGCAGACACGGTCGACGCCCACCGCGACGATCTTGGCCGGATAGTCGGCGGCTCCCGCCGCGTCGAGGAGCGCACGCAGCAGCGACCCGGTGCCCGAGGCGAGCACGACTACGGTGGCGGGCGCCGCGGCGGGCACCCACTGGGCGTGCGGAGACGTCAGCGCTCTACTCCTGCGTATCGGTCGGACGGCGGCCGGATCGGGGCGCCGCCGGAGTAAAGCCTAGTCGGTGGCCTGCGCGCGACTTTCCACCGGTGGCGGGCGCGCCGGGGCGGCCGGGATGCTAATACGCGCCTTCCACCGACGGGATCTCGCGGCAGCGCCCGCTAACGCCTGCCGTCGGCGCGGGGGTCGAAGTCCGAATCGGTCTCGACGACTTCCGCGTCGACGATGTCGGGAACCGCCTGGCGCGGGGCGGTGGCGCGGGTGGGCGGTTCATCGATGAGTTCGGCGTCGAGCGCGTCCGGGTCGTCGTCGTAGTACGAGTCGTGGTCGTAGTACCCGTCGTCGTAGGACCCGTCGTCGCGATAGTCGTCGTCGTAGTCGTCGTCTTCGCGGTAGTCGTCATCCGCGTAGTCGCGGTAGCCGTCGGACTCGTAGTCGTCGTCGTAGTAGTCCGCGTCGGGGTCGTAGTCCCCGTCGTCATCGTCGTAGTAGTCCGAAACGGGAAGCGTCGCGCCGACCGGAGCGATGAAGTACCGGGCGCAGACCAGGCCGACATAGCCCGCCCCGGCCAGCCACGCGAAGCTCACCAGGGCGAAGATGGGCAGTTCCAGGCCGACCCGCCCGAAGGTGCCCAATTCCCCGCCCGCGAGCGCGCCGAACAGGACGAGCAGCAGGGTCGCCGCACCGGCGGAGGTCAGCGTCGCCCACGGGGCGGTGAGGCGGTCGCCCGAGGTGCGTCCGGCGTCGACGCCGCCGAGCACGCCGACCGCGGCGGGGATCACCAGCAGCGCCGCCCACCAGACCGACGCGGGACCGGTCGGCACCGCCGCCATCACCGGCACCGCCGGGACCGGCCCGCCGACCACGCCGAACAGACCGATCGACGCCACGCCGAAATTCGCGCCCGCGCCCATCAGCACGCCCACCGCGCCGAGCGCCACGTTGGGCAGGTAGGCCAGCGAGAGCAGCGTCAGACCGATGAATCCCCAGGCATTCCCGGCGGTGCGGTAGGTGTCGCCGATATCGGACCAATGGGCGAGGAACGACACCAGCGTGACCGCGGCGGCGCAGCCGAGCAGCCGCAGCACGGTACGGCCCGCGCCGTAGACTCCCGCGATCACCCATTCCGGCGCCCGAAGCAGGTCGAACATCCGGCGTCGCATCCGCAGCGCGATACCCGCGCCCGCCGCGCCGAGATGCAGGAAGACGACCCAGCCGAAGGCGGCGAGGGTGTCCGGCGGTTGCAGCGCGACAACAGCGGAGGCGTCTTCGGCCACCGCCAGACAGACGGCGGTGAGCAGCAGCGGTCCGCCCAGCGCCGCGCCGACGACCCAGCCGATCTCGGTGCGCGAACTGTTCGGCGTCACCGCCCGATAGCACTCCCGGCCCGCCGCGCCGAGCAGCAGCGCGGTCGGCAGCAGCGGGAACAGGCCGAGCGTGGTCTTTCCGATCACCAACGGAACCTGGTGCAGCGCAAGCCAGCTCGCCGCGACGGCGCCCGTGGCGCCCGCCATCGCGCTGCGCGCGGCGAACAAGGTGACCAGCACGAGCACCACGATCGCGCTCAGCGCGAAGGCAGCGGGGCGGGCCGCGACCAGCAGCAGCACCCTGGCACGTTCCGGGGTCAGGGACAGGAACCCGGACTCGTCGGCCTCGGGCGGATGACCGCTACGCATCGGGGATTCCGATGTGTCGGAGCCCCAGCCGGTCCAGCGGGCGAGCGAGTTCCTCGGTGAGTTCATGCCTTCGCCTCGCTGACACTCGGCTCCGGCAAGCGCGAAACGCGCCGGCACATGATTCGCTCACTGCGTTCCCTCATGGCACTTCAGCGTGACACCTCTCCCGAGGTGAGCGGGTCAGGCGCGCCGCGAGCACCCACCCGGACGGGTAGGTGCTCGCGAAACCTGCGTCGATTACTTGTTGTTGTCGTCCGACGGACGGAAGGCCTGGGTGGCGTCGCTGGCCGGGTCGGAGGTCTTCTCGCCGCCGAACGGCTGGCCCTGCTGGCTCTGGCCGTAGCCGGGAGCCCCGTACTGCTGCTGGCCGGGCTGAGCGCCGCCGAAGTGCTGCGTCGCGCCCTCGTCCGGACGCGGCTGCTGCTGCGCGGGCGCGGCGCCGTACGGCGAACCCTGCTGCGGCGCACCGTAACCCGGCTGCTGGCCGTAGGACGGCTGGCCGTAGGTCTGCCCCGGCTGCTGACCGTAGGCAGGCTGGCTCGGCTGGCTCTGGCCATACGGCTGCTGCTGCTGGTACTGCGGGCCGGTGCCGTAGCCCGCTTGCCCGTAGGACTGGCCAGGCTGCTGACCGTACACGGGCTGGCTCGGCTGGCTCTGCTGACCGTACTGACCGCCCTGGCCGAACTGCTGCTGGCCGTAGCCGCCCTGGGCCTGACCGCCGAAACCGCCCTGCGCGGGCGCGGGCTTCGGGGCCGGGGGCTTGATGACGCCCGCCTCGAACAGCACCGCGGCGATCGCGACACCGGTCTGCACCAGCGCGAGGAAGATCAGCACCCACGCGCCGAACTCGGTCGCCAGCGGATCCGGCAGCGAGATGGTCTGGAACAGCAGGGTGAGGAACCCCGCGGCCGACGCGGCGGCGGCCGCGCCCTTCCAATTCTGCTTCGGCAGCACCGAGACTCCCGCGAGCAGACCGCCGAGTAGCAACAGCCCCAGCGCGGCGGTCGCGCCGAACGGCGTGAAGGCGTTGTAGCTGTCGCCGGTGATGGTGGCACCGGAGCGCTCGACCTCCTCCACCGAGAACGGCAGGAATCCGAGCAAGAAGTTGATCACGCCGAGCGCGGCGACACCGACCACCAGGAAGAACGGCAGGCCCTTGGCATCGGAACCGGAAGCGCTCGCACCTGTGCTGGCACCACTGCCCGTCTGGCCGAGGCTGGGTGCGGAGGGCGTCGCGGGTGTGTTGTACCCAGAGCCCCCGGTCGGGTATGACATGTCGTCGTCTCCTACGTCGAGTCGTTGTTCGCCTGGATCACTCTTGACGCTACTGCACCAGACCGTTCGGGTCACCCTCGAGCAGCAGGCCGAACGGCCTTGCCACCGCACGACGAAGGCCGCCCTCCCTGCGAAAAGGCGGCCCTCGTAACGATTTCGGACTGGATCAGGCGCTGATGCTCGCCTGCTCCAGGATCTCGCGAGCCAGCGCGGCGGTCTCGGACGGCGTCTTGCCGACCTTCACGCCCGCAGCCTCCAGCGCGTCCTTCTTCGCCTGGGCGGTGCCCGCCGAACCGGAGACGATGGCGCCCGCGTGACCCATGGTCTTGCCCTCGGGGGCGGTGAAGCCCGCGACGTAGCCGACCACCGGCTTGGTGACGTTGGCCTTGATGTAGGCCGCGGCCCGCTCCTCGGCGTCGCCGCCGATCTCGCCGATCATGACGATGAGCTTGGTCTCCGGGTCCTTCTCGAACGCCTCGATGGCGTCGATGTGGGTGGTGCCGATGACCGGGTCGCCGCCGATGCCGATGGCGGTGGAGAAGCCGAAATCACGCAGCTCGTACATCATCTGGTAGGTCAGCGTGCCGGACTTGGAGACCAGGCCGACCGGGCCCTTGCCGGTGATGTTGGCCGGGGTGATGCCGACCAGCGACTCGCCGGGGGTGATGATGCCGGGGCAGTTCGGGCCGATGATCCGGGTCTTGTTGCCCTTCTCCACGTTGTAGGCCCACGCGTAGGCGGTGTCCTGCACCGGGATGCCCTCGGTGATGACCACCAGCAGCGGGATCTCCGCGTCGATGGCCTCGATGATGGCGTCCTTCGAGAACTTCGGCGGCACGAACGCGATGGACACGTCGGCGCCGGTCGCCTTCATGGCTTCTTCGACGGTGCCGAAGACCGGCAGCTCGATCGCGTTGCCGTCCTTGTCGGTGTGCGCGACGGTGGTGCCCGCCTTGCGCGCGTTGACACCGCCGACGACCTGGGTGCCCGCCTTGAGCATCAGTGCGGTGTGCTTGGTGCCCTCGCCGCCGGTGATGCCCTGGACGATGACCTTCGAGTCCTTGTTCAGGAAGATAGACATTTCCGGTTTCCTTACTTGGCCGCTGCCAGTTCGGCGGCCTTGTCGGCGCCTTCGTCCATTGTCTGCGCAAGCGTGATCAGCGGGTGCGCGGCGTCGACCAGGATCTTGCGACCCTCGTCGACCTTGTTTCCGTCGAGACGGACGACGAGCGGCTTGTTCGCCTCGGGGCCGAGGATCTCCAGCGCCTTCACAATGCCGTTGGCGACCGCGTCACAGGCGGTGATGCCGCCGAAGACGTTGACGAACACGCTCTTGACCTGCTGGTCGCCCAGGATGACGTCGAGCCCGGCCGCCATCACCTCGGCCGAGGCGCCGCCACCGATGTCGAGGAAGTTGGCCGGCTTGACGCCGCCGTGGTTCTCGCCCGCGTAGGCGACGACATCGAGGGTCGACATGACCAGACCGGCGCCGTTGCCGATGATGCCGACCTCGCCGTCCAGCTTGACGTAGTTGAGGTCGTTCTCCTTGGCCTTCAGCTCCAGCGGGTCGGTCGCGTCCTTGTCCGCGAACGCCTCGTGTCCGGGCTGGCGGAACTCGGCGTTCTCGTCCAGGGTGACCTTGCCGTCCAGGGCGAGGATCTCGTCCTGCGGGGTGCGCACCAGCGGGTTGACCTCGACCAGGGTGGCGTCCTCGTTGACGAACACCTCCCACAGCTTCTGAATGGTCACCGCCGCGGCGTCCAGCACGTCGGCGGGCAGGTGGCCCTGCTCGGCGATCGAACGCGCGAACGCGAGGTCGACACCCTTCACGGCGTCGACGGGGACCTTGGCGAGGCGCTCGGGCTTGGTCGCGGCGACCTCTTCGATCTCCATGCCGCCTTCCACCGAGCACATGGCCAGGTAGGTGCGGTTGGAACGATCCAGCAGGAAGGAGATGTAGTACTCCTCCGCGATGTCCTTGGCCTCGGCGACAAGGATCTTCTTGGTGATGTGGCCCTTGATGTCCAGGCCGATGATGTTCTGCGCGTGCGTGAACGCGTCCTCCGGGGTACCGGCGTACTTGACGCCGCCCGCCTTACCGCGGCCACCGGCCTTGACCTGGGCCTTGATCATCACCGGCTTGCCGATTTCCTCCGCGATGGCGCGGGCGTCCTCGGCCGTGTCCGTGACGCGGCCCTCGGACGAAGGCACTCCGTGCTTAACGAAGAGCTCCTTCGCCTGATATTCGAAGAGATCCATGTACTCACCGTCTCGTCTGCGTTGTGATGACAACGTCTTTGTTGGCGGCCCGACGTCGGAAGCGGGTCGGGTCGGACTCTAACCAGTCACATGGAGTGCCAATCGGCCACGTTCATCCTAAGTGGCGCAGGTCACGGGCGGCGCCGCGGGCCGGAAAAACCCCTGGCCAACGCTACTGGCGAGTAGTTTGTTGTCGGTTTGCCAGGTAGAGCCACCCAAGCCGGGATCCGACGGCGATCTACTACGAATCGTCGTCGCTCAACCTCACTCGAGTGCCCCGAAAACAGTGAGTTATTCCGTGCTGTTACGGTGATCAATCTCACATGCTTGGACAGATCGTCCGCAACGCTTGCGGACCCCGCAATCGTTTCGTTACCGTAAATGCGGTCGATGTCACAACTATGTCACGACTCCGTTGTTCCAAAGATTCAGGAGGACGGCAAGCCTTGATGCAGCACAACGCTCCGCGGACGGTGAGTCAGCCTGCGGACGAGCTTTCGACGTCGACCCTCTGCCGATCTCTCGGCACCGTCATCATCTCCCGCTCCACGATGTGGCACCGCCGATGAACCATCGCTCCACCCTCGTTCCCGATCATCGCGCTCGCTCGGGACATCGTTATCGCGACGACGAATTCGCCCACGACGATCACGACAGACGCGCCTTCCCGTCGTCCAACAACCATTACGCCGCCGCCGCGGGTAGTGCCGCGACCGGATACGCCGCGAGCGACGCGTACAGCGACGAGAGCGCCTACGGTTCCGAGAACGCCTACGGCGCCGAGAACACGTCCGCCTGGTCCGCGAACACCGAATGGACCGAGCAGGATTCGTGGTCCGACGGCGGCGCGTGGTCCGGGAACGACTCCTGGTCGCCGGACGCGGACGAGGCGTGGACGCCGCCCGCCGACAACGCGTGGACGCCCGACAACGGGTGGACCCAGCAGCCCGGCGCGGAATGGGCGCAGGAAACGGACGACTCCTGGGGAGCCGAGTCGAACAACGGCTGGTCGGCGGAGACCGACGGCACCTGGACGTCCGACGAGGACGACTGGGGCTCGGACAACTGGTTCGCCGAAGCCACCGAAGACAAGGTCGCGCCGACCGTCATCCCGGCGAGAGGCGCGAACAGACGTGGCGGTGGCGCACACCGGATGCCCGCGCCGCCCGCCGCGCTGAAGGGCCGCGCCGCGGTCGTCGCCGTCGCCGCGGGCGCGGTCGTCGCCGCGGGACAGGCCGCGATGGCCTCGCCCGAGCAGCCTTCGCAGAGCATCGACTACGAGGCCGCCGGACAGATCCACGAGATCGCCGCCCAATCGGTCAGCCTGGCCGACCCGAATTCCGCGCCCGGCTCGCCGCAGGTGCTGAACGTCTCCACCCCGGCGAACCTCGGTCAGTTCAACGACATCCTGGAGAAGGGCCGCAAGTACGCGGAGGATCTCGCCGCCGCGGAGGCCGCGAAGCTGCGCCCGCTGTTCGCGCGGTTCGCCGCGGGCAACTTCACCTCCGGCTTCGGCGCCCGCTGGGGCGTCCAGCACCTCGGCATCGACGTCGCGGGCCCGATCGGCACCCCCATCTACGCGGTCGCCGACGGCACCGTCATCGAGGCCGGTCCGGCCGCCGGATTCGGCATGTGGGTGCGCGTGCGGCACGACGACGGCACCGTCACCATCTACGGCCACGTCGATACCACAACGGTCTCGCAGGGCGAACGGGTGCTGGCGGGCGACCAGATCGCCACCATGGGCAACCGCGGTTTCTCCACCGGTCCGCACGTGCACTTCGAGGTCTGGCTCAACGGCGTCGACAAGGTCGACCCGCTGCCCTGGCTCGCGACCCGCGGTATCGGCCTCGGCCCCCAGCGGGACTGACCCGGCGCGACCGGCACGCGTGAGCAACGGCACGCTTCCCGCGCCGTCGTCCGCGTTCTAGCGTCAGGGTATGGCTCGTACAACGAGGTACACCCAATTCATCGCGCTGCCACCGGAACTCGTGTGGCAGGTAGTGAGCGATCCCGCTCGGTGGCCCGAGTGGAACCCGGCTGTCGTCTCGGTCCGGCTGCACGGCCCCGTCGAGGTCGGCTCGACCGGCGACTATCTACCGCGCGGACGTTTCGTGGGCGCGATGCACGGCCGTACGGCGCCGCCGTTCGCGATCACCGTCCTGCGCCCGCAGCGCGAACTGACCATCGAGCAGCCGGAACCGGCGGGGCGGATGCGGCTGACCTGGCGCCTCACTCCCGTCGCAGGCGGCACGAACCTCACCCAGGAACTGACCTTCTCCGGACCTTCGGCCACGGCGGCGCGCACCGTGGTCGCCCGTCTGCTGGAACAGGATTCGCGCGTCTGCTTCGCGCGACTGGCCCGACTGGCCGGTCTCGCTCCGGAACCAGACGCACTGACGGTCGTGATCGCGGGCGGCACCGGCGCGCTCGGCAGGCAGCTCGCCGCCGACCTCGTCTGCCGCGGACAGCGAGTCACCATCCTGACCCGTCGCCGCGATCCCGCGCTACCGTTCGAGCAAGTCGAATGGGACGGTATGTCCGTGGGTAAATGGGTTGCGGCACTTGATAATCCAGGACACACTGCGATCGTCAACCTGGCGGGCAAGCTGGTGGATTGCCGCCCGACCGAACGTAATGTCGCCGAATTGCGCAGCAGCCGAGTCGATCCCACGAGCGCCTTGGTCGCCGCCGCGGCCGCCCTGCCCGCACCGGTCGATTACTGGGTGCAGGCCAGCACCACGGCGATCTGGTCCGACGCGGGCGAGATCCGTTGCACCGAAACGACTCCGCTGCCCGTCGGTCTGCCGCAGATGACCGGCGTGGCCGAACCATGGGAACGCGCCTTCGAAGGCGCGAACACCAAGCGCCACACCATCCTGCGCACATCCATCGTGCTCGACCCGCACGCACCCGCGCTGCGGCGGCTCTGCCAGCTGACCAGCGCCGGCCTCGGCGGGCGAGTCGGGCACGGAGACCAGTGGTTCAGCTGGATCCACATCGAAGACTGGTTGGGCATCGTCCGCGCGGCACTCGGGCTGGACCCCGAAGTCATCCTGCCGGATGGAATCCTGGTGGCCGCCACCGACTTCCCGGTGCGCAACCGCGACCTGATGGCCTCGCTCCGCCACCACCTCCACCGCCCGCCCGCACCCCCGACTCCGGCACCGGTACTGAAGCTCGGCGCGGTCTTTCTGCGGACGGATGCGGCGCTGGGGTTGACCGGGCGGCACGCTACGTCGGCGGTGCTCGATGAGGCGGGGTTCCGGTTTCGGTATCCGCGATTGGATGACGCGTTGAGGGATCTACTGCCGCATCGAGGTACCGCCGACCTGGAATCCGGCAACACCTAAGGCGCGGCGGCGATCGCCAACCCCACGAGCGCCACCACCTTCGCGACTTCCAGCCCGATGTACCAGTAGTGCGCGTGCGAGCGGGGCAGTTCCTCGCCCGCGAGCACTCGGTCGGAGCGGCGGGTGAGGGGTGGGCGGACGACGAGGATCTGGGCGGCCAGGATCGCCACGGCGATGCCGAGCCACACCCAGGTCGCCGTCTTCGGCCCGAGCACCACGCAGGAAAGCACCAGCGCCACCGCCAGTGCCGTTTCCGCGATGTTCAACGCGCGGAACACGATTCGCCCGATTCCGAGCCCTAAGGCCAGCGTCACCCCTGGCGCGCGGAATTTCAGCGGCGCTTCGAGGAACGAGATGGCCAGCACCATGCCGAGCCACAGCATGGGCAGGAACCACACCAGATGTTGCGCGACGATCTCCACCCGCCGGACGCTACCGGGTTCCCGCGGCGTCCTGCAGGGCCGAACGGCACCTGGCGATAGGCCGACCCGCAGGTGTCAGAGCTTCACCAAGGTCCGGCTGTACTGCGGGATGAGACGGATCTTGCCCGCGGTGCCGAAGTCGATCGTCACCGTCGCCAGCGGGCCGAAGCCTTCGGCGGCGATCACGCGGCCGAGGCCGTACTTGTCGTCGCTGACTCGGTCGCCCACCGCCAGCACGAGATTGGTGTTGTTGCGTGCGGCGCCGCCGGGAGCGGGGCGGCGCGGACCCCGATCGGGGCGCACGCCGGGACGCTCGGACCAGCCGTCGCCGCGCGTCCAGTCCCGTTCCAGCCCGTCGTCGTCGCCGCGCCGCCGGATACCTCTGGACGCCGAGGAACTCGCGGGTTCCAGTCGCCGCCAGTCCATCAGATGGCCTGGGATCTCCTGGAGGAAGCGCGACTCCGGGTTGGACACCGGCTGCCCCCAGCCGGAACGAACCACCGCGCGAGTCACGTAGAGCCGACGCCGGGCCCTGGTGATGCCGACGTACGCGAGGCGGCGTTCCTCGGCCAGCTCGGTGGGATCGCCGAGCGCGCGCATGTGCGGGAACTGGCCGTCCTCCCAGCCGGTCACGAAGACCACCGGGAACTCCAGGCCCTTGGCGGTGTGCAGCGTCATCATGGTGACCACGCCGGAGCCCTCGTCCGGAATCTGGTCGGTGTCGGCGACCAGCGAGACGCGTTCCAGGAACGCCGCGAGCGAGCCCGGGTCCGGTTCGCCGTCGCCGAGCTCGGGCACCAGGCCCTCCTCGCGCGCCGCGACGGCGTTGTTGTACGCCTCGGAGCTGAACTCGCGCGCCACGCTGACCAGTTCGTTCAGGTTGTCCAGCCGGGCGCCGTCCTGCGGGTCGTCGGACGCCTCCAGTTCGGCGCGGTACCCGGTGCGATCGAGCACGGCCTCCACCACATTGCCCACGTCGGGGAAGTCGGCGTCGGCCTGCACGCCCGCCGCCCTGATCTCCTCGAGCAGCTCGAGGAATCCGGAGATCGCCCGCTGCGCACGGGTGTTCAGCAGCGCGACCTTGCCGTCGGCGGCATCGCGCAGCGCCGCGGCGAAACCGATCTCGCGCTGTTCGGCGTGCACGGCCACGCACGCCTCGGCGCGGTCGCCGATGCCGCGGCGCGGGGTGTTGAGGATACGGCGCAGGCTCACCGCGTCGTCGGGGTTCTCCAGCACGCGCAGGTAGGCGACAATATCGCGCACTTCTTTGCGCTCGTAGAACCGGACGCCGCCGACCACCTTGTACGGCAGGCCCATCCGGATGAAGATCTCTTCCAGCGCACGGGAGTTGTTGTTGGTGCGATAGAACACCGCGACATCGCCGTAGTTGGCCTCGCCCTGATCGACGAGCCGGTCGATCTCGCGGGCCACGAACGAGGCCTCGTCGTGCTCGTTGTCGGCCACATAACCGACAATCAGATCGCCCTCGCCGGAATCGGTCCACAGCCGCTTCTCGCGCCTGCCCTCGTTGCGCGAGATGACCGCGTTCGCCGCCGACAGGATGTGCTGAGTGGAACGGTAGTTCTGCTCGAGCAGAATGGTCTCCGCGTCGGGGAAATCGCGCTCGAATTCCTCGATGTTGCGAATGGTCGCGCCGCGAAACGCGTAGATGGACTGGTCGGCGTCGCCGACGACGCACAGTTCGCTGGGCGGCGCTCCCGCGTCGTCCTCGTCGCCCTGTTCCGCCTGTGCGGTGTGATGGCCGACGAGTTCCCGCACCAGCACGTACTGCGCGTGGTTGGTGTCCTGGTACTCGTCGACGAGTACGTGCCGGAACCGACGGCGGTAGTACTCCGCGACCTGCGGATGGTTCTGCAGCAGCGCGACCGTCTCGCCGATCAGGTCGTCGAAGTCCAGCGCGTTGGCCGCGCGCAGCCGCCGCTGGTATTCGGTGTACACCCGGGCCACCAAGCCGGGCAGTTCGGTGTCGTCCGATTCGGCGTCCGCGGTGGCCCGCTCCGGCCCGATCAACTCGTTCTTCAGATTCGAGATCGCGGTCGCCAGAAGTCGCGCGGAGTATTTCTTCGTATCGATGTCGAAGTCGCGGCTGATCATCGTCAGCAATCGCCGCGAATCATCGGCGTCGTAGATCGAGAAATTGGAATTCAAGCCGGGCAGCAGGGCCGCCTGCATACGCAGGATCCGCACACAACTGGAGTGGAAAGTGGAAACCCACATGTTGTTCGCGCGCGGTCCGACCAGCCCGATCACCCGCTCCCGCATCTCGGCGGCAGCCTTGTTGGTGAACGTGATCGCCAGGATCTGGCCCGGCGTGACGCCGCGCGCGGCGAGCAGATAGGCGATGCGGCGGGTCAGCACGGCGGTCTTTCCCGAGCCCGCGCCCGCGACGATGAGCAGGGGTGAACCGCTGTGCACGACCGCGGCCCGCTGCTGCGGATTGAGCCCGTCGAGCAGTCGCTCGGTCTCCTCCGCGCGCTGGCGATCCCGCTCGGCCCGACGCTCGGCTTGCTCGTCGGCGCGACGCTGCGCTTGCTCGGCCAGCGACACTGGAGCCTGTTCGCCGAGAGAACGTGCGCCTTGTTCGGCCGACGACCGTGGGGCTCGTTCCGCCGAAGAGGGCGGCGGCTCTTGTCCGGCCGAAGATCGCGGCGCGTCGGACTGCTCCGCTGCCGCGGCCGCATCGGCCGCTAGCTGCGGAGTTGGGTTCACGTCCTGATGCCGATTCCGACCGGCCTGCGTCTGGGGAGCCACCGTGATGTCCATTGCCCATCCACGCTACCGGCGGCCACCGACACAAGCGAAGCCCCCGGGTGCGCTCCCGGCCGCGCAACGGCCACCGGCTAACATTCAGTGAACACCTCCCGGCGCGAGACCACGCAAAACTGCCCGACTCGTTCTCAGCAGATTCACAAAATCAGACGTTTTGCATTGGTTCGGCCGCGTGGCAGACTGGCCCCATGGTCAGCGTTACCGCGATGTGTCCGATTCGGTTATCCTCCGGAAATCGGTCTCGCGGAGCCTTGTAGCCGACCACACGCTTCTGGGGGGACTATAGAAGCCCACCAGGTCTGTTTCACGGTGAAAGAACGGGAAGGTAACGCGCCGCGCGCACCCGCCGATCCACGTTCTGACACGAGGAGATGAATGATGAGCACCCCTGCCACGACCACCGGGTCCGACGCGGCGCTGCCGCAGACCGAGGCGGAGATCGACAAGCTCCGCAAGGAGATCGACCAGCTCGATGCCGAGATCCTCGCCGCCATCAAGCGACGCAGCGAGATCTCCCGGTTGATCGGACGGACTCGGATGGCCTCCGGTGGCCCGCGACTGGTGCACAGCCGCGAAATGAAGGTGCTGGAGCGCTTCAGCGAACTCGGCCAGGAGGGCCATACCCTCGCCATGCTGCTGCTGCGTCTCGGACGTGGCCGCCTCGGCCACTGACCCCTCGTTCTCCTGCCGCCTCGAGCGGCACGCGAGCCTTGCGGTGATCGCAAGACCACCGCCTCCACAGGCCGCCCCGGGTGTCCGAACCCCGGGGCGGTCCTTGCGTTTTCAGGTCACCTCGGCGCGCCGGTCAGGTCAGCGCGATGTACTTCGTCGACAGATACTCCTCGATGCCCTCGATGCCGCCTTCGCGGCCGAACCCGGAGGCCTTCACGCCGCCGAACGGCGCGGCCGGATCGGAGATGACGCCGCGGTTGACGCCCACCATGCCCGACTCCAAGCCCTCGGCCACCCGCAGCGCGCGGTCCAGCGTCCGCGTGTACACGTAGGCGACCAAGCCGAACTCGGTGTCGTTGGCGGCGGCGAGGCCCTCCTCCTCGGTCTCGAAACCGACGATCGGCGCGACCGGGCCGAACACCTCCTCGCGCAGGATCCTGGCCTGCGGCGGCACGTCGCTGAGAACGGTGGCCGGGTAGAACCAGCCGGGACCGCCGGGCGCCTTGCCGCCGAGGCGAACCCGCGCGCCCGCCGCGACCGCGTCGTCGACGAGTTCGCTGACGGTGGTGAGCTGGTCCTCGTTGATCAGCGGGCCGAGAGTCGTCTCGGGGTCGGTGCCGGGGCCCATGGTGACCGAGTTCGTCATCGCCTCGGCGAATTTGGCGGTGAACTCGTCGAGCACTCCGTTCTGCACGTGGAACCGGTTGGCCGCGGTGCACGCCTCGCCGCCGTTGCGCAGTTTGGCCAGCATCGCGCCCTGCACCGCCGCGTCGATATCGGCGTCGTCGAACACCACGAACGGCGCGTTGCCGCCGAGTTCCATCGAGGTGCGCAGCAGACCGTGCGCGGACTGCTGCACGAGTTTCTTGCCGACCTCGGTGGACCCGGTGAAGGTGAGTTTGCGCAGTCGCGGGTCTTCCAGCAGCGGCCCGGTCACCGCGCTGGAACGGCTGGTCGTGATGACCGAGAGCACCCCGTCGGGCAGTCCGGCCTCGCGACACAGCTGGGCGAGCAGCAGCATCGTCAGAGGCGTCTCCGAGGCGGGCTTGACGATCATGGTGCAGCCGGCGGCCAGCGCGGGACCGATCTTGCGGGTGCCCATGGCCAGCGGGAAGTTCCACGGCGTGATGGCAAGGCACGGACCCACCGGCTGCTTGTGCACCATGATCCGGCCGGTGCCGGAGGGCGCGTGCAGGTAGCGCCCGTGCACGCGCACCGCCTCCTCGCTGAACCAGCGGAAGAACTCGGCGCCGTAGCGCACCTCGTTGCGGCTCTCCGGCAATGCCTTGCCCATTTCCAGAGTCATCAGCAGCGCGAATTCCTCGGCTCGCGCGGTGATCTGCTCGAACACCGCGCGCAGGATCTCGCCCCGCTCTCTGGCCGAGGTCGCGGCCCATTCGGCCTGCACGGCGGCCGCGGCGTCGAGCGCGCGCACCGCGTCCTGCGGGCTCGCGTCGGCGACCTCGATCAGCACCTCCCCGGTCGCGGGATTGTGCACCGGAAAGGTGGCGCCGCCCTCGGCGTCGACGGGCCCACCGATCCACAGCTGCGTCGGTACGGATTGGAGTAGTTCGCGTTCGGACACCATGTCGCCAGCCTAGGCCGCGGCCCGGCCCGCCATGCCGGACTCGAACCGGAAATCGACGCGACCCGAGATTGCCCGCCTCAGCCGTGCGTCGGTGCCGCACGGTGAGTACGCTCGGCGGACGTGAGCAGCGACATCACCGCATCGGCGGCATGGCGGAAACTGCACGATCACTACAGCGCCGTGGCCGAGCGACACCTACGAGAGATCTTCGCGGACGACCCCGACCGCGGTCGTGAGCTGACCGTCCAGGTGGGCGACCTGCACATCGATTACAGCAAGCACCGGGTCACCCGGGAAACCGTGCAGCTACTCGTCGAATTGGCGTTCGAGGCGGGGGTGGCCGAGCGGCGCGACGCCATGTTCGCCGGCGCGCACATCAACACCTCCGAGGACCGCGCGGTCGGCCACGTGGCCCTGCGCCTGCCCGCGGGCGAGTCGATGATCATCGACGGCGCCGACGCGGGCGCCGAGGTGCACGAAGTGCTGCGCCGAATGGGTGAGTTCACCGACGAGCTGCGCTCGGGCCGGTGGCGCGGCGCCACCGGCGAGCGGATCGCCACCGTGGTGAACATCGGCATCGGCGGCTCGGACCTGGGCCCGGTGATGGTGCACCAGGCGCTGCGCCACTACGCCGACGCGGGCATCGGCGCCCGCTTCGTCTCGAACGTCGACCCCGCCGATCTGGTCGCCGAGCTCACCGGCCTCGATCCGGCGACCACGCTGTTCATCGTTGCGTCCAAGACGTTCTCGACGCTCGAGACCCTGACCAACGCCACCGCCGCGCGCCGCTGGCTGGTGGCCGCGCTCGGCGAGGACGCGGTCGCCAAACATTTCGTCGCGGTCTCCACCAACGCCGAGCGGGTCGCCGAATTCGGCATCGACACCGCGAACATGTTCGGCTTCTGGGACTGGGTCGGCGGCCGCTATTCGGTGGACTCGGCCATCGGGCTTTCGGTGATGGCCACCATCGGCAAGGAGCGCTTCGCGGAATTCCTGGCCGGAATGCACGCCGTGGACGTGCATTTCGCGTCCGCGCCGCTGGAGGCGAACGCGCCGGTGCTGCTCGGCCTGCTCGGCGTGTGGTACTCGAATTTCTTCGGCGCGGAATCGCGCGCGGTGCTGCCGTATTCGAACGACCTGGCGCGTTTCCCCGCCTATTTGCAGCAGCTCACGATGGAGTCGAACGGGAAGTCGGTGCACGCCGACGGTACCCCGGTCACCACCTCCACGGGCGAGATCTTCTGGGGCGAGCCGGGCACCAACGGCCAGCACGCCTTCTATCAACTGCTGCACCAGGGCACCCGGCTGATTCCCGCCGACTTCATCGGATTCGCCCGTCCCACCAGCGATCTGGCGACCCGCGACGGCACCGGCAGCATGCACGACATCCTGATGAGCAACCTGTTCGCCCAGACCAAGGTGCTCGCCTTCGGCAAGACGGCCGAGGAGATCGCAGCCGAGGGCGCCGACCCGAAGGTGGTGCCGCACAAGGTGATGCCGGGCAACCGCCCGAGCACGACCATCCTCGCGCCGCAGCTGACGCCCTCGGTGGTCGGCCAGCTCATCGCGCTCTACGAGCACCAGGTTTTCGTGGAGGGCAGCATCTGGGGGATCGATAGCTTCGACCAGTGGGGCGTCGAGCTCGGCAAACAACAGGCGCTGGCGCTCGCTCCGCTGCTCACCGCCGCTGAAGACCCCGCACCGCAGGACGATTCGTCCACCGACGCGCTCATCCGCTGGTATCGCGCCAACCGCTGACCGGAGACGTTCAGCGCCCGTCCGGCAGGGGATCTTCGCCCTCACCGGAGGCCGGGCGGCCACCGGGTTCGGCCTCCGTGCCATCCGAGGCCGTGGCATCCGGAGTGCGCATCGCGGCCGCCTCCAGCCGCCGAGAGATACCGGTGGAGACGATGGCCAGCAAGCTGCCGATGACGACCAAGTCGAAGACGATTTGCACCATGGTGGCGATGCGCGCGGCCTGTCCGACGGCATGGACGTCGCCGTAGCCGACAGTGCCCAGCGTGACGACGGTGTAGTACAGCGCGTCCGTGCGGGTCGACAATCCCTCGAACTGCCCGGGGTAGTGCACCCCGAGCCGGTAGTAGAACAGCGCGAAGAACATCGCCACCACGCAGAGCAGCAGCAGAATGCCGTCCACTCGGCCGCCCGTCATGTTCGGCGCGCGCAGGTAGCGTTCGATGCGACGCACCGTCAGCCAGATGAGCCCGCCGACGCCCGCGAGGAACGCCGCGAAGCCGAGGATTCTGCCCGGCATGTCGACGTCCATGTCCCAGTCGATCGGGACACCGTAGTAGAACAGGAGCGCGCACAGCAGCGCGGCGGCGTTCCGCAGTACGTGCACGCTCCCCGAAACCCGCTGCGACTCCGTCATGGGTCAATGATCGGCGCGGGCCTGTGGTTGCGGCGTCACACGCGCCGGGTGATGCGAGATTCGCGGTGGAGCCGCGATCAGCCGACGACGAAGTACCGTCCGTCGAGCTCGCGCAGCACGAGGTCGGCGCGCTCTCGCGTCGCGCCGACGAGGTCCGCGTTGCGCAGGTCGCTCTCGTGCACCTTCGTCCTGGCGGCCTCGGCGCTGCGTCCGCCCCGCAGGTGCCGGTCGAGCAGCCGGTCCGCCAGCACGCCGCGGTCGGCGTCGAGATACCAGCATTCGTCGAGTTCCGCGCGGACGGCCGACCAGCCGTGCCCGGCGGAGTCGTCGAGCAGCAGGTAGTTGCCCTCGGCGACGGCGATCGACTGGTCGGTGAAGACGACGCCCGCCGGTGTCGGCTCGTCCGTGACGCGATCGAACGTCGGCCACGGCACCGGCGTGCCGCGCGGGGTGTCGCGCAGGCGGCGCAGGTTCGCGACGAACCCCGCGACGTCGAAGGTGTCCGGTTCGCCCTTGCGCGCCTGGCTACGCGCCGCGCGGAGCCGTTCGTTGGACAGGTGATAACCGTCCATCGGCGCGATCTCGGCCGCCGCGGCCGGGAACGCGTCGCGAAGCAGTACCGAGAGCGTGGATTTCCCCGCTCCGGGTGGTCCCGCGATGCCGAGCAGATACCGCCGCTCCGGACGTTCGGCCGCGCGACCCAGCACCCTGCGCACCAACCGGTGCAGCGGAATCTCGACCTCGCTCACCGCGGAGACACTACCGAGCGCCGATCATGCGACGAAGGCGCGTTCGATGATGGCGCCGGTGTCGACGCCGGTCGGCAAAGTCCCGAAGGCGATGCCCCAGTCGTCGCCGAGCCGGGTGTCGCAGAAGGCGTCGGCCACCGCGGGGTGACCGTGCCGAACCAGCTGCGCGCCCTGGAGGACCAGCGCCATCAGCTCCACGACGCGCCGGGCGCGGTACTCGATGTCGCTGAGATCGGCCAGTTCCTTGCCGACCTTGGCGATGGCGTCGTCCAGGCGCGGGTTCGCGCCCTTGGCCAGCGTCACCTCGTTGAAGAAAGCCTCGACGGTCTCCGGCTGACGGCCCATGGCGCGCAGCGCGTCCAGCGCGGCCACATTGCCCGAACCCTCCCAGATCGACATCAGCGGCGCCTCGCGGTAGAGCCGCGGCATTCCCGACTCCTCGGCGTATCCGTTGCCGCCCAAGCACTCCAGCGCCTCGGCGGCGTGCGACGGAGCCCGCTTGCACACCCAGTACTTGGTGACCGCGAGCGCGATCCGGCGCAGCGCGGCCTCGGCGGGATCACCGCTCGCCCGGTCCGTGGCGCCCGCGAGCCGCATCATCACGGTGGTCGCCGCGTCGGATTCGATCACCAGGTCGGCGAGCACGTTGCGCATGGCGGGCTGGTCGATCAGCTCGGCGCCGAACGCCGCTCGATGCCTGGCGTGGTGCACGGCGTAGACGGTGCTCGCCCGCATGTTGGTGGCGGAGCCGATCACGCAGTCCAGCCGGGTCATGTTCACCATCTCGATGATGGTCTTGACGCCAGCGCCTTCCGCCCCGACCAGCCAGCCGGTGGCGTTCTCGTACTCGATCTCCGAGGAGGCGTTGGACTTGTTGCCCAGCTTGTCCTTGAGCCGTTGGATGCGAATGGGATTGCGGGCGCCGTCCGGCAGCACCCGCGGCAACAGGAAGCAGGACAGGCCTCCCGGCGCCTGGGCCAGCGTCAGGAACATGTCCGACATCGGCGCGGAGGTGAACCACTTGTGCCCGACGACGCGGTAGCTGCCGTCCGGCTGCGGGGTCGCGGTGGTGGTGTTGGCCCGCACGTCGGAGCCGCCCTGCTTCTCCGTCATCGACATGCCCGCGATCAGCCCGGCCTTGGTGGACGGTTCGCGGAGCCCGAAATCGTAGGTGCGCGAGGCGAGCAGCGGCTCGTATCGGGCGGCCAGCTCGGGGTTGTGGCGCAGCGCGGGCACGACCGCGTAGGTCATGGAGATGGGACACATGTGGCCCGCCTCGGCCACGCCCCAGGTGTAGAACTTGGCGGCGCGGGCGGTGTGCGCGCCGGGCCGGTCGTCGGTCCACGCCGAGCCGTGCAGACCGTGCTCGACCGCCACCCGCATCAGATCGTGCCAGTGCGGGTGGAACTCGACCTCGTCGACGCGGTTGCCGTAGCGGTCGTGGGTGCGCAGCACCGGCGGGTACTCGTTGGCCAGCCTGCCCCACTCCTGCGCCGCGAAACCGCCCGCGAGCCTGCCGAGTTCGTGGACCTCGTCCTCGGCCCAGCCCGCGCCCTCGCGGTGCAGGCCCTCCAGCAGCGCCGGGTTACGCCCGGCGTCGAAGGGCACGATGTTCGGGACCTGGTTGAAGACCTCATGAGTCTGCATCGGACACTCCTGTTTTCTCGGCGCTCGCCCCCGGCCGCACGCCGAGCGCGCGGATCGCGAAGGCGACGAGTTGGGGGACGACGGATTCGGCGTGCGGCGCGGCGGCGAGCGGGCCGACCAGCACTTCACCGATGGCGCCGACCAGTGCGGCGGCGCTGGTGCGCGGGTCCTGCGCGGGCAGTTCGCCGTGCGCGACGCCGTCGGCCACCGCGGATTCGAACGCCTCGGCGAAGGCGCGGCGGAAGTGCAAGCGCTCGGCGTCGACCACGGTGTCCACCGGCTCGACGAGCAGCACGTAGGCGAGCTTGGGGTTCTTCATGGCGCGTCCGGCGAAGGTCTCCACGGCCGCGGTCACCCGTTCCACCGCGGTGCCCTTCTCGGCCGCCGCGGTGACGGCGGCGACCTCCCTGGCGACGACGGTGCGGAAAACCGCGGTCACCAGATTCGCCTTGCCGTCGAAGTGCTTGTACACGGTTCCGGTGGCCACTCCGGCACGGTTCGCGACCGCGGCCATCGACAGGCCGGCGAACCCGGCCTCGGAGAGGACCTTGGTCGCGGCCTGCACGATCAGCTGCTCCTGGGCGTCCAGGCGGGCCTGGACGGCAGGGGTCCTGCGGTACGCCACGGAAGAAGTGAATCACGAATTCACTTCTTCACACAAGGGCCGGGCCGTCGTATGGTCGAGAGCGTGAGCCAGCTAGGCAGCACCCCTCTCCGCGCGGGGAGGGACGGCGATACGGAGGGGCGACAGTGAGCGTTCGCGTCGAGAAGAACGGGCCCGTGACGACGGTGATCCTGCACCGGCCGCAGGCGCGCAACGCGGTCGACGGGCCGACCGCACAGGCGCTTGCCGACGCCTTCCGCGAGTTCGACGCCGACCCTACGGCGGCGGTCGCGGTGCTCTGGGGCGAGGGCGGGACCTTCTGCGCGGGCGCCGACCTGAAGGCGCTCGGGACGGAGCGGTCCAACCGCGCCGAGGAGGACGGCGACGGCCCGATGGGCCCGACCAGGATGACGCTGTCCAAGCCGGTGATCGCCGCGATCTCCGGTTACGCGGTGGCGGGCGGACTCGAGCTGGCGCTCTGGTGCGATCTGCGAGTCGCCGAGCAGGACAGCACCTTCGGCGTCTTCTGCCGGCGCTGGGGCGTGCCGCTGATCGACGGCGGCACGATACGGCTGCCGCGGATCATCGGCATGGGCCGCGCCATGGATCTGTCGCTGACCGGCCGAGCTGTCAGCGCGCCCGAGGCGTTGCAGATCGGGTTGGTGAACCGGGTCGTGCCCACCGGACAGGCGCGCGCCGCCGCCGAGGACCTGGCGGCCGAACTCGCCAGGCTGCCGCAGACCTGTCTGCGCTCGGACCGGATGTCGATGCTCGAGCAGGACGGCATGGACGAGGCCACGGCCCTGCGCAACGAATTCCGGCACGGACTCACCGCCCTGGCCGACGGCGCGCTCGCGGGCGCCCAACGGTTCGCCGCGGGCGCGGGGCGGCACGGAGCGTCCGGCTGAGGATGGACCGCCTCGGCGTCGTCGACGAGATCTTCCTGCGCACCCACCGCGGGCTCGGCACACCCATCGCCCTCCAAGGGCTGTGGCGCACCGTCGACCGTGTCGAACCCGCACTGCTGCATCGCATCCACGGCGCGCTGCGGCCAGGCCCCTTGGGCCGCAGGGTGATCCGTTCCCGCGTGCCCGGCGCGCGTCGCGCCTGGCAGCCGAACGTCCGGGCTCACCCTCTCGACTTCATGGAAAGCACGCTCCCCCTCGACGAATTACTGCCGTGGGCGGACACCCTGGGCGCGGGCCTCGACCCGGAATTCGGCCCGGCGTGGCGGCTCGCCGCCCGCTGGCTCGCCGACGGCGGATCGGTTGTGGCGCTGACCTGTTCGCATGCGCTGGCCGATGCGCGCGGACTGGTGCACGCGGTGGATGCCGCGCTGCGCGAGGTGGTCGACGGAGCGGCTGCCGCTCATGCCGTGTCGGCCGATGCGGGGCGTCCCGAGGCCGAAGTCGAAGCGGGTGACGCACGGTCGCGCTGCGCTCGGGAGTCCGAGTGGGCGGACGCGTTTCGTCAATGGTCGACCGTGGTGGGTGGCACGATCCGTGCTCTGCGCCATGGCATTCCGGAACGGCCCGCACCCGAGGAACCCGTGCGCGCGGGCGCGGACGAACTGCGCGTGCACGGTGCGGTCGTACAGTTCCGCGCCGACGAATGGGACCGGGTGGCCGGAGAACAGGGCGGCACCGCGAACAGTCTGTTCATCCACCTGGTCGCGACACTGTTGTGGGACATCGGCTTTCCCCTTCCTGCCATCGCGGCGAGCCTCCCCGTCGACACCCGCGACGAGCCGCGCGTGGACAACGACCTCGCGATGACCGAGATCGTCGTCGATCGCGCCGACACCCCCGCGACGCTGCGCAAGAAGGCCCGCGCCGCGTACGAGCACCGGATGTCCAGCCCCGGCGGCATGCCCGAGCAACTGCTCCAGGTGATCCCCGACCGCTGGGCCCACGCCCTCGCCAAGGGCGCGGGCGAGCGAGACATCTTGTGCTCCAACATCGGAACTCTCCCCGACTCGCTGCGCACCATCGGCGGCCACCCCTGCGTCGGCGTTGCCGCCCGCGCCATCCACCCCGGCCTCACCGCCGCCCGTCTTCCGCGCACCCGCTTGTCCGGCTACCTGTGCCGCAGCGGTGACGGCTACATCCTGTCCCTGATCGGACTCGACCCCGGCATCGAATCCGGCTCGGCCCTGGCCGAACTCGCCGTCCATGCCGCCTCCCGCCTCGGGCTCGACGGCCACCCGTGGTGATCTGCCCGAGGCCGCGCATCACCCCACGGGCAGCCCGTCCAACAACGCACGCAGACTCCAGGCGAACTGCTCGGAACCTATCCATTGCGCCATGAGGTCGCGACTCTCGTGGGTGTGCGGCCAGCGCTCGGCGGGAATCTCCGCCAGAGCGGCGCGGCGTTGCGCGATGCGCTCGGATTCGGGCGGCAGCGGCGGGCGGCCGTCGGTCTCGGCGACCTCCATCGCGATCGCACCGATCACCTGGACCATGACGGCGTAGGCGGCGCGCGCTCGGTGGTCCGGGGACAGGCCGCCCCTGGCGAGGCAGGCCAGCAGGGCTTCGCCTACGTCGCGGGCGGCGGGGCCGTCCATGGGCGCGGTCATCATCAGCGCCGCGACCGCCGGGTGTTCCAGCACGCGACGGCGCAGCTCGACGGCGAATTCGACAATGGCCGAACGCCATTCGACGTCGGCATCGGCGAGCACCGTCAACGGCACCGAGCCGAGCACCCGCTCGATCACCGCGCGCTCGAGGTCGGCGCGGCTGGCGACGTAGGTGTAGACGGCGTTCGGGTTCACCCCGAGCCGCCCCGCGACCGCCCGGATCGAGACCGCCGCCGCGCCTCCCTCGTCGAGCAGCAGCAATGCGGTGTCCACCACCTGCGCCTCGGTGAAGGAGCGGCGCTCGGGACGGATTCTGCGTTCCCCCTGGGGCATTGACTTCGCTGCGGACACGCGCTTGACTGTACCGCGTACAGCTAGCTGTACTCCGTACAGCCAGAATGGAGTGAAACCGTGTCCACCAGGCCCTGGCCGACCATTGCCCTGCTCGTCGCCGCCCCCGTCGCCCTGAATGTCGCTTTCCTCGGACTGGGCGCCGTCTTCGACTACCCCGATGTGTTGCAACAGCCCGCCCCCGACGTGCTCGAACTGTTCCGGGCGAACCGATTCGCGGTGATCACCTGGTTCGCCGTCCTCGCCGCGGCGGCACTCGCGCTCGCCCCGCTCGCGATCCGAATCGGCCGACTCGACAACTCGCCGATCATGCGCCGCGCCGTCCACCTCGGGGTCGCGGCCGCCGCAGTCCAGGCGATCGGGCTCTTGCGCTGGCCCCTGCTCGTCCCGGTATTGGCCGACCGCGCCGCCGCGGAAGGGCCCGGCTCCTCCGCGGTGCGCACCTTCGAACTGCTCGGCTCGATCCTGGGCACCGCGCTCGGCGAAACCCTCGGCTATCTGCTGACCGCCGCGTGGATCACCCTGGTCTGCCTCGCTTTACGGCAGACCTTCCCGCTCTGGTTCACGACGCTCGGCTACGCCTGCGCCGCCTCGATCGCGCTGGGCGTCCTCATCCCGCTCGACCTGCCCTACGTGGACACCGCCAACTTCCTCGGCTACATCCTGTGGAGCGCGTGGCTACTCCTCTTCGCGGCGCTGCTCACCGCCCGCCCGCAACCCGCCGAAGCCCCCGCCTGAATCCAGGCCCCGCGCACAGCTCGAATTCCTCACCGCGCCAATGAAACCCCCAACGCACTCCGCTCCAGCACATCGGCGGGAACCCCGATCCCGTCCGCCAGGTCCGGCGAATCGATCGGCGCGTCCCACACCTGACGCAGCGGCAGCACGCCCGCCCAGGTCGGGCTGTCGGCATCGGTCGGATCGTCCAGCGGCCCGCCCGCGCGGACCTTGACCGACGCCTCGGTCAGGTCGAGCGCCAGCACCATGGTGGCGGCGAGTTCCTTCTTGTTCGGCGGGCGCACGCGGTGCCACGCACCGGGGGCGGCGTGCTCGACGATCACCCGCAGGGCCAGCGTGCGCGCGTCGGGGTCGGTCAGTTCGACCGCCCGGCCGTGCACGACCGCCGAGCGGTAGTTCATCGAGAAGTGCATGGCGGAGCGGGCGTAGACGACGCCGTCGACGTGCGTGACCGCGACGGAGATGTCACCGGCCAGAGCCGCGCGCATGCTGCCCGAACCGGTCGATCCGTGCAGGTAGAGGGTGTCGCCGTCGCGACCGTACGCGGTCGGCAGCACCACGGGGCTGCCGCCGAGGACGACGCCGACGTGACAGATCAGACCGGCGTCGAGCACGGCGTCCAGTTCGGCGCGGTCGCTGCGGCCGCGTTCTTTCGACCGCGTCAGCGTGCTGCGCGGGGTCGGGGACAAGGGCGGGCGGGCGCTGGTCGAGTGCGTCATGAGACAAGCGTCCGGCACGAAGTGGCATTCTTGAATAGCCAATTCATTCCGATTCTCGCAGTCCAATCCGAGGTGCCCGGTGCTCGACGACCTACCTCTCGCGCTCGATCGAGACGCGCCCGAACCGCTGTCGGTGCAGGTGGCCGATGGCCTGCGCGCCGCGGCCACCTCGGGCCTGCTGCGCACCGCGGACCGGCTGCCGTCCTCGCGGGCGCTGGCGCGGCGACTCGGCGTCAGCCGGACCGTGATCGCCGCGGCCTACGACCAGCTGCACGCCGAAGGCTGGCTCGAGGGCAAACGAGGATCGGGCACCTACCTCACCACCGCGCCCGCCGCCGCCCCCGTGCCACACCACGTCGCCGTCGACCCGGATCTCGCAGGCCTCGGCTACGACCTCGTCCCCGGCGCGCCCTGCATCGAGGCCATGGACCGACCGGCGTGGCGTCGCGCCTGGCGGGCCGCCTCCGACCAACCACCGGTCATCCGCAAGGACCGCGCGGGCGAACCGGAATATCGCGTGGCCGTCGCCGAACACCTGCTACGCCACCGGGGTCTGAGCGCGGGCAGCGACACCGTCGTGCTCGTCACGGCCGGAACCAGTTCCGCGGTGGGCGAACTCGCCGCCGCCCTGCTGCGGCCCGGCGATACCGTCGCCATAGAGGATCCCGGCTACCAGAGGGCGGCGGGAGCCTTTCTGGCTGCGGGCATCCGAGTACTTCCGGTGCCCGTCGATGCCGAGGGGCTGCGCGTCGACGACCTGCCTCCGAACGTCGAGGCGGTGTATTGCACACCGGCGCATCAGTTTCCGCTCGGCGCGCGAATGCCCGCAGCTCGTCGCGTGCAGCTCGTCGAATTCGCCCGGCGCAGAGGCATATTCGTGATCGAAGACGACTACGACGGCGAATTGCGCTACGACACCGCCCCGCTGCCGCTGCTCGCCGCGATGGCGCCCGATGTGATCGTGCACCTCGGCACGACAAGCAAGATCCTCTCGCCGGTGCTCGGCGTCGGGTGGCTGGTCGCGGCGCCGTGGATCGCCGCGGCGGTGCTCGCGCATCGCGATCGCACCGGCACCTCGCCGAGCCCGGCGGGCCAGCGCGTCCTCGCCGAACTCGCCGCGCACGGCGACCTGGCCAGGCACCTGCGCAGGCTGCGGCGCGCGCTCCCGCCCCGCCGGGAACTGGTCGTCACGGAGTTGCGCCGCCGCGGGTTGACTGTGGTCGGCGACGACGCGGGCTCGCACGTCGTGGTGCCGCTGCCGACGGCGGAGGCCGAACAGCGCGCGGTCGACGCGGCCGCCGCGCGCGGCGTCGTCCTGGACGGGCTGGCCCGGCATCACCTCTTCTCCCAGCACGACACGGGATCGCCGCCGCCGAGCAGCTTCGGCATCGCGCTCGGTTACGCGGCACCGAGCTCGCGCGACCTGCACGCGGCCGTCCCGATCGCCGCCGAGTGCCTCGCGGAAGTGGCCGCCGGGCAACCGTCACGACCCTCGACTTCGCCGACCCGGTCGTAGCATGGTCGGTGACCGCACCCGGTCGCTGCACGCCCTGCCGTATACCTCCGAGTATCGAAGTGGTGACTCATGACCGAACAGGACATCCTGGAACGCATCAAGCAACTGGTCGACGACGAGCACAGGCTGCGCTCGAAGGCGACCTCCGGCGAGGTGGACCCGGTGACCGAACGGCAGCGGCTGGCCGAGCTGGAAGTGATGCTCGACCAGTGCTGGGATCTGCTTCGGCAGCGCAGGGCCAGGATCTACGCGGGCGCCTCCCCCGACGACGCGCAGGTCAGCCCGCCGCGCCAGGTCGAGGGCTACCTGCAGTGAGCTCCGATCCGGCCGCCGAGTACGACGTCATCGTGATCGGCGGCGGACCCGCAGGGGAGAACGCCGCCGCCTACGCCATCGCGGGCAGCGACCGCACCGCCGCGATCGTCGAGCGCGAATTGCTCGGCGGCGAATGCTCGTACTGGGCCTGTATGCCGAGCAAAGCGCTGCTGCGCCCCGGACATCTGCTCGCCGCCGCCCGCGCCCTCCCCGGCATCGACGCGAAGGGCTTGGACGTCGAGGCCGTGCTCGCCCGCCGCGACCGGATCGTGCACGACCACGACGACAGCGGCCAAGCCGAGTGGGCCGAGCAGAGCGGCATCGAAGTGATCCGCGGTTCAGGGCGACTCGCCGGAGAACGTCTGGTCGAGGTCGACGGCCGTACGCTGCGGGCCAGGCACGCGGTGGTGCTCGCGACCGGAACCCGGGCTCGTGTCCCCGACGTACCCGGCCTGCGCGACGCTCTCCCGTGGACCTCCCGCGACGCGACCAACCTGCACGAGGTCCCGCAGCGCGCGGTCGTCGTCGGCGGCGGTGTGGTGGCCTGCGAATCGGCGACCTGGCTCGCCACGCTCGGCGCCGAGGTGACCATGCTGGTGCGCGGCAAGGCGCTGCTCGGCAACGCCGAGCCGTTCGCGCGAGAGCGGGTCGCGAGCGCGCTCGCCGATTCGGGCGTGCGGGTGCTGTTCGAGACCGAACCGGAGAGCGTCACGCGCGCGGAGCCGAAGGACACCGGCGAGGGCCGGATCCACGGCGGCGCCGTCACCGTGCGGACGCGCGGCGGGCACACCGAATCGATCGAGGCCGACGAGATCGTCGTCGCGGCCGGGCGCGGACCCGCGACCGCCGAACTCGGGCTCGCCGCCGTCGGATTGGCGGACGACTACGTGGAGGTCGACGATCACCTGTCCGCGCGCGAAGTCCCCGGCGACTGGCTGTACGCGGTGGGCGACGTGAATCACGGTCCCGCACTGACGCATATGGGCAAGTACCAGGCCAGGATCTGCGGCGACGTGATCGCCGCGCGCGCCGAGGGCCGCCCGCTCACCGGAGCGCGCTATGCCGCGACCGCCGACCACGAGCAGGTCCCGCAGGTGGTCTTCACCAGCCCCGAGGTGGCCTCGGTCGGCCTCACCGAGGCGGCGGCCCGCCGCGCGGGCTACGACGTCGACACCGTGGAGATCGATATCGCGGTCGCCGGTTCGTCGCTCGCCCGCGAGAACTATTCCGGCCGAGCCAAGATCGTCATCGACACCGCCGCCGACACCCTGCTCGGGGCGACCTTCGTCGCACCGGAGATCGGCGAGCTGCTGCACGCCGCCACCATCGCGGTGGTCGGCAAGGTCCCGCTCGACACCCTGTGGCACGCCGTGCCCGCCTATCCGACGGTCAGCGAGATCTGGTTACGCCTGTTGGAGGCCCGCCGCGCATAGCTACCATCGATCAATGGTGGCAACGATCGACATCGAGACCGCGGACGGCGTTGTCCGCGGTCACCGCGGTCGCCGTGTTGTGCGCTGGCGCTCACTGCCGTACGCCGCGCCGCCGGTGGGAGACCTGCGATTTCGCGCTCCACAGCCGGTGCGGCCGTGGACCGGGGTGCGCACCGCCACCGAGTTCGGCTTCGCGTCCATGCAACACAGGGCGGGCGCCCGCATCGGCCCGAGGGCCTATCAGCCGACCAGCGAAGACTCGCTGACACTGAATGTCACCGCGCCCGCCACGCCGTCCGTCGGCCTTCGACCGGTGCTGGTGTTCATCCACGGCGGCGGCTACCTGATCGGCACCTCGGCGCTGGCGCTGTATTCGGGTGCGCGGCTCGCGCTGCGCGGCGACGCGGTGGTGGTGTCGCTGAACTATCGGCTCGGCGCCTTCGGTTACGTCGACTTCAGCGCCTTCGGCACGCCGCAGCGACCCTTCGACGCCAACCTCGGCCTGCGCGATCAGGTCGCCGCGCTGGAATGGGTGCGGCGCAATATCGCCGAGTTCGGCGGTGACCCGGACAACGTCACGATCTTCGGCGAATCCGCGGGCGCACACGCCGTGCTCGCCCTGCT
The DNA here is from genome assembly GCF_057708325.1 of Nocardia sp. bgisy134. Lineage (NCBI taxonomy): Bacteria > Bacillati > Actinomycetota > Actinomycetes > Mycobacteriales > Nocardiaceae > Nocardia > Nocardia sp. bgisy134. The sequence continues at coordinate 311,172 of NZ_JBYIRW010000003.1, forward strand.
CGCCACCCCCGCCGCCAGCGGACTGTTCCACCGCGGCATCGCTCAGAGTCCGCCCGCCGATTGGGCATTGAGCGCCGAGGACGCCGCGGCCTTCGCCCGACGCTGCCTCGATACCCTCGGCGCCGATCCCGCCGACGCGGCCCGCGCGCTGATCGAGGCGCCCGCCAACGACATTCGCCGGGCCGTCGACCGCACGAGCAACGTGGTGCTGAGCGAGCGTCCTGGCCTGTTCCCCATCTGCCCGGTGGTGGACGGCGACTACCTGCCGCGATCCCCGGTCGACGCGATCTCCGCGGGCGCGGCGCACCGAGTGCCGCTCGTCATCGGCACCAATCGCGACGAGGGCGCGCTGTTCGCGCGGTTCGCCGACAAACTGCCCACCAATCCGAGGCGCTTGCACGCCATGTTCGCCCGCGCCGGTGGGGAGTTCGAGGCCAGGGTCACGGCGGCCTATCCGGGTTACCCGCAGCCTCGGGCCGCGGTGCGCATGGGGGGTGACTACGTCTTCTGGCGTCCGTCCGTCACGGTGATGGAAGGGCACAGCCGTCACGCGCCGACCTATGCCTACCGCTACGACTTCGCCCCGCGCGCATTGCGACTCGCTGGTGTCGGCGCGACCCACGCCAGCGAGCTGATCCCGGTCTTCGGCGCCGCCGACAGCCCGATCGGGCGTGCCTTCACCGCGGCGGGCGGCCGCCGCGGCCTGCTCGCGGTGACCGAGCAGTTCCAGGACAACTGGCTGTCCTTCGCCCGCACCGGCGCGCCGCTGCCGTCCTGGCCCGCCTATACCGAGGACGCCAGAACCACGCTGGTCATCGACGACCCGACCCGGCTCGAGCACGACCCGGACCGCGCGAAACGACTGGCCTGGCACGGTATTCGCGTGCCGACCCTGACCTGACGGCCGGGCTCACTTCAACAGTCGCGACATCCGGCGGTCGGCGAGCACCTTGCCGCCGGTCTGGCAGGTCGGGCAGTACTGGAAGGACCGTTCGGCGTAGGAGACCTCGCGGACGGTGTCGCCGCAGACCGGGCAGGGCAGCCCGGTGCGCGCGTGAACCCGCATGCCCGAACGCTTCTCGCCCTTGAGCCGCGCCGCGTCCTGGCCGACCGAGCGCTGGACCGCGTCGGTGAGCACGGTGCGCATCGCCTCGTACAGCTGCGCGATCTTCTCCGCGGGGAGCGTCTTCGTGTTCGCGAACGGCGAGACCTTGGCCGTGTGCAGGATCTCGTCGGAGTAGGCGTTGCCGACGCCCGCCAGCAGCGACTGGTCGACGATCGCCGTCTTGATCCGCTGCGAGGCGCCGTGCAGGATCTCGGCGAACTGCGGCTCGGTGACGTCGAGCGCGTCCAGTCCGAGCCGTGCGATGCCGGGCACCATCTTCGGATCCTCGACGATGTACACCGCGAGCCGCTTCTTGGTGCCCGCCTCGGTCAAGTCGAACGCGGGTGTGGCGCCCTCGGGCGTGAAGAAATGCACCCGCAGCGCGAGCGGGCTCTTGCCGCCCGGTTTCGGCGGTGTGGGGCTCGGCTCGTCGATCCAGCGCAGCCAGCCGCCGCGGGACAGATGGGTGATCAGCCAGAGTCCCGAGCAGTCCATGCCGAGGAACTTGCCCCAGCGGTCGGCGCCGGTGACGTCCCGCCCGGACAGCGCCGTCACCGGCGGATCGAACGTCTTGACCGCGCTGAGCGCGGCGACGTCGACACGCCCCACCACCGCGCCGACCGCGTGTTCCCGGAGGAACTGCGCCAACGCCTCCACTTCCGGTAGCTCGGGCACGCGTCCCAGGCTACCCGGGGCCACCGACAGTCGCGGCGGACGAAAAGATCAGTCGCGGCGCAACAGATAGATGTCCATGATCCAGCCCTTCGCGGCCCGCAGCTGGTCCCGCCGCCGCAGGATCTCGTCCTGCACCTCGCGCAGCGGACCCTCGACGAGCGTCTCGTCGGGCATGCCGAGATAGGCGCCCCACCAGATGTGCACGTCGTCACCCGGCACCTCGGTGAAGGAGCACTCGCCGTCCAGCATGACCAGCGTCGAGCCGGGGCCGAGCCCGTCCTCGCGCAGCCGCCGGCCGGTGGTGACGTGCACCGGCTCGCCGATCCGGTGCAGCACCACGCGATGCCGCGCGGCCAGCGCCTGCGCGCTGGTCACCCCGGGGATCACCTCGTAATCGAAGGTGGTCCGCCCGCTGTCGAGCACCAGCTCCACCATGCGCAGGGTGCTGTCGTAGAGCGAAGGATCGCCCCACACCAGGATCCCGCCGACGCCTTCCTCGGCCGCGAAAGCCTCCGCGAGCAGCGTGGCCCTGCGCTCGTGCCAGTCCGCGACGACACCGCGATAGTCGGCGGGATCGCGGTCGCGCGGCGGGTCGGCGATCTCGACGACCCGGTAGGGCCGCTCGACGTGCTCCGCCAGGATCGTGGTCCGCACGTCGAACAGCTCCTGCTTCTCGACGCCTTTGGCGATCACGAAGAACGTGTCGACCTGCCGCATGGCTTTGATCGCCTGCACCGTCACCTGGTCGGGGTCGCCCGCACCGATGCCGATCACGAAGAGCTTGCGCATGTGCCTGAGCTTGCCAGCATCCCGCCGCCGCGCGGCAATCACACCGCCCGCGCGGCGGCAATCCGGGCGCAGGTCCGCGCACGCACGGACAGTAAGCTTGCGACTCGTGGCGACGGATACGCAGTACGAGGATTTGCTCCGGCTGGTGCTCGAGGCCGGGACGGCGAAGGCGGATCGCACCGGCACGGGTACCCGCAGCGTGTTCGGCCACCAGCTGCGCTACGACCTCGCGGCGGGCTTCCCGCTGATCACCACCAAGAAGGTGCACCTCAAGTCGATCGTGTACGAACTGCTGTGGTTCCTGCGCGGCGAGTCCAACGTCGGCTGGCTGCGCGAGCACGGCGTCACGATCTGGGACGAGTGGGCGGACCAGCAGGGCGAACTAGGCCCCGTCTACGGCGTGCAGTGGCGTTCCTGGCCGACCCCCGACGGCGCGCACATCGACCAGATCACCCAGGTGCTCGACACCTTGCGCACCGATCCCGATTCGCGGCGCATCATCGTCTCCGCGTGGAACGTCGCCGAGCTGAACAAGATGGCGCTGGCCCCGTGCCACGCGTTCTTCCAGTTCTACGTGGCCGACGGCAAACTGTCCTGCCAGCTGTACCAGCGCAGCGCGGACCTGTTCCTCGGCGTGCCGTTCAACATCGCCAGCTACGCGCTGCTCACCCACATGGTGGCGCAGCAGGCCGGGCTGGGGCTCGGCGACTTCATCTGGACCGGCGGCGACTGCCACATCTACGACAACCACGTCGAGCAGGTCACCGAGCAACTCGGCCGCGCGCCCTACCCGTTCCCCGAGCTGCGCCTTCGCCGGGCGCCGAGCCTGTTCGACTACACCTACGAGGACGTTGAAGTGGTTGGCTACCAGCACCATCCGGCGATCAAGGCGCCGGTGGCGGTATGATCGCGGCCGTGCGCACTCGCACCATCGGCCTGATCTGGGCCCAGACCCCCGACGGCGTGATCGGCTTCGAGAACACCATCCCCTGGCGCGTTCCCGAGGACATGGCCAACTTCCGCACCGTGACCTGGGGCCATCCGGTGATCATGGGCAGGCGCACCTGGGATTCGCTGCCGCCCAAGTTCCGCCCGCTGGCCGGGCGCCGCAACATCGTGGTCACCAGGCAGGCGAACTGGTCGGCGGCGGGCGCCGAACGCGCCGGTTCGCTGTCCGAGGCGCTGCAACTGAGCGCACCGGATCCGGTGTGGATCGCGGGCGGCGGCGAAATCTACCGCGCCGCCATGGATTTCGCGACCGAGCTGGTGGTGACCGAGGTGGAGATCAGCGTCCAGGGCGACGCGCACGCCCCCACCATCGGTCCGGAGTGGCACGCCGACGAACCCGAGGAATGGCGCACGTCCGCCACCGGGCTGCGCTTCCGCATCCGCCGGTATCTGCGCCGCGCCGACGTCTGAGGGCGCTCGCGGGCAACACGCCGCTGACGGGGCAGGCCCGGCAAACCCGGCACGCGGGCGGCCCCGTTCGGGCATACTCCTGGATATGCGGCGGTGCGGACCATCGTCCGTCCGAGCGCACCGAGCCGGTGACACCAGCCCTGCACCGGCGGATGTGACGCGAAAGGCAGTCCATGGACAAGAAATCCCTGACCGCGGTCGCTCGCCAGCAATTGAAATTGGCCGCAACTGCCACCAGCGGGCGAAGCTCACAGACCATCTACGGCGGCCACGCCCACACGCTGCGCCAGACCGTCGTCGGCCTCACGGCGGGCCAGAGCCTGGCCGAACACGACAACACGGGCGATGCCACCCTGCTGGTGCTCACCGGCACCCTGACCTTGATCAGCGGCGCGAACGAATGGAAGGGCTCGGCGGGTGACCTGCTCGTCATCCCCAAGGCGCGGCACAGCGTGAAAGCGGTCGACGACGTGGCGTTTCTGCTGACCGTCGCGAAGTAGACCGGAGCCGTTCAGCCCGGGTTTCGCCGGGCGTGGCCGGGTGCGCCGACCGACCGGCTGTGGCCGCACCATTACTCTGTTGATCATGGGTGAGCCGCAGCCGATCCTCGAACCGCTCACACCGGCCGCGATCTTCCTCGTCGCCACCATCGACGAGGGCGGAGAAGCGGCGGTGCGCGATCTGCTCGCCGACCTGCCCGGTTTGCGCCGTTCGGTCGGCTTCCGCCTGCCGGGGGCCGGGTTGAGCTGTGTCGCGTCGATCGGCTCGGACGCGTGGGACCGCTTGTTCGCGGGGCCGCGGCCCGCCGAGCTGCATCCGCTGCGCGAGTTCGTCGGCGCGCACCATCGGGCGCCGTCCACGCCGGGCGATCTGCTGTTCCACATCAGGTCCGAGGTGCACGACGCCTGTTTCGAGCTGGCGATGGTGATCGGCGACCGGCTCGCGGGCGCCGCGACCATCGTCGACGAGACCGTCGGCTTCCGTTATTTCGAGCAGCGCGACCTGCTCGGTTTCGTGGACGGCACCGAGAATCCCGAGGGCTCGTCCGCGGTGAGCGCCGCCCTGATCGGCGACGAGGACCCCGAATTCGCCGGTGGCAGTTACGTCATCGTGCAGAAGTACCTGCATCCGCTCGACGAGTGGCGCGCGCTCACGGTCGAGGAGCAGGAGAAGATCATCGGCCGCACCAAGCTGGACGATTTCGAGCTCTCCGACGAGGACAAGCCCGCCGATTCGCACGTCGCGGTGAACACCCTGGTCGACGCGGACGGCAACGAACGCCAGATCGTGCGCGCCAACATGCCGTTCGGCAGCGTGCGCGAGGGCCAGTTCGGCACCTACTACATCGCTTACGCGGCCACCCCGAGCGTCACCGAGACCATGCTCTCGCGGATGTTCGAGGGCACCGAAGAGGCTGCCTACGACCGCATCCTGGACTTCTCGGTCGCGGTCACCGGCACGCTGTTCTGCACGCCGCCACTGGATTTCTTCGACGACCTGCCGCCCGCGCCGGACGCGGCGGCCGCCGAAGAGACGGGCGGGGAATCTCTGCCGCGCAATGACGTTGATATGCCCGACGTCGATATGTCCGCCGTGGCGGGCGACGGCTCACTCGGTATCGGCACGTTGAAAAGGAGCACGCTGTGAACAACCTCCATCGCGAACTCGCGCCGATCACCTCCGAGGCATGGACGGCGATCGAAGAAGAAGCCACCCGCACCTTCAAGCGGCACATCGCGGGCCGCAGGGTGGTCGACGTGTCCGGCCCGCACGGCGCCTCCTACTCCGCCGTCGGGCTCGGCCGCACCACCCCGATCGACGCGCCGGACGAGGGCGTGCAGGCGCGCCAGCGCGTGGTCGCGCCGCTGGTCGAGTTGCGCGTGCCGTTCACGCTCTCGCGCGAAGAACTCGACAACGTCGAGCGCGGCGCCAAGGACACCGATCTGGATCCGGTGAAGGAGGCCGCGCGGCGCATCGCGTTCGCCGAGGACCGCGCCATCTTCGAGGGCTATCGGGGCGCGAACATCACCGGTATCCGGGCGAGCTCGTCGAACGAGCCGATCCAGGTGCCCACCGATCCGCGCCTGGTCCCGGAGGCCGTCGCGCAATCGCTGAGCGCGCTGCGCCTGGCCGGCGTCGACGGACCGTACTCGGTGCTGCTCAGCGCCGACCTCTACACCGCGGTGAGCGAGACCTCCGACCACGGTCATCCGATCCGCACTCACATCGAGCGCCTCATCCCGGAGGGCGAGATCATCTGGGCGCCCGCCATCGACGGCGCGTTCGTGCTGACCACCCGCGGCGGCGATTTCGATCTGAGCCTCGGCCAGGACCTCTCGATCGGTTACCTCTCGCACGACGCCGACTCGGTGCGGCTCTACTTCCAGCAGAGCTTGCAGTTCCTGGTCTACACCGCGGAGGCGGCGGTCGCACTACACGCCTGATGGCTGCGCGCCTCCCGCTCCGGCCGCCGAACGAGCAGGTACGGTGAGCCCGTAAGTCCCCGGGAGGCGAGACAGAATGACGATGGTGCGCGCGGGCGTGGTCCCGACTCGACGAGCCATGCTGTACGGCGTGCTCGGCATCGCGGTGACCGTTCTGGTGTGCGCCGCGATCGTCACCGGTTTCGGGCTGAATCGGGTGTTCACCGGCCTGCTCGCGGGCGGCGTCGGCGGCATCGCGTTGCTGGTGGCGCTCTTCGGGCGGGACGCGATCGTGCTCACCGAGGGCGCCATCTATCGCCGCACGCCGTGGGCGGAGTCCAGCATCGCATGGGACAGGGTGATCGCGGGCCGATTCGCGCTCGACGACCGGGCGCGCTGGTCGCTGGCGCTCGATCTGGCGGGCGGCGACGAGCAGCACGGCGAACTGGTGCTGCTGTCCATCCCGCCGGTGATCCGTCCCGTGTCGGGCGCGTACGACCTGCGCAAACGCGATCAGGTGAATCAGATACGGGAGATGCTGCGCCACAAGCAGGTTCCGGTGACGGTCTTGCCGGAGATCGCCGGTGCGCTGAGTACGCACTGGAACGTCGCACCGCCGACGCGCTGAACCCACCGGCGAACGAACCGGTCGCGCCGTTCTTCCGCCATGGCGGCGAACACGGATGACGAGCACCACCCGCGTCGTATACGTTGACTGCTGTGTCGATGATGAAGGGCGCCAACGTTGCGGTGCCGATGTCCGCGGTCCGCATCGAGCTGGGGTGGCAATCGGGCCCGGGAATTCCGGACGCGGACGCTTCGGCTTTGCTGCTGGTCGGCGGAAAGGTCCGCTCCGACAACGACTTCGTTTTCTACAACCAGCCGCAGCACCCGTCGGGCGCCGTCCGGTACGAGGGTAAGCAGCAGGGGCCGACGGTGCTCGACGTGCTGTCGGTGCAGCTGGCGCAGGTCGAACCGCAGATCGACACCATCGTCGTCGCGGCCTCCGCCGACGGTGGCACCTTCGGCCAGTTCCGCGGCCTGTACGTGCGGGTGCTCGACGCCACGAACGGCGCCGAGGTGGCCCGCTTCGACAGCACCGACGCCACCACCGAGACCGCGTTCGTGCTCGGCGAGCTGTACCGCCGCCAAGGCGCGTGGAAGTTCCGCGCGGTCGGCCAGGGTTACGCCTCCGGATTGGCCGGGCTGGCGACCGATTTCGGCATCAGCGTCGATGACGCTCCGGCGCCCGCGGCGCAGCAGCCGACGCCGCCGCCCGCGCCGACCCAGCAGTTCACGCCGCCGCCGACCCAGCAGTACGCGCCGCCTCCCCCGCCGCAGCAGCAGCCGTACGCGCCGCCTCAACAGCAATACGCACCGCCGCCTCAGCAGCAGCAATACGCACCGCCGCCATCGCAATTCGCACAGCAGCAGTACGCTCCCCCGCCTCCGCAGCAGCAGTATGCGCCGACCCCTCCGCAGCAGCAGCAATACGCTCCTCCGCCGCCTCCGCAAGGCGGCGGCGCGCCGGTGAACATGAGCAAGATCTCGCTCACCAAGGAAGCACCCTCGGTCTCGCTCACCAAGCAGGGCGCCACTCGCGGCACCATGCGGATCAACCTGAACTGGACCAGCCAATCCCACCGCGGCGGCGGCCTCTTCGGCAGGCGTCGCGGCGGAGGCGGCTTGGATCTGGATCTCAGCTGCTTCTTCGAGCTGGCCGACGGCCGGATCGGTTCGGTGCGCGCGCTGGACCGCTCGTTCGGCGCCCTCGATCGCCCGCCGTTCATTCAGCTGGACCAGGACGACCGCACCGGCAGCAGCGCCACCGGTGAGAACTTGGACATCAACCTGGATTTCACCGCCCAGTTCCGCCGCATCCTGGTCTTCACCTCGATCTACGAGGGCGCCAACGATTTCCGCGGCGTCCACGCCACCGCGACGCTCTACCCGCTGAACTGCCCGCCGATCGAGATGATGCTCGACGGCTGCGCGGACGACTCGCGCGACGCGGTGCTCGCGCACATCGAGAACATCAACGGCGAGCTGGTCGTCCGCCGCGAGGGCACCTTCGTCCGCCCGCCCGCGGGCAGGCCCGGCGCGGGCGTCATGGAGATCGCGCGGATGTACAACTGGGACTTCGGTTTCAAGGCCGGTCGCGGCAAGGGCTGACCCACCGCGGCCTAGTCCGCGGCGAGCCGCTCCAGCAGCAGAGCCGCGTCGGAGCGCGCCTCCTCCAGATCACCGGCCCAGCCGAGCATGCGCAGCGCGGCGTCGGGGATGGTCTGTTCGGCGTAGGCGGGCGCGCGGCCCTCGTCGGACCGGATGCTGATCACCGTCTCGACGAGCCGGAACGGCAGCACCTCCGCGCCGGGAATCCCCGCCGCGCCCGCGCCTTCGATGACGGACTCGGCCAATGTCTCATAGTGCCCGCGCAATTCGTCGCGGCGAAGGCGGAACGCCGCGAAGCGCTCGGTGCGCAGCTCGGGAAGCAGGTACAGCGCACCGAGATTCCAGCGCGCCGCGCAGAGCTGCCGCACGTCGAACCAGGCCAGCGCGTACAGGCGGGTGGGCGCGGGGTCCGCGTCGGCGCGCAGGCGTTCGGCGAGTTCGAGTGGGGCGGCGATGGTTTCGGTGAGCAGCGCGTCGAGGATGTCGTCCTTGGCGGCGAAATGGTGGTACAGGGAGGCCTGGCGGATGCCGACGGCGTCGGCCACCGCCCTGGTCGAGGTGTTGGCGTAGCCGTTGGTGGTGAACAGTTCGCCCGCCGCGTCCAGGATTTCCGCGCGCGGCGTGTGACCGCGGCGAGGTCGCTGTTCCACACGGGGACGGCCGGGACCGAGGTTTGCCACCTGCCCATTCTGGCACCGCGACCGACGGCGACGGTCGGCGCCATCGGCAGCCGTCATCCGACGGAGAGGTTTCTGTCACTTGATAGAAACTCAGGCAACGCAGAAGTTACCGGCGTTGCCGCAAGCGATACACGGCGGACATCGAAACCGCGATCGCGAGCGCAAAACTGTCATGCGATAGGTATTGGCCGCACGCCGAAGGACACCGCCCATGGCCACAACAGTCGCTCCGACTCCGCCCTCCGACGCCAACGTCGACAGCGCCGACCTCGCCAGTTTCGGCTATCGGCCCGTTCTCCACCGCAAGCTGGGCCGCTACGCCTCGTTCGCGGCAGGCTTCTCGTTCGTCTCGATCCTCACCACGATCTTCCAGTTCTTCGGCTTCGGCTACTCGTTCGGCGGCGCCGCCTTCTTCTGGACCTGGCCGATCGTCTTCGCCGGGCAGTTCCTCGTCGCGCTGAATTTCGCCGAACTGGCCGCCCGCTACCCACTTTCCGGCTGTATCTACCAGTGGTCGCGGCGGCTCGGCGGCGAGCTCGTGGGCTGGTTCGCCGGCTGGATGATGGTCGTCGCGCAGATCGTCACCGCGGCCGCGGCCGCCATCGCGCTCCAGGTGGTGCTGCCGACGATCTGGAGCGGATTCCAGATCGTCGGCGAGGACACCGCGCTCACCTCCGCATCCGGCGCGACCAACGCGGTGCTGCTCGGCAGCATCCTGCTCGTCGTCACCACCACGATCAACGTCATCGGCATCGACCTGATGGCGAAGATCAACTCCATCGGCGTCACCATCGAGATCGTCGGCGTCGCGGCGATCATCGGCCTGTTCTTCGTGAACAGCGAACGCGGCCCGGGCGTCGTGCTGCACACCGACCAGGCCGCGCCAGGACCGTACTGGGCCGCGTTCCTCGTCTCCGGGCTGATGGCCGCCTACGTGATGGTCGGATTCGATTCCGCCGGTGAGCTTTCCGAGGAGACCAAGAACCCGCGCCGGGTCGCGCCGCGCACCATTCTCACCGCGCTGTCGGTCTCCGCGCTGGGCGGCGGGCTCCTGCTGCTCGGCGCGCTGATGGCGGCGCCGAGCCTGGACGACGGCGCGCTGGCCACCGAGGGCCTCGCCTACGTCCTGACCTCGAAGCTGGACAGCCCGGCGGGCAAGGTGCTGCTCGGCTGTGTCGCCGTCGCGATCATGGTGTGCACACTGGCGATTCAGACCGCGGGCTCACGGCTCATGTTCTCGATGGCCCGCGACGGCAAGCTGCCCTTCGCCAGGCAGCTCGCCGCGGTGCACCCCCGCTACGGCACACCGGTGCCGCCCGCGGTGGTGATAGGCCTGCTCGGAATCATGCTGCTGGTGGTCAATCTCGGCAACGCCGCGATCTTCGCCACCCTCGCCAGCGTCTGCATCGTCTCGCTGTACCTGGCCTACTTGCTGGTCACCGTGCCGCTGCTGATCCGGCGGCTGCGGGGCTGGGGTCACACGGACGAGGTCGCCGACGAATCGCTGTTCACGCTGGGCCGCTTCGGGATTCCGGTCAACGCGCTGGCGGTCGTGTGGGGCGTCGTCATGGTGATCAACCTGGCCTGGCCGCGCGCCGAGGTGTACACGCCCAACGGCGGAGGCTGGTGGATGCTTTGGGCCGCACCGCTTTTCGTGCTCGCCGTGGCCACCGTCGGCGCGATCGTGCACCGGGTCGTCGTCGCCGCACCGCGCACCGCGTCGACCGGAGAGCCCGCCGGGCAACCGGCCTGACCACGTTCGTTCCGTGCGCGGCGGTCCGGCGACCGACCGCCGCGCACGGGTTCCCTTCGAAAGGACTCCGATGACCGAGCCAAGCAACCCCGAGCACGCGGGCACCGCCTCCACCGGGGGCGCCCGCTCACACGCTCGCGCCCAGGCCGCGGCCGCGACCCTCGCCCGGCCTGACCTGCCCTCCGAGGTGCCTGCCGGGAAGATCACCTGGTCGCAGCGCATTCCGGCGGGCGGCTACGCCAATGTCGTCCTCGGCCGCGGCACCCGCGTCCGGCTGACCGACCCCGCCGGGTCCGCGTGCGCCCACGTGCTGCTGCTGCGCGCCGACGCACCGTGGGAGCGGCTGAACGTCGCCGACACCGTGAAAGTGCCGTGGCAGGCGTACCTTTCGACAGGGCATCCGCTGCTCACCGATCAGGGCCGGGTGCTGGGCACCGTGCTGGCCGACAGCTCGGGTCACCACGACACCCTGTGCGGGCCCACGCCCGAGGCCCGCGACCTGCTGCGCCTCGCGGGCGCCAAACAGGGTCTCGCGCCGCGCGATATCGCCCCGAGCCTCTCGTTCTTCCGCGGCGTGCGTGTAGCGCCCGACGGCGCGCTGAGCGCGACGGGCAGCGCGCCCGCGGGCTCCTCGGTGGACCTGCTCGTCCACCTCCCCGCGGTGCTGCTGGTTGCCAACGCGGCGCACCCGCTCGACGAGCGCGCGACCACCGACCTCGACATCGTCGCCTGGTCCGCACCCAAAGACCTGACCGCGAACCACAACGGCGACCCGGAATACCTACGGGCCGTGCAGAACACCGAAGCGGCCTGGACGGCCATGACCCTGGAGATGACGGCATGACCCCGACCCTGTCCCGGACCGTCGTGCTCGACGAGACCGTGCGCGCCCGCGCGCCGTGGTCGGCGATCGTCCGCGCGGGCGAGCGACTGGAGATCATCGACCTGCACGGCAACCAGGCGGTGGACTGCCTGCTCTACTCCGCCGCCGACACCGCCGACCGCTACAGCGCCCAGGCCACCGTCGCCGCCCAGCGCAACATCTTCCTGACCACGGGCAGTGTGCTGCTGACCGAGGCGGGCACCGCGCTGATGACGGTGGTCGCCGACGAGGTGGGCAACCACGACACCATCGCGGGCGCCTGCTCGCAGGAGTCCAACACCCTTCGCTACGGACACCACACCCGTCACCAGCACGCCTGCGTGGAGAACTTCCTCGTCGAGGCGATGAAATGGGGCCTCGGCAAACGGGATCTGGTGTCGAACATCAACTGGTTCATGAACGTCCCGGTGGAACCCGACGGCACCCTCGGCATCGTGGACGGGTTGTCCGCGCCGGGCAAGAAGGTCACGCTGCGCGCCGAGATCGACACCTTGGTGCTGGTGTCCAACTGCCCGCAGATCAACAACCCGTGCAACGGTTTCGACCCCACACCCGTGCGCATGGTGATCACGCGATGACGGTCGTCGAGATTCCCGCCCCCGCGCCGGAACCCGAGATCGCCGAGGCGCCGGCCGCGTCCGTCGAAGTGGTGCGGCCCGGAATGCTCGTCACCGTGCAGGATTGGCCGGGCCGCGTCGGCTACTGGCACGTCGGTGTTCCGCCGTCCGGACCGATGGACGACCTGTCCTTCCGGCTCGGCAACCGGGTGCTCGGCAACGCCGAGGGCGCGGCGGGACTGGAATGCACGCTCGGCGGGCCCGCGCTCCGGTTCGCCACCGCGACATGGGTGTGCGTGACCGGCGCACCGGCGGATGTGACAGTGGACGGCGTGCCCGTCGAGCAGTGGCGGACGGTCCTGGTGCCCGCGGGCGCCGTACTGGAGATCGGCGCGATTCGCGGACCTGGCATGCGCACCTACGTGCTGTTGGCCGGCGGTATCGAGCTACCCGAATATCTCGGCAGCACCGCCACTTTCACTCTCGGCCGGTTCGGCGGCAGCGCGGGCGGGGCGCTGCGCGCCGGGGAGATCCTGCCGTTGGGCGCAGCGCGCGCACCCCTCGCGACCGCCGTGCCCGCCGACGACCGCCCGGTGCTGTCGCAACGCTGGGAACTGGCCGTCACCGAGGGACCGCACGGCGCACCGGAGTTCTTCACCCGCGCCGACTTCGACACCGTCATCGGCACCGATTACGAGGTGCACTTCAACTCCGACCGCACCGGTGTGCGGTTGATCGGTCCCAAGCCGGAGTGGGCGCGCACCGACGGCGGGGAAGCGGGCCTGCACCCGTCCAACATCCACGACACTCCGTATTCCGTTGGTGCGCTTGACTTCACCGGTGACACCCCGATCCTGCTCGGTCCCGACGGTCCGAGCCTCGGCGGCTTCGTCTGCCCGGTCACGGTGGTCGCGGCCGAGCGGTGGAAGCTGGGCCAGCTCAGCCCCGGCGACAAGGTGCGCTTCGTGCCGGTGCGCCGTGAGCACGCCGCCTCGCTGCGCGATCTCGGTCCTGGCCGTCGCGCCTCGTGGCCTTCGGTGCTTTCGCCGGGCGGCGACGGCGACGACGGTGTGCTGCGCCGCGCCGAGGTGGACGCGGAGACCGCGGTGACGTATCGCCGGGCCGGTGACGACGGCGTGCTCGTCGAATACGGTGCGATGACCTTGGATCTCGGCTTGCGTGCCCGCGTGCACGCGTTGCACCAGCACCTGCTGGCGGCGAACCCGCGCGGAGTGCTGGAGCTGACGCCGGGTGTGCGGTCCCTGCAGATCCGCGTCGATCCGCACGTCCTGTCCGTGCCCACGCTGCTGGGGCTGCTCGCCGAGGCCGAGCGGGAGCTGCCCGCGGGCACTGATCTCGTGGTGCCGAGCCGCACCGTGCACCTGCCGCTCTCCTGGGACGACCCCGCCACCAGGGAGGCGATCACCCGCTACATGCACGGCGTGCGCGCCGACGCGCCCTGGTGCCCGTGGAACATCGAGTTCATCCGCCGCATGAACGGTCTTGCCACGGTGCAGGACGTCTACGACACCGTCTTCGATGCGCAGTACCTGGTGCTCGGACTCGGCGACGTCTATCTCGGCGCCCCGGTGGCCACCCCGATCGATCCGCGCCACCGCCTGGTGACCACCAAATACAACCCCGCCCGCACCTGGACGCCGGAGAACGCGGTCGGCATCGGCGGCGCGTATCTGTGCATCTACGGCATGGAAGGGCCGGGCGGTTACCAGTTCGTCGGACGCACCACCCAGGTGTGGAACCACGCCGCCACCGAAATGCCTTGGCTGCTGCGCTATTTCGACCGCATCAGCTGGTATCCAGTGAGCGCGGAGGAATTGCTCGACATGCGAGCCGATTTCGCCGCGGGCAAGGTGGAGGTGCGCGCCGAGGAGGGCGAGTTCCGGCTCGCCGACTACCGTGCGTTCCTCGCCGACAATGCCGCCGACATCGACCGCTTCCGCGCGACGCAGGCGAAAGCCTTTGCCGCCGAGCGTGACTCGTGGCGGCGTGCGGGCGAGCTCGGCGTGGACTGAGCGGCGCGCCTCACCAGCCGAGCAGTTCGGCCAGGTCGATCCACTCGTCGCCCCAGCACTGTTCGATCGCGCGGCGCTGCGATTCGGGCTGCTCGGGTGACCAGCCGCAGCGCCGCCAGAAGGCCTCTCGATGTTCCTGCGTCATCCGCAACGGCTCAGTCATGGCGATCGCTCCTGCTCACCGCGGTCCTGCCCATCGATTGTGCGCCACAGTGGACACCGCCGGACGCGGTTCGCCGATAGCCGCGCACGGCCGCGGTGAAGGCGGGTATACGCCTGTTCCGGCGGCGACATGCCGGAACCGGGGTAGCGGAAACATTTTTCGGCGAGTTCAGCGCAGGTCGCGGAAGAACGCCCGCACGTCGTCGGTGAGCAGCTCCGGCTCCTCCAGCGCGGCGAAATGTCCACCGCGATCCACGTCGGTCCAGCGGGTGATGGTGTTCTCCCGCTCGTCGTAGCGATGGATGGCGACGTCGTGGGCGAACACCAGAACACCCGTCGGCACACCGGAGTTCACCTTGGTCGCGCCCCACGGCGCGTCCTGCGCGTAACCGACGTAGGCCGCGGAGCCCGCCGTTCCGGTGAGCCAGTACAGCATCGCGTTGGTCAGCAGGCGGTCCCGGTCGATGATCTTGTCCGGTTCCACCGCGCGCGGATGCGTCCACTCGCGGAATTTGTCCATGATCCAAGCCAATTGGCCGACCGGCGAATCCGTGAGCCCGTACGCGAGGGTCTGGGGGCGGGTGGACTGGATCGCGATGTAGCCGAACTCCTCGTTCATGAACGCCTCGATCCGGCGGATACGGTCCCGCTCCACGTCGGAAAGCTCGGCGAGCTCCTGCTCCGAGAGCGGGAGCGCGGGGAACGCGCCCGTGCCGCCGTTGGTGTGCACGCCGACCACCCGGTCCGGCGCCACCCGCGCGACCTCGGGACTGACCGCCGCGCCGATATCGCCGCCCTGCACGCCGTAGCGGTCGTAGCCGAGCCTGCGCATCAACTCCGCCCAAGCCCGCCCGACGCGCTCGACGGTCCAGCCGGATTCGCGCACCGGGCCGGAGAATCCGAACCCGGGCAGCGCGGGGATGACCACGTGGAACGCGTCGGCGGGATCGCCGCCGTACGCCTTCGGATCGGTCAACGGGCCGATCAGATCGAGGAATTCGACCACCGATCCGGGCCAGCCGTGCGTGAGCAGCAGCGGGAGCGCGTCCTGCTCGGGCGAGCGGACGTGCAGGAAGTGGATCGTCTGTCCGTCGATCTCGGTGCGGAATTGCGGATGCGCGTTGAGTTCGCGCTCGGCGGCGCGCCAGTCGTAGCCGGTGCGCCAGTGCTCGACCAGCGAGCGCAGCCACGCGGTGGGCACGCCGGTGTCCCAGTCGTCGCCCGGCAGCGGCTCGGGCCAGCGCACCGCGTCGAGCCGTCGGTGCAGGTCGTCGAGCTGCTGCTGCGGGATGTCGATGCGGAATTCGGTGATCTCGAAGGTCATGAGAACGACGATAGGAGCCACCTAGGACAGCTTCGGCCCTAGGTTTCGGGCAGACTTGCTCGCATGTTGGAAACCTCCGCCCGGCTGCTGCGCCTGCTGTCGCTGCTGCAAACCCCGCGCGACTGGACCGGGGCAGACCTGGCCGCCCGCCTCGAGGTCGACGTGCGCACCGTCCGCCGCGACATCGACAAGCTGCGGGCTCTCGGCTATCCGGTGCAGGCGACCGCGGGCGTGGCGGGATACCGGCTCGGCGCGGGCGCGAAGCTGCCGCCACTGCTGCTCGACGACGACGAGGCGGTGGCCGTCGCGGTCGGCCTGCGCACCGCCGCGGGCGGCACCATCGCCGGTATCGAGGACAGTTCGCTGCGCGCGCTCACCAAGCTCGAGCAGGTGCTCCCCTCCCGGTTGCGACATCGCGTGCAGCTACTGCACTCGGTGACGGTCACCGTCCCCGCCGCGGGCGCGACGGTCGATCCCGACGTGCTCACCGCCGTCGCCGCCGCCATCCGCGACCAGCACCGGCTGCGCTTCGACTACCGAAACCATGAGGGCGCGAGCTCTTTACGCACCGCCGAACCGCACCGGCTGGCGCACACCGGCCGCCGCTGGTACCTCATCGGCTGGGACGTCGATCGCGACGACTGGCGCACCTACCGGGTCGACCGGATGCACCCGCGCATCCCCACCGGGCCGCGGTTCACGCCGCGCGAGGCGCCCGAAATCGATCTGTCGGGCTACATCTCGCGAGGCGTGACGACCGCGCCCTACCGCTACGCCGCCCGCATCACCCTGGGCGTGCCTGCGGCGGTGGCTGCGGACCGCATCGCGCCGACGGTCGGCGTCATCGAGCCGATCGATGCCGAAAGCTGCCTGCTGCGAACGGGTTCCAACTCGCTCGATGAACTCGCCGTGTACGTGGCGCTGTTCGACTTCCCCTTTCGGGTGCACGAGCCGCCCGAGCTCGTCGAGCGCGTCCGCACGCTGGCCGAGCGCTTCGCGGACGCGGTCTCCTGATCCGCCGCACCGGGTTCAGGGGTGAACCGGGACGCCGACCTGCGCCGCGCCTACCGCACGCGCGACGCTGTCGATGCTCGCGCGCGACGTCATCGAGCTGTTCAACGGGCCGCTCGCATCCGAGCGTGCACGGCCGACGATTGCGGCCTGCTCTTCATCGACACCTCCCGCCCCGGCCACCGCCGCTGGTACTCGATGGAGCGCTGCGAACCTCACGAAGCTTCGCCGGCACCGGGCCTGCTGACGACGAGCACCGTCTTGCCCTGAGCATGCCCCTCGGCGACATGGGAGATCGCGGCCACGGCGTCGCGCAACGGATATTCGCGCTCGATCACCGGGCGTAGCTTGCCGCTCTCGACGAGTTCGGTGAGGAATTCCAGATCGGCTCGCCGCGGCTTCATCAGCAGCGGGCGCATGGTCTGCCGGATGAAAAGGTCGGCTACGACCACCCGGCCGATCCAGAGCACCGGACCGATCCAGTCGCCGCCCGGCGAGCCCGCCGAGGACACGAAGACGCCTTCGGGCGCGAGCACCTTGCGGCAGTCGGCGAGGCCGCGGTTGCCGACCAGGTCGAGCAGCACGTCGTAGCGTTCGCCCGACTGCACAAAATCCGTAGTCGTGTAGTCGATCACACGATCAGCGCCGAGGCCGCGCACGAACTCGACGTGACGCGTGCTGCACACCGCTGTCACCCGCGCGCCGAGCGCCTTGGCGATTTGCACGGCGAAGCCACCGACCCCGCCGGAGGCGCCGTTGATCAACACCGACTGTCCGGCGCGCACACCGCCGACATCGCGCAGACCCTGGAGCGCTGTCATGCCCGAATCCGGCACGGCGGCAGCCTGTTCGAAGGAGAGACCGGCGGGTATCGGCGCGAGGGTGGCGGCGTCGACACAAACGTATTCGGCGAACGCTCCGAAATCCGTTGCACCGTATACCCGATCCCCGATCCGGAACGAGGTGACCGCCGATCCGACGGTCACCACCTCACCCGCGAGATCGTGGCCGATCACCGGATGCTTGGGCTTGCGCACCCCGAAGCCCATCAGCCGGATGAGATACGGCTTGCCGGTGAGCAGGTGCACGTCGCCCGAGGCTACGGCGGCCGCCCTGACCCGGACCGAAACCTCGTGCGGGGCGGGCTCCGGGCGCGGTACCTCCTCGACGCGCAAGACGTCACTCGACCCGTAGCGCGGCGCGACAATCGCGGTCATCACGTCCCGACCGGTCACTGTGCGCGGGCTCGACGATTCCGACATGGCGGTTACCACCTCTACTTACACCGTAAGTGCTACAGCTCGAACGCTACGCTTACGGTGTAAGTCCGTCAAGGGAGAGCGATCGATGACCAAGCCCGCCGAGCGCGCCCGGCTCACCCGCGAGCGTGTCCTGCGCGCCGCCGTCCGCCTCGCCGACGAGCAGGGACTCCACGCGCTGTCCATGCGCAAGCTGGCCCAGACCCTCGGCGTGGAGGCGATGTCGCTGTACAACCACGTCGCGAACAAGGACGACCTGCTCGACGGGATCGCGGATCTGGTGGTCGCCGAGATGGCGGCGCCCGAGATCGGCGGGGACTGGAAGGCGGCGCTGCGCACCCGCGCCGTGTCCGCGCACGAGGCGCTGCGCCGCCACCCCTGGGCGACCGGACTGATCGGCTCGCGGGTGAACGTCGGCCCGGCGATGCTGCGCTACATCGACGCCACGCTCGGCTGCCTGCGCGCCGCCGGTTTCACCTACCAACAGGCGGACCGGGCCTGGAACGCGATGGACGCGCACATCTACGGGTTCACCCTGCGGGAGTCGACCTTTCCGCTGGAGCCTTCCGAATACGTCGCGGCGGCAACCTATTTCCTGCCGCGCATTCCGGAATCGACGCACCCGCACATGAACGCGCTCACCAGGCTGGTCATCGACGGCGTGCACGACGGCATCGCGGAGTTCGAATTCGGCCTCGAGCTCGTCCTCGACGGACTCGAGCGCCTACGGGAGGCGGCCGAGTAAGCCGTCAATCGGTGCGCGCGGTGGCGTCCGGGTTCGTGGCATCGCGGACGATCCGCAGCGCGGTGGTCAGCGCTTCGAGTTGTTCCGGCGCGAGCAGACCGGTGAACCAGCGCTGAATCGCGTCGAGATAGTCCGGCAGCACCTGTTCGAGGCGGCGCACACCGGCGTCGGTCAGCACCGCGCGAGCGCTGCGACGGTCGGCCGGGTCCAGCACGCGCTCGACCAGTCCCGCCGCGGACAGCCGGTCGACCAGCCGGGTGACGCCGCTGGTCGACAGCGAGGTCTGCGTCGCGAGGTCGGTCATGCGTAGTCGCCGTTCGGGGGAACGGCTCAGGCGAAGCAAAGCGTTGAGGTCCAAGCCGGAGAGGCCACTCGACTTCCAGGTCGGCTCCAGCTTGGCGAGCAGGCCGTCGTGCGCCTCGTAGAGCAGGCCCATCGCGGTCAGGCGCGGATCGTCGAAGAGGTCGGGCTCGTCCATGACCCGGACTCTACCGGATGTATTTGACGCGCGGATAGTTGACGGGAGGAATACATTGGAGTAGATATATGACAACGCAATATTCCTCGCGTCAACAACTTGGGAGTTCTCATGTCATCGCAAGCCACCGGATGGGTCGCAGGCTTCCGCTCGGCCGTGATCAGCCCGTACGAGCGGATCAAGCTCACCGATTCGCACGAATTCACCGATCAGACCCTGCGCCAGGTGCTGCATATGGCGGGCGGCGGCGAGCAGATCCGCGTTCGCCTGACCAACCGCTACGGACGGACCCCTCTCGTCATCGGGGCCGCCCGGATCGCGCTGCGCAAGACCGCCGACGAGATCGTCCAAGAGACCGACCGCGAAGTGCGGTTCGCCGGAGCGGCGCGGGTGACCGTGCCCGCGGGCGGCGAAGTGCTCAGCGATCCGATCGACCTCGCGGTGGACGCGGGCGACGATCTGCTGTTCAGCCTCTACCTGCCGGAGCCGACCGGGCCCGCGACGTTCTCGCACATGCCCACCGAAATCGCCTACGCCGCGAGTGGCGATCACACCGGCGCGACCGGCATGCCCGACGCGCAAGAGATTCCCTGCCGCTTCTTCGTGAGCGGCGTCGACGTCCTCGCGCCCGCCGGGACCGACATCGCGGTCGCCTTCGGGGATTCGTGGTTCGAGGGCGTCGGCAGCACGCTCGGCGCCAACCGCCGCTCGGTCGACGTGCTCAACGAGCGCACGCGACGCGGCTGGGTGGTGAACCAGGGCATCGGCGGAAACCGGCTGCTCACCGAGGAGATCGGCGAACGCGGCCTGGACCGGTTCGCCCGCGACGCCCGCGACGTCCCCGGCGTGCGCCACGTGCTGATCCATTTCGGCATCAACGACCTGATCCTCGGCGGCATGGGCGGCCAAGCGCCCGCCACCGCAACGGAACTCATCGAGGGATTCACCGAACTGGCTCGCCGCGCGCACGCCGCCGGGCTGACCATCCACGCGGCCACCATCGGTCCTTACGCGGGCTGCATCTACCCTGGCCTCCCTGTCGCCGAGACCCTGGCCACTCGGCACGCCGTGAACGAATGGATCCGGGGCACGGACGTTTTCGACTCGGTCTTCGACGTGGACCGCGCCGTCGCCGATCCGCAGCGGCCGGACTACATCCGGCCCGAGTTCGACAGCGGTGACGGCATGCACCTCAACGACGCGGGCGCGCGAGCGATGGGCGAGTCCGTCGACCTGGCGAAGATCTTCGGGTAGCCGGATCGCGCACGGCCGCAGCCGGTTTCAGCTCGGCGATAGTCCGCGTAGCACGATCTCGACGCCGCCGCGGAATTCGTCGTCGACCGACATCGTCCGCGCCCGGCTCGCCGTCTGCACCAGCAGCGGGAAGTCGTCGGTGGCCAGCGCCGCGATGGTCGCGGTGCCCGGCCCCGCGATCGAGGCGTAGTGCTCGTTCTGCAGGAAGCCGAGCAGGAAGCCGACCACCGTGCGCTGCGCGATCACCCGCTCCCGGCCTGCGAAGCCCGCGTCGGTGAGCACGGTCAGCATGGCCTCCATCCAGTGCAGCGACGCGGCGGAGGACTGGCGGTGCCGCAAGATCAGCGGCACCACGGCGGGATGGGCCGCGACGGCGGCCCGCATCCGCGTCAGCAGGACCACGGCCCTGGCTCGCCAGTCCTCCCCCTCCGGGGGCACGGTCTCCATGGCTCCGAGCACCCGATCGACCACCAGCACCTCGAGCTGATCCCGGTCTGCGACATAGCGATACAGGCCCATGGTGGCGACGCGCAGTTCCTTCGCGACGGCCCGCATGGTCAGTCCTTCGAGCCCGTCGCGGTCGATGACGGCGAGGGCGGCGTTCCCGAGATCGTCGGTGGTCAGCGAACGAGGACGTGGCATGGGTTGACAGCGTACAAGGTACGCGCATACTGGTCGTAGGCGTACGTCGTACACTTACGAAGGAGAGACCATGTCACTGCCGACTTCCGTCGCCGCGCGCACCTTGCGGACCATCACCGGCGTCGAGGTACCGATCCCGGACCCCGATTGCCTCGTTCACCTGCAATTCCGTCGTTTCGCGGGCTGCCCGGTATGCAACCTGCACCTGCGTTCGATCGTCACTCGCCGCGCCGAGATCGCCGCGGCGAACATCCGCGAGGTGATCGTCTTCCACTCGCACGCGGAGGAACTGCGCAAGTACACCGACGATCTGCCGCTCGACGTCATCGCCGACCCGGACCGCATCCTCTACCGCGAGTTCGGCGTCGAGACCTCACCGCGCGCCCTGCTCGACCCGCGCGGCTGGCCCGCCATCGCCCGCGCTGTCGCGCACGACCTGCGCGCCATGCTGCGCCGCGACCGTCCCGCTCCCCCGAGCCGGCCCGACGGCGGCCCGCTCGGCCTGCCCGCGGATTTCCTCATCGCCCCCGACGGCCGAGTGCTGGCCGCCAAGCACGGGACGCACGTCTACGACCAGTGGTCGGTCGACGAACTGCTGGCGCTCGTGCCCGCCGAGCAGCTCCGGTGACGGCGATCGCCGAGCCGCAGGCTGCCTCGCGCACGGCCGGAGCCGCGCAGCCACGTGTCGTCAGGGCGGGCGCGCTGCTGAGCGCCGGACGGCTCGCAAGCGCGTTCGGTTACGGCGCCATCGACTACGCATTCGAGAAGGGGACACACTCGTGATGACCATCGAGCTGTTCGTGACCGCGGGCGTCCTCGACGCCGAGCGCAAACACGCACTCGCCGAACGCATCCTGTACGCACTGACCACCGAGGACGACGCGCCGGACACGGTGCTCGACAAGGCGCGCGAACTGACCCACGTGCTCGTCCGGGAGCCGGACGTGTGGGCGACGGGCGGACCCGCCGCACCGCGCTACCTCGTACGTCTCACCGTCCCCGGTTCGTGGAGCAACAACCCGCGATTCGCCGACCACGTCGTGCCGATGATCACCGAGGCGATCGCGGCGACCGAGCCCGATCCGGAACGCCTCACCCGCGAACCGCACTGCGTGATCCAGATCGTCGGCCTCCGCGAACGCGGTCTCGCCGCTCTCGGCCGCCCCCTCACCGGCACCGAGATCACCGAGCTGATGACCGAGGACTACCGCAACTCCGGCGAAACCCGGGAAGCCCCCGAGGGTTTCGCCATCGACCCGATCTGCGGCATGACCGTCGAATTGGCCACCGCGGAGCTGACTCTCACCCACAACGGCACCTACTACGCCTTCTGCGCCCCCACCTGCCGCAAACTCTTCACCGAGGAACACGCGATCCCCGCCTGACCAGACCGGTGGCCCCGAAATTCTTTGGCGCGCGCCACTTTTCGTAACGCCGGAGCTAGTCCGACCGATTGGTCAAATATGGATGACGGCGAGCCGTCATCCATAACCATAGAATTGGACAAAGGATTCATCATGTCGTTCACCAAGCTGCTCGGCGCAGGCGTCGCGGCACTGGCCTTCGGAGCAGTCCTCACAGCGGGTCCTGCTGCGGCCGAACCGATTACCGCCACACCGGTGATCGCGCCCGGCGAGCCCGCACCGTCGTCGGGTAGTGCACTGATCAGCGGCTTCGATGGGCTGCTTCGCCTCCTGCGGTGCGGCTCCGCCTACAGCTGCAACTAGGAGTCCTGTCGACGGCACGGGCGGGGTTGGCTTCCGCCCGTGCCACGGGGAACTCATAACTCGGCGCCCCAGCCGGTCCCGCTCGATCCAGGAGGTGCGCTGAGCGCACCACCCCATCCCTGCTGCCCCCAACACCCCGAAAAGGCCGCCGCCGATCCACGGCAGCGGCCTTCGTGAGGTGTCAAGGCAGTAACGAGACCGGATCGAGGGTGAACTCGAAAGGAGCTCGCAAAGTAACCTTCTCCCCGGCTGCGACCCGATACGTCGGCTCGTAACTGCGGTCGCCGCCGAGGGAATGGACGAACGCCACCGGCAACGACTCGCCCGGCAGTTGTCCCTTGAAGGCATTGAGCTCGAAGCGCCAGTAGTTCGGAATCCCCGCCTCGGCGTAGAGAACCGGCTTCACCATGCGGTCCTGCAATGTGGTCGAGTTGGAGACCACTTCGACGGCAAGCTGAACCTGCCCGACAGGAATCCCGCGACCGTCCCAGTCGATCGGGCCGGTGACCACGATCAGATCTGGAATGGGCTCGTCGTCTCCGGTCAGGACACCGACGCCCCGCATCACCTCGTACTCATGGGGCCGGACGGCCTCCAGCGCGCTCTCCAGCCGCTCGAGCACCCGCTGATGCCGCGGTGTCGGAACGGCGTTCACGACGAGCTGACCGTTGAGCACCTCGTAGCGCAATCCGTCATCGGGCATGCGATCGAGGTCGGCAGCCGTCCAATGGTCCGAGCTGGGAACCGGCATCGTCATCGAATCGCCTCCAACCCCACCGGCATTCGCCAACCGCGCCGGTTGGACTCAGCACGAGCGTAGCTCAGTCGGCACGGTCGATCTGGGGTCTTCCGTGCCGACTGAGCGAGCACATCACTCCGCGACGATGATTCGGATCTCTTCGTCGGCGGCGTCGGTCGGTTCGCCGGGGGCGACGAACCAGTGGGTGACTTCGCCGTCGGCCAGGTCGTCGGCGATGTCGTCGGCCGCGGGGAGCACGGAGAGTGCGCCCGCGGTGGACGTCGCCACGAACTCCCAGAGGGCGGCGCGGCCCGCGGCGGCGGTGGTGAACGTGGTCGACTCGTAGTCGATCGCATTCTCGTCGCGGATCCGCTCGGCCAGATCGAGCGCCTCGGTCTGGTTCAGCGCGACCGGCGCGCCGTCGACCAGCTCCACGAAGGCCGGGTGCTCTTCGCCGAGCGAGCGCACCCGGTCCGCGTAGGACACCGGGTGTCCGGCGGCGGCGGCCAGTTCGGTCTGCACCTGCGGATCGCTCGGCACCAGCCAGCGCACCGCGCCCTCCGCCGCAGGCTCCGCGCCGATCCCGAAACCCGCTCCGGCCGCGGCGATCTCGTCCGCGCTCAGGCCCGAGGCGAACAAGCAGGCGGCGCCCGCCTTCTGCACGGCCCAGGCCGCGACCACGGCGTCGACACCGCGCGGCAGCGCCATCGCGACGACGTCGCCGGGACCGGCGCCCCGCGCGATCAGCACCCGAGCCAGCTGCGAGGAACGCCGATCCAGCACGTGGTAGGCGATCTCGTCGCCGTCCACGAGCAGTGCGGGCGCCTGCGGATCCGCCTCGACCACATCGGCGAGCACGGTGGCCACGGTCCGCGTGCCGACCCGGTTCGCCGACTCCGGCACCGCGGCCGCCGTCGCCACACCGGATTCGGCGAGCAGCTGGGCGCGTTCGGCGCTGTCCAGGATGTCGATGTCGCCGACGAGCCCGGACGGGTCGCCGAGCAGCGAGTCGAGCACCCGCACCAACCGGGTGGACAGCGTCTGCACCTCCTCGGCCGTGAACCGGCTGAGCAGGTACTCGAGGCTGATCTCCAGGATCGACTCGGCCGCCACCTTCAGCGTCAGCGGGTAGTGCGTCGTGTTGCTGACGTCCACCCCGGTCACCGACATGCCGTCGATCGAGCTCGCCGCCTCGATCGCCTCGCGATCGATCGGGTAGGACTCGAACACGAACAGCGTGTCGAACTGCGACCCGGCCCCTGCGGCCCGCTGGATGTCGGCCAGGCCGACGTAGTGGTGATCCAGCAGATCGGCCTGCTCGCGCTGCAACTGCCGCAGCTGATCCTCGATGGTGGCGCGATCATCGATGCGCACCCGGACGGGCAGCGTATTGATGAACAGGCCGACCATCGATTCGACGCCGGGCAGCTCAGCGGGCCTGCCCGACACCGTCGCGCCGAAGGATACGTCCGAGCGTCCGGTGAGCCTGCCGAGCAGGATGCCCCAGGCGGCCGACACCAGGGTGTTCACCGTGATGCCGAGTTCCGCGCAGTGCTTGGTGAGCCTGCGGGTGTGGTCGGCGTCGAGGTGGGTGACCAGCTTGCCGGTCTGGTACTCCTCGGCCGAACGCGGTTGCGGGGCAAGCTCGGTCGGCTCGTCGAGTCCCTCGAACGCGCCGGCCCAGGTGCGCAGCGAGGCGTTCAGGTCGCGGCCCGCGAGCCACTCCAGGAACGTCCGGTAGGACGCGACCTCCGGCAGCGCGGAGGCGTCGCCGCGCACCGCGTAGAGCACCAGCAGGTCCTGCATCAGCAGCGGCATCGACCAGCCGTCCAGCAGCACGTGGTGGGTGCTGATGACCAGGTGCCAGTGGTCGGCGGCGGTGCGGTACAGGCCGTAGCGCACCAGCGGCGGCACGGCCATGTCGAACCGCTGCGCCAGATCCTCGGCCAGCCGCCTGCGCAGCTCGGCCTCCCGCTCGGCCTCGGGCAGATCGGTGAGATCCACCTCGCGCCACGGCACCTCGACCCCGTCCATCGCGATCTGCACGGACTGCCCCTGGGCGTCGGTGACGAACGCGGTGCGCAGGTTCGGGTAACGATCGAGCAGCGCCTGCGCCGAGGCGTGCAGCCGCTCGGCGTCCACCTCGCCGGTCAGCTCCACCACGGCCTGCATGTTGTAGACGTCCACGGTGGCCGTGGTCATCAGCGCGTGGAAGAGCAGACCGGACTGCAGCGGCGTGAGCGGCCAGACCTCGGTGAGGCCCGGGTAGGTCCGCTCCCACAGCTCGATGTCGGTCTGGCCGACTCGTACCAGCGGCATATCGGACGGCGTGTGGCCGCCCGCCTCGGGCCTGCGGACGCGGGTGGCCAGCGCGGTCAGCGCGGACACCCAGATCTCGGCCAGTTCGCCGACGCGCTCGGCCGTGAGCAGGCCGCTCGGGAAGGCGAACGACGCCACCAGCTCCGGTCCGCTCGCACCGTCGAGCACCACCGCGTCGATGTCGAGCGCCGCGGCCGCGGGCCGGGCGGGATCGGCGACGGTGACGATCTCGGCGGGCAACGCGCCCAGGTAGCGGAAGCCGACCTGCGCGGTGTCGGCGAGCCCGAGCAGACCGTGACCACGCCCGTGGTCGGGCACGGCGAGCAGCTGCTCCTTGACCGTCTTCACGATGCGGTCCACCGCGACTCCGCCCGCGAAGGCGTCGCCGAGGTCGGCGCCGTCCAGGTCGATCCGCACCGGGTGGGTGAGGTCGAACCAGCCGAGCGTGCGGTCCAGGTGCGCGGTGCCCGCGGCGTACGCGGCGCGCCCGTCACCCGCGAGACGGACCAGCGCGGCGGTGCCTTGCTGATCGCCACGCCAGCGCACCAGCGCCATGGCCAATGCCGCGAGCAGGCCGTCGGCGGCCGCGCCGTGGAAGCGGGCGGGCGCGGTATTCAGCACCGCGTCGGTCACCTCGGCGGGCACGGCGATCCGCACCCGGTCCACGGTGGCCGCGGTGTCGATGGCGGGATCGAACGCCCGCGCGCCGAGCAGCGGCTCGTCCGTCGCCGAGATCTCCTGCCAGAACGGCAGTTCCGCCTCGTGCGCGGCGGCCTCGCCTGCGGCCATGCTGTGCGCCCAGCGCCGCAGGGTGGTGCCGGTGGCGGGCAGCTCGAGCGGCGCGTCGACGCCGAGCTGCTCGGCCGCCGTGATCAGCTCCGTGAGGAGGACCCGCCAGGACGGCGCGTCCACCGCGAAACGGTGTGTCACGACCAGCAATTCGTCGGGACGGTTGTCCGCGAAGGTGAACAGCACGAATTGCGCCATCACGCCTTCGGCGGGGTCGAGCCGGTCGACCGCCGCGGCACGCTCGGCCGCGAGCAGATCGGCGAACTCGGCACTCTTCTCGACCCGTACCTCGCTCAGCAGCGGCTCCACCTCGACCCGCTGCACGGCCTCGAACACCCAGCCTTCGCCCTCCGCGCGCAGTGTCGTGCGCAGCGCGTCGTGCCGGTCGAACAGGGCCTCGAGCGCGTCGATCAGTGTGTACCAGTCGAGCGCGGAGGGCAGCGGAAGCAGCGCGGACTGCGCGAACCGCCGGAACGGCGCACCGCCTGCGAGGGCGGCGGCCACCGCGGGCGGCAGCGGCATCTCGCCGACACCGCCGCCGGGCAGTTCGGCGGGCTGTTCCCGCTCGGCCTGCGTGGCGGTCGCGATGGCCGCCAGCGCGGCCACGCTGCGCTGGTCGAACACGTCGCGGACGCTGAACTCGACGCCGAGCGCCTTGGCACGCGACACCAGCTGGATCGACAGGATGCTGTTGCCGCCGAGCGCGAAGAAGTCGTCGTCGGCGCCGATGTGCTCGACGTCGAGGACGTCGCTGAACACGCCCGCCACGAGCTGCTCGGCCGGGGTCACCGGCGCGCGGAACGCCGCCTTCTCGAACGTCGGCTGCGGCAGCGCGTTGCGGTCCAGCTTGCCGTTCGCGTTGAGCGGCAAGGCTTCCAGCGCCATGAAGGCGCTGGGCACCATGTAGGACGGCAGCTCCGCGGCCAGCGCGGATTGCAGCTTGCGCTTGTCCAGTTCGCCGGTCTCGGGGTCGATTCCGGCCGCCGACGGCACGACGTAGGCGACGAGCCGATCGCCGAGGCCGGGATCGTTGTGCGCGAGCACCGCCGCCGCCGCGATCGCGTCCTGCCGCAGGAGTGCGGCCTCGATCTCGCCGAGCTCGATGCGGAAGCCGCGGATCTTCACCTGGAAGTCGGTGCGGCCCCGGTACTCGAGCTCACCGCCCGCGCGCCCACCCGTCGCCCGGCCACCGCCCCCCATCGAATCGCTTCGCGATGCAGGAGCCCATGCGACCAGGTCACCGGTGCGGTACATCCGCGCGCCGTGCTCGCCGAAGGGGTTGGCGACGAACCGTTCCGCGGACAGGTCGGGGCGGGCGAAGTAGCCGCGCGCCAACTGCGCACCGGCCAGGTACAACTCGCCGGAGACACCGACCGGCACCGGGCGCAGGCGCGAATCCAGCACGTAGACCTGGCTGTTCCACTCCGGCGCGCCGATCGAGACCGAGAACTCGTCGGCCGCGGTGACGGCGTGGTTGGTGATCGACACCGCCGCCTCGGTCGGGCCGTACAGGTTGAACAGACCGGCCGCGTTGGCGCGCCGGAACTTCTGCGCGGTCGCCGCGGGCAGCGCCTCGCCGATGGCGAGGATGCGTCGCAGCGAATTCGGCATGCGCCCTTCGGATTCGGTGAGCAGCGCGTCCAGCATCGACGGAACCACGTGCAACGTCGTCACACCCGTCGAACGCATGAGCTCGTTCAGGTACGCCGGATCGCGGTGCCCGTCGGCGGTGGCGATCACCAGGCGACCGCCACTGACCGCGGCCGACCAGAACTCCCACACCGACAGGTCGAACGTCGCCGCCGTCTTCAACAGCACCACGTTCTCACTGTCGAGACCGAACTCGTCCGACTTCCACAACAACTGGTTCACGATCGCACCGTGCGGCACCGCCACACCCTTGGGCTGACCCGTCGAACCCGACGTGAAGATCACATACGCCGTATTCGCCGCAGCCAGCACACCATTGCGCTCGTCGTCCGCGACGGGGGCATCCGAGTGAGCGGACAGATCCAGCTCGTCGATCGCGACAGTTTCCGCCGCGGCGGTCTCGAACGCGTCCCTGGCCGTGGTCAGCACGCACACCGGCGCGGCCGTGCCGAGGATGTAGTCGACGCGATCCACCGGCTGATCCGGATCGATCGGCACGTACGCCGCACCGGCCTTGGCCACCGCGTACATCGCGATCACCAGATCCGCCGAACGACGAATCGCCAACGCCACCCGATCCTCCGGACGCACACCACACCCGATCAGGTACCGCGCCAACCGGTTCACCCGAGCATCCAGCTCGGCGTAGGTCAGCTGCGTCCGCTCGCCGGAAGCCGCGTCGGCGACCAGCGCGACGGTGCCGGGCGCGGCCTCGGCCACGGCGGCGTCGAGCAGCGACACCAGCGTGGCGTCGGTGTCCACCGCGTGCGCGGTGTCGTTCCAGGTGCGGAGGATCCGTTCGCTCTCCGCGTCGGCCAGCAGGTCGATCTCGCCCACCGGCACCGTCACGTCGGCGATCACCGCGTCCAGCACCCGAACGAACCGGTCCGCGAAGCCCTGCACCGTGGCCTCGTCGAACAGGTCGGTGGCGTAACCGAATTCGGTGATGATCTCGGCCGGGGTGCCGTCGTCGGCGTACCGGTCGTAGAGCGTCACGTGCAGGTCGGTCTTGGCCAGCTGCGAGTTGAAGTTGACCGCGCTCACCTGGAGCCCGGGCAGCGTCAACGTGGTCTCGGCCAGGTTCTGGAAGGACAGGCCGATCTGGAACAGCGGGTTGCGCGCGGTGGAGCGCTCCGGGTTGAGCACCTCGACGAGGCGCTCGAACGGAACGTCCGCGTTGGCGAACGCCTCCAGGTCGCGTTCGCGCACGTCGGCGAGCAGGTCGGCGAAACGGTCGCCAGGCTGCACCGTGGTGCGGAACACCAGCGTGTTGACGAACATGCCGATCAGATCGTCGAGTTCGCGCTCGCCGCGACCCGCGATCGGCGTGCCGACCGCGATGTCGTCGGTGCCGGACAGCCGCGCGAGCAGCACCGCGAGCGCCGCGTGCACGACCATGAACAGCGAGGCGTTGTTGGCGCGCGCCAGCTCCGCCAGCTCGGTGTGCCGCTGCGGCGAGAGCTCGAAGCGCAGCGCCTTGCCGTGGAACGACTGCGCGGGCGGGCGCGGCCGGTCCGCGGGCAGCTCCAGCTGATCGGGCAGCCCGGCGAGCGCGGACTTCCAGTAGGCGACCTGGCGTGCGGCCACCGACTCCGGATCGTCCTCGGAGCCGAGCACCGCGCGCTGCCACAGCGCGTAGTCGGCGTACTGCACCGGCAGCGGCGTCCACTGCGGTGCGTCGCCGCCGACCCTGGCCACGTAGGCGGCCATCAGGTCGCGGGCCAGCGGACCCATCGACGCGCCGTCCGCCGACACGTGGTGCACGACGAACGCGATCACGTGCTCCTGCTCGGAGATGCGGAACAGCGCGACGGCCAGCGGCACCTCGGTGGTGACGTCGAAGGTGGTCATGGCGAACGCGATGACCCGCTCGATCAGCTCCGACTCGTCGATCTGGACCGGATCCAGCTGCGGCAGGTTCACCGGCAGGATCACCTGGTGCGGACCGTCCGCCGAGCTCGGGTAGACGGTGCGCAGCACCTCGTGGCGGGCGAACACGTCGCCGATCGCCTGTTCCAGCGTGCGCACGTCGAGCGCGCCGGAGAGCCGGACGGCCAGCGGGATGTTGTCCACCGCAGAGGTGGCCGTGTCGAACTGGTTGAGGAACCAGTACCGCGCCTGCGCGGGCGAGAGCGGAATACGCTCCGGCCGCTCCGCCGCGGTGAGTTCCGGACGCGACCGGCCGGACCCGGCGATGCGCTCGACCCTGGCCGCCAGCGCGGCCACGGTGGACGCCTCGAACAGGTCACGCACCGTGAGCTGGGTGTCCAGCGCCGCGCCGAGGCGCGCGGTCACCTGGGTGGCGACCAGCGAGTTGCCGCCCAGCTCGAAGAAGTCGTCGTCCAGGCCGACGCGGGCAACGCCGAGCACGTCGCCGAAGGTGCCCGCCACGATCTCCTCGATCGGCGTCGAGGGCGCGCGGAACGCCTTGACCTCGAACACCGGCGCGGGCAGCGCCTTGCGATCCAGCTTGCCGGAGGCGTTGAGCGGGAACTCGTCGAGCAGCACGAATGCCGAAGGCACCATGTACCCGGGCAGCTCGCCGCCCAGTTCGGTCCGCACGGACTCGACGTCGATGACCTGACCGGCGGTCGCGATCACGTAGCCGACCAGCTGGTCGCCGAGGCGCTCGTCCGAGCGCACGACGACGACGGCCTGGGCGATCGAATCCAGCGCGGTGAGCGCGGCCTCGATCTCGCCGAGCTCGATGCGCAGACCGCGCAGCTTCACCTGGAAGTCGGTGCGGCCCAGGTACTCCAGCTCGCCCTTCTTGGTCCAGGTGACCAGGTCGCCGGTGCGGTACATGCGCTCGCCCGCGGCGAACGGGTTGGCCACGAACCGATCCGAGGTCAGATCCGGCCGAGCGACGTAGCCGCGCGCCAGCTGGATACCCGCCAGGTACAGCTCACCCGCGACGCCGACCGGCACCGGGTGCAGGCGCGAATCCAGCACGTACACGCGGGTGTTGAACACCGGGGCGCCGATCGGCACCGACACCGTGTCGTCCTCGGTGACCTCGTGATAGGTCACGTCGACCGCGGCCTCGGTCGGGCCGTACAGGTTGTGCAGACGGGCGCCGGTCAGCTCCTGCAAGCGCTGGGCCGTCACCGCGGGCAGTGCCTCACCGGAGGCGAAGACGTTGCGCAGGCTGGTGCATTCGTCCGCGCGTTCCTCGGCGACGAACACCGACATCATCGACGGCACGAAGTGCGCCGTGGTGACCCACTCGCGCTTGATCACCTCGACCAGGTAGCCGGGGTCGCGGTGGCCGTCCGGCTTGGCGACCACCAGGCGCGCGCCGATCTGCAAGGGCCAGAAGAACTCCCACACCGACACGTCGAACGTCGCCGGGGTCTTCTGCAACACCACGTCGGTGCCGTCCAACCGGTACTCGGACTGCATCCACACCAGGCGGTTGACGATCGCCTCGTGCGAGACCGCCACACCCTTCGGGCGACCGGTCGAACCCGACGTGAAGATCACGTACGCGGTGTTCGACGGCCGCAGCGGGGCGCGGCGCTCCGCGTCCTGCACCGGGGCGTCGTCGTAGGCCGACAGGTCGAGCGTGTCGATCTCGAGCGCGGTGACCGCGCCCGCGTCGAAGCCGTCCCGCGAGGTGGTGAGCACGCACACCGGGTCGGCAAGGTCCAGCACGTAGCGGGTGCGGTCGGCCGGGTGATCCGGATCCAGCGGCACATACGCGCCGCCCGCGATGCTCACCGCGTACATGCCGATCACCAGCTCCAGCGAGCGGCGCATGCCGAGCGCGACGAGCGAGTCGGGCCCGACGCCCGAGGCGATCAGGAGCCGCGCCAAACGGTGTGCGCGCGAGGCGAACTCGGCGTAGGACAGACTCGTCCCCTCGAAGGTCAGCGCCGTCGCGTCCGGCGTCAGCGCCGCCTGCGCCTCGAACATCGACACCAGGGTCGCATTCAGGTCGACCCGGCGCGCCGTGGCGTTCCAGGTCTGCACCACGGTGGTGCGCTCGCCCGCGTCGAGCAGGTCGACGTCGCCGATCTGCACCGCGGGATCGGTGACCACCGCGTCCAGCATGCGGACCAGGCGCTGGGCGAAGGAGGCCACGGTGGCGCCGTCGAACATGTCGGTGGCGTAAGCGATCTCGGCCTTCATGCCCTCGGCGGCGGTGCCGGTGAAGTTCAGGTGCAGATCGAACTTCGCGGTCACCACGTCCAGCGGCACGCCCGAGACCTCGAGGCCGGGCAGCTCGAAGGTGGTCTCGCCGGTGTTCTGGAACGAGAGCATCACCTGGAACAGCGGGTGCCGCGCCTGCGAACGCGCCGGGTTCAGCAGCTCGACGAGCCGCTCGAAGGGCAGGTCGGCGTGCCCGAACGCGGCGAGGTCGGCTTCCCTCGTCCTGGTGAGCAGTTCGGCGAACGGCTGGGCCGGGTCGACGGCGCTGCGCAGCACCAGGGTGTTGACGAACATGCCGATGGCGTCGTCCAGCACGGCCTCACCGCGGCCTGCGACCACGGTGCCGATGGCGATGTCGTCGCTGCCGGACAGGCGCGAGAGCAGCGCGGCGAACGCCGCGTGCACGACCATGAACAGGCTCGCGCCGTGTTCGCGCGCCAGTGCCTCGCCCGCCTGCGCGAGCTCGGCAGAGATCTCGAACTCGTAGACCCCGCCGTGGTTCGACGCGACGGCGGGACGCTTGCGATCCGACGGCAGGTCGAGCTGGTCGGGCAGGCCCGCGAGGTTCTGCGACCAGTACGCGACCTGCGCCGCGATCAGCGAGTCCGCGTCGTCCTCGGAGCCGAGCGTCTCGCGCTGCCACAGCGCGTAGTCGGCGTACTGCACCGGCAGCGGCGCCCAGCCTGGCGCCTCGCCGCGCGAGCGCGCCGCGTAGGCGATCATCACGTCCCGGGCCAGCGGGCCGATCGACCAGCCGTCACCGGAGACGTGGTGCACCACGAATACCAGCACGTGGGCGTCCGGCTGGGAGCCGTCCATCGAACCGGCGATGCGGAACAGCGCGGCGCGCACCGGCACCGCGGCGGTGACGTCGAATGCGGTGAGCGCCAGCTCGCCGATGCGCTCCTGAATCTCGGTCTCCGACACCACGATCGGGGTCAGGTCCAGGTTCTCCTGGCCCGCGGGCAGCACGACCTGCACGCCCTGGCCGTCGGCGGTCTCCGGGTACACGGTGCGCAGCACCTCGTGCCGGTCGACCACGTCGGCGACTGCCCTGCGCAGCGCGTCGGTGTCGAGCGCGCCGGTGAGCCGTACCGCGAGCGGGATGTTGTTGACCGCGGTCTGGTTGTCGAAGCGGTTGAGGAACCACATCCGCTGCTGCGCCAGCGACAGCGGAATCCGTTCCGGCCGCGGCCCGGCGACCAGTTCGCGGCGCCGTCCGCTGCCCGCCTTGGCCGCGGTGCGCGCGGCGAGCGCGGCCACCGTCGGCGCCTCGAACAGCTCGCGCACCGCGAGGTCGGCGTCGACCGCCTCGTTGATGCGCGCGACCACCCGGGTAGCCAGCAGCGAGTTGCCGCCGAGCGCGAAGAAGTCGTCGTCGAGACCGACCTCGTCGACGCCGAGCAGATCGGCGAAGACCGTGGCGACGGCCTGCTCGATCGGGGTGCTCGGCGCGCGGAAGGCCGCGGTGCTGACGAACTCCGGCTCCGGCAGCGCGCGCCGGTCCAGCTTGCCGTTCGGGGTGAGCGGCAGCGTGTCCAGCACCACGAGGGCGTCCGGAACCATGTACGCGGTCAGGAATTCGGCGACCGCGTCGCGCAGCACGGCCGGATCGATCGCGACGCCGGTCTCCGGCACCACGTAGCCGACCAGGCGATCGCCCGCGTGCCCGTCGGCGCGGACCAGCACCACGGCCTGGCGCACGCCGTCGCAGCGCACCAGCGCCGACTCGATCTCGCCGAGCTCGATGCGGAAGCCGCGCAGCTGCACCTGCTGGTCGCTGCGGCCCGCGTACTCCAGGTTGGCCGCGTCGCCGTCGCCGAACCAGCGGCCGACATCGCCGGAGCGGTACATCCGGGAACCGGGCTCCCCGAAGGGGTTCGCGACGAAGCGGCTCGCGGCGAGGCCTGGCCTGCCGAGGTAGCCGCGCGCCAGCTGCGCACCGGTCACGTAGATCTCGCCCGCGACGCCGACCGGCGCGGGCGCCAGCCGGTTGTCGAGCACGAAGGCGCTCAGCCCCGGCAACGCGCGGCCGATGACGCTGGCCGGGTTGTCGATGTCCTGCGCGTCCAGGGCCAGGAACGACACGTGCACCGTGGTCTCGGTGATGCCGTACATGTTGACCAGGCGCGGCGCGTCCGCGGGATGGCGCTCGTACCAGCGGCGCAGCTGGCGCAGATCGAGCGCTTCACCGCCGAAGATCACGTGGCGCAGCGCGAATTCGCCGTCGTCGTCGGCGGCGCTCGCCGCCCGATCGGCCTCCACCAGCTGGTAGAACGCCGACGGCGTCTGGTTCAGCACGGTGACCCTGTCGCGAACGAGCAACTCGCGGAACAGTTCCGGCGAACGCGAGGTGAGGTAGTCGACCACGACCACCGAACCGCCGTAGGCCAGCGCGCACCACAGTTCCCAGACCGAGAAGTCGAAGGCGAACGAGTGGAACAGCGTCCACACGTCGGACTCGTCGAAGCCGAACAGCGGCTGGGTGTTCGCGAACAGCTCCACCGCGTTGCGGTGCGAGACGCCGACGCCCTTGGGCACACCGGTGGAACCGGAGGTGTAGATGACGTAGGCGAGGTTGTCCTGGCGCAGCGGCCGGACGCGGTCGGCATCGGTCACCGGCGCGTCGGACTGCTCCGCGGTCTGCTCCAGCAGCAGCAGCGGAATCTCGCCCGCCGGAACGGCGTCCGCGTCCGCCGCGGTGGTCAGCACGCACACCGGAGCGGCGTCGGCGAGGGTGAACTCGAGCCGCTGGACCGGATAGGTGGTGTCGATCGGCACGTAGGCCGCGCCGGTCAGCAGCACCGCGTACAGCGCGATCGGCAGTTCCTCGGTACGCGAAACCGCGACCGCCACCTTCGATTCCGCTCCGACGCCGAGCTCGATGAGCGCACGCGCGATCCGGTTGGCCGCGCGCTGGAACTCGCCGAAGGAGACCGTGGTCTCACCGAAACGCACCGCGGGGGCGTCCGGTCGACGCTGCGCCTGCGCGCCGATGAGGTCGACCAGCGTGACCGCGGGCGCGTCGACGCCCTCGGTGTTCCATTCGCGCAGTACCAGTTCGCGCTCGCCGGGGGCGAGCAGGTCGATGTCGCCGACCACCACGCTCGCGTCGGCCGAGACCGCGCCGAGGACGCGCAGCAGGCGATCCGCGAACGCGCGCACCGTGCCTGCCTCGAAAAGGTCCGTGGCGAAGCTGAATTCGGCGGACATGCCCTGCGGGCCGCTGTCCGCGCCGAGCTTCTCCTCCAGCGTCAGCTGCAGGTCGAACTTGGCCAGCGGCACCGTCATGTCCACGCCGGACACCGTCAGACCGGGCAGCTCCAGCACGGTCGGCGCGGTGTTCTGGAAGGTCAGGCCGACCTGGAACAGCGGGTGCCTGCCCGGCGAACGCACCGGGTCGAGCACCTCCACGAGGCGCTCGAACGGCACGTCGGCGTGGCCGAAGGCGTCTACGTCCACCCGCCGCACGGTGCGCAGCAGTTCCTCGAACGCGACACCGGGCTCGATCTCGGTGCGCAGCACGAGCGTGTTGACGAACATGCCGATCAGGTCATCGAGCGCGCGCTCGCCACGGCCCGCGATCGGCGTGCCGATGGCGATGTCCGAGGTGCCGGACAGGCGCGAGAGCAGCACCGCGAGCGCGGCGTGCACGACCATGAACAGCGTCGAATTGTGCTGCTGCGCCAGCGCGCGCAGCGCCGCGTGCACCTCGGGGTCCACGGTGAAGGCCACCGTGTCGCCGCGGTTGGACGCGGTCGCGGGCCGCGGGCGATCGGCGGGCAGGTCCAGTTGCTCGACCAGCCCGGCCAATTCGTTCTGCCAGAACTCGACCTGACCGGCGACCAGCGAGTCCGGATCGTCCTCGGCGCCGAGCACCGCGCGCTGCCACAGCGCGTAGTCGGCGTACTGCACCTCGAGCGGACGCCACGCGGGCTCCTCGCCGTCCACGCGGGCGCTGTAGGCGATCATCACGTCCCTGGTCAGCGGCCCCATGGAGAAGCCGTCGGCCGAGATGTGGTGCACCACCAGCGCGAGCACGTGCTCGGTGGGGCTGATCTCGAACAGGCTCGCCCGGAACGGCACCTCGGCGGTGACGTCGAACGCCGTCAGCACGACCTCGGAAAGCCGCTGCGGCAGTTCGTCTTCGGTGATATCGATGGGCGAGAGATCCGGGATCACCTGCCCGGTCGGGACGATCTGCTGGTAGCCGACGCCGCCGATCTCCGGGTAGTAGGTGCGCAGCGACTCGTGCCGTGCCAGCACGTCGGCCACCGCGACCTGCAGCGCCTGCCGGTCGAGCAGACCCGAGAGCCGCACCGCGGCCGGGATGTTGTCGGCCGCGGCCGCCGCGCTGTGCTCGGCCGCGTTGCCGCCCATGTTGAAGCGGTTGAGGAACCACATGCGCTGCTGCGCCAGCGAGAGCGGCACCCGCTCGGGCCGCCGCTGCGGGACGAGCGCCGACCTGGCGCCCGCGCCCGCCTTCGACTCGGTGCGCGCCGCGAGGGCCGCCACGGTGGAGGCCTCGAACAGCTCGCGGACGCCGAGATCGGTCTCCAGCGCCGCGGACAGCCGCGCCGCCACCTGGGTGGCGGTGAGCGAGTTGCCGCCGAGCGCGAAGAAGTCGTCGTCCAGGCCGACCCGGTCCAGGCCGAGCACGTCGGCGAAGGTACGGGCGACGATCTCCTCGACCGGCGTGGTGGGCGCGCGGAACACCGCGGCCTCGAACACCGGCGCGGGCAGCGCCTTGCGATCCAGCTTGCCGGAGGCGTTGAGCGGGAACTCGTCGAGCACCACGACCAGCGCGGGCACCATGTAGGCGGGCAGCTGCCTGCCGAGGTCCTCGCGCACCACGTCGCCGTCGACGCGCGCGTTCGGCGCGGCGACGACGTAGGCCACCAGCTGATCACCGGTGCGCTGATCGCCGCGCACCACGACCACCGACTGCGCGATCTCGTCCAGCGCGGTGAGCGCCGACTCGATCTCGCCCAGTTCGATGCGCAGGCCGCGCAGCTTCACCTGGAAGTCGGTGCGGCCCAGGTACTCCAGCTCGCCGTCGGCGGTCCACGCCACCAAGTCGCCGGCGCGGTACATGCGCTGTCCATCGGCGAACGGGTTGGCCACGAAGCGATCGGCGGTCAGATCCGGCCGCGCCACGTAGCCGCGCGCCAGCTGAGTGCCCGCCAGGTACAGCTCACCCGCGACGCCCACCGGAGCGGGCCGCAGCCGCGAATCGAGCACGTACACCTGGGTGTTGAACACCGGGGCGCCGATCGGCACGGTGTCGGTGTCGGCCTCGGTCACCCGGTGATAGGTGACGTCGACCGCGGCCTCGGTCGGGCCGTACAGGTTGTGCAGTTCCGCGCCGGTCAGCTCGCGCAGGCGGTGCGCGGGCTTGGGCGGCAGCGCCTCGCCGGAGGCGAACACCATGCGCAGCGCGTCGCAGCGGGCCGCGGCCGCGGCGGCCGCGGCGGGAGCGACGGGCCCGGAGGAGGCAGCCTGCGTAACCACGGAGGGACCCGCGTACGACGCCATCGAACTCACGAACACCGCGAGCATGGACGGCACGAAGTGGGTGACCGTGATCCGTTCGGTCGCGATGACCTCGGCCAGGTACGCGGGATCGCGGTGGCCGTCCGGCTTGGCGACGACCAGACGCGCGCCGATCTGCAAGGGCCAGAAGAACTCCCACACCGACACGTCGAACGTGGCGGGCGTCTTCTGCAACACCGCGTCGGACTCGGTGAGGCCGTACTCGGACTGCATCCACACCAGGCGGTTCACGATCGCCGCGTGCGAGACCGCCACGCCCTTCGGGCGACCGGTCGAACCCGACGTGAAGATCACGTACGCGGTGTTCGACGGACGCAGCGGGGCGCGCCGCTCGGCGTCGGTCACCGGCGCCTCGGACACACCGGACAGGTCGAGCAGATCGATGCGCACCTGCGCGGTGTCGATCTCCAGGTCGCTGCCCGAGGTCAGCACACACACCGGATCGGCCGTGGCGAGAATGTATTCCGTGCGCTCGGCCGGGTGATCCGGATCCAGCGGCACGTACGCACCGCCCGCGACGGTGACGGCGTACATGCCGACCACCAGGTCGATCGAGCGCCGCATGCCGAGGGCCACCGAGGACTCCGGGCCGACGCCGCGTTCGATGAGCCAGCGCGCCAGGCGATACACCCGTCCCGCGAACTCGTCGTAGGACAGAGTTGTCCCCTCGAAGGTCAGCGCGGTCGCCGCGGCCGTCTTCGCCAGCTGCGCCTCGAACTTCGACACCAGCGTCGCCGTCGCGTCGACCTCGTGCGCGGTCTCGTTCCAGCCGGACACCACGAGCTCACGCTCCGCGGTGTCGAGCAGCTCGATGTCGCCGACGGCCACACCGGGATCGGCGGTGACGGCGGCGAGCACCCGGACCAGGCGGTCGGCGATGCGGCGCACGGTCGGCTCGTCGAACAGGTCGCGCAGGTAGCCGGCGCGGATGCGCAGACGCGAATCCAGCTGGGCGATCAGCGTCAGCGGGTAGTGCGTGGCGTCGGCGGCCTCCAGGTCGGCCACCGCCATGCCGTCGATGTCGGCGGCTTGGGCACGGATGCCCTCGGCGTCCACCGGGTACGACTCGAACACCACGAGGGTGTCGAACAGCGCGCCGACGCCCGCGGCGGACTGGATGTCGGCCAGCCCGATGTAGTGGTGGTCGAGCAGGTCGGCCTGCTCACCCTGGGTGCGGACCAGCAGGTCGCGAGCGGACTCCGCGGGATCGAAGCGCACCCGCACCGGCACGGTGTTGATGAACAGACCCACCATGGATTCCACGCCGGACAGCTGCGCCGGACGGCCGGAGACGGTGGTGCCGAACAGCACGTCCTCGGCGCCGGTCACGCGGCCGACCAGGATGCCCCAGGCCACCTGGAGCACCGTGTTCGGGGTGACGCCGAGCGAGCTCGCCAGCGCGGTGAGCCGCGCGGTCGCCGCCTCGTCGAGGTCGAACAGGTACTCGCCGGAGAGCGCGGTGATCTCGCGACCCGCGTCGGGGCGCGCGAGCAGCGTCGGCTCGCTCACCCCGCGCAGCGCCGTCGACCACGCGGCCAGCGAGGCCGAATGATCCTGGCGCGCGGTCCAATCCAGGAAGTGGCGGTAGGAGCGCACGGCAGGCAGCGCGGTGGTGTCGGCGTGCACCGCGTAGAGCACGATCAGGTCGCGCATGAGCAGCGGCATCGACCAGCCGTCGAGCAGGATGTGGTGGTTGGACACCACGAACTGCCAGCGGTGGTCCTCCACCTGGATCAGCGTGAAGCGGATCAGCGGCGGCGCGTCCAGGTCGAACCGGCGCATGCGGTCGGCCTCGATCAGGTCGGCGGCCGAACCGGTCGCCGTCCGATCGTGCTCGGCCCACGCGACCCGCACGCTGTCGAGCACCACCTGGACGGGGTTGCCGTCGTTGTCGCTGACGAACGCGGTGCGCAGGTTCTCGTAGCGGTCCACCAGCGCCTGCGCGGCGGCCCGCAGCCGGGCCGCGTCGACCCGGCCGGTGAGGGTGAGCACCGCCTGCGCGGTGTAGACGTCCACCGAGCTCGCGGCGAGGCGAGCGTGGAAGAGCAGACCCGCCTGCAGCGCGGACAGCGGCCACACGTCGGCCAGCGCGGGGAAGCGCCGCTCCCAGACCTCGATGTCGCGCTGGCTCGCGCGCACCAGGGCGAAGTCGGACGGCGTGTGCCCGCCCGCTCCGGTCGAATTCGCGTGCCTGGCGACCGCTTCCAGCGCGGAGGTCCACAGCTCGGCGAACTCGCGCACCTCGGCGGCGGCGAGCAGGGTGGCGGGGAAGCCGATGTTCGCGGTCAGCTTGTCGCCCACCACGATCGCGTTGACGTCGAGCGGGGCCATGGCCGGCATGTCGGCGTCATAGGCGCCGCCGAGCGCGCCGAGTTCCGGCGCCGGGGTCCAGCCGAAGCCGCGCAGCGCCTCGGGCACATCGGTGTCGGAGACGCGGCCCAGGTAGTTGAAGCTCACCTGGCCCGGCAGCTGCGCGGGCAGCTCGGCGGCGGTGCGCGGGTTGAGGTAGCGCAGCAGGCCGTAGCCGATGCCCTTGTCCGGCACCGCGAGCAGCTGCTCCTTGACCGCCTTCACGGCCTTGGA
Organism: Nocardia sp. bgisy134; assembly: GCF_057708325.1. NCBI lineage: Bacteria > Bacillati > Actinomycetota > Actinomycetes > Mycobacteriales > Nocardiaceae > Nocardia > Nocardia sp. bgisy134. The sequence continues at coordinate 352,048 of NZ_JBYIRW010000003.1, forward strand.
CAGCTCGGGGCCGCCTGCGAGGGCGCCGTCCACGTCTACGCCGGTGAGGTCGAGCCGCACCGGGAAGATGGCGGTGAACCAGCCGACCGTCCGGGAGAGGTCGGCGCCGGGGACGACGTCTTCCTCGCGGCCGTGGCCTTCCAGGCGGATCAGCAGCGCGTCGTCGGTGCGCGCGCCTGCCCGGATCGACCGCCACTTCGCGGTCGCCAGCGCGAGCGCGGTGAGCAGGCCGTCGTTCACGCCGCCGTGGAACAGCGCGGGCACCGTGGTGAGCAGCGCCCTGGTGACCTCGGCGGAGATTTCGACCTGAACCTTCTCGATCGCGCCGGAGACGTCCACCGCGGGGTCCATCGGACGCTCGGTCAGCAGCGGATCGGGCGTGTCGGTCACCGCGCGCCAGTAGTCGAGTTCGGCCACCCGGGCCGGGCTCTCGGCCTCGCGCTCCAGCGCGTTCGCCCAGGCCCGCATCGAGGTCGCCGGAGCCACCAGCGCGGGCTGCTGCCCGGCGGTCAGCTGGCCCCATGCCGCGACGAAGTCGGGCACCAGGATGCGCCAGGAGACGCCGTCCACCACCAGGTGGTGGGCGACCACGATCAGACGGCCCATCCGGCCGCCGCCGGCGGGGTCCAGCCACACGAACCGCACCACCACACCGGCCGCGGGGTCAAGCCGGTCCAGCGCGGAATCCAGTGCGGCGGAGGCGATGTCGAGCAGCTCGTCGTCGGTGGCCGCAGCCGGGAACTCGACCCGCTCGATCAACGCGTCCACATCGACGGCGCCGGGCTCGGCGGTACGCACCACCCAGTCGTCGCCGTCGCGGTAGAGCCGCGAACGCAACATGTCGTGCCGGTCGATCACCGCGCCGACGGTCGTCGCGATGCCGGCGCGGTCGATGCCGAGCGGCAGCTCCAGCGCCAGGGTCTGGTTGAACCGGCCGAAGGAGCCGTCACGCTCGGCCATGAATCGCACCACCGGGGTGAGCGGCATGGAACCGACACCGCCGCCGGGCAATTCGGCCAGCGCGGCGACGGCGGGGGCCGCCGCGTCGGCGGTCTCGGCCACCGCGGCCAGGCCCGCGACGGTCTTCTGCTCGAACACGTGCCGCGGCGTGAACACCACGCCGCGCGCCCTGGCGCGCGAGACGAGCTGAATCGAGACTATGCTGTCGCCGCCGAGCGCGAAGAAGGAGTCGTCGACGCCGACCCGCTGCACGCCGAGCACCTCGGCGAACACCTCGGCGATGATCTGCTCGACCGGCGTGCGGGCGGCGCGGAACACGACCTCGGTCGCGAACACCGGCTCCGGCAGCGCCTTACGGTCCAGCTTGCCGTTCGGGTTGAGCGGCATGGCGTCGAGCTCCACGATGGCCGACGGCACCATGTACGACGGAAGGTGCGCGGCCAAACGGGTGCGCAGATCGCCGAGATCGACGGCGGTGCCGTTGGCGGGCACCACATAGCCGACGAGCTGATCGCCGGTGCGCGCGTCCGAGCGGACCAGCACGACCGCCTGGAAAACCGAATCGAATGCGGTCAGGGCGGTTTCGATCTCACCGAGCTCGATACGCAGGCCGCGCAACTTCACCTGGAAGTCGGTGCGGCCGATGTAGACGATCGCACCATCGGCATCCCGGGCCACCAGGTCACCCGTGCGGTACATGCGCTCCCCTGTACCGAATGGGTTGGCCACAAAGCGGTCCGCGGTCAAATCCGTACGACCGAAGTAACCACGCGCCAGCTGAGCGCCCGCAAGATAGAGCTCACCCGCAACACCCGGTGCGACCGGATGCAGGCGCGAATCAAGTACGTACGCCTGGGCATTCCACACCGGCAGACCGATCGGCACCGCGCCCACGACCGCGGACGCGACCGGGCCGTGGGTGGCGTGCACAGTGAATTCAGTGGGGCCGTACAGGTTATACAGCTCCGCCTCGGACACCTTGCGGATCGCTCGAACCGCATCCGAGGTGAACGCCTCACCGGCGATGAACAGCAGGCGCAACGAACCCAGTTCGGCGCTGAGACCCGCGGTATCGACGTAACCCGCGAACACGGTCAGCATGGACGGCACGAACGAGGTCATGGTGACCCGCTCCGCCGCGATCACATCCGCCAGATACTGCGGATCACGATGGCCATCCGGGCTGGCGACCACCATGCGGCCACCGGTGGACAGCGGACCGAACAACTCCCACACCGACACATCGAATGTCGCGGGGGTCTTGAACAGCACCACATCTTCGGCATCGATGCCATATTCACCGGTGATCCAGCGAATCTGATTCACCACCGCCGAATGCGGCACCGCCACCCCCTTAGGGCGACCGGTGGAACCAGAGGTGAAGATGACATACGCCGGGTTCGACGGACGCAACGGCGCGATCCGCTCAGCAGCCGAGACCGGCTCGGCGGAGTAGCCGGACAAATCCAGCTCGTCGATCGACAGCGTTGGCAGCTCCACACCATCGAAGCCATCGCGCGCGGTCGTCAGCACACAGACCGGTGCCGCCGACTCGAGGACATAGTTTACCCGCTCGGCAGGCTGATCCAGATCCAGCGGCACATAACCACCACCGGCCTCATGCACCGCGTACGCGGCGATAACGAAGTCGACCGAACGCCGCAAACCAAGCGCGACAAGGCTTTCTGGACCGACACCGGCCTCGATCAGCCTGCGCGCCAACCGATGCACGCGAGCACCGAACTCCGCATAGGTCAGCGAACTACCGTCGGCCGAATCGACAATCGCCACCGAATCAGGCGTAGCCTGCGATTGCGCCGCGAACAGCTCGACCAGCGTTGCCGCCGAACCGATCCCCCGCGCGGTGTCATTCCAGCCGCGCAGTGCCCGCTCGACCTCGACCTCGTCCAGCAGCGCGATATCACCGACAGCGCGATCGGGCGTCGCGACAACGGCCGCGAGCAGCCGCTCGAAACGCTGCGCGAGCAGCGCCACCGACTCGGCGTCGAACAACTCGGTGGCGTAGGTGAGCGCCAGCGTCATGCCGGTGGAACCGGTTTCCGACAGCGTGAACTGCAGGTCGAAACGAGCGACGTTCTCCTCGAGGTCCAGTGCGGACACCGAGAGGCCCGGCAGTTCCAGCGCAGTGCGATCCAGGTTCTGGAATGCGAGCATCACCTGGAACAGCGGGTTGCGCGCCTGCGACCGCTCCGGCGCGAGCAGTTCCACCAGGCGCTCGAACGGCACATCGGCATTGCCGAAGGCGTCCAGATCGGTCGCCCGCACCCGGTCCAGCAGGTCGGTGAAGGACTCGCCGTTGTCGATGCCGGTGCGCAGCACCAGGGTGTTGACGAACATGCCGACTAGGTCGTCGAGCGCCTGCTCGCCACGGCCAGCTATCGGCGTGCCGACCGCGATGTCGTCGCCGCCGGACAGTCGCGCCAGCAGCACGGCCAGCGCGCTGTGCATGACCATGAACAGCGAAGCGCCGCTGCCGCGGGCGATCTCGTCGAGCGCGGCGATCAGCTCGCCGGGCAGCTGGTGGTGCAGCGTCGCGCCGCGGTGCGAGGCGATCGCGGGGCGCGGGTGGTCGGTCGGCAGCGCCAGTTCGTCCGGCACGCCGTCCAGTGCGCGCCGCCAGTAGGCCACCTGACGCGCGAGCAGCGAGTCGGCGTCGTCTTCGGCACCGAGGACCTCGCGCTGCCAGACCGCGAAGTCGGCGTACTGCACCGCGAGCGGCGACCAGCCGGGCGCGCTGTCCTGGGTGCGCGCCGTGTAGGCCAGCATGACGTCGCGGGTCAGCGGACCCATGGAGAAGCCGTCGGCGGCGATGTGGTGCACGACCACGACGAGCACGTGCTCGTCCGGTCCCGCGGCGTACAGCCTGGTGCGCAGCGGAACCTGTTCGGCCACATCGAATCCCGCGGTGACGAACTCGGTCACCGCGGCGATCAGCTCGGCGGGCGGCACCGCGACCGGATGCAGATCGAGCGCGATCTCCTCGGCGGGAACGATGACCTGCACCGGCGTGCCGCCGTGCTCGGGGTAGCGGGTGCGCAGCGATTCGTGCCTGCGCACCACGTCGGCCACCGCGAGCCGCAGCGCCTCGATGTCGAGCGCGCCGGACATCCGGATCGCGATCGGCAGGTTGTAGGCGGCCGAGGAGGTGTCGTACTTGTTCAGGAACCACATGCGCTGCTGCGCGTAGGACAGCGGCACCAGTTCGCTCGCGGCACGCTTGCGCGCCACCAGCGGGGAGCGGCCGTCGCCGCCGGTGTGCGATTCCACCCGCGCGGCAAGGGCTTCCACGGTGGACGCCTCGAACAGCGTGCGCACCGGCACCGAGGTACCGAGCGCCGCGCCGATCCTGGACACCACCCTGGTGGCGATCAGCGAGTTTCCGCCGAGGTCGAAGAAGTCGTCGTCGACGCCGACGCGGGGCAGGTCGAGCACCTCGGCGAACACCGCGGCCACCGTCTCCTGCACCGGCGTCACCGGGGCGCGGAACGCCCTGGCCTGGGCGGCAGGCGCGGGCAGCGCGCGACGGTCCAGCTTGCCGTTGACGGTCAGCGGGATCCATTCCAGGCGCACCAACGCCGAGGGCACCATGTAGGAGGGCAGCCGCTCGGCCGCACCGGAACGCACCACGTCCAGGTCGGGAACCACCTCGGGTTCGGCGACGACGTAGGCCACGATCCGCTGATCGCCCGGCTGGTCCTCGCGCACGATGACCGCGGCCTGGGCGATGCCCGGCTGAGCGAGCACCGCGGCTTCGATCTCGCCGAGCTCGATACGGAAACCACGCACCTTGACCTGATCGTCGGCGCGGCCCAGGTACTCCAGCTCACCGAAGCGGTTCCAGCGCGCCAGGTCGCCGGAGCGGTACAGGCGCGAGCCCGAACCATCCGGGGTCGCCAGCGGGTTGGCCACGAAACGCGCGGCCGTCAGGTCGGGACGGCCGAGGTAGCCACGCGCCAACTGCGGTCCCGCGACATACATTTCGCCCGCGACACCGACCGGCACGGGGCGCAGCCGGTTGTCGAGCACGTATACGTTCAGGCCCGCGATCGCGCGACCCACGATGCTGCCGGAGGCCGCCTCGATCGTCGCCGCGTCCAGGGCACGGAAGGACACGTGCACCGTGGTCTCGGTGATGCCGTACATGTTCACCAGCACCGGAGCGCCAGCCGAGGAGCTTGCGGAGCGGCCATCCAACGGAGCGCCGTGGCGGGCAACCCAATCCGAGAGGCGACGCAGCTCGAGTGCCTCACCACCGAATACGACGTACCGCAGCGACAGCGGCGCGGCGTCCGCGGCAGCATTGCGGTCGGCTTCGGCCAGTTGGTAGAACGCCGACGGGGTCTGGTTCAGCACCGTCACGCGCTCGTCGCGCAGCAGTTCCAGGAACTGCTCCGGGGAACGCGAGGTGAAGTAGTCCACCACCACGACCGTCCCGCCGAACAGCAGCGGACCCCACAACTCCCACACCGAGAAGTCGAACGCATACGAGTGGAACAACGTCCACACATCATCGGGACCGAAACCGAAATCACGATCGGTATTCGCGAACAACCGCACCACATTCCGATGCGCGACCGCCACACCCTTCGGACGACCCGTCGAACCCGACGTGTAGATCACGTAGGCGACATGGTCCGGGGTCAGCGCGGCGCGGCGATCGGCGTCGGTGATGGGCGCGTCGTCGGCGTCGACCACATTGCCGGTCTCCACCGCGAACCCGTCGAGCACCACCGAGGGCAGGCCCGCCGGGATCTCGACCTCGACCGTGGAGTCCAGGACCACGCTGGTCGGACGCGAATCCGACAGCACATACGCGATCCGGTCCGCCGGATAGGTCGGATCCACCGGCACATAACCCGCGCCGGTCTTCACCACCGCCAGCAGCGCCACCACCAGATCCAACGAGCGCGGCAGGATCACCGCGACCAGCGACTCCGGCCCAGCGCCATCGGCGATCAACCTGCGCGCCAACACATTCGCGCGCCGATCCAGCTCCGCGTAACTCAGCGAGTCCGCACCGAAACGCGCCGCGATCCGATGCGGATGCGCGGTGACCATCTCATCGAACAGCTCGACCAGCGTCACCCCGACCTCGGCGAACCGGCCCACACCGGCGTCCGCGCCCGCCGACACCCAGCGCTGCGAGACATCCAGCCGCTCGGCCTCACCCAGCAGATCGATATCGCCGACGACCGCCGCCGGATCCTCGGCCACCGCGCGCAGAATCCGCACCAACCGATCGGCGAACGAGGACACCGTCTCCGGGTCGAACAGCTCGCTCGCGTAGTTCCACGACAACGCCAGCCCACCGTCACGGGCCTCGCCCACGGTCAGCTGCACATCGAACTTCGACGTCCCCGCGTCGAACTCGACGACATCCAGATCCAACCCGGGCAACGCGACAGTGCCCATGTCGGCGGCCGAGGCCGCCTCGAAGGTCAATCCCACCTGGAACAGCGGATGATGCGCCTGCGAACGCGCCGGACTCAGTACATCCACCAAACGCTCGAACGGCACATCCGCGTTCGCGAACGCCGCCAGGTCCGTGCGCCGGACCTGCTCGAGCAGATCGCTGAACTTACCGCCCAGATCGACCTCGTTGCGCAACACCAGCGTGTTGACGAACATGCCCACCAGATCGTCGAGCGCACGCTCGCCACGACCCGCGATCGGCGTGCCGATCGCGATATCGGTGCTGTTGGACAACCGCGCCGCCCACGTCGCCAACGCCGCGTGCACGACCATGAACACCGTCACGCCGTGCGCGCGCGCCACCTCCCCGAGCGCGCGATGCAGCTGCGAGTCCACCGAGAACGCGTGCAGCCCACCAACGTTCGACGCGACCTCCGGACGCGGCCGATCCGCGGGCAACTCGATCTGATCCGGCAGATCCCGCAACTGCTCGGACCAGTAGCCGATCTGCTTGGCCGCCACCGACTCCGCATCGTCCTCGGAGCCGAGCACCGCACGCTGCCACAGCGCGTAGTCGGCGTACTGCACGTCGAGCGGCGCCCAGCCGGGGGCTTCCCCGCCGGCGCGCTCGGTGTAGGCCACCACCACGTCGCGCAGCAGCGGACGCAGCGAGAAGCCGTCGGCACTGATGTGGTGCATGACGAGCACCACGACGTGACTGCGTTCGTCGACCGTCAGCAGGTCGGCCCGGAACGGGATCTCGCTGGTCACGTCGAAGTGCACGCTCGCCAGTTCGACGATGCGCGAAGGCAGTTCGGTGCTCGGCACCCACTCCGTCGTCAGATCGAAGCGCACCTCGTCGGCGGACAGGACGCGCTGGTAGCCCTCGCCCTCCACCTCCGGGTAGACGGTGCGCAGCGCCTCGTGGCGCGCGATCACGTCGCGGATCGCGGCCTGCAACGCGACCGCGTCGAGCGTGCCGGTCAACCGGATGGCGACCGGGATGTTGTTCACCGCGGTGCGGTTGTCGAAGCGGTTGAGGAACCACATCCGCTGCTGCGCAAGCGAGAGCGGCACCAGCTCGGGTCGCGGCTGCGCGACCAGCGGCGCCTTGCCGCCCGAGCCCGTGGCCGACTCCACCTTGGCGGCCAGCGCGGCGACCGTGGAGGCCTCGAACAGGGTGCGCAGCGGGATCTGGGTGTCCAGCGCCTCGCCGAGCCTGGCCGCCACCTGGGTGGCGACCAGCGAGTTGCCGCCGAGAGCGAAGAAGTCGTCGTCCAGGCCGACCCGCTCGATGCCGAGCACGTCGGCGAACGCGCTGGCCACGATCTGCTGCACCGGGGTGACCGGCGCCTGGAAGACCTTCGCCTCGAACGTCGGCTCCGGCAGCGCCTTGCGGTCCAGCTTGCCCGAGGTGTTCAGCGGGAACGCGTCGAGCACCACGAAGGCCGCGGGCACCATGTAGGCGGGCAGCTGCGTGGCGAGCGCGGACTTGACCCGCTCGATATCGATGGCCGTGCCCGGCCGCGCGATGAGGTAGGCCACCAGCTGATCGCCGGTGCGCTCGTCGGTGCGCACCACGACCACCGACTGCGAGACCTCGTCCAGCCCGGTCAGCGCACCCTCGATCTCGCCGAGCTCGATGCGCAGACCACGCAGCTTCACCTGGAAGTCGGTGCGGCCCAGGTACTCCAGCTCACCGGCGGGCGTCCAGGCCACCAGGTCGCCGGTGCGGTACATGCGCACGCCGTGGCCGAACGGGTCGGCGATGAAGCGTTCGGTGGTCAGATCCGGACGGGTGACGTAGCCGTAGGCCAGCTGCGCGCCCGCCAGGTACAACTCGCCCGGAACGCCGACGGGCACCGGCCGCAGACGCGAATCCAGCACGTACACCTGGGTGTTGAACACCGGCGCGCCGATCGGCACGGTGACAGTGTCGGCGTCGGTGACCTCGTGGAAGGTCACCTCGACGCCCGCTTCGGTGGGGCCGTACAGGTTGTGCAGGCGCGCGCCGGTCAGCTCGCGCAGGCGCTGCGCGGTGACCGCGGGCAGGCCTTCACCGGAGGCGAAAACGTTGCGCAGGCCGGTGCATTCGGCCGCGCGCGGCTCCACGACGAACAGCGACATCATCGACGGCACGAAGTGCGCCGTGGTGATCTGCTCGTCGATGATGAGCTGAGCCAGGTAGGCCGGGTCGCGGTGGCCGTCCGGCTTGGCGATCACCAGGCGGGCGCCGACCTGCAAGGGCCAGAAGAACTCCCACACCGACACGTCGAACGTCGCGGGGGTCTTCTGCAAGACCACGTCGTCGGCGGCGAGGCCGTACTGCGCGTGGCCCCACACCAGGCGGTTGATGATCGCGGCGTGCGAGACCGCCACGCCCTTCGGGCGGCCGGTGGAACCCGACGTGAAGATCACGTACGCGGTGTTACCGGTGCGCAGCGGCCGGTGCCGGTCCGCGTCGGTGAGCGGCTCGTCGGAGTACCCGGACAGGTCGAGCTCGTCGATGCGCACCTGGCGTGCCAGCGCTACGTCGAGATCCGCGCCGGAGGTCAGCACGCAGACTGGGCCCGCGGTGTCGAGGATGTGCTCGATGCGCTCGGCCGGGTTGTCCGGGTCGAGCGGCACGTACGCGCCACCAGCGGCGGAGACCGCGTACATGCCGACCAGCAGGTCCAGCGAGCGGCGCATGCCGAGGGCCACATACGATTCCGGGCCGACGCCGTTCTGCTTGAGCCAGCGCGCCAGGCGGTGCACCCGGCTCGCGAACTCGGCGTAGGACAGACTCGTCCCCTCGAAGGTGAGCGCGATCGCGTCCGGGGTGCGCGCGACCTGCGCCTCGAACAGCGCGACCAGCGTCGCGGCGTCGTCGTCGCCGACGGGCGAGGCGAGGGCCGCGTCCACCGCGAATTCGGTGTCGTTCCACTGCTTCAGCACCAGCGCGCGCTCGGCGGCGTCGAGCAGCTCGATGTCACCGATCACGGTCGACGGCGCCGCGGCGATCCCGCGCAGCACGCGCAGGAACCTGGCGCCGAAAGCGCCCGCGAAGGCGGCGTCGAAAAGGTCGGTGGCGTAGACGAGTTCGGCGTCCATCTCGGACGCGCCGTCCGGCACCTCGCTCAGCGTGAGCTGCATGTCGAACTTGGCCGTCGGCTGATCGATGCCGAGTTCGGACACCGTCAGACCGGGCAGCTCCAGCGACGTGCGGCCCATGTTCTGGAACGAGAGCATCACCTGGAACAGCGGGTGCCGCGCCTGCGAGCGGGCCGGGTTGAGCACCTCGACCAGCCGCTCGAACGGCACGTCCGCGTGCGCGAAGGCTTGCAGGTCGCGTTCCCGGACCTGGGCGAGCAGATCGGTGAACGACGCGGCGGTGTCGATCTGGGTGCGCAGCACCAGGGTGTTGACGAACATGCCGACGAGGTCGTCGAGCGCCTGCTCGCCACGGCCCGCCACCGGGATGCCGATGGCGATGTCGTCGGCGCCGGACAGGCGCGACAGCAGCGTCGCGAAGGCGCTGTGCACCACCATGAACAGCGTGGTGCCGTTCGCGTGCGCGACGCGGTTCAGCTCGTCGATCAGCTCGCCCGGCACCCGGAAGCGGTGTGTGCCCGCCTGGTAGGAGGCCACGGTCGGGCGCGGCTTGCCGGGCAGGCGCAGCTCGTCGGGCAGATCGGCCAGCGCCTCGCGCCAGTAGTCGAGCTGCTCGGAGATGAGCGAGGTGGGATCGTCCTCGTCGCCGAGGGTTTCGCGCTGCCAGAGCGCGAAATCGATGTACTGGACGGCCAGCGGCGGCCAGCCGGGCTCGGAGTTCGAAGTACGCGCCACGTAGGCGGTCATCAGGTCGCGCACCAGCGGCCGCATGGAGAAGCCGTCGGCGGCGATGTGGTGCACCACCACCGCGAGCACGTAGTCGCGCTCGCCCACTTCGTAGATGCGCAGTCGCACCGGCGGTTCGGCGGTGACATCGAAGCCGCGGTTCACGAATTCGTAGAGCGCGCCGTACGTTTCGGTCTCGTCGACCTCGACGACGTCCAGTTCCGGAATGGCGTGAATGGACGGCAGCACCCGCTGGTACGGGACGCCTTCCTGCGACGGGTACACGGTGCGCAGCGACTCGTGCCGCGCGATCACGTCGCTGAGCGCACCGCGCAGCGCGCTCAGATCCAGCAGACCCCGCAGCCGGACGGCGGCCGGGATGTTGTAGGTGCCCGCCGCCGCGCCCGGCTCGGTGCCGAGGTCGAAGCGGTTGAGGAACCACATGCGCTGCTGAGCGAGCGACAGCGGCGGATACTCCGGCCGGGTGCGGGCGCTCAGCGCCTGGCGCACACCGGTACCCGCGTGCGATTCGACGCGGGCGGCCAGCGCGCCGACGGTGGGCGCCTCGAAGAGCGTGCGCACGCCGACCTCGGCGTCCAGCGCCTTGCTCAGCCGCGCCGCGACCTGAGTGGCGACCAGCGAGTTGCCGCCGAGCTCGAAGAAGTCGTCGTCGACGCCGACACGGGTGACGCCGAGCAGATCGGCGAAGATGTCCGCGACGATCTCCTCGATCGGCGTGGACGGCGCGCGGAAGCTCTTGGCCTCGAAGACCGGCGAGGGCAGCGCCTTGCGGTCCAGCTTGCCGGAGGCGTTGACCGGGAAGGCGTCCAGCACGACCAGCGCCGCGGGCACCATGTACCCGGGCAGGGACGCGGCGAGGCCCGCCTTCACCATCGTCGGATCGACTAGGGAATCCGCTTCGGCGACAACGTAACCCACCAGCTGATCGCCCGCGTGCGCGTCCGAGCGCACCACGACCACCGACTGTGCGACACCGGGCTGCGCGAGCAGCGCCGCCTCGATCTCGCCCAGCTCGATGCGCAGACCACGCAACTTCACCTGGAAGTCGGTGCGGCCCAAGTACTCCAGCTCACCGTGCTTGGTCCAGGTGACCAAGTCACCGGTCCGGTACATCCGCGAACCGGCCACACCGTAGGGGTTGGCGACGAAACGATCCGAGGTCAGATCGCTGCGACCCAGGTAGCCCAGCGCCAGCTGATCGCCCGCCAGGTACAGCTCGCCCGCGACACCCGGCGCGACCGGGTGCAGGCGCGCGTCCAGCACGAACACCCTGGTGTTCCACACCGGACGGCCGATCGGCACCGATACCTCGTCGGTGTCGACGACCTCGTGGTAGGTGACGTCGACCGCGGCCTCGGTCGGGCCGTAGAGGTTGTGCAGACGCGCACCGGTCAGCTCACGCAACCGCTGCGCGGTCGGCGCGGGCAATGCCTCGCCCGAGGCGAACACCTGGCGCAGGCGCGAGTCGGGCAGGGCGGCGGTGTCGCCGTTCTCCTCGCCCGGTGTCGCGTTGCCCAGCGTCGAGACGAACACCGACAGCATCGACGGCACGAAATGCGCCGTGGTGATGCCTTGTTCGGCGATGATCTGCGCGAGGTACACCGGATCGCGGTGGCCGTCCGGCTTCGCGACGACCAGCCGGGCGCCGGTCTGCAAGGGCCAGAAGAACTCCCACACCGACACGTCGAACGTGGCGGGCGTCTTCTGCAACACGGCGTCGTCGGCGCCGATCGGGTACTCGTGCTGCATCCACAGCAGGCGGTTCACGATCGCGGCATGGCTGACCGCCACACCCTTCGGCCGACCGGTCGAACCGGAGGTGAAGATGACGTAGGCGGTGTTCCCCGGCCGCAGCGGGCGCGACCGTTCGGCGTCGGCGATCGGCGCGCCGCTGGTCTGCGCGGAGCTCGGCAGGTCCTCGACGTACAGCACGGTGACCGCGTCGTCGGTGACGAACCCGTCGCGGCGGGTGGTCAGCAGCAGACTGGGCCGCGCGGTGTCGAGGATGTGGCCGATGCGGTCGGCGGGCTGATCGGGATCGAGCGGCACGTAGGCGGCGCCCGTCTGGAGCACCGCGTACATCGCGACGACCAGCTCCGTCGAACGCCGCATGGCAAGCGCCACCAGCGATTCCGGGCCGACGCCGGAGGCGATCAGCTCCCTGGCGATGCGGTTGGCGCGCTCGTGGAGCTCGCGGTAGGTGAGCTGTTCGTCCTCGTAGGCCAGCGCCATGGCGTCCGGGCTCGCCGCCGCCTGCGTGTCGAACAGCGAGATCAGCGTCTCCGCGGGCACCGCGTGGGCGGTGTCGTTCCAGTCGACCAGGACCTGCGCGTGCTCTTCGGGCGCGAGCAGATCGATGTCGCCGATCGGCACGTTCGGATCGGCGATGACGGCCGCGAGGACGCGATCGAGGCGGCGCGCGAAACCGGCCACCGTCGACTCGTCGAAAAGGTCGAGAGCATAGGAGAACTCGGCCGCCATGCCCGCGGCCTCGCCCTGCTCGTCCTGGGTCTCCTGCAGGGTCAGCTGCAGGTCGAACTTGGCCAGGCGGGCGTCGTAGTCCACGCCGTGCACCGAAAGGCCGGGCAGCTGCAGGGTGGCCTGCTTGGTGTTCTGGAAGGCCAGCATCACCTGGAACAGCGGGTGGCGCGCCTGCGAGCGGGCCGGGTTGAGCACCTCGACGAGCCGCTCGAACGGCACGTCGGAGTGGGCGAACGCCTGCAGGTCGGTGTCCCTGGCGTGGTCGAGCAGCTCGGCGAAGGTGCCCGCGCCGTCCACCTCGGTGCGCAGCACCAGGGTGTTGACGAACATGCCGATCAGGTCGTCCAGCGCGGCCTCACCGCGGCCTGCGACCGGCGTGCCGATGGCGATGTCGGAGGTGCCGCTGGCCCGCGCCAGCAGCACGGCGAGGGCGCTGTGCATGACCATGAACAGCGAGGCGTTGTAGCGGCGGCCCAATTCGACCAGGGCGCGCTGGGTTTCGCCGGAGATCACGAACGCGTAGGTGCCGCCCTGGTAGGAGGCGACCGCGGGACGCGGGTAATCGGACGGCAGCACCAGCTCGTCGGGCAGGTCGGCGAGCTCGCGAGTCCAGTAGCTGATCTGGCTGGAGATCAGCGAGCGCGGGTCGTCCTCCGAGCCGAGGATCTCACGCTGCCAGAGCGCGTAATCGGCGTACTGGACCGGCAATTCGGCCCAGGTCGGCGCCTCCCAGGTGGTGCGCGCCGCGTACGCGACGATGACGTCGCGCGAGAGCGGACCCATCGACCAGCCGTCGGCGGAGATGTGGTGCACCACCATGCCGAGTACGTACTCGGTCTCGCTGATCTCGAAAAGCCGTGCGTGCAGCGGCACTTCGTTGGTCACGTCGAAGGCCATGGTGGCCAGATCGATGAGGTGGTCGAGCAGGGTCTCCTCGGTCACCCGGTACGGCGTGAGGTCGGGCACGATCTGGGCCGCGTCGAGAACCACCTGCACCGGGCCGCCGTCGGTCTCCGGGAAGACGGTGCGCAGCGACTCGTGCCTGTCGATGACGTCGATGACCGCGACCTGGAGGGCGGCGACGTCGAGTTCGCCGGAGAGCCGGATCGCGACCGGGATGTTGTTGACCGCCGAGGAGGTGTCGAAGCGGTTGAGGAACCACATGCGCTGCTGCGCCAGCGACAGCGGCACCTCGTCGGGGCGCTCGCGCGCGACCAGCGCCTTGCGCGCGCCGTCACCCGCCTGCGATTCCACGCGGGCGGCGAGCGCGGCGACGGTCGGCGCCTCGAAGAGCATGCGCACCGGAACGCGGGTGTCGAGCGCGATGCCGACGCGCGAGGCGACCTGGGTGGCGATGAGGGAGTTGCCGCCGAGGTCGAAGAAGTCGTCGTCGACGCCGACCCTGGGCAGGTCGAGCACGTCGGCGAAGACCTGGGCGACGATCTCCTCGATCGGGGTGGTCGGAGCGCGGAATTCGCGCACCTCGAAGACCGGTGCGGGCAGGGCGCGGCGGTCCAGCTTGCCGTTGACGGTCAGCGGGATCGCGTCCAGCGCCATGAAAGCCGAGGGCACCATGTAGGCGGGGAGCCGGTCGGAGGCGGCGTGGCGGACCTCGTCGAGGTCGAGCTCGGCGCCGGGTTCGGCGACGACGTAGGCGACGATCCGCTGGCCGCCCGGCTGGTCCTCGCGCACGATGACCGCGGCCTGGGCGATGCCGGGCTGTTCGAGGACGGCGGCTTCGATCTCGCCGAGCTCGATGCGGAAACCGCGCACCTTGACCTGATCGTCGGCGCGGCCGAGATATTCGAGTTCGCCGAAGCGGTTCCAGCGCGCGAGGTCGCCGGAGCGGTACAGGCGCGAGCCCGCGGTGGCGGCGTCGGCGAGCGGGTTGGCCACGAAGCGGGTCGTGGTGAGGTCGGGGCGGCCGAGGTAGCCGCGCGCCAACTGCGGTCCGGCGACGTACATTTCGCCGACGACGCCGACCGGGACCGGCTGGAGCCGGTTGTCCAGGACGTAGACGCCGAGCCCGGAGATGGCGCGACCGACAATGCTGCCGGAGGCCGCCTCGATGGTTTCCGCGTCCAGCGCACGGAAGGACACGTGCACCGTGGTCTCGGTGATGCCGTACATGTTCACCAGCACCGGCGAAGAATCACCGTGGCGGGCAACCCAATCCGAGAGGCGACGCAGCTCGAGCGCCTCACCACCGAACACCACGTACCGCAGCGACAGCGGCGGGCCGACCGGTCCCGCGGCGCGGTCGGCCTCGGCGAGCTGATAGAACGCCGACGGAGTCTGGTTGAGGACGGTCACCCGCTCCTCGCGCAGCAGCTCGAGGAACTGCTCGGGCGAGCGGGAAGTGAAGTAGTCGACGACCACCACGGTCCCGCCGAACAGCAGCGGACCCCACAACTCCCACACCGAGAAGTCGAACGCATACGAGTGGAACAACGTCCACACATCATCGGGACCGAAACCGAAATCACGATCGGTATTCGCGAACAGGCGCACCACATTCCGATGCGCGACCGCCACACCCTTCGGACGACCCGTCGAACCCGACGTGTAGATCACGTAGGCGACGTTGCCGGGGTTCAGCGGCGCGGAGCGGTCCGCGTCGGCGATCGGGGTGTCCGCGAAATCGGTGACGCCGGAGGCGAATTCGTCCAGCACCACGGTGGGCAATTCGTCCGGAACGGCCACGTCGACGGAGGAATCGATGACGACGCTGGTCGGACGCGAATCCGACAGCACGTACGCGATCCGGTCCGCCGGGTAGGTCGGGTCCACCGGCACGTAGCCCGCGCCGGTCTTCACCACCGCGAGCAGCGCGACGACCAGCTCGATCGAGCGCGGCAGGATCACCGCGACCAGCGACTCGGGCCCAGCGCCATCGGCGATCAGCCTGCGCGCCAGCACATTCGCGCGCCGATCGAGCTCGGCGTAGGTCAGCGACTCCGCGCCGAAGCGCGCGGCGACGTGATCCGGGTAGGCGGCGACAGCCTGATCGAACAGCGCGACCAGGGTGACGTCGGGATCGGCGAAGCGGCCCGTGCCGCCGTCGGCGCCGGAGAACACCCAGTCGCGCGAGACGGCGAGCCGCTCGTCCTCGGCGAGCACGTCGATCTCGCCGACCACGACCGCGGGATCGTCGACCACGCTGCGCAGGATGCGCACGAAGCGTTCGGCGAACGAGGTCACCGTCTCGGCGTCGAACATGTCGGTGGCGAACTGCACCGCCGCGGTCATGCCGCCGGGCTCGCCGTTGCCGCCGCGTTCCTCGGTGATGGTCCACTGCAGGTCGAACTTGGCGATGTCGACTTCGAGCTCGGTGGCGGTCACCGACAGACCGGGTAGCTCGAGCGCGCCGTGCGCCATCTCCTGGAAGGAGAGCATCACCTGGAACAGCGGGTGCCTGGCCTGCGAACGGGTCGGGTTGAGCACCTCGACGAGTCGCTCGAAAGGCACGTCGGCGTAGGCGAACGCCGCGAGGTCGGTTTCCCTTGTGCGCGTGAGGAAGTCGGTGAACTGGCTGCCGCTGTCCACGTCGGAGCGCAGCACAAGGGTGTTGACGAACATGCCGATCAGGTCGTCGAGCGCCTGCTCGCCACGGCCCGCGATCGGGGTGCCGATCGCGATGTCGCTGGTACCCGACAGGCGACCGAGCAGCACCGCGAGCGAGGCGTGCACGACCATGAAGAGGCTGACGCCCTGCGCGCGGGCCAAACTCGTGAGGGCGGTGTGCAATTCGGCGTCGATGTCGAAACGCACCGTGCTGCCGCGGAAGCTCTGCACCGGCGGACGCGGCCGATCGGTGGGCAGGTCCAGCTGGTCGGGCAGCCCGCCGAGCTGGCGTCGCCAGTAGGCGATCTGGCGGGCGGCCATCGAGCCGGGATCGGACTCGGAGCCGAGCAGTTCGCGCTGCCAGATGCTGTAGTCCTGGTACTGCACCGGCAGTGGCGCCCACGCGGGGGCCTCGCCGGCGGCACGCGCCAGATACGCGCTGGCCACATCGCGCGAGAGCGGACCGAAGGAGAAACCGTCGGCCGCGATGTGATGGACCACGAACGCGACAGCGTGATCGGGCGTTCCGTTGGTCGACCCGCCGGTCACCTGATAGATCCGCACCCGGATCGGCAACTCACGCGCCACATCGAAGCCCAGGCTGGCGAACTCGGTGAGCACACGCGCCAACTCGGACTCGTCGATCGCCTGCACCGAGATCGCCAAATTGATCTCGTCGTCCGGAACGACCTGCTGGTACCCGCCGTCACCGGATTCCGGGAACACCGTGCGCAGCGACTCCTGGCGCGCCATCACATCGTTGAGCGCGGCCTTCAGCGCCGACACGTCGACATGCCCACGCAACCGCACCACGAACGGCAGGTTGTAGGTCGGCGCGGCAGGATCGAACTGGTTGATGAACCACATCCGCTGCTGCGCCAACGACAACGGCACCCGCGCGGGCAGCTGCTGAGCCACCAACGGCGGACGCGATACCTCACCCGGACCCGCGGCCTCCGCGCGCGCGGCGATACCCGCCACCGTCGGAGTCTCGAACAGCGCCCGCACACCGATCTGCGTACCGAACGCCGCACCGATCCGCGACACCACCTGCGTCGCGACCAGCGAGTTACCGCCCAGATCGAAGAAGTTGTCGTCGATACCGATCTGCTGCCTGCTCAGCACATCGGCGAAGATCCCCGCCACGATCTGCTCGGCCTGCGTCCGCGGCGCCCGATACCCGGCATCCGCGGCGAACACCGGCTCAGGCAACGCCTTACGATCCAACTTGCCGGAAGTATTGAGCGGGAACGCGTCCAACACCATCACCGACGCGGGCACCATGTAGCTCGGCAGCTGCTCGGCCGCGAAACGCGTCAACTCCACCGGATCGATCGATAGACCCGGCCCCGGCACCACATACGCCACCAACTGCTGACCGGTCGCGGTGTCGACCACCAACACCGCCGACTGACTCACCGCCGGATGAGCCAGCGTCACCGTCTCGATCTCACCCAGCTCGATCCGCTGACCACGGAACTTCACCTGGAAGTCGGTACGACCGATGTACTCCAACGTCCCCGCGGGACTCCACCGCACCAGGTCACCGGTGCGGTACATGCGCTCGCCGTTCGTACCGAACGGGTTGGCGACGAACCGATCCGAGGTCAGGTCGGGGCGGCCGCGGTAACCGCGGGCCAGCTGGCGTCCGCCCAGGTACAGCTCGCCTGGTGCGCCGATCGCGGCCGGACGCAGCCGCGAATCCAGCACGTAGACCTCGACGTTCCACTCCGGGATGCCGATCGGCACCGTCACCGTGTCGGCGGCGGTGGCCTCCCAGTAGGTCACCGAGACCGCGGCCTCGGTGGGGCCGTACAGGTTGTGCAGACCGGCGGAGGTGATCGCGCGGAAGCCCGCGGCCGTCTCCGGCGGCAGCGCCTCACCGATCACGAACACCGCGCGCAGCGTCGCGCACTGCTCCGCGGTGGCGTGCGCGACGAACACCGTCAGCATCGAGGGCACGAAGTCGGTGACCGTCACGCCGTGCCGCTCGATCATCTGCGCCACGTACAGCGGATCGCGATGCCCGTCGGGCGCGGCGACGACCAGCTTCGCGCCGACCATCAACGGCAGGAAGTAGCCCCACAGCGACACGTCGAACGTGGTCGCGGTCTTCTGCAGATACACGTCGTCCGCGGTCAGCCGGTACTCGTCGAGCATCCACAGCTGCTGGTTGACGATCGCGTGATGGGTGACCGCCACACCCTTGGGCCGACCCGTCGAACCCGAGGTGTAGATGACGTAAGCGGTGTTGGCCGGACGCAGCGGCGCCAGCCGATCCACATCGGTCACCGGCGCGTCGGAGAACTCCGACACATCGAGGGTGTCGATCTCCACCCGCCGCACCGACTCCGGCAACTCCAGCTCGTCGTGCGACACCGTCAGCACGCACACCGGATCGGCCGACTCCAGAATGTAGGCCGTGCGATCGGCCGGATGATCCGGATCGATCGGCACATACGCGCCACCGGCCTTGAGCACCGCATGCATGCCGACGACCAGCTCCAGCGAACGCCGCATACCCAGCGCCACCAGCGACTCCGGGCCGACACCGTCGGCGATCAGGAACCGCGCCAAACGGTTCACCCGCGCACCGAACTCGGCGTAGGTCAGCGTCTGGCCCTCGAAATCGAGGGCGACGGCGTCCGGCGTCAGCGGAATCTGCGCATCCAGCAACGCCGCCAACGTCGTGTCGGGAACGTCCTGCTCGGCGTCGTTCCACTCCACCAGCGTGGTCTCGCGCTCCGCGGCGGTGGTCACCGGCAGATCCCAGACCCGCGTCTCGGCGCCTGCGGCCAGGAACCGATCGAAGAACTCCAGGAACCGGCCGTGATGGGCGCGCGCCTCGTCGGCGGTGTAGAGGTTCGGGTTGGTCTCGAAGTCGATGTGCGACCGGGTGCCCGCGGCGAACTGGTAGAAGTTGACGCCCAGGTCCTCGATGCTGCCGGTGGACAGCACGTTCAGCTGGCCCGCCATCGGGCCGAGGTTCATCTCGCTGGCGAACAGCATGATGTTCACCCACGGGCCGAAGAACTCCGTGGTCACCATGCCGTCGCCCGCCGCGTCGCGGCGGATGTCCTCGTGCCGGTAGCGCTGGTGGCGCAGCGCGCCGGACACCTCGACCTGCACCGACTTCAGCAGCTCGGTGACGGTCGTGTCGTGCCCGACCCGCAACCGCAACGGCACGATGTTGGAGACCACGCCACCGGAGCGGCGCATGGTCGCGGTGGTGCGCGCGGTCACCGGGAGGCTGAGGATCACGTCCTCGGTGCCGGTGAGCTGCGCGAGGTAGGTCGCGAAACCGGCGATGAGCAGGCCGGCGGGCGAGTTGTCGTGCCGGGCGACGGCCTCGGCGAGCAGCGCGTCCTGCTCGGCCGACAGCGCGGCGCTGGAGATCCCGTTGACCGGGGCGGGCGGCGCGGAGCGACCGGCCAGGCTGGAGCCTTCCTCCAGACCCGCGACCCGCTCGGCCCAGTGCTCCTTGTCCGACTGGAAGCGGGCGCTGTCGCGGTAGGCGAACTCCGACTCGAGCAGCGACTTCAGATCGGCGGCCTTCGCCGGGCCCGGCTCGACGCCGTTCACCGCGGCCGTGTAGCGCTCCGCGATCCTGGTGAGGAAGGTCATCGCGCCGAAGCCGTCCAGCGCGATGTGGTGCGCCCGCGAGTACCAGAACCAGCGGGAATCCTCGAGCCGCAGGGCCGCGGCACGGATCAGGCGATCACCGACGATGTTCAGCGGACGGCTGTACTCGGCGCGCATCCACTCGGCGGCGGCGGCCTCCGGGTCCACGGCGTCGCGCAGGTCGATGTACTCCAGGGTGGAGTCCTGCGCGGGGTCGACGGTCTGGAACGGCTGACCATCGCGCTCGACGATCTTCAGGAAGCCCGAGCCGAGCTCCAGCGCGGCCTCGCGGCTGGCACGTTCCAGCGCGGCGACGTCGAGGTCACCGCGCAGGTCGACGTACTGCGCGATATTGATCGGCACCTGCGGATCGACGTGCTGGGCATACCAGATGCCCAGCTGAGCGGGCGACAGCGGGAAGAATTCGCCACCAGCTTCGCCGTTCCCGCCGAAATCCAGCCGGTCCAACCGTAACCTCGCTTCCGGAACACCACGCAAGCGCTCCCCGACGACACCCGGACAGGACGCTCACCTTTCACAGCGTGGCGCCTGCGTTCCCGGGTTCAGTTCTCATATCAATCAGGCAAAAATGTTCACTGGCACTATCTGTCCAGATGGCCGATCTTGTTACATGGGCCCGACCGCGCCCACTACCCACCGACCGGCAGAGCCGGGATGTTTCTCGCTGATCACCGGAACAATCTACCCGCGCCTACCCCGAGCGACCAACCAAGATCCATAGCACCGGAACATCACCCCTGGCAGGGCCTTCGGGCCGGGTTTGCTGGATCCGCTGTAGCGGTTCTCACAGCGACGCTGCTCACGGTGCGAACCTCGGACGGATTCGTCCAGGGCCCTTCCCAGCACGAGACCCGATCGGCGGGAGGCTCGTTCCGCGCCGCGGCCTGGACACGCCGTGGCGCACAGTCCGCTTCGCCTTCTCTACCAGCATCGTCGAGGCCCGCGCCGGGTTTTCGCCATTTCAGAGGGAACCGTTGACGATCGGGGAGCGTCTGGTGGGTTGTCGGTATGTTCTTGGGCCAAGACGGTTCGGGTGGAGTAGCGGAGGGGTCGATCGTGGGTATCGAGATTCCGGAGCCGTTGCAGTGGGCTGCGAAATATTTTGTGGGGGCTGGGGATTGGCCTGAGGGTGATGAGACGGCGATGCGTCGGGTGGAGGCGGCGTGGACGGGTTCGGCAGAGACGTTGCGCGGGTTGGACTCCGAGGCGACGTATGTGGTAAAGGCCGCGATCTCGGCGTTGGATGGTGAGACGGGCAGGCGTCGACCCAGCATTGGGAGAAGCTGGGTGGGGGTGCGGGGGCTTTCGATGGGCTGGTCAAGCATGGGGAGACGTTGGCTGATCAGATCGGGGATGGTGCGGCTGATATCGAGCACACCAAGTTGGTGATCATCGCGTCGTTGGTGATCTTCGCGGTGGAGATGGCGGCGGCGTTGGCGTCGATGGCGACGGGGGTGGGTGCGCCTGCGGGGGCGGCGACGCAGGTGGCGACGCAGGTGGCGATCAGAATCAGCGGAACCAGGATCAAGGGCATCCGGGGCGGACACAGCCGTCGGGGCGCACAACGAGAATGGGCAGCAGACCCAGCCTGCGGGGAGTCAGCAGTCGCAACCGTCGGGTCAGGCTGGTCAGCCGTCGGGGCAACAGTCGCAGTCGTCGGAGCAGCCCACTCAGCCGTCTGGCCAGCAGAACCAGTCGCCGGATCAGCCCACCCAGCCGTCCGGTCAGCAGCACCAGCCGCCAGGGCAGCAGACGCAACCTTCTGACCAACCCACCGGCCAGCAGTCGCAGCCCTCCAATCCCCCGGGTGAGAACTCGCAATCCCCGACGGGCGGCCAGTCCACGCAGCCCGGCCAGGGCGCGCAGCAAGACCCGCCTTTGAACACCGAGCCAACGCCTGCCCAGCGCAACGACTCGCAGCCGACCACCCCGAACCCGACTAGTTCGACGGCCGATAACTCGAGCACCCCGACCGGCAACCGGCCAGGGCAACACACCGGACCCGACGAGCAGCGAACTACCAACCGCCGACCGAGGTGCCGGACAGCGACGAGTTCGACGCCGAAGTGCTGTCCTACTTCTGACCGCTGTCCTTCCGCGCAGAGGTTTCACACGCTTCACAAGGGCGACAGCGCTGTGACGCGTACGGCAGATGTGTGTCCACCCCGCGCCACCCTGGATGCCTCTTCCGACTTCGCTGATCAGCGACGCCCCGGTTCGTCCGCCTGCACCGAGTGACGGTCGCGGCCCGGGTCGTAGAGGTGGGAGCCGGCGCACGACAGGGCGGGGGTCAGGGCGCGGCCGACGAGGATGACGGCAGCTTGCCGCAAATCGGCGGCTTCGACCTGGTCGGCGATGTCGGTGAGGGTGCCGCGCAGGATCAGCTGGTCGGGTTGGCTGGCCCGGTAGACGACCGCGACGGGGCAGTCGGCTCCGTAATCGGCGACGAGTTCGGCGGCCAGGGTCCGGATGCGGGTGATGGCCAGGTGCAGGACGAGGGTCGCGCCGGTGTGGGCGAAGTTGGCCAGCGCCTCGGATTCCGGCATGGCGGTAGAGCGGGCCTGGGTGCGGGTGAGCACGACCGACTGCACGAGTTCGGGGACGGTGAGTTCCGTGCCGAGGAGCGCGGCCGCGGCGGCGTAGGCGGGGACGCCGGGGGTGACGTCCCAGGGGATGCCGTGGGCGTCGAGGCGGCGGGTCTGTTCGGTGAGGGCCGAGTAGAGGGATGGGTCGCCGGAGCAGAGGCGGGCCACGTCGCGGCCGGATTCGTGGGCGCGGACGAGGTGGGCGGTGATCTGGTCGATGTCGAGCCGCTGCGTGTCGATCAGTTCGGTGTCGGGCGCGCAGTGGGACAGCACCTCGAGGTCGAGATAGGTGCCCGCGTAGAGGCACACCAGGGAGGTGCGCAGGAGGGTGACCGCTCGCACGGTCAGCAGGTCCGCGGCGCCCGGCCCGGCCCCGATGAAGTGCACGGTCATGCGGGTGAGTCTAGGGCGCGCCGCCACGTCCACCGCAGCCGTGCGCGGGCTGCGGTCGATCAGGCCGTGGCGTCGAACTGGGCGATCACTTTCGTGGGACGCAGCCGCACCACGAGTTCGCCGGGAACGCCGTTGCGCTTGCCGAACTCCTCGGCTCGGTCTTCACCCATGTAGCGGCCGCCGAGGGCCGTGGCGGTGCGCAACAGTTCGTCCGGATCCTCCGACATCGTCACGACACCTTGGATCTGGACCGAGGCATACGGCGGCCCCTCCAGATCGACGCACAGGGCGACCCGGCCGTCACGAACGAACGCCTTGCCCTTGGCGGTCTCCCTACCGGTGTTGAACACGATCTCGTCGCCTTCGACGAGGAACCACACCGGCGTGACGACCGGACGCCCATCGGACGCCACGAAGGCGACCTTGCCCGTCCGCGTGCCATGGCTGAGAAATTCGCGCACCGTGGGATCCGACAATGAGGCCATGCCCACACCCTAGGCGCTGACCCCGACAGGTTCGCCGAAGGAAACGCGTGTTCACCGGACGCGCCCAGCGGCCACCCAACGAGGTGAGACATCTGTGTGAATTGTCGATGCTTCACCCCACCCTCGCGCTCTTCGCGAAATGCTCTCCGGCGCAACGAGAGTCCCACGGATAGTGCGGACCGAAACCTGTCGGTGGGCGGCTATAGCCTCTGCGCATGCCCACCGTCCTGCACGAAGCTTGGACAGCCTCATGACGACCGGCACATACGAGTACAAGAGCGAGTTCGCCCGGCGGTACTACGCGCGCGGTGAGGAACGCGGAGAGGCCAGAGGAGAGGCTCGGGCGCTGCTGACAATGCTGCGTGCGCGGCACATACGGGTGCCGGACGAGGCCGAAGCCCGGATCCGCGAGTGCACCGACGCCGACTTGCTGAACAGCTGGGTCGAGCGCGCCGCGACGGCGAAAAGCTTGGGCGAGGTTCTGGACCGATAACGCGGCGCCGGGTAGATCGTCACCCGAAGCCGCGGTGCTGTCATGGCGGCTCGACAATTCATGGAGAACCCCTCCCTACCCGTCCTCCCCCAACAACATCCCCTTCTGCTCGCGAACCCGCTCCTGAATCGCGTCCACCACCGCCGCCACCTCCGGCCTGCGCAGCGTCTCCGTTCGTGTCACGAGCCAGTACGCCAGCTGCACCGAAACCTCCTCCCGCAGAACTCGCACCAGGTCGTCGTGCCGGTCGGCCATGAAGCACGGCAGCAGGCCGAGGCCCGCGGCGGCTCGCGTCGCTTCGACGTGCACGAAAACGTTGGTGGAGGAGACGGATTCGCGCATCGCGGGGGCGAAGCTGGAGGCCAGGTCGAGGTCGTCGACCTGGAGCATGGAGTCGATGAAGTAGACGAGCGGGTATCGGGCGAGTTCCTCGATGCCGCCGGGTATCCCGTTCTCGCGCAAGTACTGTCGTGATGCATACAGACCCAGCCGATAGTCGGCGAGTCGAATCGCCTTGGCCCGGTGCACTTGTGGCTCGCCGACGACGACTTCGATGTCCAATCCCGAGCGCTGCTGCGACGCGCGGCGGGTGGCGGTCACGATCTCGACGGCGATCTTCGGATGCCTGCGCTGCACCTGCGCCACGGCGGGCGCGGCGAGATAGGCGCTGAAACCGTCGGTGGCCGAGATCCGCACGACGCCCTCGAGCGTGCGATTGCCCGCCGGGTCCGCGGTGAGCGACTTGACCGCCGATTCGACGGCTTCGGCCGCCGCCAGCGCGTCGCGTCCGAGATCGGTGAGTTCCCACCCGCCGGTCACCCGGGTCAGCACGCGCCCGCCGAGCGTTTCCTCCAGCGCGGCGATGCGGCGCGAGATGGTGGTGTGGTTGATGCCGAGCTCGTCGGCGGCGGACACGAAACGACCGGACCGGCCCACCGCGAGCAGCACCAGGAGGTCATCGGCGCTGGGACGGCGGCCGAATCCGGGAGAAACCGGACTCATATCTGCATCTTCGCAGATTGGTCCTGCACATCTGGCCATTGCGGCCGATACAGATCTGCACGAATACTCGTTCTCGGCACAATATGTGGGCCGCATCACAGATGAGGGGTGATGCGGTCCCGGTCATGAAGGAGAGTGCGATGAGCGTGCGCGATACCCTGCGGGCGACCGACAGCGATCCCGGCCCGACACCGGCCGGACTACGGCGGGTGGTCGCCGCGTCGATGGCGGGCACGGTCGTCGAGTGGTACGAGTTCTTCCTCTACGGCACCGCCGCCACGCTGGTCTTCAGCAAGGTGTTCTTCGCCAAGGGCACCAGCGATCTGGACGCGATTCTCGCCGCCTTCATCACCTACGCGGTCGGTTTCGCCGCGCGACCGCTCGGCGGCATCGTCTTCGGCCACTTCGGCGATCGCTACGGCCGCAAGACGCTGTTGCAGTTCAGCCTGCTGCTGGTCGGCAGCGCGACGTTCCTGATGGGCTGCCTGCCGACCTACGGGCAGATCGGCTACTGGGCGCCCGCGCTGCTGGTCACGTTGCGCTTCGTCCAGGGCTTCGCGGTGGGCGGCGAATGGGGCGGCGCGGTGCTGCTCGTCGCCGAACACAGCCCCGACCGCAGCCGCGGCTTCTGGGCGAGCTGGCCGCAGGCGGGTGTGCCCGCGGGCAATCTGCTCGCCACCGTCGTGCTGCTCGCGCTGACCTCGACGCTGTCGGACGCGGCGTTCCTGTCCTGGGGCTGGCGGGTCGCGTTCTGGTTGTCGGCGGTGGTGGTGCTGGTCGGCTATTACATTCGCACCAAGGTCACCGACGCGCCGATCTTCTTGGCGGCCCAGCGTGAAGCCGAGCAGATCAAAGCGACCTCGTTCAGCGTGGTGGAAGTGCTGAAGCGTTATCCCCGAGGCGTTTTCACCGCGATGGGTCTGCGCTTCGGCGAGAACATCATGTACTACCTGGTGGTCACGTTCTCCATCACCTACCTGAAGGTGCACGTCGGCGCGGACACGAAAACCATCCTGTGGTGGTTGCTCGCGGCGCACGCGGTGCACTTCGTGGCCATCCCGCTGGCCGGGAACCTGTCCGACCGATTCGGCAGGCGGCCGGTGTATTTCGCGGGCGCACTCACCGCGGGCAGCTGGGGTTTCTTCGCTTTCCCGATGATGGACAGCGGAAACCACGCGGTCATCATGTCGGCCATCATCATCGGACTGGTCTTCCACGCGCTGATGTACGCGGCACAGCCCGCGATCATGGCGGAGATGTTCCCCACCCGGATGCGGTATTCCGGTGTATCGCTGGGTTATCAGGTCACCTCCATCGTGGCCGGTTCGCTCGCGCCGATCATCGCCGTCCGGCTGCTGGACAGCTTCGGCTCCTCGGTCCCGATCGCCTGGTACCTGGCGGGGGCCGCGGCGGTCACCGCGGTGGCCGTGCTCTTCGCGAGGGAGACAAAAGGTCTCGACCTGCAGGCCGTCGACCGGGCCGACGCCGAGGTGAACGCTCGATGACCGACCTGTTCGGACGGCGCGCCCTGGTTACCGGCGGCGCGAGCGGCATCGGCGCAGCCTGCGCGCGGGAGCTCGCGGCGCGCGGCGCCGAGGTCACCGTGGCCGACATCGATGGCGACGGCGCGCTGAAACTGGCGAACGAGATCGGCGGGGAGGCCTGGGCCGTAGACCTTCTCGACGTCACAGCCTTGGAAGGCCTGCGGCTGGAGGTGGATGTGCTGGTGAACAACGCGGGCGTGCAGCGCATTCACCCGATCGAGGACTTCCCGCCCGCGCAGTTCCGCGACATCCTCGCCCTGATGGTCGAGGCGCCGTTCCTGCTCATCCGCGCGGTGCTGCCGCACATGTACCGCAACGGGTTCGGGCGCGTCGTCAACATCTCGTCGGTGCACGGGCTGCGCGCCTCGCCGTACAAGGCCGCGTACGTGACGGCCAAGCACGCGCTGGAAGGGCTGTCCAAGGTGACCGCGCTGGAGGGCGGCGCGCACGGCGTGACCAGCAACTGCGTCGACCCCGGCTATGTCCGGACCCCGCTGGTGGACAGGCAGATCGCCGATCAGGCCAGGACGCACGGCATCCCGGAACAGCAGGTGATCGAGAAGATCATGCTCACCGAGAGCGCCGTCAAGCGTCTCGTCGAACCCGACGAGGTCGCCGCCCTGGTCGGCTGGCTGACCGGCCCGCACGCGGGCATGGTCACCGGCGCCTCCTACACGATGGACGGGGGCTGGAGCGCTCGATGAGCGTGCGGCGGCCGATCAGCGCGCGATCAGGTGGTCCGGGCCAGCGCGGCCAGCGCCATCTCGCGCAGGATCGGCCTCGCCTTGTTCGCGGTCGCGGGGGGCGCGCTGTGCGGGGTCGAGTTGAGCAGGCCGAACGCGGCGTGCGCCTGCACCCGCGCCCCCTCCTCGGGCAGCCGGGGATGCAGTTTGCGCAGCACCTCCACCCAGACCTCGACGTACTGGCGCTGGGTGCGCCGCAGCTCGCGCCGCGGTCCGGCGGGCACGTTGTCCAGGTCCCGGTCCTGGATGCGGATGAGCTCGGGCTCGCCGAACGCGAAGTCCAGGTGGAAGTCGACCAGCCCTTCCAGCGCCGCCTCGGCGGAGTTCGCGCCGACCACGACGGCCCGGCCGCCCGCGAGCAGCCGCTGACTGACCCCGACCAACAGCTCGACGAGCAGCGCCTCCTTGTTGGGAAAGTGCCGGTAGACCGCGGGCCCGCTGATGCCGACGGCCGCGCCGAGGTCGTCGAGCCGCACGCCGAGGAAGCCCCGATCCGCGATGAGCCGGGCTCCTGCCTCCAGCAATTGCTTGCGCCGCTCCGCCTTCAGCTGCTCGCGGCGGGTGAGTGTCACAGCTTCCGCGCCGGTCACACCCGCTCCTTTCACCCGATCTGGACAACTCGGTTAATCGATATTAACCTGAATCTCAGTTATCGGCGACTAACTGGACGGCGGACGTGATGACGGTTACCCAAGAGGTCGGCAACCGCGCGGCGCACGAGGCGCTCACCAGCGACCTGCGCGCACGATTGGCGGCGGCCGCGCTCGGCGGGCCCGCCAAGGCGCGGGAGCGGCATATCGCGCGAGGCAAACTGCTACCCCGGGAGCGGGTGGACCAGCTGCTCGATCCCGGCAGCCCGTTCCTCGAGCTCTCCCCGCTCGCGGCGAACGGGATGTACGGCGACGAGTGCCCGGGCGCGGGCGTGATCGGCGGGATCGGGCGGGTGTCGGGACGCGAGTGCGTGATCGTGGCCAACGACGCCACGGTCAAGGGCGGCACCTACTACCCCCTCTCGGTGAAGAAGCATCTGCGCGCGCAGGAGGTGGCGCTGCAGAACCGGCTGCCCTGCCTGTACCTGGTCGATTCGGGCGGCGCGTTCCTGCCGCGCCAGGACGAGGTGTTCCCCGACCGAGAGCACTTCGGCCGCATCTTCTACAACCAGGCCACCATGAGCGCCAAGGGCATCCCGCAGATCGCGGCCGTGCTCGGCTCGTGCACCGCGGGCGGCGCGTACGTGCCCGCGATGAGCGACGAGGCGGTGATCGTGCGAAACCAGGGCACGATCTTCCTCGGCGGCCCGCCGCTGGTGAAGGCCGCCACCGGCGAGGTGGTCACGGCCGAGGAACTCGGCGGCGGTGAGCTGCACTCGCGCACGTCGGGCGTCACCGACCACCTGGCCGAGGACGACCAGGACGCGCTGCGCATCGTGCGCCGCATCGTGTCCACCTTCGGCCCGCGGCAGGAAAGCCCATGGGAGGTAACGGCTTCCAGGCCGCCCGCGCTAGCGGAGTCCGAGCTGTACGACGTGGTGCCCGTCGACCTGCGCACGCCCTACGACGTGCGCGAGGTCATCCACCGCATCGTGGACGGCGGCGAGCACGGCGAGAGCGGATTCCACGAGTTCAAGGCCGAGTACGGCAAGACGCTGGTCACCGGCTTCGCGCGGATCCACGGCCATCCGGTGGGCATCGTCGCCAACAACGGCGTGCTGTTCGCCGAATCCGCCATGAAGGGCGCGCATTTCATCGAGCTGTGCGACAAGCGCAAGATCCCGCTGCTGTTCCTGCAGAACATCACCGGCTTCATGGTCGGGCGCGACTACGAGGCGGGCGGCATCGCCAAGCACGGCGCGAAGATGGTGACCGCGGTGGCGTGTGCGCGGGTACCGAAGCTCACCGTCGTCATCGGCGGCTCCTACGGCGCGGGCAATTACTCGATGTGCGGGCGCGCGTATTCTCCTCGCTTCCTGTGGATGTGGCCGAACGCACGTATCTCGGTGATGGGCGGCGAACAGGCCGCCTCGGTGCTGGCCACCGTCCGCGGCGATCAGCTGGACAGCAGCGGGCAGCCCTGGTCGGAGGACGACCAGGAGGCGTTCAAGGCGCCGATCCGCGAGCAGTACGAGCACCAGGGCAACCCGTACTACTCGACGGCCCGCCTCTGGGACGACGGCGTCATCGATCCCCTCGACACCAGAACTGTCCTCGGCCTTGCCCTTTCGGTATGCGCCCAGGCGCCGCTCGAACCCGTCTCCTACGGCGTCTTCCGGATGTGATCGCGATGCTGAACAAGTCCCACCCCGTCGATTTCGACACCGTACTCGTCGCCAACCGCGGCGAGATCGCGGTGCGTGTCATCCGTACCTTGCGCGCCATGGGCATTCGCTCCGTCGCTGTCTACAGCGACGCCGACGCCGGGGCCAGGCACGTCATCGAGGCGGACACCGCCGTGCGCCTCGGCCCCGCGCCCGCCCGCGAAAGTTACCTGGACATAGGCAAAGTCGTGGCGGCCGCCGTGCGCACCGGCGCGCAGGCCGTGCACCCCGGTTACGGATTCCTCTCCGAGAACGCCGCTTTCGCCGCGGCACTGGCCGACGCGGGCATCGTCTTCCTCGGCCCGCCCGCCCGCGCCATCGAGATCATGGGCGACAAGATCGCCGCCAAGAACACCGTCGCGGCCTTCGACGTGCCGGTGGTGCCCGGCATCGCCAAGCCGGGCCTGACCGACGACGAGCTGATCGCCGCGGCCGCCGAGATCGGCTACCCGGTGCTGGTCAAGCCGTCGGCGGGCGGCGGAGGCAAGGGCATGCGCATGGTCGAGGACCCGGCGCTGCTGCCCGATGCGCTGGTCAGCGCGCGGCGCGAAGCGGGCGCCGCGTTCGGCGACGACACCCTGTTCCTGGAGCGGTTCGTCACCCGGCCCCGCCATATCGAGGTGCAGATCCTCGCCGACCAGTACGGCAACGTGCTGCACCTGGGCGAGCGCGAATGCAGCTTGCAGCGCAGGCACCAGAAGGTCATCGAGGAGGCACCCTCGCCGCTGCTGGACGCGGCCACCAGGGAGCGCATCGGGGCCGCGGCGTGCAATACCGCGCGCAGCGTGAACTACGTCGGCGCGGGCACGGTCGAATTCATCGTCTCCGCCGACCGGCCGGACGAGTTCTTCTTCATGGAGATGAACACCCGCCTCCAGGTGGAGCATCCGGTCACCGAACTGGTGACCGGTGTGGATCTGGTGGAATGCCAGGTCCGGGTCGCGGCGGGCCAGAAGATCGGCGCCCGCCAGGAGGAGATCCGGCTCACCGGGCACGCCGTCGAGGCGCGCGTCTACGCCGAGGACCCCGGCCGCGGGTTCCTGCCCACCGGCGGCGCGGTGCTGGACCTGGTGGAACCGGAAAGGCCTGGTGTGCGGGTGGATTCGGGACTGCGCGTGGGCACCGTGGTCGGCAGCGACTACGACCCGATGCTGTCCAAGGTCATCGCGCACGGCCCCGACCGCGCCGCGGCGCTCGCCGCGCTCGACCGGGCGCTGGCCGACACCGTGCTGCTCGGGGTGACCAGCAATATCGAATTCCTGCGCTTCCTGCTTGCCGACCCGGACGTGGCCGCGGGACGACTCGACACCGGTCTGCTCGACCGCAGGGTCGGCGACTTCCATCCCCAACCGGTACGCGACGAGGAATTCGTGGTCGCGGCGGCCTACCACTGGCTGCGCCGCTGGCCCGCCGAGCCGTCCGACCCGTGGGACATCCCGTCGGGCTGGCGAATCGGCGTTCCCGCGCCGACCCCGATCCGGCTGGCCGGCGGCGACCGCACCGAGCACGTCTACCTCGGCGGCCGCCCCGACGCGGCGCAGGTCCGCGTCGGCGAGGGCGAATCCCTCACGCTGAAAGCGACTTTCGCCGCGCGTACCGCGGAAAGCGGTGTGCTCACGCTGACCGTCGACGACGTGCGTCGCGACTACCGGGTGGCCGAACACGACGGACAGCTCTGGGTGGCAGGGCCCGTGGGCGTCGCGGTGCTCCGCGAGGTCGCCGAGGTGAACGTGCGCGGCGGCGGCGAACACGTCGGCGACGCCGAGATACGCAGCCCCATGCCGGGTTCGGTGATCGCCGTCCCGGTGGCATCCGGCGCGACGGTGGCGGCGGGCGCGCCCGTCGTCGTGGTGGAGGCCATGAAGATGGAGCACACGCTCACCGCGCCGGTGGCGGGCACCGTCGAAGTGCTGGTCGCACCGGGCGCCCAGGTACGCCTCGACCAGCCCCTCGCCCGCATCGTGGCCGCGGACGAAACGAATACCTCCGAACGAGAAGGAACCCTCGTATGACCGACTTTCTGTCCACCGGCACGCTGCCAGAGGACTACCGCGACCTGGCGCTGACGGTCCGCGATTTCGCCAAGCAGGTGGTGGCCCCGGTGGCCGCCGAGCACGACGCGAACCACACTTTCCCGTACGAGGTCGTCGCGGGCATGGCCGATATGGGCCTGTTCGGCCTGCCCTTCCCCGAGGAGTACGGCGGCATGGGCGGCGACTACTTCGCGCTGTGCCTCGCGCTCGAGGAACTCGGCAAGGTCGACCAGAGCGTGGCCATCACCCTGGAGGCGGGCGTCTCGCTCGGCGCCATGCCGGTCTACCGCTTCGGCGACGACAAGCAGAAGCAGGAGTGGCTGCCGCAGCTGACCAGCGGCCGCGCGCTGGCCGCCTTCGGCCTCACCGAACCGGACGCGGGCAGCGACGCGGGCGGCACCACCACCAAGGCCGTGCTGGACGACGGCACGTGGATCATCAACGGCCGCAAGCAGTTCATCACCAACTCCGGCACCGACATCACCAAGCTGGTCACGGTGACCGCGGTGACCGGAACGACCGGCGGCACGAAGGAGATCTCCACCATCCTGGTGCCGACCGACACCCCCGGCTTCGTCGCGGAGCCCGCCTACAACAAGGTCGGCTGGAACGCCTCGGACACCCACCCGCTGAGCCTCACCGACGTGCGCGTCCCGGCGGAGAACCTGCTCGGCGAGCGCGGCCGCGGCTACGCCAACTTCCTGCGCATCCTGGACGAGGGACGCATCGCGATCGCCGCGCTGTCGGTGGGCGCGGCCCAGGGCTGCGTCGACGAGAGCGTGCGCTACGCCAAGGAGCGGCTCGCCTTCGGCCAGCCCATCGGCCGCAACCAGGCCATCACCTTCAAGATCGCCCGCATGGAAGCGCGTGCGCACGCCGCGCGCACCGCCTACTACGACGCCGCCGCGCTGATGCTCGCTGGCAAGTCCTTCAAGAAGCAGGCGTCCATCGCCAAGCTGGTGGCCAGCGAGGCCGCGATGGACAACGCCCGCGACGCCACCCAGATCTTCGGCGGCAACGGCTTCATGAACGAATACGCTGTGGCCAGGCATTACCGCGACAGCAAGATCCTGGAAATCGGCGAGGGCACGACGGAGGTGCAGCTGATGCTGATCGGACGGGAGCTGGGCCTGTGAACGAGCGCAGCGAGCGAACCATCGACAAACGTCGAATCGTCCAGCGCGGCTTGTGGTTCGAGGAGTTCGAGACCGACGTCGTCTACGAGCACCGGCCCGGTCGCACCATCACCGAGGCCGACAACGTCCTGTTCACCACGCTGACCATGAACACCCAGGCGCTGCACCTGGACGCGGCCTTCAGCGACGCGCTGCCGCCGTTCAACAAGCGGCTGGTGAACTCGATGTTCACGCTGTCCACGCTGGTCGGGCTCTCGGTGGCGCAGCTGACGCAGGGCACCATCGTCGCGAACCTCGGCTTCTCCGAGATCGCCTTCCCGAAGCCGCTGTTCCACGGCGACACCATGTATGCCGAGACCGTGATCGTCGACAAGCGCGAGTCCAAGTCGCGGCCGGGCGAGGGCATCGTGACCTTCGCCCACACCGCCCGCAACCAGCACGGCGAGGTGGTGGCGACGGCCACTCGCAAGACGCTGGTCCGCAAGGCGCCGGAGCAGGCATGACGTGGCAGATGGCGGGGCCGGGCTGGTTGTTCTGCCCCGCCGACCGACCAGAGCGCTACGAGAAGGCGGCCGCGGCCGCCGATGTGGTGATCCTCGACCTGGAGGACGCTGTGGCGGCGGCGGACAAGGCCGCGGCCCGGACAGCCCTGCTGGCCACCCCGCTCGATCCCGAGACCACCGTGGTGCGGGTCAACGCGGCGGACACCGAGGAGCACGCGCTCGATCTCGCCGCACTGGCCGAGACCGGATACCGCCGCGTCATGCTGCCGAAAACCGAATCCGCCGAACAGATCACGGCGCTGGCGGACTACGAGGTGATCGCGCTGGTGGAATCGCCGCTCGGCGCGCTGGCGATCGAGCGAGCGGTCTCGGCGCGCAACGCGATCGGCGTCATGTGGGGCGCGGAGGACCTGATCGCGGGTCTGGGCGGCACCGCGAGCAGGCACGCCGACGGCAGCTATCGCGATGTGGCGCGGCACGTCCGCTCCAGCGCGTTGCTGGCCGCCAAGGCGTACGGCAAATTCGCCCTCGACTCGGTGTATCTGAACTTCCGCGATCTCGACGGCCTGCGCGGCGAGACCGACGACGCGGTGGCTGTCGGCTTCGACGCGAAGGTCGCGATCCACCCGAGTCAGGTGCCGGTGATCCGCGCGGCCTACGCACCCGCAGACGACGAAATCGCTTGGGCAAGGCGGGTACTCGACGAGGTGCCGAAGCACCGCGGTGTCTTCGCCTTCGAAGGCCGGATGGTCGACGCCCCCGTGCTCCGGCACGCCGAACAGATCGTGCGACGCGCGCACGCCTGACAACTGATCCATGAGCCAGGAGGTATTGCGGTGCAACCACAGTGGGTGCCCACCGAGCGGGACATCGCCGACGCCAAGGTGACCGATTTCGCACGGTTCGTCGCCGCGCGCACCGGCGTCGCGACGTCGGACTATCACTCGCTGTGGCAGTGGTCGGTGGACGACCTGGCCGGTTTCTGGCGGGCGGTGTGGGAGTACTTCGAGCTCGGCGACATCGACGGCGAGGTGCTGGCGAGCACGGAGATGCCCGGAGCCCGATGGTTTCCGGGCACTCGGCTCAACTATGTCGATCAGATCGTGCGCCAGGCCCGCACCGACCGGCCCGCCATCCTGGCCGTCGGCGAGGACACGCCTACCCGCGAAGTGTCCTGGGTCGAGTTGATCGACGCCACCGCCGCGTTCGCGCGTACCCTGCGCGAACTGGGCGTGCGGCCCGGTGATCGGGTGGTCGGCTACCTGCCGAACATCCCCGAGGCGGTGATCGCGTTCCTGGCGACCGCGAGCCTGGGTGCGGTCTGGAGCGCGTGCGGGCAGGACTACTCGCCGAAGGCCGCCCTCGACCGCCTCGGCCAGCTCGAACCGACCGTGCTCGTGACCGCCGACGGCTACCGATTCGGCGGCAAGGCGCACGACAAGCGCGCCGACATCGCCGCGCTACAAGAGGGTTTCGGCACCCTGCGCGCGACGGTCGCCGTCTCCCGGCTCGGCCTCGAGGTCCCCGGCGCCGTGCCGTGGGCCGAGGCGGTCGACACCGACAATGTCGCGGCGATCATCGAGACCGAGACGGTCGACTTCGATCACCCGCTGTGGATCGTCTTCTCCTCCGGCACCACCGGCCTGCCGAAAGGCATCGTGCACGGCCACGGCGGCGTGCTGCTGGAGCACCTGAAAGCGATTGCGCTGCAATCCGATATCGGGGAAGACGACACATTCTTCTGGTACACCAGCCCGAGCTGGATGATGTGGAACTTCCAGATCGCGGGCCTGCTGATCGGCGCCACGATCGTCTGCTACGACGGCAGCCCGACCTATCCCGCGCCGGACGCGCTGTGGCGGATCGCCGCCGAGACGCGGGCGACCGTGCTCGGCACCAGTCCCGGTTACGTGCTGGCGTGCATCAAGGCGGGCGTCGTCCCGCGCGACGAGCACGATCTCGCGGCGCTGCGCACGGTCGGCATCACCGGATCGGCGCTGCCGCCCTCCTCCGCACTGTGGTTGCGCGACAACGTCGGCGAGCACGTACCGGTCAATTCGATCAGCGGCGGCACCGACGTGGTCTCGGCCTTCATCGGCGGCGTTCGCACGGTGCCGGTCTGGCCCGGCGAGCTGTCGGCGCCCTACCTCGGCGTAGCGCTCGACTCGTTCGACACGGAGGGCAAGCCGGTGCGCGGCAAGGTCGGCGAACTCGTGATCACCGCGCCCATGCCGTCCATGCCGGTGAGTTTCTGGCGCGACCCGGACGGAACGCGTTACCACGACGCCTATTTCGACATGTTCCCCGGCGTCTGGCGGCACGGCGACTGGATCACCGTCACCGACCACGGCAGCATCGTCGTGCACGGCCGTTCGGATTCCACCTTGAACCGGCACGGCATCCGGATGGGCAGCGCCGACATCTACCAGTCCGTCGAGCGGCTGACGGAGATCACCGAGGCGCTGGTGATCGGCGCGGAACAGCCCGACGGCGGCTACTGGATGCCGCTGTTCGTGGTCCTCGCGCCGGGCGCGGAGCTGACCGACGAACTGCGCGAACGCATCAATTCGACCATTCGCACCGAGGTCTCGCCGCGGCACGTGCCTGACGAAATCCTGGTCGCGCCGGGCATCCCGCACACCCGCACCGGCAAGAAGCTCGAGGTGCCGATCAAGAAGCTGTTCCAGGGCGCCGAGGCCGCACGCGTGGTGGAGCGCAGCGCCGTCGACGACCCCGACCTGCTGGACTGGTACGCGAAGATCCGGCCTGCCGAGCGCTGAGGGATACCGCCGGTTCGCTCCGGCCAGGCGCGGGCTCCGATGTGCGGGCGACCGCGGCCGTCAGGCTCGGATCCGTCGAATGGCGCTGCGCCACAACGCCTCCTGCGCACCGGTGAGGGTGCGCAGCAGAGTTCCGCTGTGGCGCAACTGCCCGAGCAGCCGCACCTGGCCGGCCAGCGCCGTACGACGCACCTTGGCATCGACCTTGTCGGGGTGGCCCGCGTCGAAGGGCGGCCGCGGATCGTATTCGATGCCGAGCTGAATGACCTCGGCGCGTTCCCTGCCGAAGATCTCACCGACCAGCCACAGCGCGAGGTCGATGCCCGCCGAGACGCCCGCGGCCGTGGCGATGCGGTCGCCGATCACGAACCGCTCGCCGGGCTTCGGCACCGCTCCGAGCAGACCGAGGGGGCGCTGTGCCGCCCAATGCGTCGTGGCGGGTCTACCGTCCAGCAGACCCGCCGCGGCGAGCACTAGCGCACCCGTGCACACCGAGGTGGTCCATTCGCTGGTCCGGTGCACGGCGCGTACCCAGTCCAGTACCTTCTTGTCCGCCGCGACGGCGGTCGCGGCCGGGCCGCCGGGCACGACGACCAGCCGAGGAGCGGGCGTCTCGTCGAAGGTGTGGGTCACGCCGAGCGCGAGCGCACCGCTGTCCGTGACGACCGGACCGACCTCGTGACCGACGAAGCGGATCTCCGCGCCCGGTGCGAAGCGCAGCACCTCGTACGGGCCGATGGCGTCGAGCGCCGTCATGCCCGGGTACAACACCACCGCGATTTGAAATGCCGACACGGCAACCCCCACTTCTCTCGATGATCCGTCTGCGCGACGGCCCCGGCGCAACGGTAACACCACCGCCTCGAGTCGCGCACATTTAGTGACTATCGATTCTTGACTCAATTTTGACGCTTACCTGGCCTACTGCTCCTGTATGTTTATATCTGTTCGGTGAGCGATTCACGCCGACTGCTGGTGCCCTCGGTGCGGATGATTCGGTCGCCGAGCTCCGAACGGCACGGCGCGGCGCATCCCGCCTCGTCGTCACGCCGAGCCGAACGGCGGACCGTGTGGTCCCGGAGCGGACCAAGCCTCGGGACCACACGGAAACGACCGCCACGACGAGCCCTCGGCGCGGACCCGGCCCGTTCGACGTACCGCGACCTGGGCAAATCACAGTGCGAGCGGAGTCGTTACGATGTCCGGCATGAGTGTCGACAATCGCCGTACGGCGCGAAAGGCAGTCAGCGGCGACTCGGCACCACGGGAGATCAAGCGCAGGCCCAAGAATCGGCGAGCCCAGATCGCCGCGGCGTCCGCCGCCGCCTTCGGCGCGCTCGGCTACCACGGCGTGAGCATGGAGGACATCGCCTCCGGACTCGGGATCAGCTCGGCCGCGCTGTACCGGCACTATCCGAGCAAGTACGCGCTGTTCCGGGAGGAGTTGCTGCGGGTGGGCCGCGCGATGACGGAGTCGGTCGAGCTGCCCGACGACACCGCCGAGCTCACCCCAGAGCAGCGGCTGCACCGGGTGCTCGACGCACTGATCGGCGCGACCATCGAGAACCGTCCGAGCGTCACGCTGGTGCGCTGGGAGGGCCGCTACCTGGAGCCGGAGGATCAGCGGATCCTGGCCGAGCAGCAGGCCACCGTGCTCGACGCACTCGGCACCGAATTGCGCGGACTGCGCCCCGAACTGGACGACAACGACGTCCGGGTGCTGCGCGCCGCGCTGCTCAGCGCCATCACCAGCATCGCCGACCACCACGCCGCGCTGCCCGCGAAATCCCTTGCCCGGCTGCTCGACTCGGCTTGCTCGGCGTTGGCGCGCGCGGAGCTGCCGCCCGCGGCTGCGACCGCGGAACCCGCGACGCCGATCGAGATCCCGGAGTCGTTCAAGCACGAGCTGTTGCTGCACAAGGCGGTCGAGCTCTTCCACGAGCGTGGCTATCCCAACGTGAGCGTCGAGGAGATCGCCAGCGCCGCAGGGCTTTCCGCCGCGTCGGCGGTCTACCGCTTCTATCGCGGCAAGAGCGATCTGCTGGCCGCAGCGTTCCGCAGGGCCGCCGACCGCGTCTCGGCGGCGATCGGTCCGGCCGTCGCCACCTCCGACGGACCGGAAGCCGCGCTCACCGCGCTGATCGAAAACTACGTCGCCGGCTCGTTCGCCGAGCGCGCCCTCACGTTCGTGTATTTCACCGAGTTCCAGCATGTTCCGGCCGAGGAGCGCTCGGTACTGCGCAATATCCAAAGACTGAGCGTCGAGGAATGGGCCAAGCTGCTGCGCGAGGTGCGACCCGAGCTCTCGCCCGCCGAGGCGCGCTTCCTCATCCACGCGGCCTTCGCGCTCGTCATCGATCTCGGCCGCTCGTTCGGCAGCGAACCGCTCGCGGCGCAGGATCGGGTCCGGCTGCTGATGCGGATCGTGTTGTTCGGCCGCCCCGCTCAGGTCTAGGAGCACTCCCCCGGGATGCCGCGTGGGTCTCGCTCGCACCGTTGATGTTACCGAATATTCTGATCCCCATCGTTATGATCGTCCGGCATAACACATGTGTTACCACTAGTTTGTGATCTTTCATTCAGTTTGATTCCGGCATCAGAAAGGCGGCTTTACCGAGCATCCGTTTGGGTTAGCATCGCCGCATGGATGCGCACAAAGGCCGCGCCCCGCGTGAGAGCGCGAGCGGTGAGAACGCCGCGCCAAAGGTGATCCGACGACGGCCGCGAAACCGGCGAGCGCAGATCGCGGCGACCTCCGCCGAAGCCTTCGGCGCACTGGGGTACCACGGCGTCAGCATGGAGGAGATCGCATCCCGGCTCGACATCAGCTCCACCGCGCTGTACCGCCACTACCCGAGCAAATACGCGTTGTTCCGCGAGGAGGCATTGCGACTGAGCGCGCTCTGCGCCGAAGCCGTGCAGCTGCCCGACGACCTGGCCGACGCCCCGGCGAGCCTGCGGCTCGAGCACATTCTCGACACGCTCATCGAGAAGTCCATCGCCAACCGCCGCGGCGCGGCTCTGCTGCGGTGGCAGAGCCGCTACCTCGAGCAGGAGGACTACCGGGTCCTGATCGAGCAGCTGATCGAGGCGTACCGGGTGGTCGGCGGGTTGCTCGCGGAGGCGCGGCCCGAGCAGGTGGGCGCGGACAGCATCGTCCTGGCCACTGCCGCGCTCAGCGTCATCGGCAGCATCTCCGATCACCACGTGTCGATTCCGGTGCGTTCGCTGACCAGGCTGCTGCGCACGGCGTGCCTGGATGTCGTGCGTTCCGACCTGCCGCCGGTCGGCGAGGCGCCGGTCGCCGACGGCGCCACCGAGGTGCCGCTGCGCTTCAAGCACGAGCTGTTGCTGCGGCGCGCCATCGAACTGTTCCACGAACGCGGCTATCCCAACGTGAGCGTCGAGGACATCGCCAATGCCGCGGAACTGCCCGCGTCCTCGGCCGTCTACCGCTTCTACCGGAGCAAGGGCGACATCCTGGCCGCCGCGTTCCGCCGTGCGGCGGACCGGGTTTCGGCCGCCATCGGCCCCGCGATCGCCGCCTCCGCGGGTGACCCCGAGCGCGCCCTGACCCGGCTGATCGAGCTGTACGTCGCCGGTTCCTTCGCCGAGCGGGAACTGACCTTCGTCTACTACGCCGAGATCAGCAACGTGCCGCAGGAGGACCGCACCGTGCTGCGGAACATCCAGCGGCTCAACGTCGAAGAGTGGGCCAAGCTCGTCGTCGGGGTGCGCCCGGAACTGTCCGCCGCCGAGTCGCGGGTGCTGGTGCACGCCGCCTTCGCACTCGTCGTCGACCTCGGCCAGTGGCTGGGCCCCGACAACCCGATCTGCTCGCAGGCGCGGGTGATCCACCTGATGCAGGTCATCCTGTTCGGGCGGCCCGCCGCGACGACTCGGTGATCAGAGACGAAAGACGAAGCGCTACTGCTGCGGCGAGGGGACCAGCGGTGAATTCACCTTGTTCACCAGCCACTTGCCGTCCACCTTCGCCATCCGCATCACCATGGACAGCTGACCCGGCGCGGGCTTGCCCTGGGTGCCGACACTGGTGATGGTCTGGCCGATCACCACGATCGCCTCCGCGGAGGTCTCGTCACCGCTCTTCACCGCGCACTGCACGTCGTTGGTCTTGGAAACCACCTCACCCTGGGTCAGCACCTCTTTCAGCTCGCGGCTGGTGTCGTCGAACTGCTTCTTCCAGTCGCCCGTCGCGCCGTCGAGCACCGCGGCGAAATAGGCGTCGAGGTTCTTGGCGTCGTAGTTCGCGAGCACCGGCGCGTACGCGCAGGCGGCCGCCTTGGCCTCCTCATGGGCTTCCAGCAGCGCCTCGTTGTTCCGGTTCTGTACGAAGAACCAGCCGGTCGAAGCGACCGCGGCGCCCAGCAGCACGGCCACCGCGGCACGTGCCGCAACGACGCCATTGGCGCCGCCTGGAATGCGCAGACGATCGCGCCAACTTGTCTCCGCCGCAGCTGGTTTCGCGTCCACCGTGGCGCCTGCGGCGGTGGAATCCGCCGCTTTCACCTCGCCGTCCGCCACAGCTGGTTTCGCATCGGTGGACACCACTGCCTTCACCTCGCCCTCCGACGCAGCCGGTTTCGCGGCGGCGACGGCGGACACATCCGAGGACGCAGCCGGTTTCGCATCGCTCTGCGCCGCAGCAGCTTTCACATCCGCAGCCGTCTCATCGGCTGCCTTCGCCGTGTTGTCCCCCGCGACGGACGCGGCGCCGCTATCGACATCGTTGTCACTCATGGCATTTCCTTCCTATCGCCCGGGAACGGGACGGGACAATTCGTTGCCGGTCACGCCAGGCGGCGGGCCGGACCCGTTGTCGGGCACATTGGGCCGCGGCGCGTTCGCCGAACCGCGCACCTGGAGTGCCGGGTTGTTCGTGACGCAGTAGTTGTAGAGCCGCACCCTGGTGTCGGTGGTGGCCAGCGTCGGGACGACGGGGATGGTCTCGTAGTCGCAGGTCGGCCGCGGCCACGGGTCTACGAGGGTGTGGAAGGCGCCGTCGTGCGCGGGGATGCCGATCGCCTCGGTGCCTTCGCGCAGCGCGGGGAACAGCGCCGCGATGGCGGGCTGGCGCAGCTTCGCTGATTTGGTGATGGCCACGAAGTTCGTCACCAGATTGGTCACGGGGTCCTCGGTCTCGGTGACGAAGCCGCCCAGCGTCGCCAGCTGACCCGGTGCGAGGTCGAGGAAGCGCCTGACCTCCTGATCGGCGGCGGTCAGCTGCTCGAACAGCGCGCCCGCGCCGGTGGTCAGTGTCGTCAGATCGGGCTGGGCGTGCGAGGTGGTCTCCGCGATGATCTCGAGGTTCTCGATCAACTGCCTGGTCTGCGGCAGCAGATCGGTGAGGCCCGCCATGGCCCTGCTGATGCCGGAGATCATGTTGCGCAACCGATCCGGGCCGCCCGCGAGCG
The DNA here is from genome assembly GCF_057708325.1 of Nocardia sp. bgisy134. NCBI lineage: Bacteria > Bacillati > Actinomycetota > Actinomycetes > Mycobacteriales > Nocardiaceae > Nocardia > Nocardia sp. bgisy134. Next base: position 393,414 of record NZ_JBYIRW010000003.1, read on the forward strand.
CCTTGTCCAGCTCGTCGATGATGACGGTGAGCCGCTGCGGGTTCATGCCGCCGATCATGCCGCTCACGTTCGCGAGCACGGACTGCACCGAGACCGGGGCCTTGGTCTGGGACATCGCCACCACATCGCCATCGGCGAGGTACGGGCCGGTGTCGGAGTCGGGCCGGAAATCCAAGTATTGCTCCCCCGCCGCGGACAGGCGACCGACGGCGACGGTACCGCCCACGGGAATGCGTGCTGCGGAATGGATTTCGGCGACGGCCGCGATCCCGATGTCGGCGACCCTCACCTCGCGCACCCGCCCGACCCTGGTGCCGCGGAAGGTGACGTCGTTGTTGGCCAGCAATCCGCCCGAGGTCTGCAATTCCACGGTGACGAGGTAGGTGTTCGGCAGCGGGTTGAAGCGCAGCACCTGCGCGCCCAGATACGCCGAGCCGAGGATCAGCACGAGCACGAGGCCGATGTTGGCGACCGCGATCCGCTTGCGGACCAGGTAATTCCAGAGTGGGATGTTCATCGGCCGCCCTCCGTGCGCGGCGGGCTGGTCAGCCTGCCGATCACCTTCTCGATGACCTGCGCGAGGCTGCCGATGAAGGCGGGCACGTCACCGACCTCCGGCCAACGGCTGCCCCGCGGATCGGTCAGCGCGCCCACGCTCAGGTAGGAAACCGTCGCCGCGACCGACAGATTCGGACCGTCGAAGGAGGCCATGATCGACGGGTACAGCTGATCGAAGCGCTCCAACGCTTGGCCGAGTTCGTCGCCCATCTGGGTGAATCCGGACATCAGGCGCTGGATGCTGTCGAACAGGCTCACGAACTCGGGGCCGGTGGTCTCGGTGAAATCGCCGAGCGCGGACATGGTCACCGACACCTTGCCGATCAATGCCGAGATGTCCCTGTTGTTCTCGGCGAACAGGCCGAGCAGCGCGGGGAAGGTGTCGGCGGCCTCGCCGAGTTCGGCTTTGCGCGCGGCCAATTCGCCGGTGAGCACGTTGACGCCGGACAGCACGCTGTCGATGTCCGCGGTCCTGCGGTTGAGCGCCTCGATGGCGCTGCTCAATTCGGTCAGCAGATGCGCGAGCTGCGGTGCTCGCCCGGCGAACATCGCATTCATCTCGGAGGTGATCTTGGCGGCCTGATTGAGGCCGCCGCCGTTGAGCAGCATGGAGATCGAGACCATCAACTGCTCCACCGAGGCGCCCGCCGAGGTGTGCTCGGCGCCGATGGTGTCACCTGGCCGCAGCATCTGCGCGCCGTCCTGCGCGGCGGGCAGCGTCATGGCGACGAAGATGTCGCCGAGCGGGGTGGCCTGCCGCAGCTCCGCGGTGGTACCGCGCGGCAGCCGGATGTCCTCGCGGATCTCCATTTCCACGTCGGCGATGAAGTTCGTTGTGCTGATGCCGGTGACAACGCCGATGTCGGTGCCGCCGATCTTCACGTGCGCGCGATCGGGCAGATTGAGCGCGTCGCGGAACGCGGCGTGGATCTTGTAGCCGGGTGCGCCGATGCCCGGCTGGGGCAGCGGGACGTTGTCCACGGTCACCGCGCATCCGGTCGCCGTGCCGATGCTCGCGGCCACCAGCCCGGCCGCGAGGGTGCGTCGCAGCACCGCCTTCGTCCTCATTTCGCGATCCCCAGCAGTGCGGCGGTGAGACCGAAATCCGGTCCCATGTCCTGAATCTTCCCGGTCCGGCAACCGTCGAGCCGCAGCTGAATCCGCTCGCAGAACAGCGCGAGCGCCTCGCCGTCCAGCACGATCTTGTCCAGCAGGCCGTGCAGTCGTACGGCGCCGTGCTCGCGGCTCATCGAGTTGGTGATGTTCTGGAAGAACAGCGGTGTGACGTCGACGATTTCGGTCAGCTGACGCGCGTTGGCGCGCATCTGCTCGGTGATCGCCACGAAGCGGGTCAGCGCGCCCGCCAGCTGATCCCGATTCTGTCCGACCACCGTCGCGGTGTTGTTCACGAAATCGTTGAGCTGGGTGAGCACCGCGTGCAGGCCGGGCGACTGCTCGCCCATCAGCTGCACCAATTCGGTGAGCCTGCCGCTGAAGTCGCGCACCGTCTGGTCGTTGGACGCGATCACCTGGGTGATCTCGTTCAGCTTGATGATGGTGTTGGCGATCTGGTCCCCGTTGGCGAAGGTCACCTCGAAGGCCGAGGAGAGCGCGTCCAGCGTCTCCCGCAGCCGGTCGCCGTTGCCGTCGAGCAGCGGGAACAGTACCCGGCTTGCCATCGGCCCGTTCTCGCTGTCGCCCTTCAACGCCGCGCCCAGCTGGTCGAAATTCTCCAGGATCCGGTCCAATTCGACCGGCGTCCTGGTGCGGGCGAGCGGGATGTGCGCACCGTCGGCGAGCGTCGGTCCGTCACCGGTGTAGGCGGGGGCCAGCTCCACGTGCCGATTCGTGATCAGCTGCGGCGAGACCAGCGCCGCGATGGCGTCGGCGGGCACCTTCACGCTCTTGTCGATGGACATGGTGACCTCGACGTAGCTGCCGCGCGCGGTGACCGTGTCGACCCGGCCGACCGGAACGCCGAGGACGGCCACCTCGTTGCCCGCGTAGAGCCCGGCGACGTTCTCGAAATCGGCGCTGATCCGCAGATGTTCGCCGAGATACTGGTCGGGCAGCGAACTCACGCTCTCGGGCAGCAGCGAACAGCCGCTGCCCACGGCCGCGGCGACGCACACCGAGACCAGTTTCAAGACCGCACGAATCCTCATCAGTTGCACCCCGGTACCGCTTGTGCGAAACAAAGCCAGTTGTCCGGGAAGATCCACGGCGCCCAGACCTCGCCGTACGGCCCGTTGCCGAGCGCGTTGTTGAACTGCCGCATGGCGACCGGCATGATCTCGTACAGCCGGTCCAGGTTCTCCCGGTTCTTCTCCAGACCCTCGGTCATGGTGTTCAGGTTCTGGATGAGCGGGCCGAGCTGGTCGTTGTTCTCGACGCCCATCTCCTGCAACAGGGCCGACAGCGCCGCGACGTTGTCGAGCAGTTGCCGCAGCAGGTCCTGCCGCAACGCCACCGCGTTGCCGATCGCCTCGCCGCGGGTGAGCAGCAGCAGCACGCTGTTCTGGTTGTCCGCGACCAGCTGCGACACCTGATCCATGCTCTTCAGCAGCGTGTCGACCTCGTCGCGACGATCGTTGATCACCTTGGCCAGCGCGCCGATGCTGTCCAGCGCGGCGACGGTCAGCTGCGGCGAGTCGCCCATCTGCTGGTCGAGCACGTCCAGCGCCTGGCGCAGCTTGCCTGGGTCGATGCGCTCGATCCGTTCGAAGGACGACTTGTACTGCGGGTCCTGGATCACCTTGCCGAGGTTGTACGGCACCGAAGTGTTCGACAGCCGGATGACATTGTCCGGCAGGCCCTTTCCATCCCCGGGTGTGAGCTCGACGTGCAGCCTGCCCAGGATCGTCGACATCTTGATGGCTGCCCGCGCGTTCGGCCCGAGCCGCAGGTCGCGGCGCACCCGCAGATCCACCACCACCTTGTCGCCCGCCAGCCGGACCGCGCGGACCTGGCCGACCTCGATGCCGGAGACGTCGACAGTCGCCCCCGGCCGCAGCCCCGCCGCCTGGGCGAACTCGGCCTTGATCGTCTTGTCCGCCAGCCGCGCCTCGGACACCACGCTCGAACCGACCAGCAGCAACGCCACGAAGCCCGCCGCGATCACGCCGAGCCAGAGGTAGCGGTTCTTCGAATACCTCGGCAACCGAATCCGCGTCATCACCGGCACACCTCCGACTGAGAATTACCGCCGACCTGCGAGAACAGCCCCGGCGGGAGCAGCACGCCCCACAGCGAGACGTCCAACCGGCAGATGTAGGCGTTGCCGTACGTGCCGTAGCTGGTGAAGCGAGCCAGCGCGTTGAGCAAGTTGGGGAACTGCACTGCGGCCTTGTCCAGCGCGGCGCCGTTGAGCAGCAGCATGGCGATGCCGGTGGTCGCGTCGTCCTGCGCCCTGGCCAGGTCGGGCTGCACCTGAGCGATCAGCGAGACCAGCGAATCGGTGGACTCGGCCACCAGATCGACGGACTGCTTCAGCGACTCGCCTTCCGCGTAGAGCGCCTCGACCAGGGCCCTCGACTGGACGATGAGGGTCTCCAATTCGCTCGAGCGGTGCGCCAATCCGCTGATCACGCTGCTCAGGTTGGTGATCACGTCGCCGAGGATGCGGTCGCGCTGGCCGAAGGTGCCTGCCAGATCGGCGGCCTGGGTGATCAGCGTGCTCAGCGAGACGCCGTCGCCCTGCAACGCCTGAATCAGCGTCTCCGACAGCGAGTTCACCTGATCGGGCTGCAACACGCTGAACAGCGGCTCGAAACCGGAGAGCAGCGCCGAGACGTCGAAGGACGGCTCGGTGTTCGCCAACGAGATGTGACCGCCCGGACGCAGCGGGTCGCCCTCCTCCTTGCCCGGTACGAGCGCGATATAGCGCTGGCCGATGAGATTCTGATATCGCACAAGGGCTTTGGTCGTTGTGGTCAGCCGCTGCCTGTCCTGGATGCGGAAATCGATGACGGCCTTGTAGTCGTCGTCGAAATCGATCCGATCGACCCGGCCGACCCGCACGCCCGCCATGCGGACGTCGTCGCCGACCCGCACGCCCATCACGTCGGAGAAAGTCGCGGAGTAGGTGTGCGTGTCGCCGGGCACCGAGCGCTGCAAGGTCGACCAGATCGTGTAGGTCAGCGCGATGGCAAGCACCGCGAAAAGACTGAAGCCCGCGAGGGCCTTTCCGGATTTCATCTCAGTTGCCCCCTTCCGCCGGTGCGGTGTCGTACACGGTCACCGTCCCGCCTGCCAGCAGCGGCGTCAGCAGCAGGAGCTGCGCGGCGGTCGGTTGCCCACCGACGATCGCGGCGACACCGGCGTGCCCGCGTCCGCCTGCGATCGGACGCGCCGCCGGGGTGGCCACACCGGGGGCGGTGATTCCTGGAATGGCGGGCAGGCCCGGGATCGCGGGCAAACCCGGAATGCCCGGGATGGCGGGCGCCGCTTGGAGTCCCGGCAGCGTGAGCGTCGGCTGGGGACCGGCGGCATCCAACCAGCGCGGTTGCAGCCGATCCGGAAACTCCTGGTCCGGTGCGACTTCCGGCACCGTCGGGCCACCGCAGCGAGGACCGGTGAGCGAACCGTAGGCCGGGCAGTCCTCGGCCGTGTACTGCTGGAAGGGCGTGAAGGTGACGTCCATCTTCCACACCATCTGGCGGCTCGGCCCGAAGTGGAACACCGTGGCCAGCCTCTCCAGCGACGCGTTGAGGTTGCGCGCGGTGTCCGGGATGGCCTGCGTGTCCTGCGCCAGGCTGCCGAACAGCTGGTCTAGTCCGGGGACGAGGTCCTTTGCCGCATCGGGGTTTCGAGCGAACAGCGAGTTGACGGAGTCGATGGTGTTGCTCGCGTTGGCGAGCAGCGCGACGAGGTTGTCGCGGCGCTCGGTGAAGGTGCGGGCCGCCGTCACCGACTCGGCCAGCACGCCGACCAGATCCGGTGCCGACTTGCTCAGTTCCGTGGTCGCCCGGCCGAGATCACCGAGCAGTTCACCGACACCGGGGACGGTGCGCATCTGGGTGACCCAGAGGTCGAGCCGCTCGATCGTCGAACCCGGCACGCGCGCACTGGGATCGAGCGCCGCCGCAAGCGTCGCCAGCACCCGGCCGAGCTTTTCGGGCTGGATGTTGTCGAGCACGTCGCGCAGCACGGTCAGAGTGGTCTGCAACTGCATGGTCGAGGTGCTGGTGTCCTCCGGAATCACCGCTCCGGCGACGAGTTTCGCGCCCGCCGAGCCGTTGTCCACCAGCTCGATCGCGGTGACGCCGAACAGATTGTTCGGCACCACCCTCGCCGTGACGGCCGCCGGAATCGTCGGCGCGACGGCGGGCTTCAGGTGAATCTCGGCGCGCTGCCGTTCTCCCTTGGCGACCACCTCGACACCCGCGACGGTGCCGACCACCATGCCGCGGAACTTCACGTCGGCACGTTCGGGCAGACCGTCGCCGGTGCTGGTCAGCTCGGCGGTCACCCGGACCTTGTCTTCGAAATAGCCGTTGTAGCGCAGCATCAGCAGGCCGAGCAGCAGCGCGGTGGCCGTCACCATCGCCAGGCCGGCCAGGGAGAGCTGACGCGCGGTCGGCCCGCGGCCACTGGGATCGAGAAGCATGCCCGCCCCTATCCCGAGATCCGGAAACCGGGGTCGATGCCCCAGATAGCCAGCGTCAGAACCAGATTCGCGAAGACCATCACGACGATCACCATCTTGATGGCCTGTCCGGCAGCGACGCCGACACCCTCCGGCCCGCCCGAGGCGACATAGCCGTAGTAGCACTGGATGAACGTCGCGAGCAGCACGAAGACCACGACCTTGAGCAGCGAGAAGAAGACATCGGTTCCGATGAGGAATTGGAAGAAGTAGTGGTCGTAGGTGCCCGCGGAGGTGCCGCCGAGGAAGAGCACCGAGAGCTTGGTGGCCAGGTACGCCGTGGCCAGACCCACCGTGTACAGCGGGATGATGGTCAGCGTCGCGGCGATCATCCTGGTGCTCACCAGGTACGGAAGAGGGCGGATGGCAATGGATTCCAGCGCGTCGATCTCCTCGGAGATCCGCATGGAACCCAATTGCGCGGTGAACCGGCACCCGGCCTGGATGGCGAACGCCAGCGTCGCCAGGATCGGCGCCAGCTCGCGCGTGGTGGCGAAGCCGGAGATCGCACCGGTCAGCGGGCCCATGGTGAGCAGGTTCAGCGCGGTGAACGACTCCATGCCGACGGTGATGCCGCCGAACGCGCAGAGGATGATCACCACGCCGACGGTGCCGCCGCCGACGACCAGCGAGCCGTTGCCCCATCCGACGTCCGCCGTCAGTCGCAGCACTTCCTTGCGATAGTGCTTGAGCACGAAGGGAATCGCGGCCAGCGCCTCGAAGAACGTGATGGCCTGGTGGCCGAGCCGCTGATTCGCCCGATAGGGCACGGCGGCGACGGTACCGACCGCCCGGAATGGTCTCAGGGCGGGCGGGGTGTACTTCGTGCCCACCTCAGATCACCTTCGTCGGGAACAGCGTGTTGTACAGCTGGGTGAGAATGATGTTGGTGGCGAAGAGCATCAGCGCCGAGGTGACGACCGCCGAGTTCACCGCGTTCGCCACGCCGCCGGGGCCGCCCTTGGCGTGCAGCCCGATGTCACAGGCGATGATCGCGGTGAGCGCGCCGAAGATGGCCGCCTTCACCAGCGCGACGATGAGGTCGTTGGCCACCGCGAAGGACGCGAACGAGCCGATGAACGAACCCGGAGTCCCGGACTGGGCGTAGACGTTGAACATGTAGGCCGTCGCGAAGCCGACGAACACGATGAACCCGCACAGCAGCATGCTCACCAGGACCGCGGCCACCAGGCGTGGCGCGACAAGGCGGCGCACCGGATTCACGCCCATCACCATCATGGCGTCGATCTCCTCGCGGATGGTGCGCGAGCCCAGGTCTGCGCAGATCGCCGAGCCGACCGCGCCCGCGATCATCAGCGAGGTGACCAGCGGCGCACCCTGGCGGATGATGCCGAGTCCGGCGACCGCGCCGATGAACGTCGTCGCGCCGACCTGGTTGACCAGCGCGCCCACCTGAAGGGAGACCACGACGGCGATCGGAATCGCGACCAGCACGGTCGGCGCCGCGGAGACGCTCGACATGAACGCGCACTGCCTGATGAATTCGTGATACGGGAAACGCCGGGCGGCGATCGCCCGGAACAGTTCGATCACCGCGTCGCGGCCCAGCATCACTTGCCTGCCAAGGGTTTCCAGCGATCGCTGCGGATGACGCCGCCACAGACCCTTCAGATCGTCGACGGCTCGCTCCAGGTCGGTGCGCTCCGGAGGCTGCTCCGGCTCGATCCGACCCGGAGGTCGTTCGATGGTTGTCACGCTGCCCGAGTCCTTTCTCGGCCTTCTTCTCGCTCACTTCGCCGACCGGTAACGGTGACCCCCTCGAGGGCGCGGAGCGTGTGAAGTGTCGCACAGCCCGGGCGCGCGACACAAGTCACATGTGAATAGGAATTCTCGACACAACTGGATCGATGTGTCTCATAGTGAAGGCTGGCCCGAATCATTGAACGAGCAGTCGACCTGCAAATATATCGAGCTAATCAGCGCATCATCGCGCCTATATCAGACACTTACAACTCGAACAAGTTTCCACGAAGTCACATATTTCCCGGGCACCTGTCCGCGCACCGACCGGTCAGGCCGGTTCGCTGAGGAAGTGCTGCAACGCCACCAATCCGTAGCCGAGCGCTGCGACGCCGGCCACGACGGCGCTCAGCACGGCGAGCCACAGCCCGTAACGCAGGATCGGATTGACTTTCATTCGCCCACCGAGGATCTTGACGCCGATCACCACGATGTCGATGAGCCACACCAGGATCATCATCAGGTCATGCACACATTCGAGAAGGTGAGCACCGGCCAGCACACGATCGACCCGAGGAACGAGATGACCACGTCGATGCCGTGCATATCGCGTAGATGACTCGTATGGGTCAGCGTCCAGACGACTCCCACGAGCCCGTAGGGGATTCCGAGAATGATCAGAGTTCCGAGGAACTCGGAGACCTTCATCTCGTAGCTGAATAGTCGATCCAGCTTCTTGAGCATGTACGTCGCATCCTTTCCTGCACCGGCCGAACCCGCTGACGGCACCCGCGCAGAGCGAAGGAGATCGCGACGTCGCGGGGGCGCCCAACCGTGTACATCCGGTCCGGCATGACCCGTATGTTACGCACGATTCACAGGATTGCGGAAGCATTTTGGACAGATTCCCAGGAACTTGCTCTGGGAGTAGTCCCATGAAGCACCGATTGACGGACCGGTGCTGCGCGAATAAGTTATCGAGCGTTCTCATGAGCGACGGCGATGGCCTCGCCCGGCAGACAGGGGAGGCGCAGGTGCTCGACACAAGCAACGTACTGCGGCGCCACCTCGGCGATCGACGCTTCGCCCTGACGCTGCCGCGCGCCGTCGCACTCCAGGTGCTGCACCCGGCGATCGCCGCCGCGCTCCGCGACCACGCGCCGAACCGGCTCTGGGAGCACAAGCGGCGCACCGTGGGCGGGATGATCAACATCGCCTACAGCGACCGAGATCTGCGCTCGGTCATCCGCTTCGGACACGAGCACGTCAAGGGCGCCGATGCCCTCGGCCGTCGCTATCACGCCCTCCATCCCGAGCTCTTCTTCTTCCAGCACGCCACCTACGTCGACACCCTCATAACGAGCATCGACACCTTCTCCGGCGGGCTGACGCCCGCGCGGCGCGAGCAGCTCTACGCGGAGTGCCACGCATGGTATGGCCGCTACGGCATCTCGGACCGGCACGCGCCGGCCACCTGGACCGAGTTCACCCGGTATTTCGCCGACGCGTGCGCGGCCCTGCCGCCGCCGGGAGCCGACACGCTGGCGCTGCGCGATCAGGTGCTGCGCCCCGACGCGTGGACGCCGCGCAGGCTGCCCGGCTTCGCCGTTCGCGCGCTGCTGCACGAGCGCGCCAGAGAACTACTCGACGCGCCGCTTCGCCCCGGCGACGCGGCCGCCTTCGCGGTCTACGCCCGCGCGGTCCGGATCGGCTCCGCGCTGCGCCCGCCGCGGCTGCGGTATGCCCGTCAGGCTCGCAATCCCCTCTAGAACACCGCCACACTTTTCTAGATGGATACCGAAGGAAACAGGGGAAAACCAGGACATCAGCTGCACTTGCCATGCAGAATTATCGGTAACATAATCGACGGAGGGGCGATCTCGCCCCGGAGCAGGAGACGTTCGATGACGAGCAACCCGGTCGCGGTGACGACTCTCGGTTCCTCGTTTCCCCCTGCCCGGCCGCCCGCGCACAGCGCGCCACGGTGGCAGCGGATCTCGCCGCAGGCGAGCGCGGGCGCACCGGCTCCGCATCGACCTCCGGGAGGTCGAACGATGAAAGCACTCAACAGGATTCTCAGCGTGGAGATGACAGTTTTCGAGTTCCTCGGCTGGCTGTTCCTCGCCGGATTCCTGTTCGGCGCCGGGCAATTCACGGTGGCGCTGCTCGCGCGCCTGGCCCGGCCCCTCAGGAAGACAACGGAAGGACTCCCATGACCGCGGTCGCCCAGCCCTCCTACGAGAACGAACCGGCGCCACTGACCAAGGAGCAGACGCGCATCCCCATCAGCTCCGCGCACCGCCCGATCACCAAGCGGCCGATCAAACTGTCCGACGCCCTGGACTTCTGGTCCTTCGCGGGCGCCGCGGCCAACGTCGCGATGCAAATGGCCAGGCCCGGTGTCGGTTACGGCGTCGCGGAGAGCAAGGTGGAAAGCGGCGCGCTCATGAAGCACCCGTGGAAGCGGGCCCGCACCACCACCCAGTATCTGGCGGTGGCCATCCTCGGCACCGACGAGGAGCGCATGGCCTACCGCGAGGCGGTGAACGCGGTGCACCGCCACGTGCGGTCCGAGCCGGGCGCCGCGGTGAAGTACAACGCCTTCGACCGCAATCTCCAATTGTGGGTCGCCGCATGCCTGTACATCGGTTTCGAGGACACCTACCAGCTGCTGCAAGGCAGGATGAACGACGAGCAGGCCGAGGCCTTCTACGCCTCGTCCTCGACGCTCGGCACCACGTTGCAGGTCACCGAGGACATGTGGCCCAAGACGCGCGCCGAGTTCGACGTCTACTGGAACGAGGCGTGCCACCAAGCCGTCCTCGACGACTACGTGCGCTCCTACATCGACGATCTACTGAACCTGCGCATGATCCACTGGTATCTGCGGCTGCCGTTCCGGAACTTGTTGAAGTTCTTGACGATCGGCTTCCTCGCGCCGTATTTCCGCGACCAGATGCGGCTGGAGTGGACCGCGGCCGATCAGCGCCGCTTCGAGCACCTGTTCGTATTCGTCGGGTTCGTCAACCGGTTCATTCCCCGGTTCCTGCGGCACGGCGGCAGCCTCGCGCTGATGGCCGACCTGCGCCGCAGGATCCGCACAGAGAAGAACCTCGTCTGAGGTGCCGGTTGCGCACCGTCGACATCGAGCGGACCATTCCGGCGCCGGTCGCCGACGTCTTCGAATGGCTCACCGACGCAACGAATTACCGCCGGATCTCGCTGGTCCGGCGGGTCACCCTGGTGCGCCCCGGCGATGTGCACTGCCACGGCCGCGGCGCTGTCCGGGTGGTCGTCACGCCGCTGCTGCGATTGACCGAGGAGATCGTCGAGTACCGCCCGCCGACGCTGATGCGGTACCGGATCACCAGGTCCACGCCTCCGCTGCGGCACGACGAGGGGTTCATGGCATTCCGTTCGGTGCCCGAAGGCACCCGGGTGCGGTGGTTTTCGCGGTTCGAGGTGGCTTCGCCGATCCTGGCCGGGCTGTGCACGCTCGCCATGGTTCCTGTGGTGGCCGGTGGGTTCCAGAAGACGCTGAACTGCGCGGAGCGCGAGCTGCTCGGACTCCGTTGAGCCAGTGTCACGGGCACAGCGCGTGTTCCAGCATGCCGATCAGGTCGGGTTCGGTCTCGGGCGCCTTCGTCATCGCGACGGTGACCGCGCGGCCGTCGACGGTCGCGCCGGACAGCGTGTAATAGCCGTGAATTGCGCCGTTGTGCCCGACGTACTCCGCGCCGCACGACAGTCGCATCGAGCCGAGCCCTAGGCCGTAGACCATTCCGGACTCCGGATCGATGGGCACCCCGGCGCGAATCTGCTCGAGCTCGGCGGCGGCCAGCACCCGACCCGCCAGCAGCGCGCCGTAGAAGTGATTCAGATCCGCGCCCGAGGACACCAGTGCGCCCGCCGCCCACGGGATGGACGGTTCGATGCGCGAGACGTCCGTGACGACACCGTCCGAAGTGGCGTAGCCCGCCGGGTGCGGCCCGCGGATATCGCGTTCGCCGGGGGCGGGCAGGTAGGTGTCGGCGATCGGCTCGTCGAGACGGACCTTCCCCTCCGCGACCAGTTGCAGCACCAGCGCGCTGGTGAACGACTTGGTGACACTGCCGACACGGGTGCGCTGCGGAGGTTGCGCGGGAATCGGCGCGGAGGTTCGGAGGTCGGCCACTCCAGCGGTGCGGACCTCGGTCGCACCGTTCTCGGTGACCGTGGCGATCGCCCCCGTGACGCCCGCCCCGACCGCCCTATCGATGTCCTCCTGCACGGCATGCAGCCGAGCATCCGAGACACCCTGCGACCCGGTCTCGGTGTCGTTCGCGCAGCCCGCGGCGAGCAGGGCCACCGCGGAAACGGCCGCGAGGATCGGTGTCAGGCGCATACCTCGACGGTAGGCAGGGAGGGGTTCCCGCACATCCGGGACGACCCCGATATTCCCCCGAGCCGGGGGCGGTTTTCGTGCCCGACTGCCGACTCCGCGGGTGTATGAAGTGACCCATCGCCCGGTGGGCCTTCCGCATGTGCGACGGCGGAGGCTCCCCGACCAACCCCGGCTATCGCACTCGCTGGAGAGCGAACGGACCCAACGACACTGTTACGTGCCTTCATCCCAGCGGAGGGCCGAGGGGTTCCAGGTCCCGATCGCCATGGTGCCGTCCAGGATTGGGTTCATGCACTGCCCGAGGAAGTCCAGCGCGGCATCCAGGTGGTGCAGTTCCGCCGGGAGTCGGCTGATCTTCACCGCGATGTCGCGGTAGGAAGCCTTCCAACGCGGGCCGGGCGAATGGATCGCGGTGGGCAGTTCCAGCGCGGGCCGGTGCTGTCGTTGGTGTTGCAGGGCGAGCTGGATCGAAGTGGCGTCGAAGCTGGAGGTGCCGATGATCAGCAGCAGGTCGGCCAGATCGCGCCATCTCGTCGAGGGCTGACGCTCTTCGCCGTGGTACTCGTACATGGCGGCGAGTTTGTCGGCGATCTGGTCGACCAGCGGGTAGCAGGCGAATTCCGGCGGCGGCAGGACGTCGGGGATCTCGATGGTCGGCGTCGGAGCGATCCGGTCGATCCGACCGATGAGCTGCTTGCCCGCGGTCAGATCGATGGGGAAGTGCTGGAGCTCTGTCGTGCCGAGGCGAGGCGTTGCCTGGAGTTGCCACACCGAGGTGCCGCCCTCGTTCACGTTCTGCTTCTTGACCTTCAGGTCGAAGGTCAGCCGGTCCAGCGGACTGGGTGCGACTACGAGGTCGCGGAGTTCGCCGAATGCCTGGTCCAGATCGGCTTTCAGGTGCAATAAGTCGACGTCCTGACTGTGACGGGCGCCTGGAATACGAACCAGCAGCGATGTTCCGCCTTTGAGGATCCAGGGCGCGGCGGGATCGGCGAACACTCTGGCCAGCATCCGCTGCATGTAGAACTCGCGCCGCAACTCCTCGGTGGGACGCTTGATACTGCGTGCCCGCTCACTGATCCGCTGATTGATCGCGGCTTGAAACCCCCGGTCGCTCGGGTACTTCCGTGTCACCGTCATCCCCGCCCCCGCCCTCGTCGTTGTTGCGCTCGGCTCGAACCGACCGAGCAATCGTCTCCAGTAGCGCACGGACGACGGACTCGTTGTCCGCTGTCCACCTGTTGTGCGCGACGACATTACCGAGGGCGGCCGACATACGGCTCGCGTCGACCGCAGAGCCGCGTAGGGCGGTGAGCAACGCCTCGGCGAGGGCGGGATCATCGAGCCGACGCTCGAGCTCATTCAGAGCGAACTTGAACGGTCGACGCTCGAAGAACTTGGATTGCATGGCAATTGGCCGATTTGTCTCGGGGTTGACAAGCACCCAGTCCACGCCGCGGTCGCTTCGCGTCAGGGCCTTGGCTGATTCGGGGACGCCCGCTTGACCGATGAAGTTGTGGACGAGCTCGTCCCCAGCGCCGATCGGCATGCCGTAGTAGTGGGCGTACGGGCGCAGCGCGGCGGCGAGTTCGTCACGGGTGGTGTCTTCGGTGAGGATGGCGTCGCGGACGATCGAGGCCAGATGCCCGCCGTCGGTTCGTGCTGCGGCGAGATCCACGGTGGTGCGCAATGGTCGGGTCACCGGTAGGCCGGCCACCAAGTGCCAGTCTTCGTACCCCAGTTCCCGGACATGGAACTTCACATCCGGGCTGCGGGTACTCCGCCGCTTCGGCACGGTGAATTCGTGAAAGTCGGCGTCGATGTCGCCGAGGTCCTGCAAGCGTGCCGCCGAACGGTGGGACACCACCCCTACAGGCACCGCATCGGCCAAGCGGTCGGCGGCCAGCCGCTTGGGTTCCAGTGCCAGCCACTCAGCCCGAATGGGGTCCTGCGGAGCCTCTGGCGCGCCGGTCAGCCGATACACCCCTTGCCGGAGCCGGGTGATCAGTTCCGCATCAGCGAGACGCTTGAGCTGCTGAGCACTGAAGCCCAGGTCACCAGCCTGCATGGAGGTGAACAGACCCCACTGCGACCCAGCTAGGTCAGCCAGATCTAGGAGTCGTTCCTCCCTGCTCATACATCGAAAATAGCATACGACTCGGCGCTTCTATACATCTGTGACTATAAATGACAACTGCTATGATATTTTTGACGATAGTGGCAATAGTATCGACAGATCCGCTATGCTCCGCTCGCCAGGTCGATCGCGGTGTCGATGCGACACCGCGCCGCGCAGCAGCCCGGCAAATAGGTGTCGATCGGCTAGTCGCGACGGACCAACGACCGCGGTTGGAGTTGAACCATCACCCACTGGTCGATCAGCACTCGCAGCTCGGCGCGGCGCGCATCGATGTGAACGCACACGGATAGGTCGATGATTCGCGTGCGATGAGGTTCTGCCAGCGCATGCGCCCAGTGCAAGACAAGATGATCACCCGGTCGATGTCCGGTCGCACCGCGAAACGCCGTGGACAGTTCCCGCCACAGTGGAAGCGTTGGCCGGTCGCCCTACCCGGCAGCTCGAACGCAGTTCCCCGACACGGTCATTCGCCGAGGACCGTCGAGACGCGTGCCAGCGCAGCCAGATACTGCTTGCAGCGCGGCCCGTGGTCCGCGTGTCTGGCCAGCAGTGCCGTCCAGTCATTGTCGCGAATAGCGTCGGCTGGCGATGTCGACGCCGGGCGCAGCAGCGGGAACGGGCGTCTGAACGTGGCGCTCTTGTGACTGCCGTGCTCCCTCGATCCTCCGGGCATCGCACCGCGAGTGTACGGGCGAGGCTCGAAGCTCGGAGTGCGGTAGCGTTTCGGGCGGTCGGATGGCTGTGAGGGGAGTGGAGCAGATTGGTCTCGTGGCGGGATACCGCGTCGGAGGCGGCTCAGGGCGATCTCGACGGGCTGCTGGATACGGCGTTGACCATGGCGGAGCAGCGGCTGTCGGAGCGGGGCGAGTTCTATCCGTTTGCCCTGGTGGTGAACCGTTCGGGTGGGACCGAGATCGTCGCGGCAGGGACCGGGTCTGCTCAGCACGCACAGGAGCTCAACGTGAGGGCGGTGGTTGGGATGCGTGCGGAGATCCGTGCGGCGGCACTGGTTGTGGACGTGCGATTGCCCGAGTCCGGCGGAGACGGGATCGACGTGCACCTCGAACACGCTGAAGGAACCGCATTGAGCGTGTTGGAGCCCTATCGGGTCGAGCACGGTGAGGTGATTGCTGGAGGATTGGAAGCGTTCTCGGCTCAGCGGCGCATCTGGCAGTAGGGGTTGGACGCAGGGCCCGTCAGCTCTCGTCGTAGCGCACGATGCGTTCAGCAGAACGCTTGTGCCACTTGTTCTTCGAGTTCAGGAATGGCTCTACACGGTCGCGGACTCCTTGGGCGCGTAGCTTCGACAGTACTTCCAGGGCGTGACCCTGCACCGCCTCGTCGTCGAGTTGGGACAGCGCGACCGCCACCGCGTCGGGGTGGCGGGACTTGGCCAGCCAGGAGACGACCATCTGGCGGTCGTCGCCGAACTCTCGATTCGTCGCAATGGCTGCGAGTTGGTCGAAGTAGTCCACGCCAGCGGGAATGTCGTACAGCGCGTGACCCGCTGCCCATCGCTCCCGCGAGCCGATCGACTTGGCAGTATCGAACTGCGAGATCAATGCCGGAACCGCGGCGGTCTTGCGCGCGTACTTGTGTCCCAGTGCTCTCGCCAAGCTCAACCGCGCAAGCGCCCGTCCCTCGGTTTCTGGTCCGGGCCAGCGTTTTTCCAGCTCGATAAGCCACTGTGAAAGCAGAGCAATGACCTTCGGCGACGCATTGGGCATATCTGCGATCTCGGAGATTGTTCTCCCGTATCCGCCAGCAAGCTGGTATTCCTCGAGCAGCTTGGTCGCGGCAGCGTCGTCGGTGGCGGTCACTCGAAGTCCATCTTCACGTGTTTGATCTTGCCCTGTTTGATCAAGTCCTCGATCTCCGGCGCTAGTTGAGTGTTGATGTCGGTGACCAGCACGAACTCGTAGCCGTTGGCTTGAGTGTAGGCGACGAAGTCCTTGATCTGATCGGTGTATTCCTGGCGTTGGACGTTCTTGACCTCGGTCAACCGCTTGTTCGCGTCATCGAGGTCGTCAGGGATGCGGTGTTTCGCAGTCTTGGTTGCGGACGGGACCGACTTCTTGGTTTTGGTGGGATCGATGCCAGCGCGGGCCTCGGCTTTCGCCCCTTTGAGCCTGTTCTCCCGTGCTCTGTCAGAGTGAGTCGGTTCGGGTGGTCGCTTCAATTGACGGTCGAGAACCGGTTTGAACTTGGTGTTCACGCTGCTGACCACTGTGGCCGACACCGAGGCGAACACGGTTTGGGACAGCTTGCGCGATTCGGTCAGCCCATCGAGGATCTGCTGGATTCTGGTGCGGCTGTAGTCGAGCTCGATCTCGGCGGCCTTCCGGATCGCTGGTTCGATCGGCTTGCCGATGGTGGCGGCGTTGATGGTGTTGATCGCTTGCGTGACCGTCTGCAACGCCATCTCGCGCTCGATACCTCCCTGCGCCGCAGCAAGCAGATCGGCGTAGCCACTGGTGGCGCCACTCTGCTGCCGCAACGCATCAGCGAGTAGATCGATCGCGTCCAGAACGGTCTTGTTCGTCTGATCGATATCGGGAATCTCCGGCGCCGTCGAGCCGAGCAGCTTCTTCATCTTCGCGCGGATCTCGGCATCCAGCGCACTGTAGACGCTGGCGGTGTTCAGCCAGCTCGCGGCCACCTGCTGCAGTTTGACGGTGTCGCCGTTGATCCACACGACCGAACCCATGACCAGCGGCCAGCCGAACGGCTCTTCGCGGTTACCGCCTGCGGGGTTCTTCAAAGGCTTGGCTGTGAACGATTGCCCGCCCGGGTCGGCGTCCGGCAGCGCGCCGCCGGGTTTGTTGTACTCCTCAGCGTTCTCGGACTGATCGTGGTTCACCCCGCTCTGCCGAATCAGCGCGGCCATCCGCACCAGCACATCGGTGGCCATGCTCGCGGTGACCACCGCTTCGATGCCGGACCTGAAATAGTCTGCGCCCCATTCTTTGCCGCCGGGATCTCCCCCACTCATGTTCTCGACACGTATCTCGGCGTCCATCTTGCGCAGCGCCGCGGAGGCTGCGGTGCTGGCCCGGCTGTACTCGCCGGCCAGCTCGTAGAACAGTTCAGGATCGACATCCAGTTCCGACACGCCGGCTCAGCCCCGCCACAT
Source organism: Nocardia sp. bgisy134 (assembly GCF_057708325.1). Classification (NCBI taxonomy): domain Bacteria; kingdom Bacillati; phylum Actinomycetota; class Actinomycetes; order Mycobacteriales; family Nocardiaceae; genus Nocardia; species Nocardia sp. bgisy134. Next base: position 410,977 of record NZ_JBYIRW010000003.1, read on the forward strand.
CTCCAGGTTCGCGGCGATCGCAGCACTGTAACGGCCGTGTGCGGCCTGTGCCGCCCGGCGCATGTCCTGAATGCCATCGTGGATGTCCTTGGCGGCGTCCATCATCCGCTGGTGGGCTTCTTGCTGCGCGGTGGCCGCCTCACCCTCCCACACGCCCTGTAGCTGGGCGACGGCGCTGTCGAAGGCGGTGATCTGCTCGTCGAAAAACCCTTCGAAGCCCTTCATCCGGGCGATCACCGAGTCGAGCAGCTCCAGATTCACGCTATGACGCATTGGGCAGATCCAGCGATGAGGCCACCGATTCGATGGCGGTCACATTTGCCTGCTGCTGGGCCAGATACGCCTCGGCGCTGGCGTTCAACGCCACGGTTGTGTCGCCTATGGCATCGAGCAGGTCGGCCAACCCTTGACGGACTTCGTCGTAGCCTTCCGCAAACAGGTCACGTTGGCGACCTTTCCACGTAGCGGTCAGCGATTCCACGTCGGCATCGAGGGATCTGAATCCGGACGTCAGACTGTCCAACAGATTCTTCACGGCCTTCGCGGCTTGCACTAGTTCCGGCGGCGTTACGGTGAATAGCTCACCGCCCGAGGGCGATTCGCTCACGGTTCCTCCCCTGCCACTCACGATCGCAACACGTGTCGAGCACGATGTTGTCATGCTCCCACGGGTCGATCGTGGTGTCGATGTGCCAGAGCATCAAAGGCTTCGACGCCGACGGCCCAAGCGCAGGCTCGGTGATGTCGGCCCTGTATTCGGCGGCGAGCCTTCGGAGCACGCGGGCGCGGACCGGAATTCTGTGGATACTTCGCAGAAATCGCCGGAAACTATGTCGAATAACCGTCGGCGCGCGTGTCGGGAACGATACGCCCCTCCGCGACCAGGGTGCGGAAGGCGGCTCCTTTGCGGGCGCAAGCATCTGCGCGGCAACCGCGGTGTTGCTGCATTGCGCGGTGGGCTTCGGCGACCGTGAAAGGGGCTGGGGGAGCGCGGTGTCCGTCGGTGGCTCGGGTGTCTCCGACGTAGGTTCCGATGATGCCGATGAGGGAGAGAACCAGACCGCATCCGGTCAGCATGGACAGTGTGGAGTACATCGGATCATGTGTCCGCGGTGCGCCGGAAGCAGTAGGCGGAGGCGGCTAGGTATTGGCGGCATCCGCTGCCGTGCCCGGCGTGCACCGACAGGATGAATCGGGCGCGATCGTAGTCCAGGACCTGCGGTTCCTGTGTGCAGTCACGGCTTTGGACCAGCCACAGCTCACGCTGGTCGAAGTGCGGGACGTTCATCGTTCACCTCCGCGAAGTTCAGTGCACCCGGCGCCGGGAGCGCCGGCGGAACCGAGCTCGAGGCGGCTGGATCGAGGCCGCGTCGGGACCGTGCGCCGGGTTCCGGAGAGCGGACGCTCCCAAAGGTCTGGGCACAACCTTGGCGCCGGGTGCGAAATACAGAGTGCGCGTTGCGATTGGGTACATAACAGCCCGGAATGCAGTAAATGCGAGTAATTTCCGAGTGAATCGGCCTGATGCGAGGAAGCGGGTCATATGGTTGAGGTCGACTGGACGGGCGAAGACGTACTTGCCCTTCGCTCGGCGATGAAGCGGAGTCGTTACGAGTTCGCACGTTTGGTGGGCGTCACCCCGCGCACCGTGGTCTTGTGGGAGAACGGCCGGACAACCCGGATGCACGCCGCAAGCCGTCGGCTACTCGATCGAGTGCTGTCCGAGGCCGATTCAGTCGTCGTCACGCGATTCGAGCGGGCGATCACGGCGGGCCGCGACGCGGGCCGCGCAACCGACGATGCGAGCGCGGCGCTCGATCGGACAATCAAGCTCGGTAGGGAAACAGCGCGGGGCGGAACCGAGGTTCGGTCCGCGCCGATCGGGCTCGACAAGGAAGTCGAGGATGACGACGTGAGAAGGCGGGAACTGCTGGCCTGCATCGGCGCAGGTCTGGCGGGCCATGCGGTCGACCTTTTGGCAAGTGAACCGGAGAAGATGCTCGCGGCCCTGGACGCCGGGTCGATCAGCGAGCGCAGGCTGGGCGTCCTGGAGCAATCCACCTCCGTACTCGGCAAGCAGGTCGTCCGGGTGCCGCCGCACGAGCTGCTGCAGAGCACTCTCGACCAGTTCCGCACGGTCCGTGCGTGTCTCGGCGAGCGCCAGGCCACCCACCATCAGATCAGGCTGGTGCGCACCGCAGGCCGGCTGGCCAATGTGGTCGGCGAGATCTTGTTCAACGAAGGTCATTTCGGCCAGGCCCGCCTCTGGTACACCACCGCGATCCACGCGGCACAGGACATCGGCGATCGCTACTCGGAGGACATCGCCCTCGCCGGTCTGGCCTACCTGCCCACCTACAGCGACAAGCCGAGGGAAGTGCTGCGCCTGCTCGACCCGCGTCTCGCGGAAGATCCGGCGACCGGCGCGGCCGCCGCCTGGCTCTGGGGCATGGCGGCACGGGCGCACGCCGATCTCGGCGACGAAAGCCAATTCGCCCACTGCATAGACAAATCCGCGCGTGCGCTGGGCAGCGTCGGTACCGAAGAGCTGCCGATCGGCATCTTCTCGTTCCGGCCGGAGAAGCTCGCCTTCTACCGCGCCATCGGATACGCCAGGCTCGGCAAGCCCGACGAGACGGCCGCCGCGGCGGCGCAGGCCATCGCACTGTACGACCCGAACGAGACCATGGAACCCGCGCTGGTGCGTTTCGAACACGCGACCGCGCTGCTGGCTTCCGGCGAGGTGGACGAGGCCTGCGCGGTCGCCACCGCCGCCATCACCGACGCGCACACCTATGTCGGCCTGACGGTCACCAAGCGCGCCAGACGATTCGACTCGACGCTGCGACACGGGAGCGGCCGCGCGGTGTCCGAGTGGCGGCAGCAGGCCAGGACGGTGATCGACTCGCAACGCGTGGACGTCTAGTCACGGGGCGGTTGTTGTCGGTCCCCTCTGTTCGCCACAGCCCATCCACACCTGATCAACGCCCACGACGAATACGTCTGGCGCTTCGCGATCGCCCTCGCACCGGTGGTCGACGACGCCGACACACTGTATCCACGGCTCCTCGACCATTGCGTTCACGAGCTGGCGGCCGCGCGGGACGCGCTGGCAAAGGGCGGCATGCACGCCGCCGAACGCGCGCTGGCCGATTCCGGTTGGTCCGTCATCGTCCAGCTTGTCGTGATCCGCGAGCTGTTGGGCTGTTCACTGCGAGATGCGGCGGCACATCTTGCCGCCGGCAACGGCACAACGAATCTCGCTGATCTCCAGCGAATCGCCACCGCCCTGGCGCCGTACGCACCCTGATTCGGCCAAGGGGGCGCGCCGGTCGGCAGGGATGTGGACCGGCGCGCCCCGGCATTCAGTTGGTCTTCGGCATCATGGCGGCGATCAGCGACTTGGGGCGCATATCGGTCCAGTGGGTCTCGACGTATTCCAGGCACGTGCTGCGCGCAGCCGCGCCGTAGGCGATGGTCCAGCCGGTCGGCACGGCGGCGAAGACGGGCCACAGCGAGTGCTCGCCCTCGGCGTTGACGAGGACATAGAACTGGGCGTCATCGTCGTCGAACGGGTTTGTCATGGTTCACCTTTCGTCAGGCGGGTCGGTTCATGCGCGGTCGGTGTCCGCCCAGCCCGCGGCCAGCACGTGGCCGATGCGGGCGAGGGCCGATTCGGAGGTCATCCGCCAGTGGGTGGCCACGACGGCGTGGTTGTGCACGGTGCCGTCCACGGCCTCGGACCAGCTCGCGGCCCCGGTGGCGCCGGTCGGATCGTCCAGGGCGGCGGTGAAATACACCAGGTTGCCCTTGTAGCGGCGGGGCCGGTAGCGACGGAGCAGGTCGAGGGAGCGAGTTCCCGCGTCCAACAGCCGTGCGAGCCGTTCGGCGCCGAAGGAGGAGAACGGTTCCGGCAGTTCGGCGATGCGAGCGGCGAGTTCGGCGAGGCCGAGTCCGGTGTCCGCGTCGGCGGCTTGTTCACCGAGCAGCCCGCCGAGCAGGTCGGCCAGCGGCACGGTGGTGTCGGTCGCCGCGACCGTGCGCGGGCTGTCCATCATGGCCAGCGTCGCGACGTGCTGTCCCTGGTCCTGCAACTGGATCGCGACGGCGTGCGCGAGCACGCCGCCGAGCGACCAGCCGAGCAGGTGGTAGGGACCCTCCGGCTGCACGACGCGGATCTCCGCGACGTAGCGCCGCGCCGAGTCTTCGATCGAATCCGGCAGCGGCTCCGTCGAATTCAGCACCGGAGATTGCAGGCCGTAGAGCGCGCGCTCCGGGTCGACGTGCGCGGCGAGACCGGCGAACGACCAGGCCACGCCGCCGACCGGGTGCAGGCAGAACAGCGGCTCCTTGCCGCCGCCCGGCCGGAGCGGGAGCAGCACGTCGAAGGCCGCCGCCGCGTCCACCCGCCCGCGTCCCGACCTGGTCAGCTCGAGCTGGGCGACCAGCCCGGCCGGCGTCGGCGCGGAGAACAACCACACGACCGGGACCGGTTCGCCGAGTTCCGCGCTCAGCCGGGTGGCCAAGCGGGTGGCGAGCAGCGAGTTGCCGCCGCGTTCGAAGAAGTTGTCGTCCAAGCCGACCCGCTGCGCGTCCAGCACCTCGGCGAAGACGGCGCACACCACGCGGTCCAGTTCGGTCGCCGGAGCGCGAAACTCGCGCACGGACAGTGCGGGTCGCGGCAGCGAGACGCGATCCACCTTGCCGTTGGCGTTGAGCGGCAGCGCGTCCAGCCGAACCAGCGCGGCGGGCACCATGTAGCTCGGCAGCGCCTCGCCCAGCGCGGCGCGCAGCGCATCGATGTCGAGCGGCGTCGATCCCGTGAAATAGCCGACCAGCATGGCGTTCTCGTCATCCGCGCGGTACGCGACGACGATGGCGTCCGCCACACCGGGCCTGGCGCGCAGCGCGTGTTCGATCTCGGCCAGTTCGATGCGATAGCCGCGCACCTTCACTTGGAAGTCGCGCCGTTCCACGTAGTGGAGGTTGCCGTCGGAGCCCCAACGGACCATGTCACCGGTGCGGTAGAGCCTGCCGCCCGGCGCGCCGAACGGATTGGCCACGAAGCGTTCCGCGCTCGACTCCGGCCTGCCGTGGTATCCGCGGGCCAGCTGCGCGCCGCCCAGGTACAGCTCGCCGGTGACGCCCGCGGGCACCGGGTGCATCCGGTCGTCGAGGACGTACACCTGGGTGCCCGCCTCCGGAGTGCCGATCGGCACCGTGCCGGTCGGCATCGCCCTCACGGTGCCGGTTGCCACCGTCGCCGCAGCGTTGAGTGGCACCGGGACCGCCGTGCCGGTCGGCAAAGTCGTCCCGGCGTCTGTCGACTCGAGCACCGCAGCGCCGGTCGGCTCGAACGTCGCTGTGCCGATCGGCACCGTCCCCGCACCGGCCGCCCCTGCGCCGATCGGCACCCCTGACGGCGCACCGACGGTCGCCCGGTACCGGGTCACCGAGACGGCCGCCTCCGTCGGCCCGTACAGATTGTCGACGCGCGCGTCGGTGAGCGCGCCGACCCGCGCGACGGTCGCGGCGGGCAGCGCCTCACCGATCACCAGCAGCCTGCGCAGTGAACGAGGCAGCCTGCGCCTGCCCGACACCTCGGCCAGCATGGCTAGCAGCGAGGGCACGAGTGTGACCGTGGTGACCGACGCCCGCCGGACCAGGTCGAGCACGCCTTCCGGGTCGCGCTGCGCGCCGATGGGTGCGAGCACGACCCGCGCACCGGTGCGCAGCGCCCACCAGAATTCCCACACCGACAGGTCGAACGCGGCCGAGGTCATCAGCAGCGTTGCGTCGTCGGCGCCGAGCCCGTATTCCGACTGCATCCAGTCCAGCTGGTGCGCGACCGCGCGATGCGGGACGGCAACGCCCTTGGGGACGCCGGTCGAGCCCGAGGTGAAGATGACGTACGCGGTGTTGTCCGGCGACAGCGCCCGCACCCGTTCGGCGTCCCGTACCGGCGCGGCATCGACGTTCGCCGGGACCGTCGTGATGTCGAACAGCACCTCGTGATCGGAGACCTCGGCGGGCAGCATCGGCCTGTTTCCCGAGGTGAGCACAAGTTCCGGGTTCGCCGCCGCCAGCACGCCGGTGGTCCGGTCGAGCGGGTGCGCCGGGTCGAGCGGCACGTACGCGCCGCCCGCCGTCACCACCGCGTACATCGCGACCAGCAGGTCGACGCTGCGCGGAATGGCCAGCGCCACCGGCGATTCCGGTGCGATGCCGCGTCCGATCAGCACCCGGGCCAGCCGGTTCACTCGCGCGGCGAATTCGGCGTAGGTCACGGTGCGTGCGTCATCCACGACGGCGACCGCGTCGGGCGTGCGCACCACCTGCGACTCGAACGCGGTGACCAGCGTGTCCGGCGCGAATTCCCGATCGGCGGCGTTCCAGGCGACGAGCATGCGTTCGGCCTCGGCGCCGTCCAGCAGCGGCAGGTCACCGACGGGCAGCCGCGGCGTGGTGCACACGGCCGCGAGCAGCCGTTGCAGCCGCCGCGCGAAACCCGCGACGGTCGCCTCGTCGAACAGCACCGTGGCGTAGGTGATCGTCGCCGCGAGACCCGCGGGCGCGCCGTGCGCGTCGTAGCGGTCGGTGACCACCAGGTGCAGGTCGAACTGGGAGACCTCGGAGTCGAAGTCGACGGCGGTGGCGGTCAGGCCGTCGAGTGTGAAATCGGCCTCGATCTGGTTGTGGAAAGAGAAGCCGACCTGGAACAGCGGGTGCCGCGCGGTGGATCGTTCGGGGTTGAGCACCTCGACCAACCGCTCGAAGGGGACGTCGGCGTGCGCGAACGCCGCGAGGTCGGCGGCCCGCACCCGGTCCAGCAGTGCGGTGAACTCCTCGCTCGCGTCCACCCGGGTGCGCAGCACGAGGGTGTTGACGAACATGCCGACCACGTCGTCCAGTTCGGCCGTGCCCCGGCCTGCCACGGGCGTGCCGACGGCGATGTCGCCGGTGCCGGACAGCCGCGCGAGCAGCGCCGCGAAGGCGGCGTGGACCACCATGAACAGCGTCGCCCCGCCGGCGCGCCCCACTTCGACCAGCGCCGCATGGGATTCGGCGTCGACCGTGAAATCGACATGCCTGCCCCTGGTGGACACGACCGCGGGCCGCGGCCGGTCCGTGGGCAACGGCAGTTGCGCGGGCAGCTCGTCGAGCGTTTCGGTCCAGAACCGGAGTTGGCGCGCCACCACGGATTCTGGATCGTCCTCGGAGCCGAGCAGTGCGCGCTGCCAGAGGCTGTAGTCGGCGTACTGCACCGGCAGCGGCGCCCAACCGGGCGCGCGACCGTGTTTGCGTGCGGCGTAGGCCAGCATCACGTCCCTGGCCAAGGGCGCCAGGGAGGAGCCGTCGGCGGCGATATGGTGTACCACCACCACGAGCACGTGTTCCGTTGCCGCGGAATCGGTCTCGCCGCCGTCCTCGGCGACGGGGCGGAAGAGCCTGGCGCGCAGCGGAACCGCGTCCATCACGTCGAACCCCGCGCCGACGAAATCCGCGACGGCGACGGGTAGGTCGTCGATCGGGACATCGATCGGGGTGAGCACCGGCGTGCCCGCCGCGTCGACCGGCAACACCACCTGCACCGGCCCGGTCGTCCGCTGCGGGTAGACGGTACGAAGCACCTCGTGCCTGGCCACCACGTCGGCGACGGCGGCATCGAGCGCGCCGACATCGAGCGTTCCACTCAGCCGCACCGCGAGCGGAATGTTGTAGGCGGTGGACTGGCGGTCGAGGCGGTTCAGGAACCACATGCGCTGCTGCGCCAGCGACAGCGGCACCGGCTCGTCGCCTGTGCGCGCGATCAGCGCGGGCCGTGCCTCCGACGCGTCGGCGCCGCCCAACTCGTCCGCCAGCGCGGCCACGGTCGAGTGCTCGAACACGGTGCGCACGCCCACGGTGACGCCGAACGCGGCGCCGAGTCGGGCGGCGAGCTGGGTTGCGGTGAGCGAGTTTCCGCCGAGGACGAAGAAGTCGTCGTCCAAGCCGACGCGGCCGTTGTCATCGAGACCGAGGACCCCGGCGACGGTCTCGGCCACCGCCCGTTCCGCCGCCGTACGCGGTGCGCGGAACGTGGCGGCCCGGAATTCGGGCTCCGGCAGCGCCTTTCGATCCAGCTTCCCGACCGGCGTCAACGGAAGCTCGTCGAGCGCCATGATGGCGGCGGGCACCATGTAAGCGGCCAGCGACCGTCCCGCGAAGGCGGTGAGTTCCGTCGCGTCGACGGTGCGGCCCGGCGCGGCCACCACATAGGAGACCAGCGCGACCACGCCGTTGGCATCGGTATGCCCCACGGTCACCACGTACGCCACGGATTCGTGCGCGGCGAGCACGGCGTCGATCTCGCCGAGTTCGATGCGCAGGCCGCGCACCTTCACCTGGTGGTCGGTGCGGCCGAGGTGCTGGAGCGCACCGGACGCTGTCCAGCGCGCCAGGTCACCGGTGCGGTAGATCCGTCCGCCCGCGGGACCGTAGGGGTCCGCGACGAACCGATCCGCCGAAAGTCCCGGCCGCGCATGGTATCCGCGGGCCAGGCCGGGACCGCGCAGGTACAGTTCGCCCGCGACGCCGACCGGGACCGGGCGCAGGCGGTCGTCGAGCACCAGCGCGGACATGCCGTGGATCGGCGTGCCCATGTCGAACGATTCGCCGGGGTGCATCCGCGCGCTGATGGTGGTGATGATCGTGGTCTCGGTCGGCCCGTAGGTGTTGTACATCTCGCGTCCGACGCTCCAGCGCCGCACCACATCCGGCCCGTACGACTCACCGCCGACGGTCAGCCGCTCCAGCTCGGGCAGCTGTGCCGGATCGAGGGTTTGCAGGACCGCGGGCGTGAGGAACGCGTGGGTCACCCGATGATCGCGGATGAACGCGGTCAGCTCGGCCCCGCCGTAGACCCCCGCCGGCGCCACGACCAAGGTCGCGCCCGCCGCGAGCGCGAACAACAGCTCCAGCATCGAGGCGTCGAAGCTCGGCGAGGACACGTGCAGCACCCGCGACTCGGCCGTCACCGAATACCGATCCCGTTGCGCGCGCGCCACTCCCGCGATGCCCGCGTGCGTGGCGAGCACGCCCTTCGGCACGCCGGTCGAGCCCGAGGTGTAGATCATCCATGCCGCGTGGTCGGTGCGCACCGGACGCACCAGCTCGTCCGGGCCGAGCGGGGCCGCGCTGGTGTGCCGCATCCGCGCCACTGTGGCCGGCGCGTCGAGCACCAGCCACTCGACGGCGCCGGGCTGCGCGGTGTGCGCGTCGCCGATCGTGAGGCCGATGACCGCGCCCGAGTCGGTGAGCATGTGGGCGATCCGGTCGGCCGGATAGGTCGGGTCCACCGGGACGAAGGCCGCGCCGGTCTTGGCCACCGACCACACCGCGAGCAGCGATTCGGCCGAGCGCGGAACGGCGATCGCGACGATGTCCTCCGCGCCGATGCCGTGCCCGGCGAGCATCCTGGCCAGGCGAGAGGACTGCTCGTCCAGCGCGCGGTAGGTCAGCTCCCGATCACCGCAGCGCACGGCGATGCCGTCCGGGTTCATGGCGACCGCCGCCGCCATCGTCTCGGCCAAGGTCCGCGGCGGTACGGCCGCGCCGCCGCGCCGGGCGAGCAGTTCGGCGCGCTCGGCGGGTGCGAGCAGATCCACCGCGCCGATCGGGCGTCCCGGCTCGGCGGTCAGCGCGCCGAGGACGCGGCCGAAGCGGCGCAGCAGCCCGGCGGCGGTGCCGTGGTCGAACAGATCGGTCGCGTAGTTGAGCTCGACGGCGAGATATCCGTCGGCGTCCCGGTCCGCGGCGACGGTGAACTGGAGGTCGAAACGCGCTACGGGCTCGTCGAATTCGACGCCGGAGAGCTCTAGTCCCGGCACCGCGAAGGCGTCGTCGCCGGTGTTCAGGTAGCTCATGGCGACGGTGAACAGCGGATGCCGCGCCTGCGTGGTGGCCGCGCCGAGCTCGTCGACGACCCGCTCGAACGGCACGGTGGCGTGCGCGAACGCCGCCAAGTCGGCGGACCGCGTCGCGGCGAGCAGATCGGTGAACGACTGCTCGGCGCGCGGGCGGGTGCGCAGCACCAGCGTGTTCACGAACATGCCGACCAGGTCGTCCAGCGCCGCCGCGCCGCGACCGGCAACGGGCGTGCCGATCGCGATGTCGTCGGAACCGGAGAGCCTGGCGAGCAGCACGGAGAGCGCCGTGTGCACCACCATGAACGGCGTCGCGTGGTGCTCGCGGGCGAGGTCGCGCACCCGCGCGCCCACGCCCCCGCCGATCCGGGCGCGCACATTCCCGCCGCGCTTGCTGGCTACCGGCGGACGCGGGCGGTCGGTGGGCAGCGCCAGGTCTTCCGGCAGGTCGCGCAGCGTCTCGCGCCAGAACGAAAGCTCCTCGGCGGCCGCGTTTTCCACTGCGGCGGCCTGCCACAGTGCGTAGTCCGCGTACTGCGCGGCCAGCTCCGGCCACGTCGGCGCTGTGCCGAGCACCCGAGACAGATAGGCGGAGAGCAGATCTCGCAACATCGGTCGCATCGAGTACCCGTCGGCGGCGATGTGGTGCAACACCGCGACGAGCACCCGGCTGGCCGGGCTCTCGCGCAGCAGCACCGCCCGCACGGGGACCTCGGTGGTGACATCGAAACCCGCGGTGAGGAATTCGGCGATCCGGTCCTCGATAGGAGCGGCATCGAGGGGTTCGACGGCCAGCCGCACAGGCGCGGCGGCCGCGGGCAGGATCACCTGGTGCGCCGTGCCGTCGGCGGCCGCCGGGTAGACCGTGCGCAGCGCCTCGTGCCGCGCCACCACATCGGCGAACGCCGCCGCGAGCGCCACTTCGTCCAGTTCGCCGCGGATCCGCAGCGCGACCGGGATGTTGTGCGCGGCGGACGACGGGTCGAGGCGGTTGAGGAACCACATGCCGCGCTGCACGGGCGCCAGCGGAACCGACTCCGGCCGCGGACCGGCGACCAGCGGAACGACGGAATCACCAGCGGCCGAGACGATCCCGTCCGCCAGCGCGCGAACAGTCGGCGCCGCGAACAGCAGGCGTACCGGCACCCGTCTGCCGAGCCGTTCACCGAGCCGGGCCAGCACCCTGGTAGCGCTGAGCGAGTTGCCGCCGAGATCGAAGAAGCTGTCGTCGGCACCCACCGGCCCGCGGTCGAGCACGGCCTCGAAAGCGGCGGCCACCAGGCGCTCGGCCGGGCTGACCGGGGCCGTGTAGGCCACCCGGTCGAACACCGGCTCCGGCAGCGCGGTGCGCTCGAGCTTGCCCGAGGCGTTGAGCGGGAACGCGTCGAGCACCACGAAGGCCGAAGGCAGCATGTAGGACGGCAGCGCCGCCCGTGCCGCCGCGCGCAGCGCGCCTTGGAGTTCGCGCGCGGCCGATGCGCTCTCCGGCGTTGGCACCACATAGCCGACCAAGTGATCGCCGACCACCAGCGCCGCGGCCTGGGACACGCCCGCGACCGCGGCGAGCACCGCCTCGATCTCCCCGAGCTCGATGCGCTGGCCGCGGAACTTCACTTGGAAATCGGTGCGCCCCAGGTACACCAGCTCGGCGGTGTCGCCGGTCTCCCAGCGCACCAGATCGCCGGTGCGGTACATGCGGTCGCCGGGAGCGCCGAACGGGTTGGCCACGAACCGATCCGAGGTCAGGTCCGGTCGGCCGTGATAGCCGCGGGCGAGTTGTGTGCCCGCCAGGTACAACTCCCCCGCCACTCCCGGCAGCGTCGGCCGCAGCCGCGAATCCAGCACGTACACCCTGCTGTTCCACTCCGGGTTGCCGATCGGCATCACGGTGCGCTCGGTCTCGCCCGTCACGTCGCGGTAGGTGATACTCACCGCGGCTTCGGTGGGGCCGTACAGGTTGTGCAGCCGGGCGGCGCTCACCGTGCCGAACGCGCGGACGGTCTCGGCGGGCAGCGCCTCCCCGATCACGAAGACCGTGCGCAGCGCGTCGAGGGCGGCGCGCTGCCCGGCGCCGTGCACGTGTCCGGCGAAAACGCTGAGCATCGAGGGCACGAAGTCGGTGACGGTGACGCCGTAACGGCCCATCACCTCGGTGAGGTAACCGGGATCGCGGTGTCCGTCCGGGCTCGCGAGCACGAGCGTCGCGCCGACGCGCAGCGGCAGGAAGTAGCCCCACAGCGAGACGTCGAAGGTGGTCGCGGTCTTCTGCAGGTACACGTCGTCGGCGCGCACTCGGTATTCCGACTGCATCCAGGTCATCTGGTTGACGATCGCCGCGTGGGACACGCTGACGCCCTTGGGCTTTCCGGTCGAGCCCGACGTGAAGATCACATACGCCGGGTTCGCCGGGTGGATGGGCGCGCCGCGCTCCTCGGTCGCGATCGGGTCGTCGGCATAGCCGTCGAGCACGACGGTGTCCACGCACACCGTGTGTCCGGTGTAGCCGAGTTCGGCGCGGTCGCGCTCGGTGGTGAGCAGAGCGGCGGGGCGCGCGGTGTCGAGGATATGGACGATGCGCTGGGCGGGGTGATCGGGATCGATCGGCACGTAGGCGCCACCCGCCTTGAGCACCGCGTACATGGCGATCACGAGGTCGATGGAGCGTCGGATGGCCAGGGCCACCAGCGATTCCGGTCCCACGCCCGCCTCGATCAGGTGGCGCGCCAGCTGGTTGGCGCGCTGATCGAGTTCGCCATAGGTGAGCACCGAGGCGGGCGCGCCGTCGTCGGGGACGTACACCAGCGCCGGATCGTTCGGGGTGGCCGCGGCCTGCGCCTCGAACTCGTCGAGCAGCATCTCCGCCACGAACGCGGTGTGCGCGGAGTCGTTCCACTCGGTGACCACCCGGTGCAGTTCGCCCGCGCCGAACAGGTCGATGTCGCCCACCGGCAGGCTCGGGTCCGCGATCACCGCGGCCAGCAGCCGCCGGAAGCGCTCGCCCAAGGTGCGGATGGTCGCCGCGTCGAACAGGTCGGTGGCGTAACTGAACCGCACCGCGTCGTCGGAGACCGTCAGTTGCAGATCGAAACGTGTTGTCTCGTAGTCGAACTCGTATTCGGCCACGGTGACCCCCGGCAGCCGCACCGCGACGGGGGCCAGGTTCTGGAAGAACAGCGCGACCTGGAACAGCGGGTGGCGCGCCTGCGAGCGCGGCGGGTCGAGCACCTCGACCAGCCGCTCGAAGGGCACCTCGGCGTGGGCGAACGCGTCCAGATCGCCCTCGCGCACCCGCCGCAGCACGGCGGCGAAGGGGTCCGCGCCCGGCACCGCGGTGCGCAGCACCAGGGTGTTGACGAACATGCCGACCAGGTCGTCGAGCCTGCGTTCGCCGCGCCCGGCGATCGGCGCGCCGATGGCGATGTCCGCGGTGCCGGAGAGCCGGGCGAGCAGCACCGCGAGCGCGGCGTGCACCACCATGAACGGCGTCGCGTCGTGCCGCGCGGCCAAGGTCGCGATGCCCGAGCGCAGCGCCGGGTCGAGCAGCAGAGTGACGCTCGCGGCGGCGTGCGAGGCGACGGCGGGGCGCGGCCGGTCGGCGGGCAGGTCGAGCTGCGCGGGCAGACCGCGCAGCGCCTGCCGCCAGTACGCCAGCTGACGGGCGGCGATCGCGTCCGGATCGTCCTCTGCGCCGAGGATTTCGTGCTTCCACAGCGCGTAGTCGGCGTACTGCGCGGGCAGCGGCGCCCAGTCCGGCGCGGCGCCGGTGACGCGCGCGGCGTACGCGGCGGCGAGATCGCGGGCCAGCGGTCCCATCGAGAAGCCGTCGGCGGCGATGTGGTGCACGACGAGGGCGAGCAGATGCTCGTGCTCCGCGAGCCTGGCCAGCCCGATGCGCAGCGGAACCTCGGCGGTCACGTCGAACGGGGTGGCGACGAATTCGGCGAGCGCGGCGGCCGGGTCGGTCGCGTCCAACTCGGTGATCGCGGGCACCGCGGCGTCCAGGATCAGCTGGTGGCCGGTGCCGTCGCGGTCCGGGTAGACGGTGCGGAGAGTTTCGTGCCTGTCGACGACGTCGGCGATCGCGGCGGTCAGCGCCGCGGTGTCCAGCTCGCCCGCGAAGCGGAGGGCGACCGGGATGTTGTTGACGGTCTCGTCGGGATCGAACCGGTTCAGGAACCACATCCGCTGCTGCGCGGGCGAGAGCGGAATCATCTCCGGGCGCGGGCCGACGGTGAGGATGGGACGGCGGGCGGCGCCCGCACTCTCCGCGCGCTCGGCCAGGGCCGCGACCGTCGGCGCGTCGAACAGCATCCGCACCGGGATGTCGGCGCCGAGCTCGGCGCCGAGCCGCGCGGCCACCTGGGTGGCGATCAGCGAATTGCCGCCCAGTGCGAAGAAGTCGTCGTCGGCGCCGACCTGTTCGACGCCCAGCAGCTCACCGAACAGGGCCGCGACAGTGCGCTCCGCGTCGGTCTCCGGCACGCGGAAGACCGCCGCCGCGACCACGGGTGCGGGCAGTGCCGCGCGGTCCAGCTTGCCCGAGGAGTTGAGCGGGAATTCATCGAGCACCACGAAGGCCGACGGCACCATGTAGCCGGGAAGTTCGGCGGCCAGCCGCGCGCGCACGGCGTCGATGTCGATCGGTCCGCCCGCGGCGGTCAGGTAGGCCACCAGCTGATCGCCGTGGCCTGCGCCGCGCACGACGACGACGGCCTGGCCGACCGCGTCCAAGCCCGTGAGCGCGGCCTCGATCTCGCCGAGCTCGATCCGCAGACCGCGCAGCTTCACCTGGAAATCGGTGCGGCCCAAATACTCCAGTTCACCGTTGGCGTTCCACACCACCAGATCGCCGGTGCGGTACATGCGGTCGCCGGGAGCGCCGAACGGGTCGGCCACGAACCGATCCGAGGTCAGGTCAGGTCGCGCCAGGTAGCCGAGCGCCAGCTGCCCGCCCGCCAGGTACAGCTCACCCGGCACGCCGACCGGCACCGGCCGCAGCCGGGCGTCGAGCACGAGCAGCCGGGTGTTGAACACCGGCCTGCCGATCGGCACCGAGCCGGTGTCCGCGTCGGTGACCTCGTGATAGGTCACGTCCACCGCGGCCTCGGTCGGGCCGTAGAGATTGTGCACCCGCGCGCCCAGGACGCGTCGCGCCCGCTGCGCGACGGGCGCGGGCAGCGCCTCGCCGGACGCGAAGACCCGGCGCAGCGCGGCGCAGTCGCGGGCCAGCGGCTCGTTGAGGAACACCGCGAGCAGCGAAGGCACGAAATGCACCGTGGTGATGCGTTCCGCCGCGATGAGCCTGGCCAGGTAGGCCGGATCGCGATGCCCGTCGTGCCGCGCGACGACCAAGCGCGCACCGATCTGCAAGGGCCAGAAGAACTCCCACACCGACACGTCGAAGGTGGCCGGCGTCTTCTGGAGCACCGCGTCGTCGGCGCGCAGCCCGTAGCGGTCCTGCATCCACACCAGCCGGTTGACGATGGCGGCGTGCGAGACGGCGACGCCTTTGGGGCGACCGGTGGAGCCGGAGGTGAAGATGACGTACGCGGGGTGGCCGGGGACGAGCGCGCCGAGCCGGTCGGCGTCGGTCAGCGGTCCGTCTGCGAAGCCGGACAGCTCGAGGCGATCGATCCGAACCTGCGGCGCCGCGGCGACTTCCAGATCCATCCCCGAGGTCAGCACGCATACCGGACGCGCCGTGGTCAGCACGTATTCGGTGCGATCGACCGGATGATCGGGATCGAGCGGCACGTACGCGCCGCCCGCCGCCGCCACCGCGTACATCGCCGTGACCAGATCGAGCGAGCGCCGCATACCCAGCGCCACACAGGAACCCGGACCGACACCCTGCGTCACCAACCAGCGCGCCAAACGGTGCACGTGAGTGGCGAACTCGCCGTACGAGTGGGCCGGACCCGTCCCCTCGAAGGCGACCGCTATCGCCTCGGGTGTGCGCGCGACCTGCGCTTCGAACAGCGAGACCAGGGTGTGCGGGCTCGTGGCGACCGGGTGCGCGGTGTCGTTCCATCGCTGAAGCACGAGCGCCCGTTCGGCGGGGTCGAGCAGTTCGATATCGCCGACCCGGATCGCCGGGTCGGCCACCACGGTCTCCAGGATCCGGGTGAATCGCGCCCCGAAGGATTGCACCGTGGCGCGGTCGAACAGGTCGGTCGCGTAGCGCAGCAGCGCGCGCAGCGCCGTGCCCGCCCCCTGCCGGTGTTCGACCAGTTCGAGCGCCAGGTCGAACTGAGCGACGCGGTTGTCCAGCGGGTAGGCCGACACCTCCAGCCCGGGCAGCTCGAGCACCGTGTCGTCGCGGTGCTCGAGGGTGAGCAGGGTCTGCACGATCGGCGAATGCGACTGCGAGCGCACCGGGTTCAGCTCGTCGACGAGACGCTCGAACGGCAGATCGGCGTGCGCGAAGGCGCGCACGTCGGCCTCACGGACCGCGCGGAGCAGATCGGCGAAGGTCGCGCCCGCGCGCACCGGGGTGCGCAGCACGAGGGTGTTGACGAACATGCCGACGAGCTCGTCGAGCGCCTGTTCGGCGCGTCCGGCGACGGGTGTGCCGATCGCCAGGTCTTCGGTCCTGGCGAGGCGGCCGAGCAAGGTGGCGTAGGCGGCGTGCAGCACCATGAACGACGAAACACCGTGTCGCCTTGCCAGTTCCGCAATGGCCGCGGTCAGTTCCGCGGACACCGTGAACTCCACGGCCGCACCGCGCCCGCTGGCGAGCGGCGGGCGCGGGCGATCGGCGGGCAGCTCCAGCACCGGCGCGAGGCCGGCCAGTTCGGCACGCCAGTGTGCGATCTGCCTGGCCAGCACCGATTCCGGGTCCGAGGCCGCCCCGAGCGTCTCGCGCTGCCAGAGCGTGAAGTCGGCGTATTGCACCGGCAGCGGACGCCACAGCGGTGATTCGCCCGCCGCGCGGGCGGTGTAGGCCACCATCAGATCGCGGGCCAGCGGTGCGGTGGACACGCCGTCGGCGGCGATGTGGTGCACCACCACGGCGAGCACATGGTCTTCGGAGGCGGTACGGAACAGCCTGGCGCGCACCGGGATCTGGTTGCGCAAGTCGAACGGCTCGGCCGCGAACGCGGCGACGGACTCCGGCAGTTCGACCTCGGTGACCACGCTCGGGTCCAGGTCCAGCGCGGGCACTTCCGCGAGGGAGCGCACCGACTGGAACGGGCCGTCGCCGTCGGAGGGGAACACCGTACGCAACGACTCGTGCCGCGCGACCACGTCGTTCAGCGCGGCGGCCAGCGCGGCGGTGTCCAACGCGCCGGTCAGCCGGATGGTGATCGGGATGTGGTAGACCGCCGATTCCGGATCGAGGCGATGCAACAGCCACATCCGGGTCTGCGCCAGCGACAGCGGAATTCGCTCCGGGCGCGGACCGGCGGCCAGCGCGGGCCGCGCGATCACGTCGTCCAGTTCGGCCGAAAGGCGCACGCGCACGGCGAGTTCGGCCACCGTCGGCGCTTCGAAGACCTCGCGCACCGTGAGCGCGCAGCCGAGCGCCGCGTTGGCTCGCGCCACCAGGCGCATGGCCAGCAGCGAATTCCCGCCGCGCGTGAAGAAGTCGTCGTCCGCGCCGATCCGCGCCGATCCGCCGAGCAGGTCGGTGACCAGCGCCGCGAGCACCGATTCCGCACCCTCCCTCGGCGCGCGGTATGCCGCTGCGCCGCCGCTGAATTCGACCTTCGGCAGGGCCGAGCGATCCAGCTTGCCGACCGTGGTCAGCGGCATATCGTCCAGCGCCACCAGGTGTGCGGGCACCATGTAGCCGGGCAGCCGGTCGCGCACCACGTCCAGGACCGCTTCGGCATCGATCTCCCCGCTGACGTAGCCGACCAGGCATTCGTACCCGGTGCTGTCCTCGGCCACCACGACCGCCGCGTTGGTCACGCCCGGCACCCCGGCCAGCGCCGACTCGATCTCGCCGAGCTCGATCCGCTGGCCGCGCAGTTTGATCTGGAAATCGTTGCGGCCCAGATAGATCAGGTCGCCCGCGCGGTTCCAGCGGACCAGATCGCCGGTGCGGTACATCACCGCGCCCGGCACGCCGAACGGGTCGGCGACGAACCGTTCCGCGGTCAGCCCGGAGCGGCCCTGGTAGCCGCGGGCCAGCTGATCGCCCGCGAGGTAGAGCTCGCCGGGCACGCCGACGGGCACCGGGCGCAGCCGCGCGTCGAGCACATAGACGCGGGTGTTCCAGCAGGGTCGCCCGATCGCCACCTCGCGGCCGGAAGTCACTTCGGCGTCGGTGAATTCGTGATACACCGCTGAGATCGCGGCCTCGGTCGGGCCGTAGGCGTTGTGCACCGCGCCGTCGAAGCTGCCGCGAATCGCGGCGAGCAGATCGGGCGTGAGCGCCTCGCCGCCGCAGTGCAGATGCCGGAACGAGCGCAGCGCGTCGCCCATGCCCTCGCCGATGAGCGCGGCGAGCACCGAGGGCACGTATTCGGCGATGGTGATCCCGTGTTCGCGCAGCAGCCCGGCGAAGTAGGCCAGATCGAGGTGTCCGCCGGGCCGGGCGATCACCAGCGGCGCGCCGACCGCGACGGGCAGGAAGCATTCCCACACCGAGACGTCGAAGGTCAGCGGCGCGCGCTGCAGGATGCGGTCGGCCGCCGTGACCTCGTACCGGTGCTCGAGCCAGCGCAGCTGGTTCATGATGGCGCGGTGGGTGACCGCGACGCCCTTGGGCCGTCCGGTCGAGCCCGACGTGAACAGCACGTACGCGAGGTTGTCCCGGCGCAGCGCGGCGCGGCGCTCGGCATCGGCGACCGGCTCGGCGGAGTACCCGGAGAGGTCCAGGTCGGCGGGGCGAAGCACGCGCACATGCGGCATCGCAGGCAGTTCGGCGCCGCCGACGACCAAGACAAGTGCGGGGTGGGCGCTTTCGATCACCTGGGCGAGCCGGTCGGCCGGATGTGTGGGGTCGAGC
The DNA here is from genome assembly GCF_057708325.1 of Nocardia sp. bgisy134. Classification (NCBI taxonomy): domain Bacteria; kingdom Bacillati; phylum Actinomycetota; class Actinomycetes; order Mycobacteriales; family Nocardiaceae; genus Nocardia; species Nocardia sp. bgisy134. The sequence goes on from NZ_JBYIRW010000003.1 coordinate 429,838, forward strand.
GGAAGGTACGCGCCCCCGGCGCGCACGATCGCGAACATCGCCACGAGCATGTCCAGCGAACGCAGCGCGGCGAGCCCGACGACGATGTCCGGGCCGACGCCCTCGGCGATCAGGAGCCGCGCCAGCCGGTTCACCCGGTCGGCCAGCGCAGCGTAGGTAAGCGACTCGTTCTCGTAGGTCACCGCGCGACCGTCCGGATCGGCGGCGGCGCGGGCGGTCAGCAGGTCGTCGAGTGTCTCGGCGGGCAGCGAACGCGCGGTCGCGTTCCGGTCGGCCAGCAGCATGCCGCGCTCGGCGACCGACATCAGCTCGACGTCGCCGACCGCGGTCCTGGTGTCGCGTGCCATGGCGCGCAGCACCCGCTCGAATCCGGCGAGTAAATCGGTGACCGTGTGCTCGTCGAACAGGTCGAGCGCGTAGTGCAGGTGCACGTCGATGCCGTCGGGCTCGCCGTCCGCGTCGTAGCGGTCGGTCAGGGTCCAGTCCAGGTCGAGCTGGATCGGGGCGGGCCCGATGTCGAGCGCGCCGATGGCGAGCCGCTGGAGACGGAAGTCGGGCTTCGTCTGGTTCTGGAGCGTCAACGCCACCTGGTAGAGCGGCGAATGCGCCTGCGAGCGTACTGGATTCAGTGCATCGACGAGCTGCTCGAACGGCACCGCGGCGTGCTCGAACGCGGCCAGGTCGGCGGTCCTGACCACCGTGAGCAAGTCGGCGAGGGTGGCGTCGGCGCGCACCTCGGTGCGCAGCACGAGGGTGTTGACGAACATGCCGACGAGCTCGTCCAGCGCCTCGTCGCCACGCCCGGCCACCGGTGCGCCGACGACGACGTCGCCGGAGGCGGCCAGCCTGCTCAGCAGCGCGGCCAGCGCGGCGTGCAGCACCATGAACGGGGTGACCCGGTGTGCCGCGGCGAGCTCCTGGATATCGCGGTGCATGGCGGCGTCGAGTCGTCCGGTGACGGCGCCGCCGCGGTTCGAGGCGACCGCAGGGCGCGGACGATCCGAAGGCAGCGCCAGCACCTCGGGCAGGCCCGCCAGGCGGTGCGTCCAGTAGCGCAACTGGCCGGCCAGCACCGAGTCCGGGTCGTCCGCGCGGCCCAGCGCCGCGCGCTGCCAGAGCGCGAAATCGGCGTACTGAACGGGCAGCGGACGCCAAGCGGGCGCGGACCCCGCGCAGCGCGCGACGTAGGCGGCGGCCAGATCGCGGGTCAGCGGCGCGAAGGACCAGCCGTCGGCCGCGATGTGGTGCACCACGAACAGCAGCACGTGCACCGGCTGGGCGCCGCCGTCCTCGACGTGCAGCAGCCGAACCCGCAGCGGCACTTCGGACGTCACGTCGAAGCCGGTTTCGGCCGCCGCCGCGATCAGCGGGGGCAGTTCGGCGGCGCGCACCGGGCGCGGTGTCACATCGACCAGCCGGGTGCCAGGGGGCAACACCACCTGGGTCGCCGCGCCGTCGTGTTCCGGATAGATGGTGCGCAGCGTCTCGTGCCTGGCGATCACGTCGGCGACGGCCGCGGCGAGGGCGGCCACGTTCAGCGCGCCCGTCAGCCGCAGCGCGAACGGGATGTTGTAACCGCCGCTCGCGCTGTCGAATCGGTTCAGGAACCACATGCGCTGCTGCGCGATCGAGAGTGGAATGGTCTCGCCGCGCTCCCCTGCGCGCAGCGGCGGCAGCGTCACGGGCGCGGCCGGGCCGTCGAACCGCACGTGCCTGGCCAGCTCGCGCACGGTGGGCGCGTCGAACACGGCGCGCACGGGCACCTGCGTTCCGGTGGCCCTGGACAACCGCGCGGCGAGCTGCGTCGCGACGAGCGAGTTGCCGCCGAACGCGAAGAAGTCGTCGTCCGCGCCGACCCGATCGGCGCCGAGCAGCGCGCGAAAGGTATCGGCGACAAGGGTTTCCGCGGTGCCTTCGGCCGCGCGGAATGCCACGGTGCGCCGCGCGGGTGCGGGCAGGGCCCCGCGGTCCAGCTTGCCGGAAGCGTTCACCGGGAAGGCGTCGAGCACCACGAACTCGGCGGGCACCATGTACGCCGGTAGTCGGCGGGCGGCCTCCGCGCGCACCAGGTCGAGGTCGAGCGCGGTCTCCGACCTCAGGTAGGCGACCAGCTGGTCGCCGGTGCCGTGATCATCGCGGACCAGCACCGCGGCCTGCGCCACCCCGGGCGCCGCGAGCAGCGCCGTCTCGATCTCGCCGAGTTCGATGCGCAGGCCGCGCACCTTCACCTGGAAGTCGGTGCGGCCGAGGAACCGCACCTCCCCCGCCGCCGTCCACCGCACCAGGTCGCCGGTGCGGTACATCCGTGCGCCCGGCGCGCCGAAGGGGTCGGCCAGGAAGCGATCTCCGGTCAGGTCGGCCCGGCCCAGATAGCCGCGGGCCAGCTGCGCACCGGCCAGATACAACTCGCCCGGCACGCCGACCGGGACCGGACGCAGACGCGCGTCGAGGACGTACATCCGCGTGTTCCACACGGGTCCGCCCATCGGCAGCGCACCGGTGTCCGCGTCGGTCACCTCGTGCGCCGACACCTCGACCGCCGTCTCGGTGGGCCCGTACATGTTGTGCACCCGCGCCGAGGTGAGCGCGCGCATCCGCTGCGCGGTGGCGGCGGGCAGTGCCTCGCCGGAGCAGAAGACGTGCCGCAGGGTGGGGACGTCCGGCTCCTCGGCGACGAACGCCGCCAGCATGGACGGCACGAAATGCGCCGCGGTGACGCCCTCGCGGCGGATCAGCTCGGCGAGGTAGGCCGGGTCGCGGTGTCCGTCGGGGCGGGCGAGCACGAGCCGCGCGCCGACCTGGAGCGGCCAGAAGAACTCCGGCACCGACACGTCGAAGGCGACGGGCGTCTTCTGGAGCAGCACGTCGTCCGGGTCCAGCGCGACGTACGCCGACTGCATCCAGCGCAACCGGTTCACGATCGCGCCGTGACCGACCGCGACGCCCTTGGGCCTGCCCGTCGAGCCGGAGGTGAAGATGACGTACGCGGTGTTCGCGGCGCGCAGCGTGCCGCGGCGTTCGGCGTCGGTGATCGGTGCGTCGGAGTATCCGGACAGGTCGAGCCGGTCGATGCGGATCTGCGCCGCGGCGAGGTCCAGATCGGCGCCGGAGGTCAGCACCGCCACCGGAATCGCCGTGGCGAGAATGTGTTCCGTGCGTTCGGCGGGATGGTCGGGGTCCAGCGGCACGTAGCCGCCGCCCGCGGCCGTGATCGCGTACATGCCGACAACCAGATCGATGGAGCGCCGCATGCCGAGCGCCACCAGCGAATCCGGGCCGACGCCCTGCGCGATCAACCAGCGCGCCAGCCGGTTGACCCGCGCGGCGAGTTCGGCGTAGGTGAGCGTCGCGCCGTCGAAGGTGAGCGCGGGGCGATCCGGGGTGCGCGCCGCCTGCACGGCGAACAATGAAGCGAGCGTGGCGGATTCGTCCACAGGGTGCACGGTGTCGTTGAAGCGATCCAACACGAGCGCCCGTTCGTCGGCGTCGAGCAGGTCGATCTCGCCGACGCGCGCCGCCGGGTCGGCGGCCACCGCGCCGAGCATCCGCCGCAGTCCGGTGACGAACGCGTCCACCGTCGCGGCGTCGAACAGATCGGTGGCGTAGCGCAGGCTGCCGGACAGCCCGGCGTCCGCGGCGAGTTCGCCGAGCACCAGGTGCAGGTCGAATTTCGCGCCGTCGTCGGGGATGTCGATCGGCTCGACGGTCAGCCAGGGGACCTCGACGGCCGACGGCGTCTGCCCGGCCGCGCCGAAGCTCAGCAGCACCTGGAACAGCGGGTGCGCGCCGGTGCCGCGATCGACCTCCATGGCGTCGACCAGCTGCTCGAACGGCAGCTCCGCGTTGGCGAACGCGGCCAGGTCGGTATCGCGCACCTCGGCGAGGAAGACCTCGAACGGTACGTCCCAGCCGACCCGGGTGCGCAGCGCGAGGGTGTTGACGAACATGCCGATCATGGCGTCGAGATCGCGCTCGCCGCGCCCGCCGATCGGCGTGCCGACGACGATGTCGTCCGCGCCGCCCCACCGCGCCAGCGTGGCGGCGAAGGCGGCGTGCAGCGCCATGAACAGCGTGGCACCGGAGCGGGCGGCCAGTGCCCGCAGCCCGGCGGCGACCTCGCCGTCGATCGCGAAATCGACGGCCGCGCCACGCCGGCTGGGCCGCGCCGGACGCGGCCGGTCGGTCGGCAGCGGCAGCTCGGCGGGCAGTCCGCCGAGGGCGTCGCGCCAGAACCGCAGCTGCTGGTGCGCCAGATCGCCGGGCCGTTCCGCCGCCCCGAGTAGCTCACGCTGCCACAGACTGTAATCGGCGTACTGGACGGGCAATTCGGGCCAATCGGGCTGTTTGCCGATCAGCCTGGCCCGGTAGGCGCGGATCAGGTCGGTGACGAGCGGCGTCATCGAGAGCGCGTCGGCGGCGATGTGGTGGACGACGAACACCAGCGCGTATTCGTCGGCGGGCACGCCGCGCCCGTCGTCGACGTGGTCGACGGCAAGCAGCGCGACCCGCGCGGGCAGCTCGGCGGTGACGTCGAAACCGCCGCCCGCGATCGCCGCGATGGTGTCGGCGAGCTCGGCGCGCTCGACCTCGACGGGGTGCAAGCTCAGACCGATGTCGTCCGCGTCCAGGATCGACTGGTAGGGACTGTCCTCGGTCTCCGGATAGATGGTCCGCAGCGATTCGTGCCTGGCGAGCACGTCGAGCACGGCCCGCTCCACCGCGCGCACGTCGAGCCTGCCGGTCAGGCGAAGCACGACGGGCAGGTTGTAGACGCCGGGTGCATCGTCCTGGCTTTCCAGGCGATTGAGGAACCACAACCGCTGCTGCGCGGGCGAGAGCGGAATGCGCTCCGGCCGGTCCCGGCGAGTCAAGGGCAGCCGCGTGCGGCCCTCGGTCGCCAGCTCGGCCACCGCGGCGGCGAAGCCCTCGACCGTGGATGCCTCGAAGAGGGCGCGCACCGGGATGCGCGCGCCGACCGCCTCGCCCGCGCGGGCGGTGACCTGGGTGGCGTCCAGCGAGCTGCCGCCGAGCGCGAAGAAGTCGTCGTCCAGCCCGGCCCGCTCGACCCTGAGCACCTCGGCGAAGACGGCGCCGACCAGCCGCTGCGCCGCGTCGACCGGAGCGCGAAAACCCTTGGCCTGCAACACCGGAATCGGCAGGGCCGCACGGTCGAGCTTGCCGCTGGTGTTACGCGGGAATTCGGTCAGCTGCACGAGCGCGGTCGGCACCATGTACGCGGGCAGCACCCGGCCGAGACCGGCCTTCAGCGCGTCCAGGTCCAGTTCCGCGCCGGAGTCTTGCCGCGCCGGGGCCGCGATGACATAGCCCGCCAGATAGTCGCCGGTCTCGGCGGTGATCAGCCGCACAGCCGCCTGGCCGACCTCGGGCGCGGCGAGCAGCGCGGTCTCGATCTCGGCGAGTTCGATGCGCTGACCGCGGAACTTCACCTGGAAATCGACGCGGCCGAGGTAGACCAGTTCGCCGTCCTGACTCCAGCGCACCAGGTCGCCGGTGCGGTACAGGCGCGCGCCGGGCGCGCCGAAGGGGTTGGCCACGAAGCGATCCGAGGTCAGGTCGACCCGGCCGTGGTAGCCGCGGGCCAGCTGGTCCCCGGCCAGGTACAGCTCGCCCGGCACGCCGATCGGCACTGGACGCAGCCGCGAATCCAGCACGTAGACCTGCGAATTCCATTCCGGCTCACCGATCGGCACCTGCGGGGTGTCGTCGACGGTGACCTCGCGGTAGGTGATGGACACGGCCGCCTCGGTGGGGCCGTACAGGTTGTGCAGCCCGGCGTCGGAGACCGCGTGAAAGGCCGCGACGGTCTCCGGCGGCAGCGCCTCGCCGATGACGAACACATCGCGCAGCGAGGCCAGCTCGTCGGCCTCGGCGTGCGCGGCGAAGACCGCCAGCATGGACGGCACGAAGTCGGTGAGCGTGACGCCGTGGCGGGCAATGGTTTCCGCGATGTAGCGCGGATCGCGGTGGCCGTCCGGGGCGGCGAGCACCAGCGTCGCGCCCGCGCGCAGCGGCAGGAAGTAGCCCCACAGCGAGACGTCGAAGGTGGTCGCGGTCTTCTGGAGGTACGCATCGCCCGCGCGCACACGGTATTCGTCGTGCATCCAGGCCAGCTGATTGGCGATGGCGCGGTGGCTGATCGAGACGCCCTTGGGCCGACCGGTGGAACCGGAGGTGAAGAGGACGTACGCGGGATGCTCGGGGTGCAGCGCGGCGGTCCGCTGGCCGTCGGCGATCTTGGCCGCCGAGTAGCCGGCGAGGTCCAGCTCGTCGAGATGGTGCACGCGCACGGACGACGGCACCGTGCCGGGCGGCGTGAATCCGGCAGCGCGGGTGGTCAGGATGGTGTGCGGCGCGGCCGTGTCGATGATGTGACCGATGCGCTCGGCGGGGTGCGCCGGGTCCACCGGCACGTACGCGCCGCCCGCGCGCAGTACGGCGTACATCGCGACACCCAGCTCGACCGAACGCGGCATAGCCAGCACCACAAGCGATTCCGGCCCGACGCCGGTGTCGATCAGCATCCGCGCCAGCCGGTTGGCCCGTTCGGAGAGCTCGGTGTAGGTGAGCGCTGTGTCGTCGTCGGCGACGAGGGCGACCGCGCCGGGGGTGCGCCGGACCTGGTTGTCGAAACCCTCGTGCAGGAAGCGGTCGGCGACCCGGTGGCCGCTGGCGTTCCAGCTCGCGGTCACGTAGTCGAACTCACCCGCGTCGAGCAGTTCGATATCGCCGACGGGCGCGTCCGGCGTGCCGACGGCGGCGCGCAGCAGTCGAACGAACTTCGCGGCGAACTCCCGGACCGTCGCGGCGTCGAACAGGTCGGTGGCGTAGGTGAATTCGGCCCGGTATCCGCCCACCGCGGCGGCAGGCTCGGAAAGCGTCAGCTGGAGATCGAACTTGGCGAACCCGGATTCGAAGTCGACAAGCTGCGTGTCGAGTTCGGGCATGGCGAGCGGGACGGGCGCCATGTTCTGCATGAACAGCGCCACCTGGAACAGCGGGTGCCTGCCCTGCGAACGCGGCGGGTTCACCGCCTCGACCAACTGCTCGAACGGAATGTCGCCGTGGGCGAACGCACGCAGGTCGCGTTCGCGCGCGTGCCCGACGAGCTGCGCGAAGGTCGCGGCGGGCGCGACCTCGGTGCGCAACACAAGGGTGTTGACGAACATGCCGACCAGGTCGTCCAGCGCGGGCTCGCCGCGGCCCGCGACCGGGGTGCCGACAGCGATGTCGGAGGTGCCGGAGAGCCGGGCCAGCAGCGCGGCCAGCGCGGCGTGCAGCACCATGAACGGCGTCGCGCCGCAGCGCTCGGCGACCCGTCCGACGGCGGCGCGCAGGTCGGCGTCCAGTGCGAATTCGTGGGTGGTGCCGCGGTAGGACGCCACGGCCGGCCGCGGGCGGTCCGACGGAAGATCCAATTGCGCTGGGAGCTCCGCCAATTCGGTCCGCCAGAATCCCAGCTGACTCGCCGCCGCCGATTCCGGATCGTCCTCGTCGCCGAGCACGGCGCGCTGCCACAGCGCGTAGTCGGCGTACTGCACCGCGAGCGGCTGCCAGCCCGGCGCCGCGCCGGCCCGGCGCGCGGCGTGGGCGGTGACCAGGTCGCGCATCAGCGGTCCCATCGAGACGCCGTCGGCGGCGATGTGGTGCACCACGAGCACCAAGGTGTGGTCCCGCGCGCCGCTGCGCAGCAGGCGCACCCGCACCGGGATCTCCTCGGCGACGTCGAAGCCCTGGCTCGCGACGGCGCGCACCGCCTCGGCCAGCCGCTCCCCAGGAATCTCGGAGGGCGTCAGATCGAAGACGGCGTGCATCGGCCGCACCACCTGCACCGGGCCCGCCTCGGTCTGCGGGTAGACGGTACGCAGGATCTCGTGGCGCGCGACGAGATCGGTGATCGCGGCCGACAGCGCGGGCACGTCGAGCGCGCCGCGCAGGCGCAGCGCCACCGGAATGTTGTCCACCGCGGCATTCGCGCCCAGCCGGTTGAGGAACCACATGCGCCGCTGCGCGGGCGAGAGCGGAACGTGCTCCGGGCGCGGCCCCGCCACCAGCGCAGTTCGCGGGGCCCCCGCGCCGGACAGCGCGGCCACCGCAGCCACCGTCGGCCGGTCGAAGAAGTCCCTGACGTCGATCGCGACGCCGAGCGCCGCCGCGACCCTGGCGATCGCGCGCGCCGCCAGCAGCGAGTTGCCGCCGAGGGCGAAGAAGTCGTCGTCCGCGCCGACCCGCGGCGCGTCGAGCAGGTCGGCGAAGATCTCGGCGACGCGACGCTCGGCGCCGGTCGCGGGTTCGCGGTATTCGACCGCGGCGGCGCCGAAGTCGGGTTCGGGCAACGCCCGACGGTCCAGCTTGCCGTTCGCGTTGACCGGCATCTCGTCCAGCACCTGCACCAGCGAGGGCACCATGTACTCCGGCAGGTGCGCCCGCGCGGTGACGAGCACAGCTGCGGTGTCGACCGCGCCGCCACCGGCCGCCACCACGTAGCCGACGAGGTGATCGCCGCCCGCGTGCCGGTGCAGCGTGACCGCGGCTTGCGCCACCTGCTCGTCGCGCAGCAGCCCGGCCTCGACCTCGCCCAGTTCGATGCGCAACCCGCGCACCTTCACCTGGAAGTCGGTGCGGCCCAGGTATTCCAGTTCGGCAGGACCGCCGTCCACGCCGGACACCCAGCGGACCAGATCGCCGGTGCGGTACATCCGATCGCCCGGCGCGCCCTCGGGGTTCGCCACGAACCGATCCGCGGTGAGACCCGGACGGGCCACGTAGCCGCGGGCCAGCTGTACGCCGGACAGGTACAGCTCGCCGACCACACCCGCCGGAGCCGGACGCAGGTTCGCGTCGAGCACCAGCAGTTCGGTGTCGTCGGCGGCCGTGCCGATCGGCACGCTCGTGGTGTCGGCGGCGGTCACCTCGTGCGCGGTCACGTCGACCGCCGCCTCGGTCGGACCGTACAGGTTGTGCAGGGTCGCGCCGCTGACGTCGCGGAAGGCGGCCGCGGTGGCCGCGGGCAGCGCCTCGCCGGAGGCGAAGACCAGGCGCAGGGTGTCCGCGGCCGCTTCGATCTCCGGCTCGGCGACGAACACCGCGAGCATCGACGGCACGAAATGTGCCACGGTGACGCCGTAGTCGGCGATCGTGCGGGCCAGGTAGGCCGGATCGCGATGGCCGTCGGGCTCGGCGATCACCAGCCGCGCGCCGATCTGCAAGGGCCAGAAGAACTCCCACACCGACACGTCGAAGGTGAACGGCGTCTTCTGCAACACCACGTCGGCCTCCGACAGCCGGTACAGCCGCTGCCGCCAGCGCAGGTTGGCCAGGATCGAACGGTGCTCGACGGCAACGCCTTTCGGCCGACCCGTCGAGCCCGACGTGAAGATGACGTAGGCGGTGTTGTCCGCCGCGGGCAACAACGGCAGCTCCGTGTCCAGCGGTTGTCCCGCGGCGCCGGTGAGCTGTCCGGCGCTGCGGAGGGCGGCCTCGAATTCGTCGATGCGCAGCACCCGGCTGTCGGCGATCGACTCCGGCTGATCGGCGGTGGTGGTGAGCACCAGCGTCGGCGCCGCGGTCTGGAGCACGTAGGCGATGCGCTCGGCGGGATGCTCCGGATCGATCGGCACGTACCCGCCGCCCGCCTCGAGGATCGCGTACATGCCGACGAGCAGTTCGAACGAGCGCCGCACGGCCAGCCCCACCAGCGCGTCCGGCCCGACGCCCAGCTCCCGCAGGCGCCGAGCCAGGGCGGTGACGCGCGCGTCGAACTCGGCATAGGTGAGTGTGGCGTCGCCGAATACCAGTGCGACAGCCTCCGGGGTGCGCTTGACCTGCTCCTTGAATTCGCTGACCAGCGTCTCGACCGGGGTGAACGCGGTCGGCAGCACGTCGGCGGCGATCAGCAGCACGTCGTCGAGCAACCGGTCGAGCACCTCGCCGAGCGCGCCGTCACCGGATTCGAGCAACTCCGGAAGCCTGCCCGAGATCACCACCGAAACCAGGGCATCCGGGCTCAGTCCGCCGCCCATGGCCGCGCCGAGCGCCGCGGCCTCGGTGGCCAGCGCCGCGTAGCCGACCGCGGTGTCGCCGTGCCGCAGCGCGATGCGCTCGGGCGCCAGCTCGGCCACGATGTCGAGCAGGCCGGGTAGGTCCTCCACACCGTAGGCGCGGCGCAGCAGCGCATGCCGGGGTGGGTAGGTGCGGTTGCCGAGTCCGCTGGATGCGACCGATTCTGCGTGAGACATCAGCTAATTCCTTTCGGAGACCACGGCCTGAGCCTCGGTGAGGAGGCGGTGCAGCGCGGCGGCGAGACCGCCGCCGCCGAGCGCCGCGAGCACGCCGGGCACCAGCCCGGCGAGGGAGACGTTGATGAGGACTTCCGGTGTCGCGGCTCCGCCCATGGCCTTGGCCACGGTCGTCAGCTTCGCGGCGAGATCGGCATAGGACACCCGGTGCGCACCGTGACTGAACGCGAGTTCGTCCGGCGCGAGAGCGGCTGCGGCGGAAATCAATTCGGGCAGTTCGGCGATCGTGACCGCGGGTGCGGCAGCGGGCCGCTGCTCACCTTCGGTGCGGATGTCGATGGCGCGAATCGCGATCGCCGGGTCCGCCGCGATCGCCGCGAGCACCAGCAGCAGCCGGTCGGCGTAGCGCTGGACCGTCGCGGCGTCGAAAATGTCGGTCGCGTAGCCGAATCGAAGCGCGAGCCCGTCCCGTTCACCCGCGGCGTCGAAGCGTTCGATGCCGGTGAGTTGCAGGTCGAACTTCGCCTCGTCCGGCGCGGGATCGAGCACTTCGACAGCGAGGCCGGGCAGTTCGACGCGGCCCGCGGGCATGTTCTGGAAGGTGAACATCACCTGGAACAGCGGAGAGTACGCGCCGGACCTGGCGCGGCCCATGGCCTCCACCACTTGCTCGAAGGGCAGGTCGGCGTGCGAGAGCGCGGCGAGGTCGCGATCCCTGGCCTGGCGAAGCAGATCGGCGAAGCCGGAGCGCGGTTCGATCTCGGTGCGCAGCACCACCGTGTTGACGAACATGCCGATCAGGTCGTCGAGTTCGGCCGCGCCGCGCCCGGCCACCGGGGCCCCGATGGTGATGTCGGCCGCGCCGGACAGCTTGGCCAGCAGCACAGCGAGTGCGCTGTGCATCAGGGTGAACAGCGTGGTCCCGTGGTCGCGCGCGATCCGCTCCAGCGTGCGGGTCAGCTCGGCGTCGACCGCGCAATCGATCGCGGCGCCGCGCATATCGCGGTGCGCCGGACGCGGGCGGTCGGTGGGCAACGCGAGCACTTCCGGCGCGCCCGCCAATTCCGTTGTCCAGTAGTCGAGTTGTCGTGCGTGCCAGCTCGCGGGATCGGCGGCGGAGCCGAGCAGCGCGCGCTGCCATTCGCTGTAGTCGCCGTACTGGACGGGCAGCGGCGCCCAGCCCGGTTCGCGGCCCGCCGCACGGTCGGCGTAGGCGCGGACCAGGTCCCTGGTCAGCGGCGCGATCGAGTAGCCGTCCGCGCAGATGTGGTGCAGCACGACGACCAGCACGTGCTCGTCGGCGGCGAGTTCGAACAGCGCGGCGCGGACAGGCGGCGCGACGGTGACGTCGAAACCGGCGGCAACGAATTTCGCAATTCGACCGTCGATCTCGCTGGGCTGCACTGGAATCGGCGTCGGATCGAACGGCACCGCGGCGGCGTCGAGCACATCCTGCACCGGGCCTTCTCCGGTGTCCGGATAGCGGGTGCGCAGCGCCTCGTGCCGTTCCAGGACGTCCCGCGCGGCCGCCGCCAGCGCCGCTCGGTCCGTTGCGCCGGTGAGCCGGATGGCGGCCGGGATGTTGTAGGCGGCCGAGTCCTGCGCGAGACGGTTCACCACCCACATGCGCTGCTGCGCGGGCGAGAGGCGGGCCGGGCGGGCGGTGTCGCGCCGTACCAGAGCCGGTCGTGCCTCGGCGTCGTCCTGGTCGGTCAGGCGCTGGGCCAGACGCGCGACGGTCGGCTCCTCGAACACCATGGCGACCGGAACCCGCACACCGAGTTCGGCGCCGAGACGGGCCGCGAGCTTGGTCGCGAGCAGCGAATTGCCGCCGAGCGCGAAGAAGTCGGTGTCGGCGCCGATCCGGCGGTCGGCCGTTGCCCCGTCGATCACCGCGGCGAAGGTGGCGGCGACCAGGCGCTCCAGGTCGGTGGCCGGGGCGCGGAAGGCGGCCTCCTCGAACACCGGCTCGGGCAGTTTCGCGCGGTCGACCTTCCCGTTGGCGTTGAGCGGCAGGGCGTCCAGCGCGACGAGGGCGGCGGGCACCATGTAGGTCGGCAGCCGCTTCGCCAGGCTCGCGCGCAGGTCCGCGGCGGACTCGGCGCAGCCGTCGGCCAGGACGACGTACGCGACCAGGCGCGCGCCTGCCCGCTCGTCCGCCTTGGCGACGGCCACCGCGGCCCGCACCTCCGGCAGCTTCAGCAGCGCGGTCTCCACCTCGCCGAGCTCTATGCGGAACCCGCCGATCTTGACCTGGAAATCGGCCCGCTCCAGGTACTCGAGATTGCCGTCGGCGCGCCACCGGACGATGTCGCCGGTGCGGTACATCCGCGCGGACGACTCGGCCGCGAACGGATCGGCCACGAACCGGTCCGCCGTGAGGCCGGGCCTGTGCTGGTAGCCGCGCGCCAATTGTGCACCCGCCAGGTACAGTTCGCCCGCGACGCCGACCGGGACCGGCTGTAGCCGGTCGTCCACCACGTACACCCGGCTGTTCCAGGCGGGCGTGCCGATCGGCACCGCCTGGCTCGGCCGCTCGGCCACCTCGTGCGCGGTGATCGACACCGCGGCCTCGGTCGGTCCGTAAAGGTTGTAGAGCCGCGCGCCACCGGCCGCCCGACCGAGGAACTCGGCGGCGGTCGCGGGCGGCAGCGCCTCACCGATGGCAAGTACCCGCCGCAGCCCGGCGGGCAGCGGTGCGTCCGGCGACGCCGCCAGCAGCATGCCGATCTGGGACGGCACCGCGTACAGCACGGTGACGCCGTGCCGTGCCATCAGCGCGCGCAGTCGATCCGGGTCGCGCTCGTCGCCGGGCCGGGTCACCACCAGCGCGCCGCCGGTGACCAGCGGGGACCAGAACTCCCACACCGAGAGATCGAAGGTGGCGGGCGTTTTCAGCAGCGTCCGGTCGGTCACGCCGAGCGTGAATCGCTCGCGCAGCCAGGCCAGCTGGTTGACGATCGCCGCGTGCGGCACGGTGACGCCCTTCGGCCGCCCGGTCGAACCGGACGTGAAGATGACGTACGCCGGATGCTCCGTGCGCAGCGGGCGGATCCGCTCGCTGTCCGCGACCGGGGCCGCCGAGAGGTGCGCCGCCACGAGCCGGTCCACCTCGAGGACGCGCACCGAGGTCTCGATCGGCATGCCGTCGGCCACGGTGGTGAGAGCGCAGACCGGTGCGGCGGTGTCGACGATGTAGGCGATGCGGTCGGCCGGGTGGTCCGGATCGACCGGCACGTAGGCGCCGCCCGCGCGGACCACCGCGTACATGGCGATCACCAGCTCGACCGACCGGCGCATGGCCAGCACGACGGTGCGCTCCGGGCCGACGCCCTGCCCGATCAACGCGCGCGCCAGCCGGTTCACCCGAGCGTCGAATTCGGCGTAGTTCAGAGACTTTCCGGTGTCGGCGTCGACGAGCGCCGGAGCGGCCGGGGTGTGCGCCGCCTGCCGGTCGACAAGATCGGCGAGGGTCAGCCGCTCGACCGAATGGGCGGTGGCGTTCCATTCGCCCAGCACACGCGCACGCTCGTCGCCGAGCAGGTCGAGGTCGCCGACCAGTGCGTCAGGCTGTGCGACAACGGATTCCAGCACGCTCTCGAGCAGGTCGATGATCCGCTCGGCGGTCGACGGCTCGAACAAGTCGGTGGCGTAGCCGAGGGTCAGCTGGATGCCCTCGGGCGTGCCGTCGGCGGCGTACCGGTCGACGGCGAACAGGTGCAGGTCGAATTGCGCTACGCCGTTGTCGAATTCGAGCTCGCGAACGGTTAGTCCCGGCAACCGCAGTTCGCCGCGCTCGTGATTCTGGAACGAGTAACCCACCTGGAAAAGCGGGTGTCGGGCGGTGGAGCGCTCCGGATTCAGCACCTCCACCAGTCGCTCGAACGGCACGTCGGCGTGTGAGAAGGCGGCGATGTCGGCGCCGCGAGCCTCGGTGAGCAGTTCGGCGAAGGACTGACCGCCCTCGACGCGGGTGCGCAGCACCAGGGTGTTGACGAACATGCCGATCACGTCGTCGAGTTCGGCCTCCCCACGCCCGGCCGTGGGCGTCCCGACGGCGATGTCGGCGACGCCGGACAGCCTGGCCAGCAACGCGGCGAAGGCGGCGTGCACGACCATGAACAGCGTCGCCCCGTGCGCGCGGCCGAGACCGACAAGCTGCTCGTGCAGCCGCGCCGGCACCAGCCGAGCCGTCTTCGCGCCGCGCAGGCTCTGCCGGACCGGGCGGGGACGATCGGTGGGCAGCGCGAGCTGATCAGGCAGACCGGCCAGCGCCTCGGTCCAATAGGCGATCTGCTCGGACGCGCGGGAGTCCGGATCGTCCTCGGCACCGAGCAGCCCCCGCTGCCACAGCGCGTAATCGGCGTACTGCACGGCCAGCGGTGACCAGCACGGCGCGCGGTCGTCCAGGCGCGCGGTGTATGCCGTCATCAGATCGCGCACGAACGGCGCGACCGATGACCCGTCGGCGGCGATGTGATGCAGCACGCCCGCGAGCACGACATCGTCGGAGCCGATGCGGAACAACCGCATTCGCAGCGGGATCTCGGTGGTGACGTCGAATGCGGTGCCCGCGAGATCCCGAACGCGCTGCGGCAGACGGTCTTCGGTGACATCCACCGGGTACAGTGCCGGAACGGCCTGCGCCGCAGGCAGAATTCGCTGCGTCGGCGCTCCGTCCAGCTCGGGGTAGGTGGTGCGCAGCGATTCGTGCCTGCCGATCACGTCGGCCAGCGCGGACTGGAGCGCGGGTACGTCCACGTCGCCGGTCAGCCGCAGCGCCAGCGGGATGTTGTAGGCGACGGACGCGCCGTCGAACCGGTTCAGGAACCACATCCGCCGCTGGGCGGGCGAGAGCGGCAGCGTCTGCGGTCGTGCGCCCGCCACCAGCGGCGGCCGCGCGGCTCCGGCCTCCCCCGCGCTCACGGTCGCCGCCAGCTCCGCGACTCGCGGCGACTCGAACAGCGCCCGCACGCCGACCGGCTTGCCGAGCGCCGCGCCGATCCGGGCGGCGGCCTTGGCGGCGAGCAGGGAGCTGCCGCCCAGCGCGAAGAAGTCGTCGTCGGCCCCGACCTGGCCCGCGGCCGAAAGACCGAGCACCTCGGCGTACACACCGGCGACGATCTCCTCGACGACCGTGCCGGGCTTGCGGTAGGTCGTCGCCGCGAAGACCGGGGCGGGCAGCGCGGCGCGATCGAGTTTGCCGTTGACCGTCAACGGGATTCGATCCAGCGCGACGACAGCGGCGGGCACCATGTGCTCGGGCAGCGTGCGCGCCAGCTCCCTGCGCAACGCGGCCGCGTCGAGCGAGCCGTCCGCGACGACGTAGGCGACGATCCGCGCCTCGTCCACCAGATCGGTCCGCACCACCACCGCGGCCTCGGTGACCGCACCGGTGTCGAGCACGGCCGCCTCGATCTCGCCGAGCTCGATGCGGAACCCGCGCAGGTTCACCTGCTGGTCGGCGCGGCCGAGGTACTCCAGCTCGCCGTCGGCGGTCCAGCGCGCCAGATCGCCGGAGCGGTAGGCGCGCGAACCGTCGGCCGCGTAGGGATCGGCGACGAAACGGCTCGCGGTGAGCGCCGCCCGGCCCAGGTAGCCGCGAGCCAGCTGACCGCCGGAGACATAGATCTCGCCCGGCACCCCGACCGGCACCGGCCGCAGCCGCGCGTCGAGCACCCGCACCGTGAGCCCGGGAATCGCGCCGCCGATCACGCTCGCCGACCCCGTGCCCGGCTCGATCGGGCGGTACGACACATGCACCGTGGTCTCGGTGATGCCGTACATGTTCACCAGGCGCGGGCCGTCGGGATAGCGCGCGAACCACCCGGCCAGCCGCTGCGGTTCCAGCGCCTCACCGCCGAAAATCACGTGGCGCAGGGCAAATTCGGCGGGATCGACCGCGGCGTCGGCCGCCATGAGCTGATAGAACGCCGACGGCGTCTGGTTCAGCACCGTCACCGCCCGCTCGACGAGCAGACGGCGGAACTGCTCCGGCGATCGCGACGTGAAGTAGTCCACCACCACGAGTTCGCCGCCGAACAGCAGCGCGCCCCACAGCTCCCACACCGAGAAGTCGAAGGCGTAGGAGTGGAACATGGTCCACACGTCCGAGGGCCCGAACTCGAACCGGCGCCGGGTGTTGTCGAGCAGCCTGAGCACGTTGCGGTGCGGTACGGCAACGCCTTTCGGCCTGCCGGTGGAACCGGAGGTGTAGATGACGTACGCGGTGTGCGCCGGATGCAGCGGGGCCCGCCGGTCGGCGTCGGTGAGCGGCTCGGCGCTCACCGACGCGAGGTCGGCCGCCACATCGAGTACCGGGCCGCCGAACCAGTCGCGCGGCAGGCCCGTCGCGGCGGAGCTGACGGCGCAGACCGGCCGGGCGTCGTCGATCATGTACTCGATGCGATCGGCCGGGTAGTCGGGGTCGATCGGCAGGTAGCCACCGCCCGCCTCGAGCACGGCGAGCAGCGCGACGATCAGCTCGACCGATCGCGGCAGCGCCACCGCCACCAGGGTTTCCGGCCCGACGCCCGCGGCGATCAGCCGCCGGGCCAGTCGGTTGGCCCTGGCCGTCAGCTCGCGGTAGGTCACGACCTCTTCGCCCGCGCGCACCGCGACGGCGGTCGGATCGAGCGCTGCGGCGCAACGGAAGCGGTCTATCAGCGTCTCGTCGGCGGCGGCCAGGTCCGGGCCGGTGCTCGCCCATTCGACCAGCGCGCGGCGCTGTTCCTCCGCGGAGAGCAGCTGGATGTCGCCGACCGCGACCGTCGCGTCCGCGGCGACCGCCGCCAGCACCTGGGTGAACCGGCGGGCCAGCACCGCCACCGTTTCGCAGTCGAAAAGATCTGTGGCGTAGGTGATCTCGATGTCGATGCCGTCGGCGCGGCCGTCCGAATCGTCGGCAGCCACCACGGTGAACTGTAGATCGAATTCGGCGCCGACCGCGTCCAGCTCGACCGGCCGCACCCGAAGCCCGGCCAGCTCGAGCACGGGCACGGTGAAATTCTGCATGGTGAGTGCGACCTGGAAGAGCGGGTGGCGGTTGCGCGCGCGGTGCGGCGCGAGCAGCTCGACCAGCCGCTCGAAGGGCAGGTCGGCGTGCGCGAGCGCCTCCAGGTCGCGGGAACGCACGTCGTCGAGGACGGTCTCGAACCGCGCCCGCGGGTCGATCCGGCTGCGCAGCACCAAGGTGTTGACGAACATGCCTACCAAGCCGTCGAGTTCGGCCTCGCCGCGTCCGGCCACCGGGGTGCCGATGGCGATGTCCGCACTCCCCGACAACCGCGCGAGCAGTACGGCCAGCGCGGCGTGCACGGTGCTGAACAGCGTGGTCTCCCGCTTGCGCGCGAGTTCGCGCAGCTCGCTGTGCAGGTCGGAATCGATGCGCAGCCGGTGGGTCGCGCCGCGATGGGTGGACACGGCCGGGCGCGGCCGGTCGGCGGGCAGCTCCAGCTGTTCGGGCAGGCCGTCGAGCGTGCGACGCCAGAACTCCAGCTGACGGTGCGCGCGCGACTCGGGATCGTCGGCGGCGCCGAGGATTTCGGCCTGCCACAGGGTGTAGTCGGCGTACTGGATGGGCAGCGGAGTCCAGTCCGGCGCGCCGCCGTCGCGACGGGCGGCGTAGGCGGTCATGAGGTCGGCGGCCAGCGGACCGAGCGAGAATCCGTCGGCCGAGATGTGGTGCAACACGAGCAGGAGCACGTGCTCCACCGATTCGGCGCCGGTGAGCGCGAACAGGTGGGCGCGCAGCGGGGTCTCTTCGGTGAGATCGAAAGTGACCGCGGCGCAGGCGGCGAGGCGTTCGGTCAGCGCCGATTCCGCGACCCGCTCCTGGCGCAGCACCGGAGCCCGGCGCGGCAGGACCACTTGCTCGGCGCCGTCGGGTCCGGCCGGGTACACGGTGCGCAGCGACTCGTGCCTGGCGATGACGTCGCCGAGCGCGGCCTCCAGCGCCGGGACGTCGAGGTCACCGCCGAGCCGCAGCGCGACCGGGATGTTGTCGACCGCGTCGCCCGGCCCATCGGCGTCGGCGAGGAAACGGTTCAGGAACCAGATGCGCTGTTGCGCGGGCGAGAGCGGCAATCGCTCGGGCCGCGGGCGGTGGGTCGGCGCCGGCCTGCCGCCACGGCCGCGCAACGCTTCGGCCCGCGTCGCCATAGCGTGCACCCTGGGCGCGTCGAAGAGCAGCCGCACCGGCAGCTGGGTGTCCAGCGCCGCGCCGAGCCGGGCCGCCACCCTGGTGGCGGTGAGCGAATTGCCGCCGAGCGCGAAGAAGTCGTCGTCGAGCCCGACGCGCGGCACGCCAAGCACATCGGCGAATACGCGCGCGACGAGCTGCTGTGCGGGTGTCACCGGCGCGCGGAACGCCGCCGCCTCGAGCACCGGCGCGGGCAGGGCCTTACGATCGAGCTTGCCGGAGGCGTTGAGCGGGAACTCCTCCAGCGAGACGAACGCCGAGGGCACCATATACGCCGGTATGCGCTGTGACAGAGCTGCTTTCACCGAATCTATGTCGATGGCCGACTCCGGCGCGGCGATCAGGTACGCGACGAGCTGCGTACCGTCTCGCACCACGACGACGGCCTGGTCGATCTCCGGCAGCGCGATCAGGGCGGCCTCGATCTCGCCGAGCTCGATGCGCAGACCGCGCAGCTTCACCTGGAAATCGGTGCGGCCCAGGTACTCCAGCTCACCCGTCGCCCAGCCACCCATCGAATCGCTTCGCGATGCGGGAAGCCATCGGACGAGATCGCCGGTGCGGTACATGCGCTCGGCGCTGGCGAACGGATTGGCCACGAAGCGATCCGCGGTGAGATCCGGCCGCCGCGCATACCCGCGCGCCAGCTGCGCGCCCGCGAGGTACAGCTCGCCCGGCACGCCGACCGGCACCGGCCGCAGCCGCGAATCCAGTACGTACACCCGGGTGTTGGCCACCGGGACGCCGATCGGCACGCTGTCGGTGTCCGCGTCGACCACCTCGTGGTAGGTGACGTCGACGGCCGCCTCGGTCGGGCCGTACAGGTTGTGCAGCCGCGCTCCGGTCAGCGCGCGCAGCCGCTGCGCGGGTCCCGGCACCAGCGCCTCGCCGGAGGCGAACACCATGCGCAGCGAATCGCACTGCGCCACCGCGTGTTCCGCGACAAACACCGCCAGCATCGAGGGCACGAAATGCGCCACCGACACCCGTTCCCGGATGATCAGCTCGGCGAGATAGCGCGGATCGCGGTGCCCGTCCGGGCGCGCCACCGCCAGACGGGCGCCGATCTGCAACGGCCAGAAGAACTCCCACACCGACACGTCGAACGTCGCGGGCGTCTTCTGCAACACGACGTCCTCGGCGGTGAGCCCGTATTCGGACTGCATCCACAGCAGCCGGTTCACGATCGCCGCGTGCGACACCGCGACACCCTTGGGCATACCGGTGGACCCGGAGGTGAACAGGACGTAGGCCGCGTTGCCCGGGCCGAGCGCACCGAGCCGATCCGCGTCGGTGAGCGGGGCGTCGGAGTAGTCGGAGGTGTCGAACTGGTCGACATCCAGCACCGCCCACACCCGCGCACCGCCCTCGGACGACGCGAGATCCAGGCCGTCGCCGGTGCGGCTGAGCACACACACCGGCCGCGCACCGCGCAACACGTGCTCGATGCGCTCGGCGGGATGGTCGGGATCCACCGGGACGTACGCGCCGCCCGCCGTGATCACCGCGTACATCGCGACGACCAGATCCAGCGAGCGCCGCATGCCGATCGCCACGGTGCGCTCCGGCCGCACGCCGATGGACACCAGCAGCCGCGCCAACCGGTTGACCCGGCCCGCGAACTCGCCATAGGTGAGCGTCGCGTAGCGACTCGATGTGGGGTGGTGGTCGGGCGACGGGTGGGCCGCCGACTCGTCCTCGAAGGTCACCGCGATGGCGCCGGGGGTCCGCCGTGCCTGCGCCTCGAACAGCGACACCAAGGTCGCCACGGGGCCGAGGGCGCGTGCGGTGGCGTTCCACGTGCCGAGCAACTGGGTGCGTTCGGCGGCAGACAGCGTATCGATGTCGCCGACGAGCACGGCGGGATCGGCGCAGACCTCGTCGAGCACCCGCTCGAGCCGGGCCGCGAACGAGGCGACGGTGTCGGCGTCGAACAGGTCGGTCGCGTACTCGAAGACGGCGTCGATGCCGTCCGCCGTCTCGGCGAGCGTGAGCTGGAGATCGAATTTCGCGGTGTGCGTGTCGATGTCGAGTTCGCCGACGTGCAGGTCGGCCAGCTCGACGGTCGCGCTCGCGGTGTTCTGGAAGTCCAGCATCACCTGGAACAGCGGGTGCCTTGCCGCCGATCGCTCGGGGTCGAGCACTTCGACGAGCCGCTCGAACGGCACGTCGCCGTGGGCGAACGCGCGCAGGTCGCCGTCGCGCACGGCCGCGACCAGCTCGGCGAAGGTGCGTTCGGGTCGCACGTCGGCGCGCAGCACCAGGGTGTTGACGAACATGCCGACGAGGTCGTCGAGCGCCTGCTCGCCGCGGCCCGCGACCGGGGTGCCGATCGCGATGTCCCGCTGACCGGAGAGCTTCGCCAGCATCGCCGCGACGGCCGCGTGCAGCACCATGAACAGCGACGTATTGGCTGACTCGGCGATCTCGCGCAGCCGTCGGTGGGTCGCGGCGGGAATTCGGAAGGCGTGCCGTGCTCCGCGTCCCGAGGCGGCGGCGGGGCGGGGCCGGTCGGCGGGCAGGGCGAGCAGGTCCGGCAGGTCGGCCAATTCGGCGGACCAGAACCGCAGCTGCTCGGCCATCAGCGAGTCGGGATCGTCCTCGGAGCCGAGGATTCGGCGCTGCCACAGCGTGTAGTCGGCGTACTGCACCGGAAGGGGCGACCAGTCCGGCGCGTTTCCTGCGCGCCGAGAAGAGTAGGCGCGCAGCAGGTCCCGCGTGAACGGCGCGATGGACCAGCCGTCCGCGGCGATGTGGTGCAGCGACACGACGAGCACGTGCTCGACATCGGAGCGGCGCAGCAGCGTCAGGCGCACCGGCGGAGCCTGCGTCACGGCGAAAGGCATTGCGGCGAGCGCGCGTACCCGGTCGAGCACCTCGTCGGTCTCGTCGACGATCTCCAGGACCGGGCCGCGGTCCGCGGGAAGGACCTCTTGGCGCGCCGATCCGTCGACGGCGGGGTACCGGGTGCGCAGCGCCTCGTGCCTGACGACGACGTCGGTGACGGCGGCGGCCAGCGCCGTCCGGTCCAGCGGACCGGTGAGCCGGACCGCGGCAGTCAGATTGTTCGCCGTGGATGTCGCGTCGAACTGGTTCAGGAACCACATCCGCTGCTGCGCGTAGGAGAGCGGCACGATCGCCGGGCGCTCCGTGGCGACCAGCGGCTGACGGATGCGCGCGGTCGGCGCGCCCGCCAACTCCGCGGCGAGCGCGACCACGGTCGGGTGTTCGAAGAGCAGCCGCACCGGCACGTCGGCCCGCAGCCGGGCGGCCAGCCGCGCGGCGATTCGGGTGGCCACCAACGAGTTTCCGCCGACGGCGAAGAAGTCGTCGTCGAGACCGACCCGGTCGAGTCCGAGCACCTCGGCGAACACCTCGGCCACCGCGCGCTCGGCCTCGGTGACCGGGGCGCGGAATTCCTTGGCCGCCAACACCGGATCGGGCAGCGCCTTGCGGTCCAGCTTGCCCGAGCTGGTCAGCGGCATGGCCGCCAGCGCGACATAGGCGGAGGGCACCATGTAGGAAGGCAGTGTGGCGCGCAGCCTGCCTGCCAACACCGCGGCCACCTCGGTCTCGGGGAGGTCGGTCACCACGTACGCCACCAGCAGCTCACCGGCCGGATGGGCGAAGACGCGCACCGCGGCGGCGCGCACATCGGGGGCGAGCAGCGCCGCCTCGATCTCGCCGAGCTCGATGCGCTGACCGCGCAGTTTCACCTGGAAGTCGCTGCGTCCCAGGTATTCCAGTTGTCCGTCCCGGTTCCGCCGAACCAGATCGCCGGTGCGGTACATGCGCGCGCCCGCAGGACCGTAGGGATCGGCGACGAATCGTTCGGCGCTGAGCTCAGGGCGGCCGTGATAGCCGCGCGCGAGCTGCACCCCGGACAGGTACAGCTCGCCCACCACCGTTTCCGGCACCGGGCGCAGCCGGCTGTCCAGCACCAGCACGCGGCTGGCGCGCACCGGTCGCCCGATCGGCGTCGGACCCGGGGTCGCGGTCACCGGCGCGTGCGTGGCGTGCACCGTGAATTCGGTCGGACCGTAGAGATTGTGCAGTTCGGCGCCGCTCACGGCGGCGAATTCCGCGGCCGCTTCGCCGGTCATCGCCTCGCCCGCGACGAAGACGGCGCGCAGGGTGGCGATCGACGCGGCGGGCGCGGCGGCGGCGAACACCGTGAGCATCGAGGGCACGAAGGACGTCATCGTGACGCCGTGCGCCGCGATGGTCGCGGCGAGATAGGCGCTGTCGCGGTGTCCCTCGTGCGCGGCGACCACCAGGCGCGCGCCGCTCGTCAACGGCGCGAACAGTTCCCAGACCGAGACGTCGAAGGTCGCGGGAGTCTTGAACAGCACGACGTCGGCGGGGCCGACGCCGTATTCGCCGACGATCCAGCGCACCTGGTTCGCCACCGAGTCATGCTGCACCGCAACGCCTTTCGGGCGGCCGGTCGACCCGGAGGTGAAGATCACGTACGCGGTGTTGGCGGCGCGCAGCGGGCGCAGGCGTTCCTCGTCGAGCACTGCGGCGTCCGCGTAGCCCGACAGATCGAGCGCGTCCACCTCGAGGACCGGCGGCGCGCCCTCCGACGTCACCGCCCATCCGTCGGAGGACCGGGTGAGCACGCACACCGCACGGGCGGAGGACAGCACGTGGGCGAGCCGCGACGCGGGCTGATCCGGATCGACGGGAACGTATCCGCCGCCTGCTGTCAGCGCCGCGTAGGCGGCGAGCACGAAGTCGGCGCTGCGCCGCATCCCGAGCACCACCAGCGTCTCCGGGCCGACACCGGCATCGATGAGACGCCGAGCCAGCCGATGCACCCCCGCCGCGAATGCCGCGTAGGTCAGCGTGTGGTCGCCGTCGATCACCGCGACGGCATCGGGGGTGCGGCGGACCTGCGCTTCGAACGCCGCGAGCACGGTGCCCGCCGCGACCGGCTCCCCCGCTGCGGCCGACTCTCCCGCCGAGCCCGGCTCGATCGCCCGGCCCAGCTCCACCGCCCAACCCAGTTCGGCGGTGTCCAGCAGCGGCAGATCGCCGACCGCCGTGTCCGTGTCGCTCGTCAGCGCCTCGAGCACGCGCAGATACCAGCGCGCGAAGTCGGCGACGGTGGCCTCGTCGAAGAGATCTGTGGTGTAGGTGAATTCGGCCGGGACCCCCGCCGGTGCCGAACCTTCCCCGAGTCCGGCACCGGCGAAGCCTGCGGTGACCGTGAGCTGGAGATCGAACTTGGTCACCCCGGTGTCCAGGGTACCGGTGCGAACCGACATACCGGGGAGTTCGAATCGGATGTCGGCGGCGTTGTCGACCGAGAGCAACACCTGGAAGAGCGGATGCCTGGCCTGCGAGCGCGGCGGGTTCAGCGCGTCGACCACCTGCTCGAACGGAACCTGCGCGTGCCCGAAGGCGGCGAGGTCCGTCGCGCGCACCGCGGCGAGCAGTTCCGCGCCGGTCGCCGCGGCGTCGATCCGGGTGCGCAGCACCAGGGTGTTGACGAACATGCCGATCATGTCGTCGAGTTCGCGTTCGCCGCGCCCGGCGACCGGCGTGCCGACCACGATGTCGTCGCCGCCGGTCAGTCGTGCGAGCAGCAGCGCGAGCGCGGCGTGCAGGACCATGAACTCGGAGAGCCCGGTGGCCCGCGCGGTCGCGGTGACGCGCGCGACCACCGCGGTGGGCACCTCGAAGCGGTACGCCGCGCCGCGTCCGGTAGCGATCGCGGGGCGCGGCCGATCGGCGGGCAGCTCCAGCAGATCCGGTGCGCCTGCCAGCGTCTCGGTCCAATAGGCCAGTTGACGGGCCAGCGGCGCGTCCGGGTCGGATGCCGCGCCGAGCGCCTCCCGCTGCCACAGGCCGTAGTCGGCGTACTGCACCGCGAGCGGAGACCAGTCCGGCGTCCCGCCCGCCCGGCGAGCGGCATAGGCCGTCATCACGTCGCGGGCCAACACGCGCAGCGAAAGCCCGTCCGCCGCGATGTGATGCAGCACGAGGGCCAGGGCGTAGCCGTCGGAGTCGACGGCGAACAGCCGCGCGCGCAACGGGATCTCGCACTCCAGGTCGAAGCCGGTGGCGGCGAATCCGGCCAGCGCCGCGTCCAGCTCGGCCGCGCCGATCGGCTCGGTTGCGCCGAGCACCGCGACCTCGTCGGCGGACAACACGATCTGCTGCGCAGGGACATCGTGGTCCGGCTCGTCGAGCACGGCGGGGAACACGGTGCGCAGCACCTCGTGCCGCGCCACCACGTCGCCGATCGCCCGCCGCAGCGCGGTCACGTCCACCTCGCCGCGCAGCCGCGCCACGAACGGCATGTTGTAGTCGGCGGAGCGTTCGAAGCGGTTCAGGAACCAGATCCGCTGCTGCGCGGGAGAAAGCGGAACCAGCGGCGGCCGCGGTACCACCCGCAGCCTGCGGGGCGCGGACGCGCCGCCGGTTCCGCCCGCCCGCTCGATCAGTTCCGCGAGATCGGACACCGTGGTGGCGGTGAACAATTCGCGGACTCCGAGCGGGCAGCCCAGGTCGGCGGCCAGCCGGGCGGTCACCTGCGTGGCCACCAGGCTGTTGCCGCCGAGTGCGAAGAAGTCGTCGTCGCGGCCGACCGACGCGCGGCCGAGCACCTCGCCGAACACGCGGGCGACCGCCTGCTCGACTTCGGTGACCGGCGCGTGGTATTCGGCGCTGCGCCGCGGCGGCGCGGGCAGGGCCGCGCGGTCCAATTTGCCCGACGCGTTGACCGGGAGGGCGTCGAGAACCACGTAGGCCGCGGGCACCATGTAGCCGGGCAGCGATCCCGCCGCCGCGGCCCGCAGCTGTTCGGGCCGCACGGTGCCGGGCTCGGACTCCACCGCGTACGCCACCAGCTGTTCGCCGGCGCCCGCGGCGTCGCGCACCACGACGACGGCGCGCACCACCGAGTCGACCGTGCCTAGCACCGCCTCGATCTCGCCGAGCTCGATGCGCAGGCCGCGCAGCTTCACCTGGAAATCGGTGCGACCCAGGTATTCCAGTTCGCCGTTGGTGGTCCAGCGCACCAGGTCACCGGTGCGATACATCCGGTCGCCCGGCGCCGCGGGCCCGTCCTGGCCCGCGAACGGGTCGGCGAGGAAACGCGCGGCCGTCAGGCCGGGCCTGGCGACATAACCCCGGGCGAGCTGTACCCCCGACAGATACAGCTCACCCGGAGCCCCGACCGGCACCGGCCGCAGCCGGGAATCGAGCACATAGAGCCGAGTGTTGAACACCGGCGCTCCGATCGGCACCGAGAGGGTATCGGTATCGGTCACCTCGTGAAAGGTGACGTCCACCGCAGCCTCGGTGGGACCGTACAGGTTGTGCAGCCGGGCGCCGGTCAGCACCCGCATCCGCTGGGCCAGCGCGGCGGGCAGCGCCTCACCGGAAGCGAAGACCGAGCGAAGCGTGGAATCGCGCGCGATGTCCTGATGCGCCAGAAAGGCTTCCAGCATCGACGGCACGAAATGCGCGGTGGTGACGCCATATTCGGCGATGACTTCGCGCAGGTAGGCCGGGTCGCGATGGCCGTCGGGCTGCGCGAGCACCAATGTGGCACCGATCTGC
This sequence comes from Nocardia sp. bgisy134, assembly GCF_057708325.1. Lineage (NCBI taxonomy): Bacteria > Bacillati > Actinomycetota > Actinomycetes > Mycobacteriales > Nocardiaceae > Nocardia > Nocardia sp. bgisy134. The sequence goes on from NZ_JBYIRW010000003.1 coordinate 455,866, forward strand.
AAGGGCCAGAAGAACTCCCACACCGACACGTCGAACGTCGCGGGGGTCTTTTGCAGCACCACGTCGGCCGCGGTCAGCCGATAGGTCTCCTGCATCCACACCAATCGGTTCACGATGGCCTCGTGGGTCACCACCACGCCCTTGGGCTTGCCGGTGGAACCGGAGGTGAAGATCACATACGCGGGGTGGTCCTGCCGCAGCGCGGCGGTGCGCTCGCGCTCCCAGACCGGACCGTCCGGATATCCGCGCTGCTCCAGGCGATCCAGCCGCACCACCGGCACGTCGACCGCGAGGTCCTCGGCGGTGAGGACACAGGCGGGCCGGGCGGTGGCCAGGATGTGCGCGGTGCGATCGGCCGGGTGGTCCGGGTCCAGCGGCACGTAGGCCGCGCCCGCCGTGAGTACCGCGTACATGGCGACGACCAGCTCGGGCGACCTGCGCAGGTGCAGGGCGACCAGGGTCTCCGGTCCGACACCGCGCTCGATCAGACACCTGGCCAGCCGGTTCACCTCGGCGGCCAGTTGGCGGTAGGTCAGCGTGGCGTCCGGTGCGTCGGCCCCGCGCAGCGCAACGTCCCCGCGCAGCGCAACGTCCCCGCGCAGCGCAACGTCCCAGCGCAGCGCGACCGCGTCCGGGGTTCGGGCCGTCTGCGCCTCGAACATCGCCACCAGCGTCGCGGCGGAGTGCGCGCCCGGCGCACGGGTGGCGACAAGCGCCTCGACATCGCAGCCGGTGGCGTTCCATATTCGGGTGCTGACCTCGATCTCCAGCTCGGTCGCCACATCGATCGCGGCCATCGGCGCGTCCAGGTCCGCGGCGACCAGCCGCTCCAGGTACTGCACGAAACGGGCGTGATGGCGGGCCAGGTCGTCGGCCGCGTAGAGGTTCGGGTTCGCCTCGAAATCGACGTGCACGCGGTCGCGTTCGCCGTAGTAGACGTTCAGGCTCAGGTCCTCCACCGGTCCGGTGGACAGCACGTGGTACCGGCCCGTCGTGGTGCCGAGCGTCAGGTCGCTGCGGAACAGCATGATGTTGGCCAGCGGGCCGAACAACGCGCGCCGGGCCGGGCGGCCGTCGTGGTCGGCGTCGCGGCGAATGTCCTCGTGCCGGTACCGCTGGTGCCGCAGCGCCCCGGCGACCTCGACGCGGGTGGCGCGCAACAGGTCACCCCAGGTAGCCGCGCCCAGCGACATCCGCAGCGGCACGATGTTGGAGAGCATGCCCGCCGAGCGCCGCATCACGGCGGTGGTGCGCGCGGTGACCGGCAGACTCAGCACCACGTCGTCGCGGTCGGTCAGGCGGCCGAGGTATCCGGCGAAGGCCGCGAGAAGCACCACCGCGATCGTCGAATCCTGGCTCTCGGCAACGGTGTTCATTCGATCGACCAGCTCGTCGGGCAGGCCGCGTCCGACGATCAGGTTGCTCGCCGCGCGCGGGGCGGTGCGCGGGTCCAGGCTGGTCACGCCGTCGAGCCCGGCCACCCGCTCGGCCCAGTGGGCGCGGTCGGTCGCGTAGCGCCCGCTCTCGCGGTAGGCGATCTCGCCCTCGACGAGCGTCTCCAGGCTGCCCGGCCGGATGGCTTCCGGCTCCGCGCCGAGCACCCGCGCGGTGTACCGCTCGGCCACCCGTATGGTGTTGGTCAGCGCGCCGTAGCCGTCGAGCACGATGTGGTGGGCGCGCAGGTACCAGAAGTAGCGTCGATCGGCGATGCGCAGCACCGCGCCCGCGAACAGCCTGTCGCGCACCAGATCCACCGGGGCGCAGGCATCGGCGCGCATCCACTCCGTGGCGGCGGCCACCGGGTCGGCGTGCGAGCGAAAGTCGATCAGTGGGATGTCGATGGACAGTTCGGTGTCGACGCACTGATACGGCGTGCCGCCCTCCTCGCCGAGCCGCACCAGCGTGGACCCGTAGTCGAGCGCCGCCGCGCGCGAAACCTCCTGCAGCAGTGCCGCATCCAGCTCGCCCTGCACGTCGACGTACTGCGCGACATTGATCGGGACCTGGGGCTCGAGCAGCTGCGCGTACCAGAGGCCGAGCTGCGCGGGAGCGAGCGGAAACGATGTGAGGGACGGTGTATGGCTCGCCGCGTTCCCGTTCGGCCGCGCGCTGAACCCACCCAACTCCGTACCGTGCACCAGAGCCTCCTCGTTAAGCGAAAGAACAGCTGGCCGAAGGCTTTTGGGCAGCACGAAGAAACCCCCGGCGGGTGGGTCCTCCGACCCGACGCCTGGCATCGGCGCCACTACAGGCGATTCGGCGAGAGCGCGACGGTGACGACGTCACCCGCGCGAGATCCAACAAATTGGTGAGACGAGATCGGCGGCCGGAGCCGCCGTGCCTAACTCTTGATCGTTCCTCCAACTCCACTGCCGGGGGACTCGGTCCACGCCCCCGGTGGTGTTTCCTACGTCACACGGATGTCACCGCGCATTGCGAACATTAGGCGGTCGGGAAATAAAAAGGAACAAGTTCCGATAAAAAACCTGGACGGTTGTCCATCTCGCTCGCGGACGACAGCTAACTCCGAGCAGAATTGTGCGCGCGACCACAATCCGTGTCGCTTTGTGAGCTACCGCACTTTCAGATGTGCAGACTATGAGCCGGAACGTTGCATCCGCGTTGCATCGGCGCCGAGGCGGCGATCGAGTACCCGAATCTTGGCCTCGATCTGCGCATACAGCGGAGAATCGCGATCTACGGCCGCGCGGTATACGGCCCATGCCGCGGCGTCGTCGCGACCTTCCGCGCCGGCGGTCCAGCGCCGCAACACCGCGGCATCACGCGAACCGAGCACCGCGGTACGCAACCGCACGCGCAGTTCGTCTCGAATATCGATAATTCCCGGTGCGGTGGAACGCGGCAGCACCGGACCGGCATAGAGACGTAATGCGGAATCGACATCACCGGAGTCGAGTGCCGCCCGCAGCGCCTCCACATCGGTTGCGACATGGACGCGCAACTTGTATGGGCGCGAACCGAACACGGTCGGACCGACCACCGACCGCAGCCGGGACATGGCGGCGCGGATCGTGCCGTTGTCCAGATCGGTGTCGTCGAGCAGCAGTGCGAGGTGGTCGGCGCCGAGCCCCTCGGGATGCTCGGCCAGCAGCAGCAGGATCTCGGCGTGCCGCTGCGACAACGGAACCCGATCGCCCGCGATGGTCAGTTGCGGCTGCCCGAGACCGAGCACGTCGAGGCCGAGACCGCGCGACTCGGCGGCCGCCACGGGTTCCGGCCGTTCCCGCCCATGCAGGCCGTGCCGACCCGAGCGCATCGCACTGAGCACCAGATCCATCTCCGCGGCGGTGGCCGTCGCCTTCACCAGCGCGAGGATCTCGGGCTTCGCCACCCGCACACCCCCAGCTATCACCAGGACACCCACCAGCCTGCCGTCCGGGTCGTGCACCGGCGCTGCGGCGCCGGTGATCTGGTGCATGCGGTGCAAAAAGTGCTCTGGCCCATGGATCCAGGCGGCGCGGCCGGTGCGGACGACCAAACCCACCGCATTGGTGCCGACCCGGCGCTCGCTCAGATCATCGCCCGCGCGCAGTCCGATCTCCGCTGCGGCCGCGACTTGTTCGGGTTTGCCGTGCACCGAAAGTACTCGCCCGAATTGATCGGCGATCGCGACTATCAGACCCGTACGAGCCGCGTCTTCGACGAGCAATTTATCGATCAGCGGCATCAGGCCCGCCATCGGATGAGCATCCCGATAACGTTGCAAATCGGCTCCGCGCAAGCCGCGTTCGCTCAGCACGTCCATCGGATCGACGCCGGTACGCAGGCTGCGCAACCAGGATTCCAACACGAGCGGACGCAGCAAACCGGCTAGCTGCGCGAGCTGCTCGCCACCCGCGCTAAGATATCCATGTGCTTGTGCGGCATAGGCTTCCAGTGCGCCGAGTTGCGTGCCAGGTTCGACGCCGTGCCGTGGGGACCGCCCACCTGCAAGATTGCTGACCATTTGCCTTTCTTTCCGCCCCAAACTGTACCGGCGCGTATTCACAAGGAAGGGCGGATGTTCTGGTTTGTCCGCCAGGTCACATCCGGGACGAACCTCCTCATTTTGTGACCCATCCGTCTTTCACTTCACGATGTGAGCCAGCCCGCAGCATGTTCGGCGAGCATCACCGTCGTGGCCTGCGGTCCCCGGCTCAGCGGCACCGGAACGACGGACAGATCCACCACGGACAATCCGCTCACCCCGTGCACCGCGCACCGCGTGTCGACCACCGCATGCTCGGCAGCGCCCATCCGGCAGGTGCCCGAGAGATGTTGCGAGGTGGAAAGATTCGCGCGCAGCCAGGCATCGTGACCGGACGCGGGCGGCGAGTGACACGGGTAGGCGCCCGGTATCCGGTGCAGCACCTCGACCGCCAGCGCGACGGCGTCCCGCAGCCGCGCTCGATCGGCGGCGCCCGCCAGATAGCGGTGCTCGATCCGGGGCGCGGCGAGCGGATCGGCGCCGCGCAGCCGCAGCAAGCCCGCGGACTCGGGACGCATCAGCGCGACGCCGAGCCGGTGCCGATCCAAGGCGAACGGCACTGTGTACGGCCGGATTTCGATGTCGTCCAGGGTCAGCACGTACTCCAGCGGCACCGCCGCGGGAGTCGGCACGTCGAGCAGATATTCGAGGCCGATCTCGGGGTGGTCGTCGAACCCGGCGCCCACGGGCGCGGGACGCACCACCGGTATGCCGAGCGCCGCCAGCTCGTCCGGCGGCCCGATCCCCGAGCGCAGCAGCAGCGCCGCCGACTCCACCGCGCCCGCGCACAGCACGATCCGATCGGCCCGGATCGTGCCGCTCGTCTCGCCGCGCCGGTAGTCGACGCCGATCGCGCGATCACCGTGGAAACGGATGCGCGACACCAGGACTCCGCCTTGCACGGATAAGTTCGGGCGCGCCAGGGCGGGCAGCAGATAGGCCGACGCCGTGCCCACGCGCGCACCGCCGTCGACGTTGCACGGCACCGGTCCCACGCCCTCCGCGGGGCCCGCGTCCGGCAGCGCGTTGAGATCGGGCAGCGTGTTGAGATCTGGCACCTCGGCGAAACCCGCGTCGCGCGCGGCCGTGGCGAACGCGCGGCTCACCGGTGTCGGATCGGTCGTGCGGCGCACCGGGATCGGGCCGCCTCGGCCGTGTCCGGGCCGGTCGCCGTAGTCGCGGTCGTCCTCGAGCCTGCGGTAGGCGGGCAGCACCGACTCGAAGGACCAGTCGCGCGCGCCGCCGAGCGCCGCGCTCCAGGCCGCGAAGTCGGCGGCGGGTGCGCGCACGAAATAGCTGCCGTTGACCGTGCTGGAGCCGCCGATCACCCTGCCGCGTACCAAGTTCCCCTCGACCGCGCGGTCGTCGTCCGAACTCGCCGCGAGCGTCGCGGGATACCGCCACAACCATCGCGCTTCCGGCCCGATCGGCAGCCGCGTGGCATCGCGCAGCGCCGCGGGCATTTCGGCCGCGGTGGACCACACCGTGCCCGCCTCCAGCAGGCGTACGGTGTGATCGGGCGCTTCGCTCAACCTCGCCGCGAGCACGCACCCCGCGGTGCCGCCACCGACGATCAGGGTGTCGACCATAGGAACCAGCTCATCCGACGGGCGGGCCGTCGGCCCGGCAAACAACGATCAGCGCGGTGGCGCGGTGGATTTCACCGCGCTGGCGCCGTGGGTTTGAGCGCCTCGACGCTGCGCGCCCGAAAGGCGCCGAGCCAGAGCCCGGTGCCGTAGGCGATGTCGTCGAGACGCTTGTAGGCCAGGTAGCGGAACGGGTCGAGCCCGCCCGCGTCGCGGTGGGTGAACCAGTCGGCGAGGCCGTCGGCCACCGCCATGGTCACCGCGATCCGCCGGATGCGCCGCGAGGCCAGCATCGCGAGCAGCGTCACCGGCCAGTAGTGCCTGCACATCGCCGACGCCAACCGCCACAGCCCGGAGAAGAAACCGCGGGCGAGGTAGATGGACGCGATGCGCGTGGGGTTGTCCAGTGCGGTGAACACTCGCCGCAGCCGGGCCAGCGCCGTGACGAGGGTGACGATGCCGCCGAGCAGTCCCCACTTCGACATCGTCGCGAACAGCACCGCTGCCACCACCGTCCAGGACGGCACCGACAGCGGCGAGACCATGCCCTTGCCGTGCCGCTCGCCGAGCGGCGCGGCGCCCGTGCCGTAGAACAGCTTTCGCCCGAACCAGGACGGGAACGAGACACGGTGATCGTGCGCCACGTGCGCGGCGGGCTCGTAGCGCAGCCGCCAGCCCGCCTGCTCCAGCCGCCAGCACAGGTCGACGTCCTCGGCGACCCGCATGGATTCGTCGAAGCCGCCCTCGGCGAGCAGCGCCTGCCGCCGCACCAGCAGCGCGGCGCTCGGCACGTACGAGACCAGGCCGCGCGATTGCACGGCCGCCTCCCTCCTACCCAGGTCGAGCGAGGAGCGGGTGTGCTCGTAGCGGGCCAGCGCGTTGGTCTCCGGATCCAGCGCGACGATGCGGGGCGCAACGAGCGCGACCTTCGGATCGCTGAAATGCCCGAGCATGACCTCGAGCCAGCCGCTGCGCGGCACCACGTCGGAATCCAGAAACGCGACGAATTCACTTGTCGCCGCCCGCAGGCCGGCATTGCGGGCAGCCGACGGGCCCTGCCGCTCGTCGTGGCGCAACACGGTGACCCGGCAGCGAGTGCCACGGGACTCCGGGATCCGCACCGGTTGGTCGGAACCGTCGTCGACGACGATCACCGTGTGCCCGCGCAGCGCCGCCAACAGCCGGGCGAGGCCGTCGGCGTTGTTGTGCAGCGGCACGATGACGGTCACGTCGTCGGGCGAGGGCAGCAGTTGCGGCCGCGGATTGGCGACTCCGGAATCGAGCAGCCGTCTGGCAACAACCGCCGACTTGGGGTCGGTGACCTCGAGGTACCCGTCGCCGATCATCTCGGCGGCCTCCGGGGCAAGTCGTAGCAACCTGGCGGGTGAGCCCCCGATCAGGATGCGTCCGCCGGAGTATGCGCGTACCCGTGGATCGATACGTACCCCGAAGCCGTCGGGCAATCGATCATGGCGCATTCCTGGCATGCTAGGCGGATATTCGTGCGCGGGCATCATCGGTCCCGAAAAAAGAACGGAATTCCGCACGAATAGGCCCGTGACCGTGTGCGACTCGAACCACGGCGTGTTGCGGAGGGGTTGCGGACAATTCGATAGCGAGTTCCGGCAACGCAGTAGCTATTCATCGCTGCCCCATCGATAACCTGCGCTCGCCGGCTGGCAGCGCACGGCTGGCAACCGGCGGGTGGTCATGCCAGCGGACTCTCGTCGCAGGCGCGCGATGGCCGTCGCGCCGATAACGTCAGCGGGATCGGCCCGGACTTGCGCGCCGCGCCACTCCGCGGTGCGGCGCGGCGCGAGTGGTCCACCGAAGAGCGCGGTATGGTCCGTCCCGCGTCGGCCAGCGCGGCCTCGCCGTAACCCTGCACGCACTCCGGGTCGGGCCCGTCGGCGGGCAGTCCGGTGAAGAACTTCGCCGCCATGCAACCGCCCCGGCAGGCATCGTAATGCGCGCATCCCGAGCAGGCGCCACCGCCGCTGGGTTCGCGCAGCTCGGAGAACAGCTGCGATGTCTGCCAGACATTGCGAAAACCGTCGTCGGACAACACGTTTCCGGCCAGGAAGCGATCGTGGATGGCGAACGGGCAGGCGTATACATCGCCCACCGGGTCGACCAGGCAGACCACGCGACCCGCGCCGCACATGTTCAGGCCGGGCAGCGCCTGCCCGAAGGCCGAGAGGTGGAAGAACGAGTCGCCGGTCAGCACGCCCTCGCCGTTGCGCAGCAGCCAGTCGTAGAGCACCCGCTGCTGATCAGGGGTGGGATGCAGCTCGTCCCACACGTCCGCACCGCGGCCGGAGGGCCGCAGCCGGGTGAGTCGCAATGTCGCGCCGTACCTTTCGGCGATGGCGCGGAACTCGTCGAGCTGCGCGATGTTGTGCCTGGTCGCCACCACCGAGAGCTTCGCGTCGCGAAAACCGGCGGCCGCCAGGTTCTCCAGCGCGCGGATCGCCATGTCGTAGGAGCCGGGTCCGCGCACCGCGTCGTTGACCGCCGCGTCCGCGCCGTCCAGCGAAACCTGTACGTCCACATAGTCGCTCGCGGCCAGCCGCGCGGCGACGTCCGGGGTGATGCGAACGCCGTTGGTGGAGAACTTGACTCCCACATGGTGCGCGGTCGCGTAATCGACCAGCTCCCAGAAGTCCGGGCGCACAGTGGGTTCGCCGCCGCCGATGTTCACGTAGAACACCTGCATGCGCTCGAACTCGTCGATCAGCGCCTTGCACTGCTCGGTGCTGAGCTCGCGCGGATCGCGGCGGCCCGACGACGAAAGACAGTGCACGCAGGACAGATTGCAGGCGTAGGTGAGTTCCCAGGTGAGACAGATCGGCGCGGCGAGGCCGGACTCGAAACGGTCGACCAGGCGCACCGCGCGATCGGCCTGTGGCGCACCGGATTCCGATACGCCGGCGACGGTGGTGGACGCAGCGGTAGTGACCGCAGCGCCGCCCGACCGCGGGACCACCCCCGCATCCGGCCGGACGGCCTGCGCCAGCGCGGGCTTGGCTCCCGCGGCGCCGGATGCGATATCCGGCGCGCCGATGATCATGTCACCTTCGGCCAGTTGCGCGAGCGCCCGCACGTACGGCGCGGCGCCTTCGTCGGCGACACCGGCCGCGCGCAGCGCCGAGCGCACCGACGCGTGTTCCGGCAGCGATCGCACGATCTCGACGATGCGCCTGCTCTTCAGGAACGAGAGCTTGCGCGTGCCGAAGTGGTAGAGCAACGCGCCGAAGGGCTCGGGGCGCAGCGCCACCCTCGGATGCAGTTGCCATCGGGTATCGAGATCGAGCATGCCGTTCTCGCCCGTCAGTAGACGCCGCACATGCCGTCGATGGACACCTCTTCGATGAGGGTCTCCTCGACGAGCTCGGCTTCGTCGGTGTCGCTCGGCGCGATGAACTTGTGCGGCATGAGAACCTCCGAGTTTGACGACGGGACGCGACCACCTGTGTAGTCCCTGTCACACCTTAGCGACAACCCCCGCAAAAGTGAAACACGTTCCAATCGACGGGACCCCTCCTTCCCTCGCCGCCGGGCTCCACCGCATCACCACGCCGCACCGCCGCGGTACGCGACCACCGCCCGCGCCGCCACCCGCCCCTACCGTGGCGCTCTAGACTTCGGGTGTAGCACAGCTGAACAGAACGTGACGGGCGGCACATGCCCGCGGCAGTAGAGGTGGCATGGGAGTCGGACGAATGCAGGCGAACGGGGGCGGAAACACTCTGTCGGAGTCCGAGATCGTGGAGGCCGCGCTGCGGGTGGTTCGCGCGGATGGCGTGGAAAAGCTGTCCATGCGGCGACTTTCCCGCGAACTCGGCGTCTCCCCCATGGCGCCGTACTACTACGTGGCCGACAAACGCGAGCTGCTCGACCTCGTCGCCAGCGCCGCGCTCGCCGGCGTGCGCAAGCCACCGCCGGAATCCGGGCCGTGGCAGCAGCGCCTGCGCGATCTCATCGATCAGATCGATGAGAAACTGCGCAAGCACCCCGGGCTCGGCGATGTGCTCATCGAGCAGATGCTGGGCAAACAGCTCGACCTGATCGCCGCCATCATGGAGATCCTGTTCGAGGCCGGGTTCTCCGACCGCAATGTGCTCGCCGCCTACGCGACGATCCACACCTACCTGTTCGGCCGCAGCCGGGTGAACCCGCGCGACCGGGCTCCGCTGTCGGAGGTCACGCTGCCCGAGTCGGTGGAGCGGGCCACCAAGTACATCGCAGACCTGCGCGGCAAGTACGCCTACGACTTCGGCATGGAGGTGCTGATCGCCGGTCTCGAGGCCCAGCTTGTCCACCAGCCGGACCGCGACGTACGATGAAACTGAAACACGTTCTAGTTTTGTCGCCGGCCGCTGTTCGCACGGTCGCCGACGATGCCGGATTCGAGAGGACGTCATGACAACCGTCGAAGTTCCCCACGGCTCGCGCTCGGTCGTGCTGCGGGTTGCCGCCGTCATCACCGAGACGGCCGACACCAGCTCGCTGGTCTTCGACGTCCCGGAAGAGCTGCGGGAGAAGTTCGAGTACAAGCCGGGCCAGTTCCTCACGCTGCGTATCCCCAGCGACCGCACCGGCTCGGTGGCTCGCTGCTATTCGCTGGCGAGCTCGCCGCACACCGACGACCAGCCCAAGGTCACCGTGAAGCGCACCGAGGGCGGCTACGGCTCGAACTGGGTGTGCGACAACGTGAAAGCGGGCGATCAGCTCGAGGTGCTGCCGCCCTCCGGCGTCTTCACCCCGAAGAACCTCGACGAGAACCTGCTGCTGTTCGGCGCGGGCAGCGGCATCACACCGGTGATGTCCATCCTCAAATCCGCGCTGGCCCGTGGCAACGGCAAGATCGTGCTCGTCTACGCCAACCGCGACGCGGAGAACGTGATCTTCGCGAGCGAGCTGCGCGAACTCGTGGACAAGCACCAGCAGCGGCTCGTCGTGATCCACTGGCTGGAACCGCTGCTCGGCCTGCCGACCGCCGACACGCTGGCCACTCTGGTCGCGCCCTACACCGGCTACGAGGCATTCATGTGCGGCCCGAAGCCGTTCATGGACCGGGTGCACGACGCGCTCGGCCAGCTCGGCGTCTCGCGTTCGCGCACGCACGCCGAGGTGTTCAATTCCCTTGCCGGCGACCCGTTCGCCGACCAGGCGCCGGTCGAGGTCAGCGACGAGGAGGCCGCCGACGCGGCGACCGTCGAGGTGGAACTCGACGGCGAGGTGCACGAGCTGAGCTGGCCGCGCAAGCAGACGCTGGTCGACATCATGCTCGCCAAGGGACTCGACGTGCCCTACTCCTGCCAGGAGGGCGAGTGCGGCTCCTGCGCCTGCACGGTGCTGGAGGGCAAGGTCGAGATGGAGAACTCCGAGATCCTCGATCCGGAGGACATCGAGAACGGGTACATCCTGGGCTGCCAGGCCCGGCCGGTCACCGATCGGTTGCGCATCCAGTTCTGAGTCGGGCTCAGCACGCGGGCCTGGTCGACGCTCCGAGCGCTGACCGTGCGCGGCCTTTGGCCCGGTCTCAGCGCCGACCGTGCATACCGGGTCCGGCCTGGGCTCAGCGCGCCGATCGCGCATACGGTGTTCGATCTGCGCTCCGCAGCGCTGACCACGGCGGCGTCCGGGTCTGCGGCCTGCGCGCTGATCCGGGTGTGCGCTCAGCACGCCGATCGTCTGTGCGGTGTTCGGCCTGGGCTCAGCGCGCCGATCGTGCGTGCGGTGTCCGATCTGCGCTCCGAGCGCCGACCGTGGCGGCGTCCGGGTCCGCGGCCTGCGCGCTGATCCGGGTGTGCGCTCAGCACGCCGATCGTCTGTGCGGTGTTCGGCCTGGGCTCAGCGCGCCGACCGTGCGTGCGGTGTCCGATCTGCGCTCCGAGCGCCGACCGTGACGGCGTCCGGGTCTTCGGCCTGCGCGCTGAGTGTGCGCTCAGCGCGCCGAACGGTAGGCGCTGCGCTCGGCGGCGTCGAGGTGTTCGGTGGCGTAGCTGAGCGCGGTGCGGCCCATCCGTGCCGCGTGTTCGTCCAGGAAGCCGGTCAGCAGGGCGCGGTCGATTCGCTTGCCGACTTCGCGCAGCATCCAGCCGACCGCCTTCTGGATGAGGTCGCGGCGGTCGGCCAGGAGTTGTTCGCAGAGCTGGAACGTTGTGCTCGCATCACCCGCCTTGATGAACGCGAAGGTGGTCAGCAGGGCGACGCGGCGCTCCCACAGCGAGTCCGCGGCGGCCAGCTCGAAGAGCAGATCACGCGGCCGGTCGAGTAGCCACGGGCCGAGGACGTTCTCGGCGGAGGCGTCGACCAGGTCCCAGTTGTTCACCCGGCCGCGGTGCACGGCGTCCAAGTACAGACGCACCATCTTCTCTTGCTCCGCCACGTCGAGCGTGCGCGGCTTGGCCGCCTTCGCGAAGCGGGCGTTCAGGATGACCAGACCGGCAAGGCGCTCCTCGTGCACGGCGCTGTCGAGCAGGTCGTCGATCTCGGTGAGGTCGAGAGCGGCAAAGCGTTTGGCGATCGTGCGCGTCGTCGGGACACGCACCCCGATGAACACGTCGCCCTCGCCGTACTCCCCGGGCCCGGTCTTGAAGAAGCGCTGAAGATGGATCGCATCCGCGGGGTCGGCCGCCTCCGCGAGTGCCTGCCGGACATCAGCCGCGGTCGGCGCCGTTGCGATCATCGACTGCTCCCATCCCTCGGCACAGCGCCGTCGACCGACGCACGCCCATTCAACACGAGCGACCTACGACCGGACATCTGCCGAGGCCGAGGCTTCGCCACCGCGCTCGCCTCACCATCGGAGCGCTCGCCGTCGCGGGCGCGTGCTCCAGTCCGGCCGGATGCCGCTTCCGGCTCGTGCACGGGCAACCCGATCGGAAGATCACCACAGCCCGTTCAACGAGCGGGCGCTTGCGGCCGGGGAGACGCCGGCGACGATCAGACCTGTGCGCCGAGAATGCGTCCCGACTCGAAAGCCGCGGCGCTGGCGGGCAGTGCACCGGGCCGTCCGCTGTTCAACACCCGCACCACGCCGTTGCCGGTGGTCGGCCTGCCGAGCGCGTCCATCCGCCGAATGGTCTGCGCGGCAACGGCTTGCGCGCTGTCGAAGAGGCGAACACCGATCGGCAGCGCCGCCACGATGGCATCGATGACCAGCGGATAGTGCGTACAGCCGAGCACCACGCCTTCAACGTCGTCGGGCGTCTGCTCGGCGGCGCGGGCGATGGAGTCGCGGGCGGCGACCAGGTCGCCGCGGTCGATCGCGTCGGCGAGTCCGTGGCAGGCCACGCCGACCACCTTCGCGTCGCCCCCGAACGCCGCGATGAGGTCGGCCTGGTACTTGCTCGCGGTCGTCGCCGCCGTGGCCCACACCGCGACCGAGCGGCAGGCCGCGGCCGCGGGCTTGATGGCGGGCACGGTGCCGATCACCGGCACGGTGGGGCCGACGTCCGCGCGCACCTGTTCGAGCGCGGTCACGCTGGCCGTGTTGCAGGGCAGCACGATCACCTCGGCGCCCGACTCGATGGACGTGCGGGCCGCGCCGACCACCCGATCGACGGTCCAGCGCTCGGGTTTGGGGCCCCACGGAGCGCCGTCCGGATCGAGCTGCAGCAGCAGGTCCACGTCCGGCCGCAGCTTGCGCAGCCATGCGGCCGTTGGCAGCAATCCCAGCCCCGAGTCGATGAGCGCGACGATCACATCGACCACCGTATTACAGGAGTACCTCCCGGCCCGAACGGCTCCGCACGGTCTCAGGTGGCGGCGAGCAGGTCGGCGACCGGCGCCGCCGCGGCGATCTTCGCACGGGCCTTCATGACCTGCGCCGTCATTCCCGCGCCGACGACGCCGGTCAGGACGCCGTCCTTGGCGTAGTAGGCGAGGAATTTGCGGCCGTCGTCGGCGACGACGGTGACCTCGTCGGCGGCGCTCGGGGTGCCGAGTGCCTGGATCTTCACGTCGTACTGGTCGCTCCAGAAGTACGGGACCCGCGCCGCGGTCGGCGGTTCCGCGCCGAGCAGCGCGCAGGCCAGCAACTTGGCCTGCTCGCCCGCGTTGGTCCAGTGTTCGACCCGCTTGCGCTCGCCGGTCTCGTGCCGCCACGCGGCCACGTCGCCGACCGCCCACACCCGGTCGGCGGAGGTCCGGCCCACCTCGTCGGCGAGCACGCCGCCGCCATCGGCGGGTTCGGCGAGCGCGATGCCGGAGTCGGTCAGCCATTCGGTGACCGGGCGCGAGCCGATGCCGACCACCACGAGATCGGCGAGCACCTCCGCGCCGTCGGACAGCAGGGCGCCGCGCACCCGGCCCGCCTCGTCACCGAGGAAGGTGTCCAGCCCAGTGTGGCAGCGCAGGTCGACGCCCTCGGCGCGGTGCATGCGGGCGACCAGCGCGCCGACCTGCTCGCCGAGCACCGAGGCCAGCGGAGTCGGCTGCGGTTCGACCAGCACCACCTCGACGCCGCACGCGCGGAAACTGGCCGCGAGCTCACAGCCGATGAAACCCGCGCCGACCACGAGCGCCCTGGTGGCGCCGCGCAATTCGGCGCGCAGCGCGGCGGCGTCCGCGTGCCCGCGCAACACGTGCACGCCCTTCAGTTCGGGTAGGCCGGGCAGCAGGCGCGGACGCAGACCCGTCGCGATGACGAGGTGGTCGTAGTCGAGGGCGCCGCCGTCGGCCAGGGTGATGCGGCGGGCGGCGGTGTCCACCGCTGTCGCCGTGGTGGACAGGCGCAGATCGATCTGCTTCTCGTCGAAGAATTCCGCGGGGCGCAGCGTGGTGTCGTCGGTCTCGCCGCGGACGAATTGCTTGGACAGCGGCGGGCGATCGTACGGCAGGCGCGACTCGTCGCCGATCAGCACCAGACCGCCGGTGTATCCGGCGCGACGCAGTTCCTCGGCGGTGCGCAGCCCGGCGAGTCCGGCCCCGACGATCACGATCGGCGCGGTCATGCGACAACCCCTTCCTCCGTTGACACGACCCTCACCCTAGCGTCTGCTTGGTCAAGTTTTGCTGTGGCGGCAGTCACTTTCGCCAGGTCGATGATTGCCGCGCAATCGTGTCCGTTCAGCTATTGATCGGGCGGTCAATCAGGACTATACCGAGGTCAGGGCATATTTCGAGCCGAGGAGGCACACCATGTTCACCGAGAGTCGCGCGCAGGACCTGCTCGCCGTCATACTCGGAATCTTCACCGCACTGTCCCCCTTGTGGGTGGACACGAACGACAGGGCCATGTGGACGCTGATCGTCCTCGGCGTCCTGATCGCGCTCACCGGCCTGGCCCAGATGGCCCGGCCCGCCATGGCGATGGCCGACTACGCGATGGGCCTGTTCGGTGCGCTGCTGTTCATCTCGCCGTGGGCGATGGACTTCACCGAGTACAGCGGTGCATCCTGGACCGCATGGATCGTCGGCGTGGTCACGGTGGTCGTCGCGGTCGCGGCGCTGCCCGTGGTCACGGCGCGCATGCACCGGACCACCGGAGGAATGGCTCCGCACCACTGATGCATGACGGGCGAATCCCGCACCGCGATCCCGCCCGCGGCCGGACGGCAACGAGGACGCACCCCTGATGCAGATGCCGACACCCGGTCGTCGCGCGGCTCGACGACCGGGCTCGACCAAGACCGGGCGCCGCCGCAGCGCCAAGATCGACGGCGACGCCCGGCAACTCATCCTGGACGCCGCCGAAAGTCTCTTCGCGGCACAAGGATTCGACGCCACTGCGACGGCGGCCATCGCCGCGGACGCGGGCGTGCCGAAAGGTCTGGTCTTCTACTACTTCCCCACCAAGGACTCGATCCTCTCCGCGCTCATGACCGAGCGCATGCCCGCGCATCCGATCGCTGACATCGGCGCCGTGGTCGCCCCCGGCGATCCGGCCGCCAGCCTGGTCAACCTCGACGCCGCGCTGAATCTGCGCGACCACCATTCCTCGGTGCTGCGCGTGATCATGTGGCGCGAGGCCGACACCCATCCCGACGTGCGCCGCCAGCTCCGCCACCTGCGTAGCCAACTCCTCGACGTGACCGTCCGCGTCCTCCAGGCCAGCGCGCCGACTCCGGTCCGCCCCGGCACCCTCCGCGCCTGCGCCGCCGCCTGGGTCTCGGCCATGTTCGCCATCGCCAGCACCGACCGCCTGCACGCCCTCGACGGCATCCCCCTCCCCACCGCCGACGAAATCCTCAACGTCGCCCAGGTCGTCGCCGCGGGCATGACCCACCTCGGTTAGTGAGATCCACTTGCACTCCGGCCGTCCGTGCGCCGCAGTCGACAGCACAACGGCCGGTCGAACGCGGCACCTGCCGGAGCATAGAACCGTGACCGCCGCGCGCGACTACTCCGAGCTTCACGCGCTCATCGACCAGCTGAATCCCAGCCAGGCCGACGAGGTGCGCCGCCACGTGCTACGACTGGTCCACCCCCGCCCCGAGCGGTTCTCGGTGCTACGGACATTCGACGGTCCGTGGACAGACCTCGGCGCACGCGCCAAGGATGCGCTGTGGCGATCGCGGCAGGTGATCTGACGCAGATCGACATCACAGACGCCGATCTGCATCGGATGGCCGAATTGATGACGCAGTACCGGGGATTGCCCCTCGGCGTAGCCGATGCCTCGGTCATCGCCGTGGCCGAGCGCCTCGACACGGTCGAGATCGCATCGCTGGATCACCGTCACTTCCATGCTGTGACGCCCCGGCACACGCCAGGCTTCAAGCTCCTCCCCTGATCGGTGTGCTCCACTTCGAGCCGGCCCCGACGGAGCTATTCGGTCGGGGCCGAGAGGAATTCGAGGAGGTCGGGGGCGAAGCGGGGGTGTTTGACAGTGCCCATGTGGGAGGCGCCGGGGTAGATGATCAGGCGGGAATCGGGGATGCCGTCGGCGGTGCGCCGGAAGGTTGCCGTGGAGTAGAACTCGTCGTGTTCGCCGCCGACGACGAGTGTCGGGGCGGTGATTTCGCTGAGGCGGGCCGAGAGGTCGAAGGCGTCCTCGGCGCGGACGAAGGCGAGGGTGTCGGACGGGTTCTTCGGGCGCGCGAGCGGATCGAACAGCCACATGACGCCTTTGGTGAGGTGAGCGGTGATGGAGGTCGGCGCGGGAATCATGTAGTGCAACGCCCTGCGGCCCTCGGCGGCGGCCTCGGCGTAGTTCAGCTGCGCGACGCGCGCCTTCTCCTCCAGACGAAAGCCCGAGGCCCCCACGACCAGCTTCCGGACGACATCGGGATGGTCGGCGGCCAATTGCAATGCCAGCGATCCGCCGGAGGAAATACCGAGAATGTCCACGGGCGTATCGAATTCGGCGCGCAGTGCGTCGGCGTGCTGGGCCGCGATATCGGCCATCGTGGTGCCTTCGCTCATGCCGGGCGCCCTGTTCACCGCGTACACCCGCGCCTGCCTCGCCAGCGGCATGAGCGTCTTGATCTCGGACTCGCGCATCCACCCCGTCGGATTGGCATGGTCGGGGGTGAACCAGCGCAGGAACACCAGCGGACGGCCGGAACCCAAAGCGATATAGGGCATTCCGTGCTCCAACGCACCCTCGACGATATCGAGATCGATGTGTGCGGACTTGCTCATGCTTCCCTCCATTGGGCTGCGACGGCTCGATGCGGCGACGGCTCGACATGTCGACCGTATCGGTCCGCTCCGACAGAAGCGCGAACATCCAGCTCGCGTCGGCAGGGCCAGGCGTATCCGACGGGCGGTCGTCTCTCCGTTCAGGACGACCGCGGCATATCTCGGCGCGGTCGTCCGAAAAGCAGATACAGCTCGCGCAGCGCCCCTTCCGGATCGATCCACACGTGCGCACAGGACCGGCAGACCCAGTTCGGATCGTCGTCGGTGACGACGCAACCGCCGAGCCGGAGCAGCCCCACGGCCGCCAGGACGCGGGCATGGGGCGAGGGTAGGCCGTAGAGGATAGGGATTCCGTGACGTCCACACTCGGTGCATCGGTCGTTGCTCATCGGTAACCGCATCCTCTCCTCGGCGACTCCGGGTCGATAGTCGATGCATCGCGCGAACCGAATCCATCGTTGCGACACACCCTTACGACACGTGAACGGCGCCGTTCCTCGGAACGGCGCCGTTCACCAGTTACCGGCCTCGGCCCGCGATGACCCCGTTCGCGACCGAAGCGGGCGCCTCGGCGTAGGAATCCAGGACCATGGCGTAGTTCGCCCGGCCCTGCGTCCTCGACCGCAGATCACCGATGTAGCCGAACATCTCCGTCAACGGAGCCAGCGCCCGCACCACCCGCGCGCCGCCGCGCTGCGCCACGTCCTGGATCCGCCCGCGTCGCGCGTTCAGATCACCGATGACCTCGCCGAGGTATTCGTCCGGGGTGACGACCTCGACCGCCATGACCGGCTCGAGCAACGCGGGCCTCGCTCGCACCAGCGCCTCCCGCACCGCCTGTGCGGCGGCGACGCGGAACGCGTGCTCGGACGAATCCTGCACGTGCGCCGCACCATCGAGCAGCACCACGCGCACGCCGAACACCGGGTACCCGGCCAGCACGCCGTTGCGCAGCGCGTCCTGCGCACCGGCGTCCACCGCGGGCAGGTACTCCTTCGGCACCCGCCCGCCGCTCACCCGGCTCTCGAATTCGTAGCTCGCGCCGTCGTCGGCCGTGAACGGCTCCAACGCCAGCACCACCTTGGCGAACTGGCCGCGTCCGCCCACCTGTTTGCGGTGGGTGCACTCGAGCCGGTCCACCGCGGCGGTGACGGTTTCGCGGTAGGCGACTTGTGGCGCACCGATATTCGCCGCGACCCCGAACTCGCGCCGCATCCGGTCGAGCAGAATCTCCAGGTGCAGCTCGCCCATGCCGCCGATGACGGTCTGCCCGGTCTCGGCATCGACCCGCACCGCGAACGTCGGATCCTCCTCCGCCAAACGCTGAATCGCCTCGCTCAGCTTGTCCTGGTCAGCCCTGGTTCGCGGCTCGATCGAGACCTGAAGCACCGGATCGGGAAACGTCATCGACTCCAGCACGATCTGGTCGTGCGGGTCGCACAGGGTGTCGCCGGTCGCGGTGTCCTTCAGTCCGATCACCGCGCAGATGTGACCGGCCGACGCCGCCGCGATCGGGCGCTCGATGTTCGAGTGCATCTGGAAGAGCTTGCCGAGCCGCTCCTTTCCTCCGTTCGTCGAATTCAGCACGACGGCACCGGTTTCGGCGCGTCCCGAGTACACCCGCAGATAGGTGAGCTTGCCGAAGTACGGGTGCGCCGCGACCTTGAACGCCAGCGCCGCGAAGGGCGCGTCTTCGCTTGCCTCGCGGTGCACGACGGCAGCCTCGTCGCCGGGCAGGTGACCGTCGACGCCGCCGCCGTCCAGGGGCGAGGGCAGATAGTCGACGATCGCGTCCAGCATCGGCTGCACGCCCTTGTTCTTGAAGGCCGAACCGCACAGCACCGGATAGAGTTTCGAGCCGACCGTCGACCGCCGGATGGCGGCCTTGATCTCCGCGGCCGTCGGTGAACCGGCGAGATACCGCTCGAGCAGTTCCTCGTCGGTGTCGGCGAGGGCTTCGAGCATTGTCTCGCGGGCGCTTTCGGCTCGCTCGCGCAGCTCGGCCGGGATGTCGGTGACGGTGTAGCGCGCACCGAGATCCGTATCGTCCTGCCACACGATCGCTTGCCACTCGACCAGGTCGACGACGCCCGCGAAGGCGTCCTCCGCGCCGATAGGCAGCTGAACGACGAGCGGCCGCGCACCGAGACGCTCCGCGATGGTCCGCACGGTGAATGCGAAATCCGCACCGAGCTTGTCCATCTTGTTGACGAAGCAGATCCGCGGCACGTCGTACTTGTCGGCCTGACGCCACACCTGCTCGGACTGCGGCTCGACGCCCTCGTTGGCATCGAACACCGCAACGGCGCCGTCGAGCACGCGCAGCGAACGCTCCACCTCGACCGTGAAGTCGACGTGGCCGGGCGTGTCGATGATGTTGATCTGGTGCTGTCGCCAGAAACAGGTCGTCGCCGCCGCGGCGATCGTGATGCCGTGCTCGCGCTCCTGCACCATGCGGTCCATCGCCGCGTTGCCGTCGTGCACCTCGCCGATCTTGCGAGTCACGCCGGTGTAGAACAGGATTCGCTCGGTGGTCGTCGTCTTGCCCGCATCGATGTGCGCCATGATGCCGATATTGCGTACCCGGCCGAGATCGGTCTGTATCCCACGCGTCATGGGAATCCCCCAGTCCATCAACTAGTTTCGTCGAAAGTTCGACGCTCGCCTAGTTGTTGCGCTCCGGTGACGGCACGAGCATCGTGTCGCGCGGCGCCGCCCGGCGCCCAAGACACGCCGCCGACCTACCCCCGCGCTCGCGGACCCGAAGTAACCATGCCCCTTGTCTACCGCCCCACCCACCCCACCGTCCATCGAATTACCCCCGAAACGCCGAACGG
This sequence comes from Nocardia sp. bgisy134, assembly GCF_057708325.1. Lineage (NCBI taxonomy): Bacteria > Bacillati > Actinomycetota > Actinomycetes > Mycobacteriales > Nocardiaceae > Nocardia > Nocardia sp. bgisy134. The sequence goes on from NZ_JBYIRW010000003.1 coordinate 475,872, forward strand.
CGCCGCTCCTTGCGGAGCGGCGCCGTTGGGAGATCGGTGATTCAGGGAATCACTTGATGATCTTGGTGACGCGGCCGGCGCCGACGGTGCGGCCACCCTCGCGGATCGCGAAGCGCAGGCCCTCTTCCATGGCGACCGGCTGGATGAGCTTGACGCTCATCTCGGTGTTGTCGCCCGGCATGACCATCTCGGTGCCCTCGGGGAGGGTCACGACGCCGGTCACGTCGGTGGTACGGAAGTAGAACTGCGGGCGGTAGTTGTTGAAGAACGGGGTGTGGCGGCCACCCTCGTCCTTCGACAGGATGTACGCCTGGCCCTCGAAATCGGTGTGCGGGGTGGTGGTGCCCGGCTTCACGATGACCTGGCCGCGCTCGACATCCTCGCGCTTGATACCACGAACCAGCAGACCGACGTTGTCGCCCGCCTGGCCCTGGTCGAGCAGCTTGCGGAACATCTCGATACCGGTGACCGTGGTCTTGGTCTTCTCCGGACGGATGCCGACGATCTCGACTTCCTCGTTCACGTTGATCACGCCACGCTCGACGCGACCGGTGACGACGGTGCCACGACCGGTGATGGTGAACACGTCCTCGACCGGCATCAGGAACGGCTTGTCGGTCTCACGGACCGGCTCCGGGATCGACTCGTCGACCGCGTCCATAAGATCCTCGACGGCCTTGACCCACTTCGGGTCACCCTCGAGCGCCTTCAGGCCGGAGACACGCACGACCGGCGCGTCCTCGTCGAACTCCTGGGCGGCCAGCAGCTCGCGGACCTCCATCTCGACGAGCTCGAGGATCTCCTCGTCGTCGACCATGTCCGACTTGTTCAGCGCGACCAGGATGTAGGGCACGCCGACCTGACGGGCGAGCAGCACGTGCTCACGGGTCTGCGGCATCGGGCCGTCGGTGGCGGCGACCACCAGGATGGCGCCGTCCATCTGCGCCGCACCGGTGATCATGTTCTTGATGTAGTCGGCGTGACCCGGGGCGTCGACGTGCGCGTAGTGGCGCTTGTCCGTCTGGTACTCGACGTGGGAGATGTTGATCGTGATACCACGAGCCTTCTCCTCCGGCGCCTTGTCGATCTGGTCGAACGCGAACGCCGCGTTCAGATCCGGGAACTTGTCAGCCAGCACCTTGGTGATCGCCGCGGTCAGCGTGGTCTTGCCGTGGTCGACGTGACCGATGGTGCCGATGTTGACGTGCGGCTTCGTCCGCTCGAACTTCGCCTTCGCCACTGTGGTGTCCTCCTGGACTTGTTGGTGCGTGCAGTTGCAGCAGTGCGGGTTTTTACTTACAGGGTCGTGCTGACGCCCGGTTGACCGGGGCGCGGCTCACACCACGCCCCGATTCGATTACTCGCCGGTCGCCTTGGCGATGATCTCCTTCGACACGTTGGCCGGAACCTCCGCGTACGAATCGAACACCATGGAGTAGTTCGCCCGGCCCTGGGTCTTCGACCGCAGGTCACCGATGTAACCGAACATCTCCGAGAGCGGAACCAGCGCCTTGACGACACGGGCACCACTGCGTTCCTCCATGGCCTGGATCTGGCCACGGCGGGAGTTCAGGTCGCCGATCACGTCGCCCATGTAATCCTCGGGCGTGGTGACCTCGACAGCCATCATCGGCTCGAGGATCACCGGACCGGCCTTACGGGCCGCTTCCTTCAGAGCCTGCGCGCCGGCGATCTTGAATGCCATTTCCGACGAGTCGACGTCGTGGTAGGCACCGTCGAGCAGGGTGACCTTCAGGTTGACCAGCGGGTAGCCAGCGAGCACACCGTACTGCATGGCGTCCTGGGCACCGGCGTCGACCGAAGGGATGTATTCCCTCGGCACGCGGCCACCGGTGACCTTGTTCTCGAACTCGTAGTGCGCACCGTCCTCGCCCACGAACGGCTCGAGGCCGATGATCACCTTCGCGAACTGGCCGGAACCACCGGTCTGCTTCTTGTGCGTGAACTCGAGCTTCTCGACCTTCTTGGTGATGGTCTCGCGGTAGGCCACCTGCGGCTTGCCGACGTTCGCCTCGACCTTGAACTCGCGCTTCATGCGGTCAACGAGGATGTCGAGGTGGAGCTCGCCCATGCCGCCGATGACGGTCTGGCCGGTCTCCTGGTCCAGCTTGACCGAGAAGGTCGGGTCCTCTTCCGAGAGACGCTGGATCGCGGTGCCCAGCTTCTCCTGGTCGGACTTGGTCTTCGGCTCGATGGAGACCTCGATGACCGGGTCCGGGAAGGTCATGGACTCCAGCACGATCTGGTTCTGCGGATCGCACAGGGTGTCACCGGTGGTGGTGTCCTTGAGGCCGATGACCGCGTAGATGTGGCCGGCGGAGGCCGCACCGACCGGGTTCTCCTTGTTGGAGTGCATCTGGAACAGCTTGCCCAGACGCTCCTTCTTGCCCTTGGTCGAGTTGATGACCTGGGCGCCGGAGTCGACCTTGCCGGAGTACACGCGGACGTAGGTCAGCTTGCCGAAGAAGGGGTGCACCGCGATCTTGAACGCCAGCGCCGCGAACGGCTCGTCGGCGCTCGGCTTGCGGGTCAGCAGCTCCTCTTCCTTGCCGGGCACGTGGCCGGTGGTGGCCTCCACGTCCAGCGGCGAGGGCAGGTAGTCGATGACCGCATCGAGCATGGGCTGCACGCCCTTGTTCTTGAACGCGGAACCACAGAGCACCGGGTAGAGCTCGGAGTTCACCGTCATCTTGCGGATGGCGCCCTTGATCTCCTCGATCGTGAGCTCCTCGCCGCCGAAGAACTTCTCCAGCAGCGCCTCGTCCGACTCGGCGACGGTCTCGAGCAGCTCCTGGCGGTACTGCTCGGCCTGCTCCTTCAGGTCGTCCGGGATCTCGGTGACCTCGTACTGCTCGCCGAGCTTGGTCTCACCGCGCCACACTTTGGCGTTGTTCTCGACCAGGTCGACGATGCCCTCGAAGGTGTCCTCCGCGCCGATCGGCAGCTGGATGACCAGGGGCTTGGCGCCGAGGCGCTCCTTGATGGTGCGCACGGTGAAGTAGAAGTCCGCACCGAGCTTGTCCATCTTGTTGACGAAGCAGATCCGCGGCACGTCGTACTTGTCGGCCTGACGCCACACCTGCTCGGACTGCGGCTCGACGCCCTCTTTACCGTCGAACACCGCGACGGCGCCGTCGAGCACGCGCAGCGAACGCTCCACCTCGACGGTGAAGTCGACGTGCCCGGGGGTGTCGATGATGTTGATCTGGTTGTCGTTCCAGAAGCACGTGGTAGCCGCGGAGGTGATGGTGATACCACGCTCCTGCTCCTGCTCCATCCAGTCCATGGTGGCCGCGCCGTCGTGGACCTCACCGATCTTGTAGGTGATACCGGTGTAGAAGAGGATGCGTTCGGTAGTGGTGGTCTTACCGGCATCGATGTGGGCCATGATGCCGATGTTTCGGACCTTGTTCAGGTCGGTGAGCACGTCCTGTGCCACGGAAATCTTCCCCGCTCGTAGCTAGTTGGGATCTTCGGGTTCCAGACCCTGTCGGGTCTCACTATGTCAACGCCGGAAGGGGCACCGAAGTGCCACCCTCGCGACTGTGAGCCTTCCGGCGCCGACACGAGCGACGGGCCGGCCGACAATCACCAGCGGTAGTGCGCGAACGCCCGGTTCGACTCGGCCATCTTGTGGGTGTCCTCGCGACGCTTCACCGAAGCGCCCAGACCATTGCTGGCGTCCAGCAGCTCGTTGGCCAGACGCTCGACCATGGTCTTCTCACGACGCGCGCGGGCGAAGTTGACCAGCCAGCGCAGCGCAAGGGTGTTGGCACGGCCGGGACGAACCTCGACCGGAACCTGGTAGGTGGCGCCACCGACGCGGCGGGGCTTCACCTCGAGCGACGGCTTGACGTTGTCGAGGGCGCGCTTGAGGGTGACGACCGGGTCGGTGCCGGTCTTGTCGCGCGCCTGCTCGAGCGCGCCGTACACGATGCGCTCTGCGGTCGACTTCTTGCCGTCCAGCAGGATCTTGTTGACCAGCTGGGTGACCAGCGGCGACCCGTAGACCGGGTCGTTGATCAACGGACGCTTGGGAGCGGGGCCCTTGCGCGGCATATCAGCTCTTCTCCTTCTTGGCGCCGTAGCGGCTGCGGGCCTGCTTGCGGTTCTTCACACCCTGGGTGTCCAGCGAGCCACGGATGATCTTGTAGCGGACACCGGGGAGGTCCTTCACACGACCGCCACGGACGAGCACCATCGAGTGCTCCTGGAGGTTGTGGCCCTCGCCGGGGATGTAAGCCGTGACCTCGACCGCGCTGGTCAGGCGAACACGCGCGACCTTACGCAGCGCGGAGTTCGGCTTCTTCGGGGTCGTGGTGTACACGCGGGTGCACACGCCACGACGCTGCGGGCTCCCCTTGAGGGCCGCGGTCTTGGTCTTGGCGACCTTGTCACGGCGACCCTTGCGGACCAGCTGGTTGATGGTTGGCATAGACCGGCTTTCCTTGTTGTCTAACGCGGTTGTCTGGACTTCGTGTCTGTGTTCAATTGGCGGGGCGTGCACGTCGGCCCCTACGCGGTCACGCAGGCCTTCGGCCTCCGGTTCCGACGCTCGCACCGCCGTTCATCGAGCATTCACTCGCACGTCCAACCACGTTTCTCGCGTCCCGAGGTCGGGCGTGTCGCGCGCGGGAAAGAACCCATATTCCGGGCATGCCGGGAAGGTCGGCCGCTCTCGCTGGCCTACGTCCTACGCACGAACTTGCCCGCATGCTTCCGGGCACAGCGATCCACGATACTCGTGAGATTCGTGCAGGGTCAAAGTGGGGTCGGTATGGATACCGTTTTACCTGGCCAGATTCAAAGTCAGCTCCAGCAAAGCCTTGGCCGCCGCGCACGGATCCGGATGTGCGGAACCGGGTCGGTAGTTGATCCACCAACCCACCACGCCGCTGTCGGCCGCGCTCGCGCTGACACCGCACGAGTGCGGGTCGTTGGGCCGCCTCGTCTGCAACGCGCGACTGCTCTGCACCATCACGCTCTCCGAGAGATACCCCAGCTTGTCGTTGGTGATCTTCTCGTTGTTCAGCGTGCCGAGCTCGTACCAGTTGAGCGTCACCATGGCCATTCCGCCCGGTGCGTCGTGAATGTCCCACATGCACACTGCGCCGAGGAAGGAGCCTTCGACGATCTGAGCCTTGCCGACGATCTCACCGATCTTGGCGGCGTCGACGACCTCGCACTCGCGCAGCAGTTTGTCGAAATTGGTGTTCGCGGGCTCGCTCGCGCCGACCGGCTCGGGCACGCCGGGGATCGTCTGCCCGCAGCCCGCCGCGGCGACGACCGTCATGGCCAGCGCCGCGGTCACGCCCGCGACGCGGCGGCGCCACCCGGCCATCATCCCAACCTCTGCAGGGTCAGGCCGGCCAGTTGCCGCATCCGGTCGCAGGGGTTGCCGCTCACCTCGGAGAAACTTCCGACGAATGTCGACCACTCGAAGAAATCGTCGTCCAGTTGCACGGCGAGGTCACACACGCGCCCGCTCGGATCCAACGCCTGGAAGCCACGCCTGCCGCCCACTTCGATCACCTCCGGTCCACGCCCCTGCAGCGAAACCCACGCCCGCTCGCGGTCGATGGGACTGCCGCGGTACGACGCGAACGTCACGCTCGGCGAACTGGCCCCGGCGGACTGCCAATTGCAGCCGACCGAGTTACGGAACACTTGCGAGATCCGGCCGAGCCCCCCGAGGTCACGCACCTCGTCGTCGGTGACGTGACCGCACTCGCCGACGAACGGGCCGAGGGCCGCGACCTTGGGCGGCGGGCGCAGCGGCGCGTTGTCCGAATCCCCTCCGTCACCGGCCCCGCACGCGGACAGAAGCATCGAAGCGATCGCCACCGCCGAAACGCGAACCTTCCAGGAAGGGATCACGACACCTCTTTCGACAGCGAAACCCGGAAAACCACCGGCGCCCGGGTGCCCGCGCGATGGCGATCCAGCCGGACCACGCTTCGTGAACACACCATGCTGACGACTCTACCGAGGGGCCGTCGCGAAGGCATGGCCCCGAGGGACCGGCGGCGCATCGTTGCCGCCGACCGCCGTACCCGGGTATGCTCGCGGTCGTCGAAATGCGTCGAATCAGAACGCTTTTCGGCACTACTGATCATGCCGGGGGGCATCCGACGAAGACAGGCCGGTCGCGTGGCCGTCCACTGCCACAGCCGAAAGGCGTCTTCTGCCGAATGAAATCCGCCCGGGAGGGTCGGAGAGACAAGCCGGGTCACGCAGCCGCGAGACCCGGTGCGAACACACATCAACGGGGGGTTCTCACATGAAGTTCATTGCGTACTCGGCGCTCGCACTGCTGACGACGGGCGCTGTCGTCGCCGGGTCGACCGGAACGGCGGCGGCGGTCGGTGGAATTCGTGGCATCTACGACGACGCGAGCACCTGCGTGCGGGAGGGACGGCAGAAGGGATACACCGATTCCCACGGTGATCGCTTCTTCTGCAAGCAGCTTCCGGACGGCAGGTGGGCGCTTCTGTTCCCTGCCGAGCCCTGATCCTCTCGGCTCGCAGGGGCCCTCGGTGCGACTGAGCTCCTCGTGAGCACAGCCCACCAGAGCTCGGCGTGAACACAGCGTGGCCGCGTCCGGCACCAACAGTGCCGACGCGGCCACGAAGTTCGAACGAATTCACCGGCCGTTCGCCGGTCTCGACCGCGCCGTTCGTGTCGCTAGACCTAGAGATTCCCCCGCGCCGCCTGTTCGCGCTCGATCGCCTGGAACAGCGCCTTGAAGTTGCCCTTGCCGAAGCCGAGGGAGCCGTGCCGTTCGATGATTTCGAAGAAGACGGTGGGGCGGTCGGTCAGCGGCCTGGTGAAGATCTGGAGCAAGTAGCCGTCCTCGTCGCGGTCGACGAGGATGCCCCGGCGCTGCAGCTCGGCCACCGGCACCCGCACCCGGCCGATGCGCGCGCGCAACTCCGGGTCCTCGTAGTAGGTGTCGGGGGTTTCCAGGAATTCCACGCCCTCACGGCGCAGGTTGTCGACGCAGGTGAGGATGTCGCTGGTGGCCAGCGCGATGTGCTGGACGCCCGGCCCGCGATAGAAGTCCAGGTACTCGTCGATCTGGGAGCGCTTCTTGCCGACGGCCGGCTCGTTCAGCGGGAACTTCACCCGGTGGTTGCCGTTGGCCACCACCTTGCTCATCAACGCCGAGTACTCGGTGGCGATGTCGTCGCCGACGAATTCGGCCATGTTCGTGAAACCCATGACGCGGCGGTAGAACTCGACCCAGTGGTCCATCATGCCGAGCTCCACGTTGCCGACCACGTGGTCGATGGCCTGGAACAGCCGGGTCGGCGCGCCCGGGCGCGGCTGGTAGCCGGAGCGGCGAGCCACATAACCCGGCCGATACGGACCGTAATAGTTGGAACGGTCGATGAGGGTGTGCCTGGTCTCGCCGTAGGCGGCCAGCGCCGCGGTGCGGATCGTGCCGCAGTCGTCGGTCTCGTCGTGCGGCTCGACCAGGACGGTGGCGCCGTGGGTGCGCGCCCACTCGATGCAGCGGTCCACGTCGGGCACCTCGAGCGCGATGTCGACCACGCCGTCGCCGTGCCGATCGTGGTGGCCGATCAACGGGCTGTCCGGATGCACCGCGCCGGTGACGACGAAGCGGGCGGCGCCACTGCGCAGCACATACGCCTTGTGGTCGCGGTTGCCGGTCTCCGGGCCGCAGTACGCCTCCAGCCGCATCCCGAACGCGGATTGCAGGAAGTGCGCGGTCTGCGTCGCGTTGCCGACTACCCAGACCAGGGCGTCCCAGCCGATCACAGGAAAGGGGTCGATGCTGTCGTCGTGGTCGACCAGTCCGACGAGCCCGCGCAGCTCGCCGTCGGTCGGCAGGTGCTCGATGGTCATGAATCAAGCAAATATCCGCCGCCGACCGGTAGGCAACTGCCCTGATTTTCGGTAGACACAGTGGCGGATTCGGCTAGCGCATCCCGCGGAATGCTGGACAATTTGAATAGTACGAATCGAACGGTCATGCTGCCACGTTCGCGCCCCCACAGGAGGTCGCCATGTCACGCACCCCGGCGAAGCTGGACGAACTCGACCTCGCCATCCTGACCGCGATGCACGAGCACCAGAAGGCGGGAATCCTCGAGCTCTCCCGGCGCACCCGGGTGGCGCGAGCCACCGTGCAGTCGCGCATCGGGCGCATGGAGGAAGCCGGTGTGATCGCCTCCTACGATCCGCAGATCGACGTCACCGCAGCGGGTTTCGACGTCCAGGCCTTCGTCACACTGGAGATCGCGCAAGGCGCGCTGGACACGGTGGCCGCCGAGCTGGCGGCCATCCCCGGCGTGCTGGAGGCGTACGCGACGACCGGTTCGGGCGACGTGCTGTGCCGTATCGGCGCCGACTCGCACGCCGGGCTGCAATCGGTACTGCTCAGCATCGACCGGACCGGTTCGGTAGATCGTTCGCACAGCGTCATCGTGCTGTCCACGGTGGTGCCGCGGCGCACGCTGCCGCTGCTGCGCACGCTGACGCCGACCGGAAGCAGCAAGGCCCCCGCGTACCGGGAATCCCACGAACGCTGAAGCGCCCGTTTCACGGCCGCAGATCTGCGCCTACCTCAAGAATCTCCACGCTCGGCCGCTTGTCGCCCTCCAGGAAGGCAAGCAGCGCAAGGGCTTCGGCCTCCACCTCGGCTCGCTCGGCGGCCGACCACGCGCGGCTCGGGCTGACCCGCAGCCGCGCGACGCCGGACTGCGGAAAGATCTTGTACAACCCCGCGACGAAGCCGTCGAGCAGCACCGGAGACACCGCCGTCGCGAAAGCGCGCAGCGTCGGGGTCGCACCATCCGGGACGATCCGGCTTCGATCCTGGTGCGAGAGAACGGCGTTGTCGTACCAGCCGAGCAGCCGGACCGGTGCGGGCAGCTCCGGGTCGGCCAATTCGGCGTCGGCGAGGTCGTAGAGGGTGCGGCCACGCTCGTCGGTGTGGGTGCGCAGCCGCTCGCCCAGCGCGTCGACGGCCTTCTTCAGCCCGGTCAGCTTGGACCATGCCTGCATGTCCATGGTCGTCGCGGGGCCGAACGCGCGCAGATACCGGACGAGCAACTCCGCGAGCGGGTAGCTCGGATCGAGCGGCGCACCCAGCCACGGCTGGACCCGCGACCACACCGGACGGCTGTTGTCCTTCCACTTCCCGCGCGGCGGCGTCTGCAGGACCGGCAGCTGATACAGCCAGGTCTGCACCACCGCGCCGGGATCCCGGTCCGGCCACAGCGCCGCGGCGCGGGCGCGCAGTTCCGCGGCGGGCATCGGCTCGTCACCGAGCGTCTCCTCACCGCGGGCCCGCACCTCGTCCGGGTCGAGGCCGATCATCGCGCCGTAGTTGAAGCCCTTGCGGAACGGGACCTTCTCCAGCTCCGGCTGGATGTGCGGCGCGATGCCCAGCGCGTCCGGCGGGGTGACCAGGTGAATGGTGCCGCGCATCAACGTGATCCGGACCAGCGAGCGGTCCTCCAGTCCCGCCGACACCACCTCCGGGTCGAAATCCGCCAGGCGGCTCCACAATCCGATGAACGGCGGCGGCACGTCCTGCGCCTGCAGGCCGACCAGGTGATCGCACATCTGCGGCACGGTCAGCGACGAACGCGCCAGCAGGTGCTGGCGCTGCAACAAGGTCCGGTTCAACACCCGGTGAGAAAGCGTCATGGGATGACAGCGACCGCCGCGCTCAGCGCAGGGTGACGACGACCTTTCCGGTTGCGGTGCGGTTGTCCAGCGAGGCGACGGCCTCGGCGGCCCGGTCCAGCGGGTAGAGCACCGGATGCGGCGGCGCGATCTCGCCGGAGGCCAGCAGCGGCTCCACCTCGGCCCACTGTTCGGCCAGGTAGCCCGGGTGGGTCATGACCCACTCGCCCCACGCCGCGCCCGCCACCTCGACGTTCTTGAGCAGCAGGCGGTTCACCTTCACCGTCGGGATCTCACCGGCGGTGAAGCCGACCACCAGCAGCCTGCCTGCCGAGGCCAGCGAGCGAATGCTGTCGGTGAAGCGGTCGCCGCCCACCGGGTCCAGCACGATGTCGACGCCGCGTCCGCCGGTCAGCTCCTTCACCGCGGCCAGCCAGCCGTCGGCGAGCACCACGTCGGTGGCGCCGTTGGCCTTGGCCACCTCGGCCTTCTCCGGCGTGCTCACCACGGCGATCACCCGGCCCGCGCCCAGCGCCGCCGCCATGCGCAGCGTCGAGGTGCCGATGCCGCCCGCGGCGCCGTGCACGAGCACCGTCTCGCCCTTGGCCAGCCTGCCGCGGTTGCGCAGGCAGAAGTGCACCGTCAGGTCGTTGAACAGGATGCCGGCGCCCGCCTCCAGCGAAATGTTGTCCGGCAGCTTGAACACCATCTGCGCGGGGGCCACCGCGACCTCGGCCATGGCGTTGCCGAGCAGCGTCAGCGCGACCACCCGGTCACCGGGCCGCACGTGCGCGTCGGCGGGCGCCTCGCGCACCACGCCCGCGACCTCGCCGCCCACCACGAACGGCAGCTCCGGTTTCATCTGGTACAGCCCGCGGGTCATCAGCACGTCGGGGAAGGCGACGCCCGCCGCGTGCACGTCGATGACCACGCCGCCCGGATACGACGCGGGCTCCGGAATCTCGACGATCTCGACCGCTTCCGGTCCCTCCAGCTTGCTGACCTGGGCTGCGCGCATGTGCCGACCTCTCTGTCCGTTCGACGACATCGGTCGTCATCGATGACACCGTGACCAACATAACGATTTTGCTATGCTGGCCGCGACTTTCAGGTCGGGGAGAAGGGGGTTTTCCATGGTCGACGGACCGCAGTCCGCGCCGCAGCTACAGGTGAATCCGCAAGCGCTGCAAACGTTCGCGAACAACCTCGGCGGCGAGGCAGGCCTGATTCGCGGGCTCAACATCGGCAACGGGTTCAATCCCGCCGTCTCGGCGCTGCAGGGCACGAGCTTCGGCAACTCGGCGGGCCGCGCCACCGACCTGACCAATCAGTGCCTGCACCGCATCGCCGACCGCCTCGACAAGGTCGCGCAGAGCACCCGCACCGCGGCGGGCGCCTACGAGGTCGCCGAGGAGGATTTCGCGACCCGCCTCCGCACGATCGCGCTGCCATGACACTCACGATCGGGAACGTCGCCGCCTGGGAGCCCGCCCAGGTCGGTACCGCGGGCGCGAACGCGCGCACACTCTCCGAAAAGCTCGACGCGGCGGTGCGCAAGGGCTCCGACGACACCGCCCGGCTCGGCACCGACAAGGTGTGGTCCGGCGCCGCCGCCGACGCCGCCAACGAGCGGATGGACACCGAGAAGATCCGCTCGGGTGCGGTGAGCGCGGCGCTGCTCGAGCTCGCCACCGCCTTCGAAGCCGAGGTCGGCAACCTGACCGAAGCCAAATCCAACGTCCTGCGCCTGCGCGATCAGGCCGCCAGCGCCGGTCCCGTCCCCGCCGAGGGCATGGGCCTCATCGCGGGCTTCACGGTGAACGACAACGGCACCGTCGACGCCACCGCGCGCACCGACGAACTGCTCCGCGACCTCACCGGCCAAGCCGCCGACGATCTGCGCCTTCGCATCCGCGCCGACGCCGCGACCTGGGAAACCCAGATCACCACGGCCCTGCAGACCGCCGAGTCCGTGGCCACCGAGGCGCAACGCAAGGTCGACACCGCCGTCACCAAGCTCCGATCGGCCCTCGACGGCCTCGCCGACACCGAACTCGTCCCCGCGCCTGCACCGACCACCCCGGCCGCCACCACCCCGCCCACCACGCAACGCCCGAGCAAGCCGCAGTATGTGATGTCGTCGGGTTCCGGCGGGAACGGCACACCGTCGGGCAGCACGAGTTCAGGCGGCCCGGTCGGGCCCATGCCGACCGGCGACAAAGCCCAGTGGATCCAGGAAGCGCTGAAGATTCTGCGTGAAATGGGCTACGACACCAGCGATCCCAATCTGGTCGCCGATATCTCGGAAATCATTCGACGGGAGTCGGGCGACAATCCACACGCATTCAACGGCTGGGATTCGAATGCGGCGGCGGGAATTCCGTCCAAGGGCGTGATGCAAACAATCGACCCGACTTTCAACTCCTACAAAGCTCCTGGTCACGACGATATCTGGAACCCGGTCGACAATATCGTGGCAGGAGTCCGATATGCGGTCGACCGCTACGGATCCGTGCACAACGTGCCAGGCCTGGTATCACTGCGCGCGGGTGGCGCATACCAGGGTTATTGAGTTCATCGGTTTATCGGCCGCCGGAATTCGCCAGCAAGGCGAACTGCGCGGCGGCCCGTTGCTTGGTTTCCCACAGTCGAGTGCCGAGAAGCAGCGCACCGTAGCGTCCGTAGGCGACAAAACACCGGAATCGTTGCGGGGCAATGGTGAATAGGTCCTCGACGCACGACGCGCCCGGCACATCCTCCGGTGGATCGACGACGCGACGCTCGGCGGGATCGCCCAGTTCGGCGGATTCTCGCACCCACCGCTTCGCCGCGTCGACGTCTCGGGTCCGGAACAAGAAAGTCATGGGAGCGACGGCGACCCGGTCCACTCCGGCATCGCGCAACGCCCTCGACCTGCCCACCTGATCGAGGACGAAATTGAGGTAGCCCCGCGTCGTGTACACCACTTCGCTGTTGCCGTCCGGCCGCCCGACCACGCCACCATCATGCAGTGAGCGTGCAAGCATGCCGTCAGGATCCTGACGCAGTCTGCGCAATTCCGTGATCGGAGTCGGTTCGAAGGTGTCCAGCATCGCGATCTCGGCCTCGAGGTATTTCTCGGTCATCCCGATCAACAAGTTCAGATCCGTGTTGCGGGTCACCGCGTAAACGCTGATCACGAAAGGGCCGTGGGGCGTCGTACTGCCGAGCGTCGGAAAGGTGGGCCGCCAGTGGGCCGCCGCTCGCGGGTACTTCGGGAGTCTCACCGGGACGTTGTTCGGATCGGCCACCGAGTCGACCGCGTCGAGTTCGACCGCCGCCGCCGTGGCCGACCCCTCGTCCGGGAACCGGGTCACGGTCACGGTCAGTCCCTCACGCCGTTGACCGGCTGTATCGTGCAACGCCTTCTCCGGCGGCACTTGGGTATCCGCCGAAGCAGTCGAGAACCCGAGGACCATCCCGTGTTTCCGCAATACCGGAACGGTGGAATCGAACAAGTACCGGACCACCGAATCAGGACGCGTGTGCGCACTCGCGGTGGCGCCGAGCGCGTATTTCGGGTCGACTTCGAAAGGACTGAGCACCGCGTCGGCCATTCGCGCCGCCTCGATTCCGAGGTAATCGGGCTGGACAAGAGCGGCGGAGAGGGTCGGCGTCGTGGTCGGGAAGCGGCCGGTGTCCAAGGTTCGTACGTCGATCTCACCCGGCACTCCCGCGCCCGGCACGGTCGAGGAGCACCCGGTCAGCAGGACGAGCGCCGCTAGCGCGACAAACCAGATCGATCGATGCGCAGATCGGGTCATCGGCTCACCTTCGGGGGCAGGTTGGCGTAGACATGGTCCACAATGTCTACCGCGGCAAGGCATTTACCCTCAGGACGGACATCGGACGGATTGATCATCCGGACCCGAACCACCTCGGCGGTGTCGGCATCCACCACCCGGTATATGGCCCGCCTGGTGCATTCCGTACCGCTCAGCTCGTTCTCGTCGACATAGACGACCCGGCCGCCGCCCGCCTCGACCGCTATCGGTTTCGTGGGGTCCACGAACGGTTCGGTGCGTTCGAGGGTCAACGTCAGCGAATTGACGCCGAACCAGGTGCAGGAATGGGCAGTATCCGGAGTGCCGGGCACCTTTGGGCCGACCGATAGCTTGATCTCGCTCGGTCGCACCAGGGAGCACGGATCGAGTCGAGCAAGGGAGTTTCGGATGTCCGGCAGCAGGGGTAGCCCGTTCTCGGCGCGATCCGCAACCGCCGCGGCTGCCTTCTCCGCGACATCGCAGGGCTTGTCGCCAGGCTGTTCGCCCTGCACCCGCACGGTGATTCCGAATTGCGGCTCCATGGGCGCGGGAACCAAGGCCCTCGCACAACCTTCCTTCTCCGCGGCCACATCCTCGAGAAGTGGAACACCCGAGACTCGGTCACCGTTGTCCCGGTAGCCCTCCAGGCGCGCCACGCGCAGCTCGAATCGTTGTCTACCGGCCGTGCCGGTGCACGAGCCCCACTCCGCCGACTCGGGTTTCGTCGTCCACTCGCCGAGCGACGGGACGAGGGGCTCCTTCATCACCGCGCACCAGTCGGTGGAGCGGAGCTTGGTGAGATCGACCTTCGCGAGTGGATTCACCATGTCCGCCGCCGCGCCATCGCTTTTCGTCAGTACGACACCGACCGCGACGGCGGCGACCAGAGTCGCGCTACCGGCCAGCGCGGCGATCATTGGCCTCCGGCGCCCCCGAGGCGTTGATTCACTGTCCGCCAACCTCCGCAACCGCTCGTCGAAACTGGTCGCCGGGTCGAGGAACGTCGATTCGTCCGCGCCGATGATCCGAGTGCCCTCCGGGTCGGCGAGCAGGGCGGAGAGCTCGGCGGATTGGCGGATGACCTCGTGGACGGCGGTCGGCCAGGGGTAGGGCTGGGATGTGAGGGGGCCTAGGTAGTCGAGAATTTGGGCGGAAGTGGGGCGGGACTGCGGGTCCTTGCGCAGGCAGGGTTCGATGAGCTGGCGGAGTTCGGGTGGCAGGGCGGCCAGGTCGGCATCGGTACCCCAGCGGTTTCAACCGTGCCCCTCCCCTCGGCCCTGCACCGGATAGTACCGATACCCGCGCTGGGCGGCACCGTACTCGGCGATCGACGGCGGCCGCCGCTCTCCGCCTGGGACAATGGCTGGGGCAGGCATGGTTGCGGGGTGTTGCCAGGTATTCGCCTACCAATGAGTACAGGCGGCTCGACGCGAGGGTGTGACGTACGCCCCGTAAAGTCGTCTCACAACAGCACCGCAAGAAGACGCGGCACAACGTGCAGCGCGAGGAGCACCAGTGTCACTCGATCAGCCACTCGCCCCGCTGAGCCAGGAGGGCATGGGCTATGCCTCGGCGTGGCCGGTACGGGCTGGCGATGTGGATCCGTACGACCGATTGAGGTTCGACGCCGTCGCCAGATACCTGCAGGATATCGCTTGGGAACAGCTACATCACACGTTCCTGCACCGGTCTGATCCGAGCTGGATCGTGCGCCGCACCGTCATCGACGTCATCCGGCCGATCGTGTGGCCGGACACGGTGCATCTGCTGCGCTGGTGTTCGAGCATGTCGACCCGGTGGTCGAACATGCGAGTGCGAATCACCAGCGACAACGGCGGGCTCATCGAGACAGAGGGCTTCTGGATCAACATCAACGAATCGACCAACCGGCCGACCCGGATCAGCGACGACGGCCTGTCCTACCTGGCGAAGACCGCGAGCGAGCACCGGCTGCGGTGGCGGCCCTATCTGCTCGACCCGACTCCCCCCGAGTCGGACACCGATCTGCCTTTTCCGGTGCGGGCCACCGATATCGACCAGTACAACCACGTGAACAACGCCTGTTACTGGCAGGCGGTGGAGCAATTCCTGGTGGACTATCCGAAGCTGGTCGCGGGGCCGCACCGCGCGGTGATCGAGTACGTCGCCCCGGTGCTCGCGCGCCAGCACATCAGCGTGCGCAGCCGCTACGAACCCGGTGACCGCACCGGACATCCGGTGCTGCGGCTGTGGTTCGTGGTCGGCGGGACGACCACGACTGTCGTCCGCATCATGCCGCTGCCCGCTTGACCGGCCGGCCGGGACCGCATGGGCCCCGACCGGCTCCGTGACTCAGCCGCGGGCGGCCTTGAGCAGATCCTCCCGGGTGGTGAACTTGACCCGCGGACGTCCGGCGGACTTGCCCGCCGACTTCTCCGCCTGATCGATGGACTTCCAGCCCGAGCGATCGACGAGGTCGGCCTGCCGCTGCGCGACGAGCGCCTTCAGCGCGTCCCGATCGCCCTGCGGCACAGCGAGTTTGCCCGCGATGAAATCGTTGACGAGCTGCTCGACGGTCTCCTCGGAGTCGATGCGGTTCGTGCCGATGACCCCGCGCGGTCCGCGCTTGATCCAGCCGCTGACGTACACGCCGGGCAGCGGGACGCCGTCCTCGCCGAGCACCCGGCCGTGCTCGTTGGGCACCACGGCGCGGCGCTCGTCGAACGGTAGGCCCGCGACCGGCTGGCCGCGGTAACCGATGGAGCGCAGCACCAGCGACGCGTCCAGCCGGTCGGTCCGGTCGGTCGCGCGCGCCACCAGCTGGCCGCCCTCCTCGACCAGTTCGTTGGCCACGAATTCGATGCCCTCGACACGCTCGTCGCCGGTGAGCGCGGTCGGCGAGGCCAGGTAGCGGAAGACGATCCGCTTGTTGGCCGGGTCGCGGCGGCCCGCGGCGTATTCCTCGGCGAGGGTGTACTTCAGCTGCAGCGAGGGCTCCACGTCCGGATCGTCCAGCAGCGCGCGGCTGGCCGGGTCGAGCTCGAGCTCGGCCTGGTCGACGACCACGTCCACGCCCTTCAGGTGGGTGAGCGCGAGGAACTCCGGCGAGGTGTAGGCCGCTTGCAGCGGGCCGCGCCTGCCGAGCACGACGACCTCGCGGATGTTGCTGCGGCGCAAGGCATCCAGCGCGTGGTCGGCGATATCGGTCTTGGCGAGTTCGTCCGGGTCGACGGTGAGCACCCGCGCCACGTCCAGCGCGACGTTGCCGTTGCCGACGATCACCGCGCGCTCACCGGACAGGTCGAAGTGCCGGTCGGCGTAATCGGGGTGGCCGTTGTACCAGGCGACGAACTCGGTGGCCGAGTGGCTGCCCGGCAGATCCTCGCCGGGGATGTTCATGTGACGGTCGCTGGCCGCGCCGACCGCGTAGATCACCGCGTGGTGGTGCTGGAGCAGCTCTTCGTGCGAGATGTGCGTGCCCACCTCGACGTTCAGGTAGTACTGCAGCGCCTCGCGGCGGAACGCGGACTCGAACATGCCCGAGACCGTCTTGGTGACGGGATGGTCGGGGGCGACGCCGGCGCGCACCAGACCCCACGGCGTCGGCAGCCGGTCGAACATCTCGACCTCGACGTCGCAGCGGCGCATGAGCTCGTCGGCGGCGTAGCAGGCCGCGGGCCCGGCGCCGACGATCGCCACGCGCAATCTGCCGAGTTCCTTCGGCGGACGCTGCGGCGCCACGATCGGGTCGAAGTTGGATTCGAGCGGGTGCCGTTCGAAATAGTCGGCATTGATGTCGCGGAACCGTGCGAGCGAGGCCGTCAGGTCGTCCTCGGGGTAGATGGCCTCGACCGGGCACGCGTCCACACAGGCGCCGCAGTCGATGCAGGTGTCCGGGTCGATGTAGAGCATTTCGGTCGTCGCGAACTCCGGCTGGTCCGGCGTGGGACGAATGCAGTCGACCGGGCACTCGGAGACGCAGCTGGCGTCGTTGCAACAACGCTGCGTGATTACGTAGGCCATATTGTGCAGATCCTCGAAGATGTACGTGGGCTGGTGCCACCAACGGGTTGAGGTGGTCCGCGGTGTCACAGGGCGGATAGCGAGATGTGACGCCGCTTTCAGTGTGCCTCGAGAGTGGCGTACGCCTCTCTTCGGACCACCTACGTGCCTATCACACCGAGGTAACGGGCGGAGGCTTACGGTATTGCCATGGTGCGGACCCTGATCCTGATGCGGCACGGCAAGTCCAGCTATCCGGACGGCGTCGGCGATCACGAGCGCCCGCTCGCACCGCGCGGGCAGCGGGAGGCCGGGCTGGCGGGCGAATGGCTGCGCGAAACCCAGCCACCGATCGACGCGGTGCGCTGTTCGACGGCGGTGCGGACCCGCGAAACCCTGGCCGCGACGGGCATCACCGCGCCGGTCGTCTACGAGCGCGGCATCTACGAGGCCTCGCCGCGGACCCTGATCGAACTGATCCAGCTCAGCGACGACGACGTCGAGACCCTGCTGCTGATCGGTCACGCGCCCGGGATGCCGTGGACCGCATGGGAACTGGCAGCCAATCGCACGTCCAACCAGGCCGTCGAGCTGAGCAGGAAGTTCCCCACCTCGGCCATGGCGGTGCTCGAATTCGATCGCCCCTGGTCCGATATCGACCCGGGCACCGGCGAACTCGTGCGCTTCCACATTCCCCGCTGAGGCGAGCTCGCGCTCACCGCAGCAGTTTGCCGCCGACGACGAGGCCGACGCCGAGCAGGATCAGTAGCAGGAACGCGACGAATCCGTTTGTCAGCCACCAGACAACACCGAGCACGACGACGAACGGCGCCACCGCGATCGCGGTGATCACAGGACTCTCTTTGACCGTGGCCCAGGCCGAGCGGGCCCGGATCCGGTCGATTTCCTTTCCAGGCATGCCACCAGGGTAGGCGCGTTTGCGCCCGGCGACCCGTGACCCGCGATATCGGTCCCCGTGTCGGTGAGCGGTGGGATGCTGACGCGATGGATTGGAAAATCGAACTCGTCGCCATCCCGGTCACCGACATCGATCGGGCCAAGGACTTCTACACCAGCATCGGTTTCCACGCCGATCACGACCATTCGCCCAGCGAGGACATTCGCTTCGTGCAGCTGACGCCGCCGGGATCGGGCTGTTCGATCTGTATCGGGCGTGGCATCACCGAGGCGGCGCCCGGCAGCGTCGAGGGCATGCAGATGGTGGTCTCCAGCGCCGAGAAGGCCTACCAGCAGTTGGTCGAGGCGGGTGTGGACGCCACGCCGGTCCAGGACATGGGCTGGGGCCTGTTCACCTTCTTCAGCGACCCCGACGGCAACAAGTGGGCCGTCCAGGAGTTGCCGAAGTACAACTGAGCCCTTCGTAAGCCTGTCGCCACGTGCGGTCGGCGGCGGCTCCGATGCCGACCACTCGCGCGGTTGGCAGAATCGGTCTTGCTTGGAGTGCACTCCAGGTGACTAGCGTCGTCCGTGTTCGACGAGAGGGGCGAGACCGGTGGCCATGACGGCACGTCACGAGGGTGACAACGAACGGGAACGGCCGAAGTACTCGATCGGCGAGGCCGCCGAGCGATCGGGCCTGAGCCGCGACACGCTGCGCTGGTACGAGCGGATCGGGTTGATGGATTACATCGGCCGCGACCACACCGGTAAGCGCCGGTTCAGCGACCGGGATCTGGAATGGCTCGAGCTGATCGGGCGGCTCCGCACCACCGGCATGTCGGTCGCCGACATGCTCCGCTACGCGGAGCTGGTGCGCGCCGGTGACTCCACCTTCCCGGAGCGGCTCGCGATGTTCCGCGATACCCGCGCCGAGGCGCTCGCCAAGATCGCCGAACTGCAGAACACCGTGGCCGTGCTGGATTACAAGATCGCCATCTACGAAGGCAGATCCGCCGCGATCCGGCCGGCCGCGCTCACCACGCACGACAGCGAAGGGATCAAGGCATGACCACGACCGACACGCTCCCCACCGCCGCGCTGGGCGCCGACGGCATCCAAGTCGGGACGCAGGGCCTGGGCTGCATGGGCATGAGCGAGTTCTACGGTCCGTCCGATCTCACCGAGTCGCGAGCGACGTTGGATCGGGCGCTGGAACTCGGCGTCACCCTGTTCGACACGGCCGATGTCTACGGCTCGGGCCACAACGAGGAGTTCCTCGCCGATTTCGTGCGGGCCAACCGCGATCGCGTGGTGCTGGCCACCAAATTCGGCATCGTCCGCAAGGCGGACGACCCCACCTATCGCGGCCTCGACAACTCCCCCGAGTACATCCGCGCCTCGGTGGACGCCAGCCTGCGCAGGCTGGGCATCGACGTCATCGACCTGTACTACATGCACCGTCGCGATGTGCGGGTGCCGATCGAGGACACCGTCGGCGTCATGGCCGAACTCGTCGCGGCGGGCAAGGTGCGTGCGCTCGGGCTCTCCGAGGTGACCGGCGCGGAGCTGCGCGCGGCGCATGCCGTGCATCCGATCGTCGCGGTGCAGTCGGAGTGGTCGCTGTTCTCCAGGGACGTGGAGAACACCGCGGTGCCGGCCGCCGCCGAACTCGGCGTCGCCTTCGTGCCGTATTCGCCGCTCGGCCGCGGCTTCCTGACCGGATCCTTCGCGGCGGCGGGCGAATTGGCCGACGCGAACGACTTCCGCAGGGCGATGCCGCGCTTCACCGGCGACAACGCGCCACGCAACGCCGAACTGCTCGCCCCGGTGCGCGCCATCGCCGAGGCTCGCGGCGTGACGCCCGCGCAGGTCGCGCTGGCCTGGGTGCACAGCAGGGCGGTCGCGCACGGCCTGCCGGTGATCCCGATCCCCGGCACCCGCAGCCGCACGCGGCTGGCAGAGAACGTGGCCGCCGCGACGCTGACGCTGTCCGCCGACGAGCTCGCGACGCTCGAGCCGATCGCGGCGCAGGTGGCCGGAAACCGGTACGCGGACATGACTTTCACGTCCGCGGGCCGGGAGTAGTCCCACCCGCCGCGTCGTTCGAGCCGGGCGGCAGCCTCGGCCGCCCGGCTCGGACGAACAGGTGGGTGGTGCCACCGTCGACCAAGGGTGACACGTCAACCAATCGCGACTATCATCCGTCGTCATGAACCCCGAGAATCGGGTGTGGGTCGACAAACAGACGCCTCGCGCCTACCGCGCCCTGCTCGCCACGGCGAAAGAGGTCAGGGCCGCCGCCGA
This sequence comes from Nocardia sp. bgisy134, assembly GCF_057708325.1. Classification (NCBI taxonomy): domain Bacteria; kingdom Bacillati; phylum Actinomycetota; class Actinomycetes; order Mycobacteriales; family Nocardiaceae; genus Nocardia; species Nocardia sp. bgisy134. Next base: position 496,538 of record NZ_JBYIRW010000003.1, read on the forward strand.
GGCGGCCGGGCTCGACCGTAGGCTCGTCGAGCTGGTCAATCTCCGGGTTTCCCAGCTCAACGGCTGTTCGCACTGCTTGGACGTCCACTACCGCGCCGCGCTGCGGGCGGGCGCCACCGAGCAGGAGATCGCGGTCCTGCCCGGCTGGCGCCGCGGCGGCCCGTACTCCCCGCGAGATCGGGCCGCGCTCGCCCTCGCCGAGGTCACCGCCCTTTTGCCCGATGAGGCGGCGGTCGAGCGTGAGTACGCTTCAGCACGAGAGCACTTGTCCGATGACCAGATGTCGGCAGTCGTCTGGGTCGCCACCACGATCGGCGCCTTCAACCGTGTGTCGATCATGAGCAAGCACCCGGTCCGGGCGCACAAGGAGGAGGCAACCATGACCGATCTCGCGGAGACCAAGGTCGCGCGCAACGCCGAGCAGAACCGCTACGAGATCTACTACGGCGGCGAACTGGCCGGCTTCACCGAGTACATCGAACGCGACAACGACACCGACTTCGTCCACACCGAGATCGACAAGGCCTTCGGCGGCAAGGGCCTCGGCAGCACGCTCGCCAAGGAAGCCCTCGACGATGTGGTCGCGCGCGGGCGCACCATCACCGCGCACTGCCCGTTCATCAAGGGCTTCGTCGACAAGCACCCGGAGTACGACCCGCACGTGGTCGGCAAGGGCATCCAGCGATGAACGCGCGAGTCGCCGTCCTCTCGAACGCGGGAGAGGCGCAGGCATGAGCGAACGGAGTGAGCGAATCATGTGCCAGCGCGCATCGCGCATGCCGGAGCCGAGCGTCAGCGAGGTGCAGGCATGAGCGAACGTAGTGAGCGAATCGTGTGCCAGCGCGCATCGCGCATGCCGGAGCCGAGCGTCAGCGAGGCGCAGACATGAGCGATCTCGATCCGCATCCCGCGGAATCGGTGTGCCAGCCGACGCCGGGTCCCGGCCCGGTCGCCGAGCTCTACCCGGCGCGCGAGGTGCCGCTGGGCGGCGTGCGCGGGGTGTTCGTGGAACGGGTGCTGCCGCAACGGGATCTGCCGACCGTCGGAGCGTGGTGCTTCCTCGATCATTTCGGCTCCCCCACGGTCACCAAGACCGGCGCGCCGCCGGATATCGATCCGCACCCGCACATCGGTTTGCAGACGGTGACCTGGCCGTTCGAGGGTCGCATCCGGCATCGGGACTCGGTGGGTTCCGATGTGGAGATCAACCCCGGCCAGCTGAACCTGATGACCTCCGGTCGCGGCATCGCGCATTCCGAGTACGGCGATCCCGACGCGCCCGCGGGCCACGGCCTGCAACTGTGGATCGCACTGCCCGGCCACCGCGCCGCGGTCGATCCGCATTTCGAGCAGCATCGCGACCTGCCGGTCTACGAGGCCGACGGCGTGCGCGCCATCGTGCTGATCGGCTCCTTCGCCGGGCTGACCTCGCCCGCCATGGCCTACACCCCGATCGTGGGCGCCGATGTGCGGGTCGATCCCGGCGCCGAGATCATCATTCCGCTCGACCCGGCCTTCGAGCACGCGCTGCTGGTGATCGAGGGCGAGGTGACCGCCGCCGATACCGAGGTGAAGCCGGGCCCGCTGCTCTACCTCGGTTCCGATCGGGCCGAGCTGCGGCTGGCGAGCGGCACCGGGGCGCATCTCGCGCTGATCGGCGGCGAGCCGTTCGGCGAGGAACTCGTGATGTGGTGGAACTTCGTGGGGCGCAGCCACGAAGAGATCGTCGCGGCCCGGGAGGATTGGGAGAACCGCCGGGTCGAGCGCTTCGCCCCGATCGCGGGACATCCGCCCGACCAACGCATTCCGGCCCCGCCGATGCCAGCTCTGCACCTGAAGCCGCGCAAGCGGCGCATCGGCGCGGAGCGCGCCTGAGGGCTCTCGAAATGCGCACCGCGCCGGGGATTTCGTTCTCCGGCCGCCCGGCCCCCGCCCGATCGCGGGGGCCGCAGACGCCTCGGCTCAGGCAGACTCGGCGAGCAGTTCGTCCAGCGCCCGGTAGCTGGCATTGAGCCCTTCGGACATCCCGGACTGCAGCATGCCGTCGCGCTCCTGCGGCGTGTGGAACTGGCTCACGGTGACGACCTTGGTGCGGCCGTCGCCGAGGTCGACGAAGGTGGTGGCGTCGATGGCGACGTGGGCGGGCATGCCGTCCCATTCGAAGGACTGCACGATCCGCTCCTTCGGGGTGATCTCACGGAAGCGCCCCTCGAAGCCGTGCGGGCCGCCCTCGGAGTGGTCGACGAAGCGGTAGTGGCCGCCCTTGCGGAACTCCCAGCGCTCCACGTCGAATCGCTTGCCCTGCGCCCACCACTGGACCAGCTGCTCGATCCGGCTGTAGGCGTCCCACACCCGGTCCAGCGGGGCGTCGAAGATCCGCTCGATGTGGATCTCCCGGTCGACGGGGGTGGTGATGTCGGCATCGCGGGTTGTCGTGCTCATGTGTCTGGCTCCGTTCGTTCGAGGAATTCACCGAGACGGTCCATCCGGGCTTCCACCATCCGCCGATAACCCTGCAGCCACGCCACTTCGCGGTCGAAGACGTTGTCGCCGAGTCGGCAATACCTGACCCGGCCCCGCTTCTCCGTGACGACCATACCCGCGTCCTCCAGCAGCCGGATGTGCTTCTTGATGCCGGTGAGGGTCATCTCGAAACGCTCGGCCAGTTCGCTGACGGTCGCGGGCCCGCTGCCGAGGCGCTCGAGAATCCCACGCCGGGTGGGGTCCGCCAGCGCCCCGAACGAGGCGTCCAGGAAGTCATACTGAACCATCAGGTTCAGTATTGCGAGTGCGCGCCGCCCGAGTCAAGACCCGCGTGGAAATTGTGGACAAGCCGGGTTCGAGGCGATAAAAATAGAACGCGTTTCAGTGACGACGTCTCGGCGGGAGTTCGGATGGACAGCGCGACCATGGGGGATCTGGTGATGGCCGGATTCCAGAAGCTGGGGTTCATTCAGTACGCCGGAATCGAAGGCGTGGAGTTCGATGCCGGACGCAATGTCGTGTCCATCGATCCGCGCCCGGAACACCTCAACCACAACGGCGATCTGCACGCGGCCGTGCTCTTCGGCCTGGCCGAGACCGCCGCGATGGGCGCCGCCGTCTCGGGCATCGTCGATCTGATGGGCGAGACGTTCATCGTCGCCCGCGACGGACGCATCGAATACCTGGCGCGGGCCAAGGGCGTGGCGGGACCCTTCCGCGCGACATCGGAATTCACCGCGGGCACCGTCGAGCGCCTGCGCGCGGATATCGCGGGACGTGTCGCGGTGGAGCTGGAGGTGCCCGTCCAGATCGCGGACGACTCGGGAAAGCCCGTTGCGGCGGCGACGTTCACCGCCGTCATCCGCCCGAGAAGGACTTAGGGCGGCGGGCTACCCTCTTGGCCCACACCGGTCTTCACCGTTCGCTGTCCAGCATCTCCATTTGCGCGGCCGCGTACCTCTCCCCGGCGACCTGGTCCTGGGGCACGGCTGCCTCGATGCTCGCCAATTCGTCGGCGTCGAGCCGGATGTCGAGCGCACCGAGCGCTTCCGCCCAGCGCTGCCTGCGCCGCGCGCCGATGATCGGCACGATGTCCGAGCCCCTGGCGAGGACCCAGGCGATCGCCAGCTGCGCGACCGCGACCTCCTTGGCGGCGGCGATCTTCGCCAACGCGTCGACCAATCGCAGGTTGCGCGTGAGGTTCTCGCCCTGGAAGCGCGGGCTGTGTGCGCGGAAGTCGTCCGCGCCGAAGCTCTCGCGCGTGCGCACGGTATCGCTGAGCAGGCCGCGCGACAGCACACCGTAGGCGGTGATGCCGATGCCGAGTTCCCGTGCGACGGGCAGGGTCTCGGCTTCGATGCCGCGCGAGACGAGCGAGTACTCGATCTGTAGGTCGGCGATCGGATGCACGGCGGCGGCGCGGCGCAGCGTCTCCGCGCCGACCTCGGACAGGCCGATGTGCCGGACGTAGCCCGCCTCTACCAGCTCGGCGAGAGCGCCGACCGTGTCCTCGATCGGGACGGCGGGATCGAGCCGCGCGGGCCGATAAATGTCGACGTAGTCGACCCCGAGGCGCTGCAACGTGTAGGTGAGGTAGTTGCGGAGCGCGACCGGACGGTTGTCGAGGCCGCCCCAAGTTCCACCCGGCCCGCGCAGCACGCCGAACTTCACACTGAGCCGAATGTCCTCGCGGCGGCGGTCCGCGATGGCTTTGCCGATCAGCATCTCGTTGTGGCCCGCGCCGTAGAAGTCGCCGGTGTCGATGAGGTCGGCGCCCGAATCGAGGGCGGCGTGGATGGTGGCGATGGACTCGGCGTCGTCGGCCGCGCCGTACATGCCCGACATACCCATGGCGCCGAGCCCGAGGCGGCCGACCGTGGGTCCGGTGGCGCCGAGCGTGGTCTTCTCGATCGTGGATTTCGTCATGTATCCACTCTGACCTGCGCGTCCGGTATCCGGCAGAGATCGCTTATCGGGGGATCGGCGATCCCTGGCCCGTCCGGCCGAAATCCGCGACAGTGGAGTGATGGACCGTTCCGAACTGGCCGACTTCCTGCGCCGCCGCCGCGAACAGCTCACGCCCGCGGAGGTCGGCCTGCCACCCGGCGTGCGCCGTCGCACTCCCGGGCTGCGCCGCGACGAGGTGGCGTTGCTGGCCGGTATGTCCACCGACTACTACACGCGGCTGGAGCAGGCGCGCGGCCCGCGGCCGTCCACCCAGGTGCTGGCGTCGCTGGCGCGGACGCTGCGATTCAGCAACGACGAGCGCGACCACCTCTACCACCTGTGCGGACACCAGCCGCCTGGCCCCGCGCTCGGCGACAAGCACGTCGGCCCCGGACTGCTGCACATGCTGGCCAAGCTCGACGACACCCCGGCGGCCGTGGTCACCGATCTGGGCGAGGTGCTCGTGCAGAACCGGATGCACACGCTGCTCGTCGGCGATCGCGCGGGCAGCCGGGGTCTGGACCGCTACTACGCCTGGGGCTGGTTCGCCGACTCCGCCTCGCGCGGGCGCTTCCCGGAGGAGGACTGGGATCGCCTGAGTCGACAGCACGTCGCGGATCTGCGCGCCACCGCCGCCCGCCGCGCCGGGGACGCAGACGTCACCGAGTTCATCGGGGCGCTGCGCGCGGCGAGCGCCGAATTCGAGCGGCTGTGGACCGAACACGAGGTCGCGGTCCGGCTCTCGGACACCAAGCGCATCGTGCACCCGGTGGTCGGGTTGATCGACACCGTGTGCGAAACGCTGCTCACCCCGAACGCGGCCCAGCGCCTGCTGGTCTACCTGCCGCGACCGGGGACCGACGCCGCCGAGAAGCTGGAACTGTTGCGGGTGGTCGGGACGCAAGATTTCAGGCCCACGCCCTCGACCGAGCGTCGCTGAATCAGGGCTGACCGGTGAGGTACGCCTGGGCCGCGTCGATCGCGGGCTGGCCGCCTGCCTGGTAGAGCCCGGCGAACGCGCCGATCACGCCGCCGACGACCGTCGTGATCGGGACGGTGATGAAGTCGAGCACGAACAGACCCAGCGGGAATCCGACCAGGAAGCCGATGCCCGCGCCGATCGCCGCGCCCGCCAAGATCTGCGGCATGGCCTTCTCGGCTTCGGCGAAGAAGCGCTCCTGCGAGCTGATCTCACGCACCGGAGCGTCCGACGTCGCGGCGGGCGCGAGGGTCAGCTCGGTGCCCGCTTCGTTCACGAGCGGGGTGAGGTCGATGCGGTGACCCTCGATGTGCAGGGTCATCGGCAGGGCGGCGACGACCTGGCCGGTGCGGTCGGCGATGGTGACGATCCGGTTGTCGCCGACCAGGCCGAAGCGGCCTTCCTCGAGCGTGGTCACGGTGGAGCGCCGATCCTCGGAGACGGCGACGCGGTAGCCGATCTCGTGGAAGACGCCGCCGAGATTCAGCGCCGCCGCGGCCGGTGCGGTCTGCGCGGGCCGGTCCGCGGGTTCGGCGTGCACGACGCCCGCGCTGATTCCGGTGGCCGCCAGTGCCAGCAACGCCGTCGCGGTGATTCTGCCGATCCTCATCCTGTGCTTCCTGTCGCGCCGTCCGGTTCGCAATGTCCGGTTTGTCCGCCGACAACTTACCGGTCGCCGGGCGGCTTCTGAAGGGCGTCAAGGTAATTGGGTGTGATCTAACAGAGTCGGTCAGTCGTGGATGTCGGCGCTCGAGCGCTGAAGACAGACCCTGAAGCGGCGGTCCTCGGTCGGCCGACCGGCGGTGAGCTCGGCGAAGACGGCGCGCTGCCCGTCGCGAGCGTCGCCGAGCAGGCGTGCGATGCGGCGAGGTACGGCGGCGGTCGATCTCGGATTCGGACCGGACGAGAGAGCCCGCCGCGGTGGCCTCGCGGACCGCGCTTCGAGGTCGTTCACCCAGCGGCGCGCAGGCGGACCTCGTTGATCAGGTGGAGCAGGCTGTCCAGGGTCGCGGGTGGGCCGGTCAATCTGGCGAAGGCGAGGGTGTCGACGGGGCCGGCGGTGTCGGCAGCGAAGGCATAGGTCATCGCGACACGCAGCCTGGGCTCGCCGTCGATGTCGGCTGCGGATTCCGTGAAGGCGGTCGTGGGATCGGTTGCGCGCCAGCGTGATTCCGCGCCTATCAGTTCGGCTCGGAAACCGGCCTGCTCGATATCACCACAGGGTGCGAGACAGGAGTGCACGCCGATCCAGCCGCCCGCGCGACTGCCACCGCGCTCGTCGGCGCACGTCCACACCACATCGGCCCGCAGCCGCTTGCTGCCGCCGATGCATCCCCAGGTTTCCGGAACGTCGAAATCGAACGGCATACCGCGCAGACCGCGCATCGGCGTGAGGCGCGTATCCGGGCCGTATGTCCGACCGGCCACCGGCCCCGGCGCGCCATCGCGTACCAACCGCACCGTGGGCCGCCGCGGCACCTCCCTCGGCAACGCGACCGGAATCCCTTGCGGCGGCGGCCCGATCACCGACGTCACCGGCCCCGCGCCAGGCGTGTCCTGTTGCAGCTCCGCCTCCCACAGCGCGGCCGTCCCCAAGCAGAACGCCACCGACACAACCAAACTCACCACCGCCCCCGCCGCCGTCCTCCCGCGCACGGCCCCCCGCCGTCCCCAATTCCATTTCAACGCACTGCCGCCCACGAACGCGCCCCCTTCGCACACTCAGCCGTCCGGGCCGCCCCGACACCGAACCAGCGCCAAGCCGTGCCACATCCTAACTGCGCCAACTTATTTCAGGAGCGACATCAAAAATCTGGGCTGTCCTCGGGTCGCCGGGAAACGCGAACGGCCCCCGCTCCGGAAAGGAGCGGGGGCCGAAGGCTATCGGCGGCTACCGATTACCGGTAGTCGCTGAAACCGTAGTCGTCCAGCGGGACCGCGGCACCGGTGGTGGCGCCGAAGCTGTCCGGGCTGTAGTAGGTGTCGTCGTAGGACGGCACCGCGTACGCCGCGGCACGAGCCTCTTCGGTCGGCTGCACCTGGATGTTCCGGTAGCGGTTGATACCGGTTCCGGCCGGGATCAGCTTGCCGATGATCACGTTCTCCTTGAGACCGATGAGCTTGTCGGAGCGGCAGTTGATCGCCGCGTCCGTCAGGACTCGAGTGGTCTCCTGGAAGGACGCCGCCGACAGCCACGAATCGGTGGCCAGCGACGCCTTGGTGATACCCATCAGCACCGGGCGGCCCGAAGCGGGCTCGCGGCCCTCGGAGACCACGCGGCGGTTGGAGGACTCGAACTCGGAACGCTCGGTGAGCGAGCCGGGCAGGAACTCCGTGGCGCCCGAATCGATGATCGTCACGCGACGCAGCATCTGGCGCACGATGACCTCGATGTGCTTGTCGTGGATCGACACACCCTGCGAGCGGTAGACCTCCTGGACCTCGTGGACCAGGTGGATCTGCACCTGACGGGGGCCCATCACGCGCAGCACCTCGTGCGGATCCGCCGCGCCTTCCAGCAGCTGCTGGCCGACCTCGACGTGGTCACCGTCGGAGAGCAGACGCTCGGTGCCGTCGTCGTGCTTGAACACACGCAGACGCTGACGCTTCGAGAGCTTGTCGTAGACAACCTCTTCACCACCGTCGTCCGGGATGATGGTGATCTTGTAGAAGCGGTCGTCGTCCTCGAGCCGCACGCGACCCGAGACCTCGGCGATCGGCGCCTTGCCCTTGGGCACGCGAGCCTCGAAGAGCTCCTGAACACGCGGCAGACCACCGGTGATGTCGTCACCCGCGACACCACCCTGGTGGAAGGTACGCATGGTCAGCTGGGTACCGGGCTCACCGATGGACTGCGCGGCGACGATACCGACGGCCTCACCGATGTCGACCAGCTTGCCGGTCGCCATGGAGCGGCCGTAGCAGGTCGCGCACACGCCGGTGCCGGTGGTGCAGGTCAGCACGGAGCGGACCTTCACCTCGGTGATACCCGCGTCGAGCAGCGCCTCGATGGCCGGGTCGCCGAGGTCGGCGCCCTTCGTGACCACGACGTTGCCGGACACGTCCAGCGCGTCGGCGGCCAGGGTGCGGGCGTACGCGGAGGTCTCCACGTGCGCGTCGCGGATGATGACGCCGTCGAGCTGCTTCTCGGCGATCGGCACGACGATGCCGCGCTCGGTGCCACAGTCGTGCTCGCGCACGATGACGTCCTGCGAGACGTCCACCAGACGACGGGTCAGGTAACCCGAGTCGGCGGTACGAAGCGCGGTGTCGGCCAGACCCTTACGAGCACCGTGGGTGTTGATGAAGTACTCCAGAACCGTCAGGCCCTCACGGAAGGAGGACTTGATCGGCCGCGGGATGAACTCACCCTTCGGGTTCGTCACCAGGCCCTTCATACCCGCGAGGGTACGAGTCTGGGTGAAGTTACCCGTGGCGCCCGAGTCGACGATCGTGATGATCGGGTTGTCGGCCGGGTAGTGCGCGCGCAGCGCCTTACCGACCTCTTCGGTCGCCTCCTGCCAGATCTTGACCAGGGCGTTGTTGCGCTCCTGGTGATCGAGCGCACCACGCTGGTACTTCTTCTCGATCTGATCCGACTGCGCCTCGTAGCGCTCCATGATCTCGGCCTTCTCCGGCGGAACGAGAACGTCCGACATGGAGACGGTGACACCCGAACGCGTGGCCCAGTAGAAGCCGGCGTCCTTGAGCTTGTCGACGGTCTGCGCAACCACGATCATCGGGTAGCGCTCGGCGAGATCGTTGATGATCGTCGCCTGCCGCTTCTTCGGCATCTGCTCGTTGATGAACGCGTAGTCCGCGGGCAGCAGCTCGTTGAACAGCACCCGGCCCAGCGTGGTCTCGGTGGTCCACGCGTCGCCGCGCTGCCAGCCCTCCGGGAACAGCTCCGCCTCGACTTCCTTCGGCGGACGCTGGGTGGTGAGCCGCACCTTGATCTGGGAGCGCACGGTCAGCTCGCCGCGGTCGACAGCCATCTGCGCCTCGGCGGGCGAGGAGTACACGCCGAACTCAGGCTCGTCCTTCGTCGCGGGCTTGTACTCGCCCTTGGCGCCGTCGACCTGACGGGTCAGGTAGTACAGGCCGGTCACCATGTCGAGACGCGGCATGGCGAGCGGACGACCCGACGCGGGCGACAGGATGTTGTTCGAGGACAGCATCAGGATGCGGGCCTCGGCCTGCGCCTCCGCCGACAGCGGCAGGTGCACGGCCATCTGGTCACCGTCGAAGTCGGCGTTGAACGCCTCACAGACCAGCGGGTGCAGCTGGATGGCCTTGCCTTCGACCAGCTGCGGCTCGAAGGCCTGGATGCCGAGGCGGTGCAGGGTGGGCGCACGGTTCAGCAGCACGGGGTGTTCGGCGATGACCTCTTCGAGGACGTCCCACACCTGCGGCCGCTGCCGCTCGACCATCCGCTTGGCGGACTTGATGTTCTGCGCGTGGTTCAGGTCGACCAGGCGCTTCATCACGAACGGCTTGAACAGCTCCAGCGCCATCAGCTTGGGCAGACCGCACTGGTGCAGCTTCAGCTGCGGACCGACGACGATGACCGAACGGCCCGAGTAGTCGACGCGCTTACCGAGCAGGTTCTGACGGAAGCGGCCCTGCTTGCCCTTGAGCAGGTCGGACAGCGACTTGAGCGGACGGTTGCCCGGCCCGGTGACCGGACGGCCGCGGCGGCCGTTGTCGAACAGGGCGTCGACGGACTCCTGCAGCATCCGCTTCTCGTTGTTGACGATGATCTCGGGCGCGCCGAGGTCGATCAGTCGCTTGAGGCGGTTGTTGCGGTTGATCACGCGACGGTACAGGTCGTTCAGGTCGGAGGTAGCGAAGCGGCCACCGTCGAGCTGAACCATCGGGCGCAGTTCCGGCGGGATCACCGGAACGGCGTCGAGCACCATGCCCATCGGCGAGTTGCCGTTGGTCTGGAAGGCCGCGACGACCTTGAGCCGCTTGAGCGCGCGCAGCTTCTTCTGGCCCTTACCGGTGCGAATGGTCTCGCGCAGGTTCTCGGCCTCGGCCTCGATGTCGAAGTTCTCCATCAGCTTCTGGATGGACTCCGCACCCATGGCGCCGGTGAAGTACTCGCCGTAGCGGTCGGTCAGCTCGCGGTAGAGCACCTCGTCCACGATGAGCTGCTTCGGGGCCAGCTTGGTGAAGGTGTTCCAGATCTCCTCGAGCCGGTCCAGCTCGCGCTGGGACCGATCACGGAGCTGGCGCATCTCGCGCTCGCCGCCGTCCTTGACCTTGCGGCGCACGTCGGACTTGGCGCCCTCCGCCTCCAGCTCGGCCAGGTCGGCTTCCAGCTTCTGCGCGCGGGCCTCGAGGTCGGCGTCACGCTGATCGGCGACGGCCTTCTTCTCGACCTCCATCTCGGCTTCGAGCGTGGAGAGCTCGTTGTGGCGCAGCTCGTCGTCGACGCCGACGATGACGTAGGCGGCGAAGTAGATGATCTTTTCCAGATCCTTCGGCGCCAGGTCGAGCAGGTAGCCCAGGCGCGACGGCACGCCCTTGAAGTACCAGATGTGCGTGACCGGCGCGGCCAGCTCGATGTGGCCCATCCGCTCACGGCGCACCTTGGCGCGGGTGACCTCGACGCCACAGCGCTCACAGATGATGCCCTTGAAGCGGACACGCTTGTACTTACCGCAGTAGCACTCCCAGTCCCGGGTGGGACCGAAGATCTTCTCGCAGAAGAGGCCGTCCTTCTCCGGCTTCAGCGTGCGGTAGTTGATGGTCTCCGGCTTCTTCACCTCGCCATAGGACCACTGGCGGATGTCTTCGGCGGTGGCAAGGCCGATCCGGAGTTCATCGAAGAAGTTGACGTCTAGCACGTAACTTCCTTTCCCCTGTGCGGGTCGAATTCGAGCAAAAGTTCACTAGTTGGTTGTTCGCGATGGGCGCGGATGTCGTCGGTGACCGAGTTCCTCCGCGCCCGACCGCCTAGTTCGCCAAATCGTCGACGGTGGCCGCTTCGTTCCTGGACAGGTTGATGCCCAGGTTCGCCGCGGCGCGCTCCAGGTCCTCGTCCTCGCCTTCGCGCAACTCGATCGCGGCGCCGTCGGAAGACAGCACCTCGACGTTGAGGCACAGCGACTGGAGTTCCTTGAGGAGCACCTTGAACGACTCCGGAATGCCCGGCTCCGGAATGTTCTCGCCCTTCACGATCGCCTCGTAGACCTTCACGCGGCCCACGACGTCGTCGGACTTGATGGTGAGCAGTTCCTGCAGGGTGTAGGCAGCGCCGTAGGCCTGCATCGCCCAGCACTCCATCTCACCGAAGCGCTGACCACCGAACTGCGCCTTACCACCGAGCGGCTGCTGGGTGATCATCGAGTACGGGCCGGTCGAACGCGCGTGGATCTTGTCGTCGACCAGGTGGTGCAGCTTCAGGATGTACATGTAGCCCACGGCCACCGGGTACGGGAACGGCTCGCCGGAGCGGCCGTCGAACAGGGTGGCCTTGCCGTTGTCGTCGACCATGCGTTCGCCGTCGCGGTTCGGCAGGGTCGAGGCGAGCAGACCGGTCAGCTCCTCCTCGCGAGCGCCGTCGAACACCGGGGTGGCGATGTTCGAGTCGGCGGGCGCGCCGAACATCTCCTCCGGCAGGTTCGCCGCCCAGTCCGGGTTGCCGTCGACCTGCCAGCCCGCCTTGCCGATCCAGCCCAGGTGGGTCTCCAGGATCTGGCCGATGTTCATACGACGGGGCACACCGTGGGTGTTCAGGATGATGTCCACCGGGGTGCCGTCCGGCAGGAACGGCATGTCCTCGGTCGGCAGGATCTTGCCGATGACGCCCTTGTTGCCGTGGCGACCGGCGAGCTTGTCGCCGTCCTGGATCTTGCGCTTCTGCGCGACGTACACGCGGACCAGCTCGTTGACGCCCGGAGGCAGATCGTCGTCGTCCTCGCGCGAGAACACGCGGATGCCGATGACCTTGCCGGACTCGCCGTGCGGCACCTTCAGCGAGGTGTCGCGGACCTCGCGCGCCTTCTCACCGAAGATCGCGCGGAGCAGCCGCTCCTCGGGGGTCAGCTCGGTCTCGCCCTTCGGGGTGACCTTGCCGACCAGGATGTCGCCGTCGCGAACCTCGGCGCCGATGCGCACGATGCCGCGCTCGTCCAGGTCGGCGAGCACCTCGTCGGAGACGTTCGGGATGTCCCGGGTGATCTCCTCGGCGCCCAGCTTGGTGTCGCGGGCGTCGATCTCGTGCTCTTCGATGTGGATCGAGGTGAGGACGTCCTCTTCCACGAGGCGCTGCGACAGGATGATCGCGTCCTCGTAGTTGTGGCCTTCCCACGGCATGATCGCCACGAGCAGGTTCTTGCCGAGGGCCATCTCACCGTTCTCGGTGCACGGACCGTCGGCCAGGACCTGGCCCCGCTCCACCCGCTGACCCTCGTCCACGATCGGCCGCTGGTTGGAGCAGGTGCCCTGGTTGGAGCGCGCGAACTTGCGCATCCGGTAGGACTTGCGGGTGCCGTCGTCGGCCATGACGGTGACGTAGTCGGCGGAGACCTCCTCGACCACGCCGGCCTTCTCGTTCACCACGACATCGCCTGCGTCGGTCGCGGCGCGCAGCTCCATGCCGGTACCCACGATCGGGGCCTCGGAACGGATCAGCGGCACGGCCTGACGCTGCATGTTCGCGCCCATGAGGGCACGGTTGGCGTCGTCGTGCTCGAGGAACGGGATCATGGCGGTCGCGACCGACACCATCTGGCGCGGCGATACGTCCATGTAGGTCACCTCGGTCGGGGCGACGAACTCCATCTCCTCGTTGCCGCGGCGCGCGAGCACCCGCTCCTCGAGGAAGTTGCCGTCGGCGTCCACCGGCGAGTTCGCCTGGGCGCGGACCTCGCGGTCCTCCTCGTCGGCGGTGAGGTACTTGACCTCGTCGGTGACCCGGCCCTCGACGACCTTGCGGTACGGCGTCTCGATGAAGCCGAACGGGTTGACCCGCGCGTACACCGACAGCGAGCCGATCAGGCCGATGTTCGGGCCTTCCGGGGTCTCGATCGGGCACATGCGGCCGTAGTGCGACGGGTGGACGTCTCGGACTTCCAGGCCGGCGCGCTCACGGGACAGACCACCCGGGCCCAGCGCCGAGAGGCGGCGCTTGTGGGTCAGACCCGACAGCGGGTTGTTCTGGTCCATGAACTGCGACAGCTGGGAGGTTCCGAAGAACTCCTTGATCGCGGCGACGACCGGGCGGATGTTGATCAGGGTCTGCGGCGTGATGGCCTCGACGTCCTGGGTGGTCATGCGCTCGCGGACGACGCGCTCCATGCGGGAGAGGCCGACCCGGATCTGGTTCTGGATCAGCTCGCCGACGGTGCGCAGGCGACGGTTGCCGAAGTGGTCGATGTCGTCGACCTCGACCGGCACCTCTTCGCCGCCCGGGGCGGTCATGACCTTGTCGCCGGAGTGCAGGCGCACCAGGTACTCGATGGTGCTGACGATGTCTTCCTTCGTCAGCACCGAACCGATGACCGGCTCGTTGAGGTGGATGCCCAGCTTCTTGTTGATCTTGTAGCGACCGACGCGAGCCAGGTCGTAGCGCTTCTCCTTGAAGAACAGGTTCTCCAGCAGGGTCTGCGCGGACTCCTTGGTCGGCGGCTCGCCCGGTCGCAGCTTGCGGTAGATGTCCAACAGCGCCTCGTCCTGACCGGCGGTGTTGTCCTTCTCCAGGGTGGACATCATGATCTCGGAGAAGCCGAAGCGCTCGACGATCTCCTCGGTGGTCCAGCCCAGCGCCTTCAGCAGCACGGTGACCGGCTGACGCCGCTTGCGGTCGATGCGCACACCGACGGTGTCGCGCTTGTCGACATCGAACTCCAGCCACGCGCCGCGCGACGGGATGACGCGCACGCTGTGCAGGTCCTTCTCGGTGCCCTTGTCGATCGTGTGATCGAAGTAGACGCCCGGCGAGCGGACCAGCTGCGAGACGACGACACGCTCGGTGCCGTTGATGATGAACGTGCCCTTGTCGGTCATCATCGGGAAATCACCCATGAAGACCGTCTGGCTCTTGATCTCACCGGTGTTGTTGTTGATGAACTCCGCGGTGACGAACAACGGCGCCGCGTAGGTCATGTCCTTTTCTTTGCACTCGTCGATCGAGGCCTTGACCTCTTCGAAGCGCGGGTCCGAGAAGGACAGGGACATGGAGCCGGAGAAGTCCTCGATCGGCGAAAGCTCCTCGAGCACCTCCTCGAGTCCACCGACTAGGCCGACGTCGCCGCGAGCGGCCGCGCGCTCACGCCATTCCGACGAACCGACCAACCAGGAGAACGATTCCGTTTGTAGATCGAGAAGACCCGGCACTTCCAAGGGTTCACGGATCTTCGCGAAGGAGACCCGCTTAGGGGCTCCAGGGATACCGGCAACTGCCTTGGTCTGGGTGGAGACTGCCAAGATGCGTCCTTCCAGCACCTCACGCGCGTCGCGTGGTGGTCCGCGACCGTCGCTTGCTTCTGCTACGAATTCCGCTGGTCACAACCCGAACGAAACCCGAACAGGCAACAACGGAAGTAACACCGGAAGGCGAAACTTACGTGTGCGAATCGAGGTATGGACAGGAGGCAGCCAGCGCAAAGTCCAAACCTACACTCCTAGACACGGAGGTGTCAAAGTACCACCCGTGTGATCCTCCACGCCGCTGGCGCGCCGTGGGGTCAGCGCACCGGGGCGCCGTGGGCAAGCGGCCCGCTCGCCGACCCCGCTCGGGCGATGCCCGGCACCCGAATCGCTGGCTGCGTCGAGAGCTACGGGGCGGCTGAAACCACTTGTGACAGCTGCCGCTGTTGTGAATAGCGTGACGGGTCGGGCGAAGCTCGTCAAGTGCCAGGACCGACCCGCCCCTGCCGGAATACAGCGGCGCCGACCAAGATCACTGGTCGACGATGCCGCTGGCCAGCCAGCGACCGTCCACCTTCTGCATGCGCAGCACCACCGGACCCGCCACGCTCTGCTGCGCGACGCCGTCCTTGGTGGCGCTCACCACGAGGTTCACCAGCAGCTCCGCCCGATCCTCGGTGAGCATCGTCACCCCGATCGGGTCGGCCTTGGCATCGGCGCTGGTCTGCGCCTGTCGAATGGCGTCGACAGTGGTGCCGGCGAACTTGTCGAGGTCGGTCAGCATGCTGCCGGTGACCACCTGGCGTACCGCGGCCTCGTAGCCATCGATGGTCGCGATGTCGTACCCGTAGATGGTCCGCAGGGCATGGTCGGCGGCGGCGCGCACTTCCTCGGTCGCGCTCGTGTCGACGAAGGCCCGGTTGTCGTCGGGCACGCCGGGCCGCAGCGCGGCGAGGACGGCGAATCCGGCGAGCAGCGCGACCGCGACGAGCGCGGCGGCGACCGGAGCCCAGGAACCGGTGGACGGAACGCGGGGCCGCGACACACGACGCTGGCGGCTCGCGGCGGCGCTCGCCTTTTCGTCGCGGGCCGGGACGTCGCGCGGACGCGCGGAGGCGACCTTGGGCTTGCGAACGGGGCGCGCGGCGGGCTGCGCGGTGCGCCGCTTGGGGGTGACGCGGTTGACGGGGCGGCGGTCGGTCATCGCGGTCCCTCCTGCGCGGGCGCCCCCTGAGTCGGTGCGGGAGCGGCGGGCGACTGCGCACCCGGCTGCCCGAGCCCGGTCGGGCCGGGGCCTTCCAGCAGCACCGGCTGGGTCAGCGAGGCGACCTGCTCGGCCTTCCAGACGTCGCCGTCCTTGGTCATGTCCAGGCTCCACGTGTACCGGTAATCGGAGACCGACTTGTCCGGCTTCGACTCGGACACCTGGAGCACCACCAGCGCCGACGCCTTGTCCCGCTCGCTGTTCAGCGCGGTCAGCGAGGCACCGAGCACCTTGGACTTCATCCCGACGCCCGCCTGCGCGGCCATCTGCTCGGACTGCTGCTGGTTCTTCGTGGCCGACTCCAGGATCGGGCCGGTCATCGACGACCTGGCCAGCGCGAGCGAGCCCGGCACGTCGTCGAGGTTCATCGAGGTCATGTTGATCGCGGCCTGGCGCGCGGCGTCCAGCGCGGAATCGCGGGCGTCGGCGCGCGGACCGTCGGTGAAGAACGCCGCGCGGACCCAGCCGCCGCCGAGCCACAGCGCGGCCACCAGGGCGACGACGAGCGCTCCGAACACGACCGCGGTCACCGCGACCGGCGGACGGCCCGCAGCGGTCTCGGCCGAGGGCTCGGCAGCCGGGGTTTCCGCGGACCCGGTCTCGGCGGACACCGATTCCTTGGACTGATCAGAAGTCACGACTCAGCCTCGCTGGCGCTCGGCTGAGCCGTGCCTAGCACGCTGTGTTGATGGTTCACTCGCTGGCGCTCGCTCACGACTGCCAACCATAACGTCATCCTTCCTGGTCACCGCTTCGGCGTGACCCCCATCAGGGTGGCGAGCTGCACGGCGATCGGGTTCAGGTTCAGCTTCTCCGGGTCGACCTTGGGGTTGTCGTCCCACGGTTGCGAGATACTCGGATCGGCCAGATCGGCCCGCTCGCCGCCCCGGACTGCGGTCGGATTGCCGAACGGCACAAGGCATTTCGCGTCCTTGTTGAACGGGAACTCGTCGCGGGTGTCGTCGAAGTCGGGGTTCTGCGCCTTCATCTGGTCGAGGATGCGCTGGGTGCCCTCGTAGCCGACGGTGCAGGCGGGCGGGTTGTTGGTCTCGAGCACCAGACCGAAGTGGCTGGTGCCGTCGCCGGGCGCGGTCGCCGACGCGCCGAGCGACAACTGCGGCAGCATCTGCAGCAGCGGCCGCAGCGCGTAGAACTTGGGCGAGATGCTCTGCAGCAGCACACGCAGGTTGGCCAGGTCCTCGGTGAGCGCGCCGCCGCTCTCGTCGAGCAGGGCGCCGACCTGTTCGCCCGCGTCGGTGCCGGTGCCGATCAGCCTGCGTATCGCGGGGTCGCTGGCGCGCAGCTGCACGGAGAGCCGGTCCAGGCCGTCGCTGAACCGCCGGATCGCGTCCCCCTGCTCGGCCTGGGTGGCGAACACCACCCTGCCGTCGCGAATCAGCTGGATGGTCTGCGGCAACGTCTCGTGGAACGTGGTGGTGAACTCGTTCAGCGACTGCAAGAAGACCTGCAGGTCGTCGCCCTTGCCGTCGAATGCCTTGCCCAGTTCGGTGACGGTGGTGTTCAACGCCTCCAGATCCACCGTGCTGGTGAAGTGGTCGACGCTGGAGACCAGCTGCTCCACCGAGATCGGCGTCTGCGCCCCTGCGATGACCGAGCCGTCCTTCAGATACGGGCCGATGTCGCTGTCGGGCTGCAGGTCGACGTACTGCTCGCCGATGGCCGACCGGTTGGCCACCACGGCCTTCGCCGAGGCCGGGATGCGCGGCGAGTCGGAGTCGATGACCAGCGTCATGCTCACGCCCTCGTCGGTGAGCTCCACCCCGCCGACCCGGCCGACCGGAACGCCGCGATAGGTCACCTCGGCGCCCTTGTAGATGCCGCCGGTCTGCTTCGCGTCGACCCGCACGTCGTACTCACCGAAGCCGAGCATGTGGTCGAGCCGGATGTACTTGGCGCCGACGAAGATCACGCCGATCACTGCGATCACCAGGAAGACGATCAGCTGGTTGCGAACGAGCCGGGTCATCGCGGCTCACCCCCTCCTTCGGCGCCGCCGGGAGGCGTCACGCCGAACTGGTCCAGCAGCGGCCCGAGCGGGTTCGGCACGGGTGCGCCCGGCACGGGCAGCACCGCCATGGTCGGCGGCAGCGGAATCAACGACACCGTGGGCCAGCCGGGGCGCGGGCCGTTGCCGTTGTAGTACGGGTTGGACGGATCCACGTTCACCGGCGGGCCGTACGGCGGCGGGATGTACACCGGATCCGGTTTGCCGACACCGAGATTGCTCAGCGTGACGCCGATCTGCTGGTCCACCGACAGCCAGGTGTTGACCTGGCCGCCGAAGGTGCCCTCCAGCGAGGAGTCGGGGAACGGGTAGGTCGGGATCAGCGGGAACGCGGTCACCAGGTCCGGCGCGGCGCGGCCGAGCTCTTGCAGCGTCGGCCGCAGCGAGTTCAGGTCGCGGATCAGGTCGTCCTTGGCGGTGTCGATCACGTCGAAACCGGCCTGGCCCACCCGGTCCAGCTGGGTGAGCAGACCGATCAGTTCGGGCCGTTGCTCTTCCAGGATCCTGATGCCCTCGGGGAGCTCGTCGAGAATCCTGGCGATCTGCTCGGTCTGGCTGCTCACCCGGCTGCTGAGCACGGCGAGCCCGTCGATGGCCCGGGTGATGTCGTCGACCTGCTCGTCGAGCCCGCCGATCAGGGTGTTGGCCTGCTCGATCAGCGAGCGCACCCGGTCCTCGCGACCGCCGAGCGTCTTGTTCAGCTCGGTGACGATGGGTTGCAGCTGTGCGACACCGCCGCCGTTGAGCAGCAGCGACATGGCGCCGAGCACCTGCTCGATCTCGGTGGCGTGGCGGGTGTGCTCGACCGGGATCACCGCGCCGTCGGCCAGCTTCGCCGGATCCGGGTCCGCGGCGGGCGCGGAGAGCTCGATGAACTTCTCGCCGAGCAGATTCGATTGCCGCACCTCGGCCCTGGCATTGGCGGGCAGGTCGACGGAGGAGTTGATCAGCGTGCGGACGCTGGCGGTCCAGCCGTTCTGCGCCAGCTCGATGTCCTCGACCCGTCCCACCGGCACGCCCTCGACCTTCACCGCGGACTGCGGCACCAGGTCGAGCACATCGTCGAAGTGGATGTCGACGTGGATCGGATGCGGGCCGACGTCGGCGCCGCCGGGCAGCGGCACGCTGTAGATGCCGTCGGCGGCGCACGAACTGATCAGCGCGGCCGAGACGGCGAGCGCCGCCGCCGACAGCCCGCGGACGAACGGCTTGGTCGTCTTCATCGCTCACCTCCCTGCTCGGACGGCGGCAACTGGTTGGACGGGGTACCGGGCACGGTGCCCGGCACGGGATCGCGCTGCAGGTTCTCGCCGGAGAGGATGCCGAACGGCAGGATCAGCGTCGGGGTCTTCACCCCGGCGGTGATCTGGTCGGTGATCTCCTTGCAGTGGTCCAGGACCGGGCGCATCTGACGGCCGAGCGCCTCGAAGCGAGGATCGCCCGGCATCAGCTTCGACAGGTCGAGCATCTTGCACACCACGCCGAACGGGTCCTGCAGGTCGGTGAAATTGGCCCGCATGTCGAGGGTTCCCGATTCCGCGTTGTGGATGTTGATCAGGTTGCTCAGCGCGAGCGGGATCACCGGCAGCGCGGCGGCGAGATCGTCGCGCTGGTCGGCCAACGTCTTGGTGAGGGTGGTCAGCGCCTCGGCGTTCTCCGCGACCAGCGCGCGGTTGTCGTCGATGAACCGCGCGACGTCGCCGAGCGCCACCGAGAGCAGTTGCAGCGCGTCGCCGAGATTCTGCCGCTCGTCGGCCAGGAATCCGGCCAGATCGGCCAGCTGGCTGTTGAATTCGCGCACCTGCTGATCGTTTCTCGCCAGCATGCTCACGAAGTTCTGCAGGTTCTTGACGGTCTCGAAGATGTCGCCGCGCGCCTCGGACAGGTACCTCGCCGCGGCCGAGAGCTGAGTGATGCTGTTGGCCAGCGCCTCACCGTTGCCGGAAAGGTTGGCCGCCGAGGTGCGCACGAGTTCGTTCACCGCGCCGTCTTTGTTGGCGCCGTCCGGACCGAGCGCGTCGCTGAGCTCGGCGATGCTCTTGTAGAGCTGGTCCACCTCGACCGGGGTGACGGTGCGTTGCCGCGGAATCGTCGCGTTGCGTTCCATTTTCGGGCCACCGCGGTAGACCGGCGTCAGCTGGATGAAGCGATCGGAGACGACCGAAGGGGTGATCTGTGCGGCTTGCGCGTTGGCGGGCACGTCGTATCCGCGGTCGACGCTCATCACGATCTTCACCTGGTCGCCCATCGGCTCCACTGACTCGACCCTGCCCACCGGCACGCCGAGGATGCGCACGTCGGAGCCCTCGTAGATGCCCACCGAGCGATCGAAATAGGCGGTGATCCTGGTGGTGGTCAGCCGATCGAAGCCCCACCACAGCACCCACCCGGCGACCAGCACCAGGACGACGCCGAGCGCGATGCCGATCTTGGTGCCCCGGCCCGACTCGCGGAACGCGGTGAGCGGATCGCTGCGCCAGCTCGCGGCCACGTCAGTTACCTCCCATGTTCCGTACCGGATCCCGGTAGCCGGGGATCTCCGGCAGCGCGGGCGGCAGCAGATTGACGATCACCGCGTCGAACCACCGGCCGGTGCCGAGCACGTTCGCGTACAGGCCGTAGAAGGGGCCCGCCAGCTCCAGCGTCTTGGAGATGTTCTGCTGGTTGTCGTTCAGCAGGTCGATCGCGGCGGCCAGGTTGGTCAGCGCGGGACCGATCTGCTCGGAGTTGTCGGCGACCAGCGCGCTCAGCTCGGCGGACACCGTCTTGGCTCCGGTGAGCAGCTGGCGGATGGCCTGCTGGCGGATGTTCAGCTCGGCGAGCAGCTGACCGCCGGAGGCGAGCAGCCGCTCGAACTCGGCGTTACGGTCGGCGAGCACCTCGGTGGTCTGCCGCGTCGCCTTGAACAGCCGCTTGAGTTCCTCGTCGCGCTTGGCCAGCGTCTCCGAGAGCCGCGCGACGCCGTCGATGGAGCCGCGGATCTCCGGCGGAGTGGTCGCGAACGCCTCGGCGAGCACCCGCATGCTGGTGGCCAGCTGGGCGGTGTCGATGTCCTCGATGTTCGCCGCCGCGTCCGAGAAGGCGTCGATCACGTCGTAGGGAGACACGGTGCGCGACAACGGAATCGGCGTGGCCGGATCGGCGGGGCGGGAGCCGCGCGGGTCGAGGGCCAGGTACTTCTGGCCGAGCAGCGTCTTGATCTGGATGGAGGCGGTGGTCTCGTTGCCGATCCAGGCGTCCTTGGTGCGGAAGTCGACGATCACTCGATCGCCGTCCAGGCGGACGTCGGAGACCGAACCCACCTTCACGCCCGCGATGCGGACCTCGTTGCCCTTCTTCAGGCCCGCGGCCTCGGAGAACTCGGCGCTGTACTTGGTGCCCGCCCCGATGATCGGCAGCCGGTCCAGGGAGAACGCCGACATCGTCACCAGCACCACCATGGCCAAGCCGAGCACGCCGAGGAAGACCGGGCTGCGCTTGCCTAGGAGGATCCGATCGTCCATCAGCGGGCCTTCCCGTGGCAGCGCGGCGCGGCGTTCGTGTACAGCGGCTGGTTGATCGTCGGCAGGCCCGCGGGCAGGTTGAGCTGCGGCGCGTCCACCGCGCCCGGGCCGACCACGATGTCGATGCCGCACAGGTAGAACTGGAACCAGGAGCCGTAACTGCCCACCCGCCCGAGCTTTTCCATCTTCACCGGCAGCGTGGCCAGCGCCAGGTTCACCTCGTCGGAGCGTTCGTTCAGTGTCCCGGTGAGCTGGTTCAGGCCCGCGATCGTGCCCTGCAGCGAGGGCCGGGTGGGGACGAGCAGATCCGAGGTCGCCGTGGCCAGGTTGCCCAGCGAGCTGATCGAGCGGCCGACGGTCTCGCGTTCGGCGGCCAGCCCGGATACCAGCGCCTCGGTGTTGATGATGAGCTGGTCGAACTGGTCGTCGCGCTCGTTGATCGTCTCCAGCACGGCGGTCAGGTTCTTCACCAGCTCGCCGATCACCGCGTCCTTGTCGGCGATCTTGTTGGTCAGGCTCGCGGTGCTGACCACCAGGTCGTGGATGGTGCCCTGCTCGCCCTGGAAGACCTGGATGATCTCGTAGGACAGCTTGTTCACGTCCTCGGCGGTCAGCGTGCGGAACAGCGGACGGAAGCCGTTGAACAGCGTGGTCAGGTTCAGCGCGGGCCGGGTCCGGTCCAGCGGGATGGTGCCGCCCTCGTTGAGCTTGCGCCCCTGCTCACCGGTGCCCTGCTCCAGCGCGATGTAGCGCTGGCCGACCAGGTTGCGGTACCGGATCGTGGCCGTGGTCGAGGCGGGCAGCCAATCGCGGTCGGTGAGTTCGAATTTCACCTCGGCCATCCGCTTGTCGACGATCGAGATGCCGGTGACCTTGCCGACCCGCACACCCGCGATCCGCACCTCGTCACCCGGGTTCAGCGAGGTGACGTCGGTGAACCGCGCCTTGAACAGCGTGCCGCCGCCGGTGTAGTTGGCGATCGACAGACCGAGCAGCGTGGTCACGAACAGCGTCACGACCACGAAGACGATCAGTTTGGTCAGCGGCCCGCCGAGGCCGCGCAGCTTTTCCTTCATCGCACGCTCACCTCGCTGCCTCGGAAGGCGGGCGCCCCGATCCTGGTCACCCAGCTCGGCACCTCTTCGGGCGCAACACCCTGCGCCGCACCGTAGATCGCGCCGAGCGACTGCTGCTCGCGCGGCGAGCCTGCCAGCGTCGGCACCTGCGCGGCCGGGTACACGCCGAACTGCGGCACCGGCAGCTTGCCGCTGTCCTGATCACCGGGGTAGCGGCTCGGCACCGCGTAGGAGCCGTCGTTGTTCGGGCCGCCGGTGTACTGGCCAGGGTCCACGTTCACCGGGTATTCGGGGAGGCACCACGGGCCGCGGGTGTCCAGCCAGCGCGGCTCGTCCTGGTTGGGCAGGTACTTGCCGCGGGTGTTGGTCAGCTCGATCGTCACCCGGGAGCCCGGCCGGTCGGTGCCCATACCGAAGAGCTGGTCGATGCGCGGCTTCATCTGCGCGAAGTTGGCCAGCGCACAGGGATAGCTCGGCGAGTACACGGCCAGTTGCTCCAGCGCGGGCCGCGAATCGGCGGCCACGTCGATGATGTTGTCGCGGTTGGCCAGCAGGAAGTCGGCCAAACTCGACGACGTCGGGGTGAGCGTGGCGTACAGGGTGTCGATGTCCGAACGCCGCTGCACGATGGTGGCATTGGTGGTGCGCAGGTTGTTCAGCGCGTCGATGAGCTGCGGCGCCGCGTCGGAGTACACCGCGGCGGTCTCGGCGAAGCCGCGCAGACCCTCCTGCAGTTCCGGCAGCACGCCGTTGACGTCGCGGAAGATCGTGTCCAGCTTGTCCACGGTCTCGCCGAGTGCGAGGCCCTGACCCGACAGCGCCTGGGAGAGCGCGCCGAGGGTCGCGGCCAAGTCCTGTGGCGGAATGGACTGCAGCAGCGGAAGCAGGTCGTCGAGCAGCTTGCTGATCTCGATGGCGTTGCCGCTGGCGTCCTGGTACAGGGTGACGCCGTCGGTCAGATGCTGCGGACTCCGCTCCTCGGGGATCACCAAGTCCACGTAGCGCTCGCCGAACAGAGTCTTCGGCAGCAGCCGCGCGGTCGCGTTCACCGGGATCTGCTCGGCCTTACCGGGATCGATGGCCAGGTCGAGGGTCACCTTGCCGCCCTCGGTCCGGCTCGACCGCACCTCGCCGACCATCACCCCGCGCACCTTCACGTCCGCGTTCTTGGTCAGCGCGTTGCCGACGGTGTCGGTCACCAGATGCACGTCGACCGTCCGGACGAACTGCTTGTTGTAGATCGCGACGGTCGTCCACAGGAACAGCCCGACGATCACGAAGAACGCGATGCCCAGCAGCCGCACCCGAGTCTTCTCGGTGGACCGCCACGCCTGAGTTCCGCTACTCATGCCTCAGCCCCCGCGGGTCGGCTTGCGTGTTGTCATCGGCGGGACCAGCGCCTGATCCGCACGGCGAAAGCCGAGCGCCGGCGAGGTGTCGCCGTGCGGATCGCTTCATCCGGCGACCCGCACCGTCGTGGTCGTTCCCCAGATCGCGAGGCTGAGGAAGAAGTCGAGCACGTTCACCAGCACGATCGCGGCGCGCACCGCGCGACCCACCGCGACGCCGACGCCCGCGGGCCCGCCGGTGGCGGTGAAGCCGTAGTAGCAGTGCACCAGGATGATCACGAACGCGAATATCAGCACCTTGAGGAACGAATAGAGCACGTCCTCGGGTGGCAGGAACAGGCTGAAGTAGTGGTCGTAGGAACCACTCGACTGGCCGTTGAACCAGATGCTGATCGAGCGCGACGCGAAGTAGGCGCCGAGCAGGCCGACGATGTAGAGCGGGATGACCGCGACGAATCCGGCGATCACCCGGGTGGTCACCAGGAACGGTACGCCGGGCACCGCCATCACCTCGAGCGCGTCGATCTCCTCGGAGATACGCATGGCGCCGAGCTGCGCGGTGAAGCCACAGCCCACCGTCGCGGAGAGCGCCAATGCCGCCACCAACGGGGCGATTTCGCGAGTGTTGATGTAGGCGGTGAGGAAGCCGGTGAGCACGGAACTGCCCAGCGCGTCGAGCGCCTTGAAGCCCTGCAGGCCGACGACGACGCCGACCGAACCGGACATGAAGACGATGACGCCGATGGTCCCGCCGATCACCGCGAGCGCTCCGGAGCCGAAGGTCACCTCGGCGAGCAGCCGCATGACCTCCTTGCGGTAGTGCACTGCGGTGCGCGGAATCCACGCGATGGCGCGCGAGTAGAACGACATCTGCTCGCCCGCGCGGTCGATCACGTTCAGCGGTCCGCGCACGATCTGATTCGCCCGGCGGGCCGATTTGGCGAAGGCCGGGTTGCGGTAGGAGGTGGCCATCGGTCAGGCGCCCTTGGCCGGGACGACTTGCAGATAGACCAGTGTCAGAACGAGGTTGACGAAGAAGAGGACCAGGAATGTGATCACCACGGACTGGTTCACCGCGTCACCGACTCCTTTCGGCCCCCCTTTGGGATGCAGCCCCTTGTACGCGGCGATCACGCCGGCGAGCAGCCCGAAGATCGCCGCCTTGATCTCGCCGATCCACAGGTCGGGCAGCTGCGCCAGCGCCGAGAACGACGAGAGGTACGCGCCGGGCGTTCCACCCTGCAGCAGCACGTTGAAGAAATAGCCGCCCGCGATGCCCACGACCGACACCAACCCGTTGAGCAGCACGGCGACCAGCGTCATGCCGAGCACCCTCGGCACCACCAGCCGCGCCACCGGGTCGACGCCGAGCACCTCCATCGCGTCGATCTCCTCGCGAATGGTGCGGGCGCCGAGGTCGGCGGCCACCGCGGACCCGGCCGCGCCCGCGATGATCAACGCGGTCACCACCGGTGCCGCCTGCTGCACGGTGGCGAGCACGCTGGTGGCGCCCGTGAACGACTCGGCGCCGAGCTGTTTGATCAGCGAACCGGTCTGCAGCGCGACGACCGCGCCGAACGGGATGGCCACCAGCGCGCTCGGCAAGATCGAAACGCTGGCGATGAACCACGATTGCTCGATGAACTCGCGCCACTGGAAGGGTCGGCGAAACATCTTGCGCATCACATCGACGAACAACGCAAAGACGTTGCCCGCCTGGGCAAACGCCGACTCGACTGGGGTACGCACACGCGCCATGGTCGAGTTCACGGGGCGTATGTTACCCGTTAGTTGTGTTGTGGCGCACGGTTGTGTCGAAAGCGCCGCCCTCGTAGGTGCCGACGTTTTGAGCGTTGTACGACATCACTTGTGTGTCGTCGTTCTCGGCCATGGATTCGCGGATCGCGACCTGGGCCGCGTGCGGCAGGGTGTGCATGATCTCGCGCACCCGCGCCCTGCGACGCGCGACCGCCTGACGCACCGGCATGCCCGGCTGCGCCTTCATCTGCGGGATGATGCCCTCGACCTCTTCGGCGCCGCCGTGGTGATGACCCGCGTCGACCATCGCCTGCTCGCGCGCCATCTGCGCCTCGTCCTTCTCCTCGGACATGCCGATCGGACCGATCATGCGACCGTTGAGGAACTGCTTGACCACCGGCTCCTCGGAGGTCAGCAGCACCTCACGCGGACCGAACATCACCAACTGGCGGCGGAACAGCATGCCGATGTTGTCGGGCACGGTGCGCGCCAGGTTGATGTTGTGCGTGACGATCAGGATCGTCGCATCGATCTGGGCGTTGATATCGATCAGCAACTGCGACAGGTAGGACGTACGCACCGGGTCCAGACCCGAGTCGGGCTCGTCGACCAGGATGATCTGCGGATCCAGCACCAGGGCGCGAGCCAGACCGGCGCGCTTGCGCATACCGCCGGAGATCTCGCCGGGCAGCTTGCCCTCCGCACCGAGCAGACCGGTCAGCTCGAGCTTCTCCATGACGATCTTGCGGATCTCGGACTCGCTCTTCTTCGTGTGCTCACGAAGCGGGAACGCGACGTTGTCGAAGAGGTTCATCGACCCGAACAACGCGCCGTCCTGGAACAACACACCGAACAGCTTGCGGATCTCGTAGAGCTCCTTGTTGGAGCAGGTGGTGATATCGGTGCCGTCGATGTAGATCGAACCGCGCTCCGGACGCAGCAGGCCGATCAGCGACTTCAGGAACACCGACTTACCGGTACCCGACGGACCGAGTAGCGCGCTCACCTCGCCGGACGGCAAGGTCAGACTGACATCCTGCCAAATTCGCTGCGAACCGAAGGATTTGGTTACACCCTCGGTCCTGACCTCGACGCCCACGCCAACCTCCACAATTTCTCAGCGAGCAGCCCACCGGCGACCGCGCTCGGTCATCGCGGTGCGTCACGTCACAGTGGGTTCGGTCACTGTAACCCATGAGGGAGACGGGGCACACCCCAACCTGACTCCAGAGTAAGCCGAATGCGCTCGCACTTTTCCACAAATCCGCTCGCATGTCCCCGAAAAATGCGAAAACGGGCGGCCCCCCGAATTTGGGGGCCGCCCGTTCGAGTAATTCGTGGAATTACTTGACCGAAACCTTGGCGCCGGCCTCTTCCAGCTTCGCCTTGGCGGCCTCGGCGGCGTCCTTGGCGACCTTCTCCAGGATCGGCTTCGGGGCACCCTCGACCAGGTCCTTGGCTTCCTTCAGGCCCAGGCCGGAGACGATCTCGCGGACCACCTTGATGACCTGGATCTTCTTGTCGCCCGCACCCTCGAGGATGACGTCGAACTCGTCCTGCTCCTCGGCGGCCTCGGCCGGAGCGGCAGCGCCGACGGCAGCGACGGCGACCGGAGCAGCGGCGGTGACCTCGAACTTCTCCTCGAACTTCTTGACGAAGTCCGACAGCTCGAGCAGGGTCATGTTGCCGAAGGTCTCGAGCAGTTCGTCAACGTTGGCCATTGTTGTTTTCCTTTCGGTAGATGGTGTCCATGGGGGCGTGACTCACGCCGCGCACGGGGTGTTACTCGGCGGCTCCGCCTTCGGCGCGCTTCTTCTCCTCCAGCGCGGCGGCCAGGCGGGCCACCTGCGAAGCGGGAGCGTTGAAGAGGCCGGCAGCCTTGGCCAGGTTGCCCTTGAGGGCGCCGGCCAGCTTGGCCAGCAGGACCTCGCGGGTCTCCAGGTCGGCGATCTGCTCGACCTCGGCGACGGACAGCGCAGCGCCGTCCATGTAGCCGCCCTTGATGATCAGCGCCTTGTTGTCCTTGGCGAAGGTCTTGAGCGCCTTGGCCGCGTTGACCGGCTCACCCTGGATGAAGGTGATGGCGGTCGGTCCGACGAACAGGTCGTCAAGGCCCTCCACGCCCGCCTCGGCGGCGGCGCGCTTGACCAGGGTGTTCTTGGCGACGGAGTACGTGGCCTCGGCGCCGAGCGCGCGCCGCAGTTCGGTGAGCTTGCCGACCGACAGGCCACGGTATTCCGTGACGACGGTGGCGGTCGAGTTCCTGAACTGCTCCGCGATCTCCTCGACCGCGGTGACCTTCTCAGCCTTTGCCATACTTCGCCTCCTCTCTGGATGGTCGGTTCGTGTACGCGAACTACCGATCCGAGGGCCCGGCGACAAAACGAACGCCCCGGACGCAAGGCGTTCCGGGGCGCAATAGGAAAGATCAACACGAGCCGCGTGGCTCGAATCGACTCCCAGCCTCGGTTCTTCCCTGCGTGGGCCGCCGGCAATGTCGCCGGACCTTCGACCGAACCCATGCGGGATCGGCGACCAACGGTCTTCGGTAGAACGGATTGGGTAGCGATCGAACTCGTCGATAACTGACGTCCACAGTAACCGACGCGCCCCTCATCTGCCAAAACGACCCACGCTCCGTGGCGGATCGGAACCCTTCGGCAATCGAATTGTTGTGTCGCACGTCACTTTTCACCCTCGGATGTGGCGGATGTCGCGGCCAACAAGTGTTACCAAGAGTGACAGATATCTGCTTGGCTGCTGAACTATGGCAACTTCCATAGTCGATCCACCGGTGTTGCTGGAACGACGTAACCAGCGCTTCCTCGCCTTGGCCGTGATATGCCTGGCCGAACTGCTGGTCGTCCTCGACAACACCATCGTCAACGTGGCCCTCCCCTCGATCGGTGTCGAGCTGGCCACCGGGGTCAGCGGCCTGCAATGGGTCGTCGACGCGTACACCCTGACCTTCGCCGGTCTGTTGCTGGCCTTCGGCAATCTCGGCGACCGCTACGGCCGACGAAAAGTGATGGCCATCGGCCTGATCGGCGTCGCGGTCATGTCCGTCGGTGGCGCACTGTCGGATTCGATGGGCGCCGTCATCACCGCCCGCGCAGCCATGGGCGTGTTCGCCGCGGCCGTCTTCCCCGCCACCCTCGCCCTGATCATCAACATCTTCACCGACCGAAGGGAGCGGGCGCTGGCCATCGCCGCGTGGACGGCCATGGCGGGCTTCGCGATCGCCATCGGCCCGATCTCCGGCGGCTGGCTGCTCGAACACTTCAGCTGGCATTCGGTGTTCTGGATCAACGTGCCCGTGGCGCTGGCCGCGCTGATCGCCACCATGCTGTGGGTACCGGAATCGCGATCCGCCGAGGTCGGCAGGCTGGATCTGCCCGGTATCGCGTTGTCCATCGCGGGCATCACGCTGCTGGTCTGGTCGATCATCGAGGCGCCGCGCTACGGCTGGCTCTCGGTCACCACCCTGACCGTCGGCGCACTCGGCGTCGCGCTGCTCGCCGGATTCATCGCCTGGGAATTGCGCACCGTCGCACCGATTCTGGATATGCGATTGTTTCGTAATCGGCGATTTTCGATGCCCGCGCTGTCGATAGCGATCGGATATTTCTCGATGTTCGGCTTCCTGTTCCTGATCACCCAGTATTTCCAGGGCGTGCGCGAGTACACGCCGCTCGAATTCGGTATCGCCTCATTGCCGTTCGCGTTCTCGGTGGCGATCGGCGCGCCCGTCGCGACATTGCTCGCGCAACGGTGGGGTACCACGCCGGTGATCGTGTTCGGCCTGCTGCTCACCGGGCTCGGGCTCTACCTGGGCGGGCAGGTGACGGTGAACAGCGGCTACGTCACCGACGTGCTGCCCTCGATGGTGTCGATGGCGCTCGGCCTTGCCATCGTGCAGGGACCCGCCACCGAATCCATCATGTCCTCCTTGCCTTTGAACGAGGCCGGCGCGGGTTCCGCGGTCAACGACACCACCCGCGAGATCGGCGGCACCCTCGGCGTCGCCGTCCTCGGTTCGATCGTGGCCTCCTACTACACGACTCGCGTCGAGCCGCTACTCGATCGCGTGCCGAGCGCCCTGATGAACGAGGACCAGAAGAGCCTGGTCAAGGCCAGCCCGCTCAGCGTGCTGGAAATCCGCAAACGCGAACTCCCCGCGTTCCTCGAATCGCAGCGCGAAAACCTCATCACCGCAATGAAATCCGCCGCCCTCCAAGGCTCCCACGCCGCATCCCTCGTCGCCGCGGGCGCGGTCGTGGTCTGCGCACTCATCGTCGCCCTCGTCCTCCCCTGGGGCGCCCAGAGCGGCGAGTCGATCCTCCTTGGCTGGCGCAAATCCGCCGAATCAACCGACGACCAGCCGGAATAAGCGCGCTCACCGGTCCAGAACGACGGCCGGTTGCAGCCGACACTGCAGCCGGCCGTTACACCGATCCAGCAGGAACAACCCAGGATGTCGGCTGACCCGTATGAGAGGCGATGGTGTCGAAATCGTTGTCGTAGTGCAGCACCGTCAGCCGATGCGTCTCCGCGGTCACCGCCACGACGAGGCCGGCGATCGAGGCGGACCGATGCTGAGCTTTGTCCGTCAGCAGGGACTGCAACTCCGACGCCTGCATCCAGAGATCCTCGGGGGTGTCCACCCATTCGAGTGATTCGTGCAGGACGCCTCGGATGCGGGCTCGGTCATCGGCATTGCGCGCCGAGTACAGCATCTCCAACTCGGTGACGCCGCAGATATGAACCAGGGCGCGATCCATCAACGGAACCAACACATCTCGGACTGGGGCCAGGTGCAATCGCGCCAGCGCGCTCTTGTCTGCAAGGTACCGCGTCACCCCCACAGGCGATCCTCGACGTCTGGCTCCAGCAGCGCCGCGAAAG
Organism: Nocardia sp. bgisy134; assembly: GCF_057708325.1. NCBI lineage: Bacteria > Bacillati > Actinomycetota > Actinomycetes > Mycobacteriales > Nocardiaceae > Nocardia > Nocardia sp. bgisy134. The sequence continues at coordinate 527,207 of NZ_JBYIRW010000003.1, forward strand.
CACCATCCTCGGCGAGACTCACCAACTTGCGGACCGAGTCGATCCGAATTACCTCACGAAATGCGGCATCAATGGTGTCGCGGAGCGTCTCGGTACCGAGGATCTCCTTCGCACGATCCAACTTCGCCATATCTACGTCTACGCTGGTCTTCGCCACGGCTGACCCTCCTTATATCTGATACAAGGGTAGCTCGATATCCATCCGATGACCAGGAAGATGTCCGCGCGACGCTATCGGTATCGCGAGTAGCCAGGGTGTCAGCGGGCAACGTGGGTATGGCGGGCGAGCGCATCGAGGGCCGTTAGGGCGCCGTCTCGAAAGGCTTGGCCGGTGACGAGGCCGTCGGAGTCGATGTCCGCCGACAAGACCGGGTGCCGGACGCAGGCAGCGGTGACTACGTCGGCGCCGACGTAGCCGAGGACGCTCGACAACGTTGCGGTGGCGCCGTCGCCGCGGCCCGGTGCCGCGACGGTGAGCCAGGCGGTGGGCTTTTCGTGGAGGTCGGCGGTGCCGACGGTCCAGTCGAGCAGGTTCTTCAGGCTGCCGGGGAGGGTGCCCGCGTATTCGGGGGTCGAGATCAAGACCGCGTCGGCCCAGGCCAGGTCGTTTCGCAGGTCGACGACCTGTGGATAAGCTGCGGGGTCCGCGCCTGGCACGAAGGCTGGCAGTTCCAGTAAGCCTGTGTAGCAGCGAGTTTCGACGCTGTCCGGTGCAAGGGCGTGGACGGTACGCAGCGCCGCGGTGTTGGTGGAGCCGTCGCGGGTGCTTCCGGAGATCAACAGAATCCTGGTCACGTCGGATGCAACCAGCAAAGCCGGTGGCTTACTCCGCGCGGGTTCGCTCGACTTGCTCACCGCGACGGGTTCCGCCGCTACTCGCGAACAGGCCGGAAATGCGCCGAGGGCGGGAACGCGGATGCGTTCCCGCCCTCGGCGGTGACGAGGCGTGAGACCTCGGTGCTGCTTACGCGTCCTCTTCGAGGAGGTTGCGGGTGCGGTTCGGGTCCACCGGGATGCCCGGTCCGGTGTTCGTCGAGACCGTCACCTTCTTGACGTAGCGGCCCTTGGCGGTCGACGGCTTGGCACGCAGGATCTCGTCCAGCGCGGCGCCGTAGTTCTCCACCAGCTTGGCCTCTTCGAAGGAGGCCTTGCCGATCACGAAGTGCAGGTTGGCCTGCTTGTCGACGCGGAAGTTGATCTTGCCGCCCTTGATGTCGTTGACGGCCTTGGTCACATCGGGGGTGACCGTGCCCGTCTTCGGGTTCGGCATCAGACCGCGCGGGCCGAGGACACGCGCGATGCGGCCGACCTTGGCCATCTGGTCCGGGGTGGCGATCGCGGCGTCGAAGTCCAGCCAGCCGCCCTGGATCCGCTCGATCAGGTCCTCGGCGCCGACGGCGTCCGCACCGGCGGCCTCGGCCTCGGCGGCCTTGTCGCCCACCGCGAACACGATGACGCGGGCGGTCTTACCGGTGCCGTGCGGCAGGTTGACGGTGCCACGGACCATCTGGTCGGCCTTGCGGGGGTCCACACCGAGACGAACGGCGACCTCGACGGTCGCGTCGGTCTTGGTGGTGGCGGTCTCCTTCGCCAGGCGCGCGGCGGCCAGCGGCGAGTACAGCTTGGTGCGATCGACCTTCTCGGCCGCGGCGAGATACGCCTTGCTTCGCTTTGCCATGTTTCTCTGTCCTTAAAGTTTCTTGGTTCAGAAGTGGTTTCCGGGTCTGGCCGACCCTCCCACCGAGTTCAGCGGCCCTGCGTCCGACTGAGGTTCGCTTCGCTCAGGCCTCGACGGTGATACCCATCGAGCGCGCGGTGCCCGCGATGATCTTCGCCGCCGCGTCCAGGTCGTTGGCGTTGAGATCTTCCATCTTGGTCTTGGCGATCTCGCGAACCTGGTCCATGGTCACCTTGGCGACCTTGGTGCGGTGCGGCTCGGCCGAGCCCTTCTGCACACCGGCGGCCTTGAGCAGCAGCCTGGCGGCGGGCGGGGTCTTCAGCTTGAAGTCGAAGGTGCGGTCTTCGTATACGGAGATCTCGACCGGGATGACGTTGCCACGCTGCGACTCGGTCGCCGCGTTGTACGCCTTGCAGAACTCCATGATGTTGACGCCGTGCTGACCGAGGGCGGGACCAACGGGCGGAGCCGGGTTCGCCGCGCCGGCCTGGATCTGCAGCTTGATGATCCCGGCGAGCTTCTTCTTCTTGGGGGGCATCTTTCTTCCTTGGTTTCGGGTCCTTACGGTTGCCGTAAGCCTGTCGCGGGCTTGGCCCGCAGCCGGGCACGCGGCCCGGCGCTCGCGAACGAATCCGGCTGACGCTGTTCGGATCCGCACACGAACCCATACACCTTACCGGGGGGCGTGCCCTCGTCCTTCGAGTGGGGCCGGTTGCCCGCGCCGAACCGGTCGGACGCGCTCCGCCCTCGGTCCCCGGAGGCCGGGGCGAGGGCGGAGATGGAACTAAATCTTGGCGACCTGGGTGAACGCCAGCTCGACTGGCGTCTCGCGACCGAAGATCGAGACGAGCACCTTGAGCTTCTGCTGCTCGGCGTTGACCTCGGAGATGCTGGCGGGCAGCGTCGCGAACGGGCCGTCCATGACGGTGACCGACTCGCCGACCTCGAAGTCGACCTCGATGACCGGCTTCGGAGCCACCTCGGCGGCGCTCTCGGCGGTCGCGGCGGCAGCGGCGGCCGGGGCCTTCTTCTGCTGAGACGCCGGGACCAGGAACTTCACTACATCGTCGATGGACAGCGGCGACGGCCGCGAGGTGGCACCGACGAACCCGGTGACACCGGGGGTGTTGCGCACCGCACCCCACGACTCGTCGTTCAGCTCCATGCGGACCAGGATGTAGCCGGGCAGCACCTTGCGGTTGACGTGCTTGCGCTGGCCGTTCTTGATCTCGGTGACCTCTTCGGTCGGCACCTCGACCTGGAAGATGTACTCCTCGAGGTCCAGGTTCTGAACGCGGGTCTCGAGGTTGGCCTTCACCTTGTTCTCGTAACCGGCGTAGGAGTGGATGACGTACCAGTCACCGGGGGCACGCCGCAGCGCGGCCTTCATCTCGGCGACCGGATCGGCCGGTTCGGCATCGATCGGGGTAGCGGGTGCGGATTCCTCGACCACAGACTCTTCGACGGCCGCGGCGTCTTCCGCCTCGTTCTCGGCGGGCTCCACCACCGCGTCGTCGACCGGGAACTCGTCGTTAATGTCGTTCTCCGGGGTGCTCACTGGGGCACTCGCTTCCTGTGTCGTCACGTACATCCTCTGCGTGCCGGGCCGGGCGCGGCGGAATACTCCCGCCGGTCCGCCCCCGGGATCGGCAACCGGCGTCGGCGTCGTAATAACTAGCCGAACAGCCAGTCGACACCCTTGACGAACGCCAGATCCATCCCGCTGATGAACGCGACCATGAAGACCACGAACACCAGAACAACGCTCGTATAGGTGACCATCTGCTTCCGGTTGGGCCAGATCACCTTGCGCAGTTCCGCGATGACCTCTCGCAGGAACTTGATCAAACGCTTGAGCGGATTGCCCGCTCCTTCGCGCTTGGCCTTTCCGGCAGTCTTGTCCTTCTTCGGCGACGTCCGGTCGATCGTGGCGATCGAGCCGGTGTCGACCGACGACGAGCCCGAGCGGGTACGCCGCGCGGACCGCTTACCGCTCGGCCTGCTCACCGCGGCGGTGTCGTCGCCGTCGTCGGCCGCATGCGCGCCGCCGTGGCGAGTATCCCGCTCGTCGCTCACGCCATCTCCTCGCTTCGCTCGGATCCGGCGTGCACGATGCGCGCTGTGCAAATAACTCGCTCGCTACGCTCGCTCACGTCGATCCTCTCTCGTCGCTGGCTTCAAGGGCAGGGGCGACAGGACTTGAACCTGCAACCTGCGGTTTTGGAGACCGCTGCTCTGCCAATTGAGCTACGCCCCTTCGGTTGGACGGTGGAACTCGTTGTCCAACCACTGTGCTTTATTCAGTTGTCGCGCTGGTTTCACACAACACGCGCGCTGCTTCGGCGGTTGCCGGCTCCCTGGGCAGTCCTTCGGAGATCATCCTCCGGACCGCCTGGAACCAGCCCCACAGAGCAGCGCGCAGCGGCTGGTGAACCCCAGAGACCTGAGTGTACGTTACCGCCTAGGCCAATAGCCAATCAGGGTCGATCGACCAGGTCAGGCCAGCTGCACGGTGGCCGTCGCGCGGCCGAAGATCTTCTTGCCCGCCGACTTCGCCACGATGGCGACGACCGCGGTCCGAGTCTCCGGATCCATGGACTTCACCTTACCCGTGTACTCGATTTCGGCCGCCTCGTCGGAACCGACGTAGACCGGGCTGGTGAAGCGGACGTTGTACTCCTTGACCGCGCCGGGATCGCCCAGCCACGAGGTGACGAAACCGCCGCCGAGGCCCATCGTGAGCATGCCGTGCGCGACCACGTTGTCCAGGCCGACGAGCTTGACGACGTCGTCGCTCCAGTGGATGGGGTTGGCGTCGCCCGAGACGCCCGCGTAGTTGACCAGGTCGCCGCGGGTGAGGCGGACGATGCGCGTGGGCAGTTCGTCGCCGACGGCGACGTCTTCGAAATCGACCGCGTGCTTGCTCGGCGCGATCTCCGGGATGACGGTGATCGGGGCAGGCGGCTCGGTCTGCGCCGCGGTGCGCGGGTGGTGGTCCGGCACCTCCTCGCCGATGCCGTGCATGAGGACGTTGCGGACGGCGTCGGTGAGGTTGGGATCGATGTCGGCGCCGCTGCGGCCGACGAGCGTGGTGTAGGTGGTGAGCACCAGCTCGTCGTCCTGCGCGGTGACGATGTTCTTGGTGACGATGATGTCGCCGCCGAAGGCCTGCCGGAAGGAGTGCAGGTAGACGTCGCAGGTCAGCTGGTCGCCGACCCGGATGGGCCGGTGGAATTCCAGGATCTGATCGGTCTGCATGATCTGGCTGAGGTCGTAGCCGGTGACGATCTGCTCGAAGAGCTTGCGCTGGGCGAGAATACCGACCAGGGAGATGAAAGTGAGGGGCGCGAGCAGCCCGTCGTAGCCGTATTCGGCGGCGACGTCCTCGTCCCAGTGCACCGGGTGGTAGTCCTGCACGGCGCGGGCATATTCGCGGACCTTCTCGCGGCCGACTTCGTAGTAGTCGTCGACGCGGTAGTGGTGACCGACCATGGCCGCGGCATGGGCGGCGGGATCGAGATCCGCCTCGCTCGCCTGGACCGCTTCTTCTGTACCGGTGTTGATTGTCACGGGAGGACTGTACCTATCTGACCCCGCAGGGGTCGGCGGAGCGTTCACCACCGCAACCGACCCGTAGAAAGCGCTCAGGGCCGGACATGAGTCCGGCCCTGCACAGCTTCACGGTTCCGAGATCCCGGGATCAATGTCCCGGTTGCCCTTCACGCGGCAGTTTCACGCGTGGGTGAGATCAGCGGGATTCTTTGTGCGCCCGGTGCGTGCCGCAGTTCGGGCAGAACTTCTTCAGCTCCAGCCGGTCCGGGTCGTTGCGCCGGTTCTTCTTGGTGATGTAGTTGCGGTGCTTGCACTGCTCGCAGGCCAAGGTGATCTTTGGCCGGACATCGGTGGACTTCGCGGCCACGACTTTCCTTCTTTCCGGTACCTGATGGGCGTAATCGGTTTTGGTAGCGATGGCCGGACTTGAACCGGCGACACAACGATTATGAGTCGTTTGCTCTACCGACTGAGCTACACCGCCACGGCGTCGCATTGCAGTGGTGTGCGCGCCCAGCCCCACAACCGTGGGTGCAATGCCGAGTCGGTCACCACCGGCAATCCGGCGAGCCCCCTAACGGAATCGAACCGTTGACCTTTTCCTTACCATGGAAACGCTCTGCCGACTGAGCTAAGGGGGCATGACTACTTTCGCACCGTGGTCCAGCTTCTCGACCCCGGAGCGGCGAAGTCTTGAACGAGATTACACACCCAACGCTCACAGTTCCAAACCGTGAGGTCAGAGCGTTTTTTTCGGCGCGCACAACAGCGCGGAAAACACGCTCCGCGACCACGCCTCACGCAGGAGGCCAACATCGAGCAAAAGCCGACTCGCCCCCCCAGTCGTCCCGAGCCCGCGCCAGCACCTTCCCGCCGACGACCAGCGATCAGCGCCTCCGCTGAAATCCGCAACGCACGGCTCCACGTACCTGCCTTCGAGCCGGTTGCCAGTCAAGCCCCCACGACCGCCAGAAGCACGGCACAGATTCGAAAAGCATCGAAGATCACACCCGAACCGCAGGGCCCGACCATCCGAGAGCCGACACCTCGACCGATCTCCACCTGGATCACCCCCGGGCATAGGCCAGATCAGACAGCGCAATTGTCGGTCACCACGACGCGAGCGCACCGGCACCCGAAGGCTGGAGGCTGGCGATCCAAGTCATCGACCCGCGCCGCCCCACCGACCAACCCTGAAGAGATACGTCCCTCCAGATCGAACAGACCTCAAAACAAGACCAAATCCCCAACCGCAACATCCCCACGAAACGCAACCACTGCAAGGGGGGTCCGGGGGGCGAAGCCCCGCCGGGCGGGGCGTGGGGGGGGGGGGGCCCACAAAAAAAAAAAAA
>NZ_JBYIRW010000004.1:0-406713 GCF_057708325.1 Nocardia sp. bgisy134
AGGATCGGCGACCGCAGCCTTTGCCGGACGGATCGACCGTCCCTGGAATTTGGTACGAACATCACCGCGTGGTCACAGAACCAACGTGAATCAAGTGCGCTGTCCCAGATGTGAACGTGCCGCCGGTTCGAGCCGTTGCCGCTCGGCGGACCGTTAGCCGATTGCCAGTACGCATGGGTGGATCGCGTCACGAGCTGAGCACCTGACTTGGTGGTAGCAATGTGGTCGAAGACCGATCTGGGGACATCCGTCCGCGCCGGACCCCGTGTCCCGGGTCCGCGGACCGATGTTGGCGGTTCGACCACTGCCCAACCGATCAACCACGATCCGCGCTCTCGCCGCGCCGAATCATGGGGCTGCTGTAGGGAGTACGGGGAGGTGACATCGTCGTCTCCCTCCCCATACGCGGGCATTTGGGGAGTGTGTAACCGACATCTCACCCCGGCCAGCAGCGCCACCTCCTCGCGCCGCAGCCCTGGCACCTGCCGTCGCACGCCGACGGGCAGACCGACATCGCGCGGTCCCACGCCAGCGCGCGCCTGCCGCAACAACGCGGCGAGCTCGATGCGGTCCATGACCCGATGATGCCGGACATCGGCGGCGGCGGGGTGGTACGGCCGATCCCAGGACATGGCGGTCCTGGCGCGCAGCGCGCCGCGCGGACACGCTCGGATCGTGAAATCCACCACGATCGCCCTGGTCACCGGGGCCAACAAGGGATTGGGCCGGGAGACGGTGCGCAGGCTGGCCGGACTCGGATGGCGCGTCTTCCTCGGCGCAAGGGACGCCGAGCGCGGCGAGCGGGCGGCGACCGAGCTTGCCGAATCGGGTCTCGACGTCGAATTCGTCGAGCTGGACGTGACGGCGTCCTCCGTAGCCGCCGCCGTCGAGTCGGTCCGCGAGCGCGCCGACCACTTGGACGTGCTCGTCAACAACGCGGCGATCGGCGGCACTCTCGCCGCCCCGCCGGACTGCGTGGCCGCCGACTTCCGAGAAGTGTTCGAGACCAACGTCTTCGGCGTCGTCGAGGTGACCCACGCCTTTCTGCCGCTGCTGCGCGCGTCGCCGCACCCGCGAATCGTCATGGTCTCCAGCGGCATTGGATCGCTGACCCTGACTTCCGATCCCACCCGGCTGGAATCCACTCTGCTCGGCCTGCCCTACCCGTCGTCGAAGTCCGCGCTCAACGCGATCACCTCCCAGTACGCGCGGGCGCTGCCCGATTTCCGGGTCAACGCGGTCGATCCCGGCTATACCGCAACGGATTTGAACAACAACACGGGCGTGCAGACCGTTGCCGAAGGCACCGACGCCGTCGTGCGCCTGGCCTCCGGCGAACCGGGCGGACCCACGGGCGGGTTCTTCGACCGGCGCGGGCCGGTCCCTTGGTGAGGCACCGCTAGGATGCGCGCATGCATGTGCGGAAGTCGCGACGGCCGGACACGGTGTTCCGATCGATGCGGACGACGCTGGGAGTAGCGGCCGCCTGCCTGATGCTCGCCGTGATCTGCGTGGTCGCGATCGTGACCGGCACGGCGGTGATCGCGGGGAAGATCGGCGCACTGGTCTTCCTTGCGATCGGCGCCGAGATGGCGTGGTCCGGGCTGCGGCGCAGGCCGGATCTGGTCATCACCGACGAGGTCGTGGAACACCGGGCGTTCGGCCGGATCGCGTGGTCGATGGTGGATCACGTCCGGGTGCGCCGCTGCCCGAGCGGCGACGCCATCGATCTGGTACTCACACACCCGGATCAGGAGTTGGCGATCGCCACCGCGCCGTCGATTCCCATGACCTCGCTCTCGGTCCCGCTGCTCCAGGTCACCGAGGCGATGCGCAGGCACCGGCCGCACCTCGAGATCACCGCCGCCGACTGACCCGCCGCGCGCTCAGGCGGCCGCGTATTCGGTGAGCCAGGACGGGAATTCGGTCAGGTCGCCGAGAACGATGTCGGCTCCCGCCGCGCGCAGTTCGGCGGCGTCGCACGGTCCGGTGGTGACACCCACCGCGAACGCGTCGGCGGCTTTGGCGCCGCGCATGTCACCGGCGTGATCGCCGACGTAGACGGACGCACCTTGCGCGCGCAGCGCCTCGGCCTTGCCGGTGGACCACAGCCCGCCCGCCAGGTGGTCGATCCGCCAGCCCAGCTCGTCCAGATGGAGCTGCGCGTGCGGCTGGTACTTGCCGGTCACCACCATCAGCCGTCCGCTGCGCGCGGCCACCGCGGCCAGGGCCGCGGCCGCGCCGGGCATGGCGGGGATGCGTGGCACCACGTCCGGATACAGCTCGCGGTAGCGGGCGATGAGGGCGGGAATGAGCTCGTCGGGGGCGCCCGCGTCGGCCAGCAGCAGATCGAGCGGCGGGCCCAGTCGCTGCACGAAGTCGGCGCCGCGCAGCGGCAGCTGGAATTCCGCGGCGACGGTGTCGATGGCGAAAGAGACTCCCGGTCGCGAGTCGATCAGCGTCATGTCGAGGTCGAAACCGACGGTCCAGGTCACCCATCGACTCTAGAGGGGCGCGGCGGGACCGAGTCCGCCGGGAGCGCTGAAAGGGGAGGTGCGCGCGGGCCCGGTCAGTTCGTGCAACGGGTCCCGTCCGGGGGCAGCACGCCGTCGTAGAGGTAGGCGACGACGATGGCGTCCACGCAGGAGGAACCGTTGTCGAAGGCGATGTGACCGTCGTGTTCGTTGATCACGAGCACGGCGTCGGTCAGGGTGGCGGCGACGTTCTCGGCGTCTTCGAGCGGGGTGGCCGGGTCGCCGCTGTTGTTGAGCAGCAGGATGGGCGGCGCACCCGCCGCGTCCACGCCCTGTGACTTCTGCGTCGGCGGCACCGGCCAGAACAGGCACAGCGGGGTGCTGAACACGCGGTTCGCGCCGAACAGCGGTGACTGCCCGGCCACCCATTCGGCCTCGCGCGCCAGTTCCCCAAGGATCACGTCCTCGGACTTGGACCGCCACGCGTTCGGGTCGTCGTCGAGGCATTCCACGGCCCAGAACGCCGGATCCGACGAGCTGTAGCGCCCCTGGTCGCGGCCGACGTAGAGGTCGGCCAGCTCGGCGAGCCCGGTGCCGTCACCGCGCAGCGCGTCGGCGAACGCGCGCTCGAATCGCGGCCAGTAGCGTTCGTCGTAGGTCGCCTGGAAGATGCCGAGCAGCGCCAGATTGGAGCCGACTCTGCGGTCGTCGGTGGTGCGGATGGGCTCGGCGTCCACCCGGGCGATCAGGTCACGCAGCCGCCGCATGGCGGCGTCCGCGTCGTTGCCGACGGGGCAGTCCGTGCGCTGCGCGCACGCGTCGAGCATGGTGCGCACCAAGCGATCTCGCGGCGAGAGCTCGCCCGGTGCCGGGGTGCCGGACACGTCGAGCGCCTCCCACCGGTCGGTGGGCAGGCTCGGATCGTCCACGGAGTCGAGCACCATCCGACCGACCCGATCCGGGAACCGCTCGGCGTACAGCTGCCCGATCCGGGTGCCGTAGGAGAAGCCGAAGAAATTCAGCTTCGCCTCGCCGAGCGCCGAACGCATGATGTCCATGTCGCGCACCACGAACTCGGTGCCGACGAAACCGAGCAAGGTGCCGGTGTTGCGCAGGCACGCGGTGGCGTAGCGGCGGTGCGCCTCGGCGACCGACCGGCGGCCCGTGTCGTCGACCGGGGTGAAATCGGTGGCCAGGTAGTCGTCCATCGCGCGATCGCTCAGGCACTGCACAGGCGCGGTCCGGCCGACGCCGCGCGGGTCGAAACCGACCAGGTCGTAGCGGATGCGGAACTTGCGCAGACCGGTGTCCCGCGGGTCGAGCGCGGAAAGGACGTTCTCGTAACCGGATTCGCCGGGACCGCCGGGGTTGCTGGTGAGCACGCCGAGGCGCCGGGCGGGATTGGCGGCGCGTAAACGCACCAGCGGCATGGCGATGGCCGCAACTCCAGGGTGGTCGTAGTCGACAGGCACGCGGATCTCCCCGCAGTCCGCGCCCGGGTATCCGGCGCACGGCGCCCAGTCGATCCGCTGAGCCTCGTAATCCTGCAGTGTGGGCAGCGGGGCGGGGGAAGGCGTTGCCCGGCCATCCACCCTCGGCCCGATCACGCAGCCCGAGATCAGCAATCCCACGGCCGCAACCACGGCCACCAGTCCGCACCGATTCGCTCGCACTGTCGTCCCCCGATCCTCCGCGACGTCCTCCGGCGGATGTATCGCCGCGGCCACCGCGAATTGACGGCGAGCCCCTCTCGAAGATAGCGAGAAAGCGGCGATCCGCGTGGGTCTCAGCGCATCTCGGTGCCGGGGCCTGGTCGATCCAAGAGGTTGTTGCCGTTCGGTCAGTGCACGAAAGGGTCGAAGCGGCGCCCGGTGAGCTGGGCGGGGAGGGGATGAAGACCACCCCGGCCTCCCGCGCGGGCTGCGCGAGCGCCACGGCGTCGAAATCGGCGGGGCCCTCGATCCAGACGAACATGCCGCCGTCCGGGTCGGTCCAGGAGAAGCCGTCGGGGAAGTGCCGTTCCAGCGCGGTCGTGACCGCGTCCATTTCGGCGGCGTACACGGCGATGATGTGGTCCAGATGCGCGGATGCCGTTGCACTGTCGAGGAATTCGGCGGCGATCGCCTGGTTGAGGACCGAGGTCTGCATGTCGATGCCCTGTTTCAGGGCCAGCACCGGTTCGACGAGCTGATCCGGCAGCACGGTGATGCCGATGCGCAGCGCGGGGGCAAGGGTTTTCGACAGCGACGTGATGTAGACGGTGCTGTCGGGCGCGTAGAACCAGAACGCGGGCAGCAGCGCGGGGTCCGGCGCGCCTACGCCGAACGAGATCACCGTGGGATGGCGCGCCTGCGCGGCGAAGAGGTCATCGATCTGTCCGCTCGGGGCCGCCGCCCCTCGTTCGACGGTGACGCTCACGCGTGTGCCGGGGCGAGTTCCCGCCGCAACCGCGCGGCGATGTCGGCGGCCGCGATATCAGATTCCGGCGCCAGCACCAGATCGTCGCTGAAGAGCGGATCGGTGCGGATGTCGACGGCCGTCAATTCCTCGGTGTCGCTGAGGTTCACCGCCACGTGCACGACGCCCGCGGGGATGTAGGGGAATTCGCCGGGACCGTGCAGCTGCGGCGTCAGTTCCGGGCCGACCAGCGTCGCCGCTCGCCCCTGCAGGCACAGCACGATGGTCTCGCTGTGGGCGTGGTAATGCGCCCAAGCCACCTTGCCCGGCGCCATGGTGATCATGGCCGCCGAAATTCCCTCGGCGCCACAGGTTTCCGTCGTCACGCACGGGATCAGATGCTGGCCGTGCCTGCTTACCGTCATCGCGTGGTCCGCAGCGGCGATCACCCGTGCTGTCTTGAAGACATCGTTCATCGAAGCATTTCCCCAACATCAAGGCCGGTCGGTATGAGCCCGAACGTAAGTCATCCCGAGGTCCGGGGGAGAAGCCTCCCGACCCCGATTTCATCGGGCATTCGGCAGGACTTACCTCGGCGCAGACGGACGTTCATCTCGCGAGTGATCAAGATCAAATTCTCGGCGCCGCAAACATCAGCGCTACGAGCGGAACACGGCGACTGGAGCGGGCGGCCGCCACAGCAATGTCGTGGCATGCCAGACCGCCGCGACCACGGAGCGCGCGAACGACGGCGATCCGCGTGGATCTCCACGCGCGGCAGCGTCCGGCGGTACGTTGGTCTCCGACGCAGGTTTCGCCTCGCGGAAGGGCCGGAGATGGATTCGGATCTGCAGCAGCGGCTCGTGGCGTTGTTCCAGCGAACGGCGACGACCGTGCCAGCCTATCGCGCCTTCCTCGACAGCCACGGCATCGACCCGGCGTCGGTCGCCGACGCCGCGGGATTCGCGCGAGTTCCGCTGATCACCAAGGAGAACTACCACCACCGCTATCCGCTGCCGCAGCGGTGCCGGGACGGCGATCTCGGCGCGTGCGATCTGATCGCGGTGTCGTCCGGCTCGACGGGGACGCCCACCTTCTGGCCCCGTTCCGCCGCCGACGAAGCGGCCGCGACCCGGCGCTTCGAACAGGTTCTCGTGCACAGCTTCGACGCCACCCATCGGCGCACCCTCGCGGTGGTCTGCTTCCCGCTCGGCACCTGGGTCGGCGGTCTCTACACGCTGTCCTGCCTGCGCGGGCTGGCCGCCGAACTGGCCATGACGATTGTGGCACCGGGCAACAACAAGGCCGAGATCCTGCGCGTGGTACCGGAACTCGGTCCGCACTTCGACCAGGTGGTGCTGTTCGGTTATCCACCTTTCCTCAAAGACGTTGTCGACACCGGCCTGCACGACGGCGTCGACTGGTCGCGCTTCGCGCTGAAGCTGGTGTGCGCGGGCGAGGTGTTCAGCGAGCAGTGGCGCGATCTGATGGGCAAGCGCGCCGGGCTGGATCCGGTCCGCGACGTCGCCGCGCTCTACGGCACCGCGGACGGCGGCGTGCTCGGCAACGAAACCCCGCTCAGTGTGCGCATCCGGCGGTTCCTCGCCGAGCATCCGGGTCCGGCGCGGGAACTGTTCGGCGGCGAGCGACTGCCGACCCTCTTGCAGTACAACCCGGCCGACCGCTACTTCGAAACCGTCGACGGCACACTGGTGTTCACCGCCGATTCCGGTGTGCCGCTGATCCGCTATCACATCGCCGACGACGGCGGCGTCATCCCGCACGAGCGTCTGGTGGAGTTCTGCAAGGCGCACGGCTTCGAACCGGAGGAGGAGACCGGCCCGGATCTGCCGTTCGTCTTCGTCTTCGGCCGCGCCATCCACGCCGTCTCGGTGTTCGGCGCCAACGTCTTTCCGGAGACGGTGTCGCTCGGGCTGGAGCGGGCGGAGATCAGCGACTGGGTCACCGGGAAGTTCGTGCTGGAGGCGTGGGAGGACGCCGACCGCGACCGGCTGCTGCGCATCACGGTCGAGCTCGGGCCCGACGAGCCGAACACCGCCGACCGCACCCGGCTCGTCGCTGTCGCGATCCGTGACGAATTGCTCACGCACAACAGCGAATACGCGAACTACGTGCCCGCCGAGCGTCACCTGCCGCACGTCGAGCTGCGCCCGGCAGGCGACCCGGATTACTTCCCGGTGGGAGTCAAGCACCGCTACACGCGGTGACCGGGCCGAGATTCACACCCGTGCCAGATCGATCCGCCGAGCGGATTCCTACCGAAGACGCCTCAGCTCGATAATCGAGGCCGCCACAGCGCCCGACCTGATCACAGCCGGGTGCCGTTGACCACCAGCGCCACATCGATGTTGCCGCGCGTGGCGTTGGAGTACGGGCAGACCTGATGGGCCATCTCGACCAGCTCGATCGCCTGCTCGCTGGTGACGGAGGGTAGCGAGATCCGCAGTTCGACGCCGAGTTCGAAGCGGCCGCCGTCGATCGGGACAAGTGAGACCGATGAGTCGATCTGTGCGTCGTTCGCCTCGAGCTTGCCGCGCTGCCCGAGCAGGGCCAGTGTTGTGCCGAAACAAGCGGCGTACCCGATCGCGAAGAGTTGCTCGGGGTTTGTGCCCTCACCATCTCCGCCCAGTTCCTTGGGCTGGCGCAGGTCCAGATCCAATCGCCCATCGGATGTGCGCCCGTTGCCGTTCCTGCCGCCGGTGACGCGTGCCCCAGCCGTGTACAGCGCAGTGGCCATCGTTGAACTCCCTTCCTAGGTAACGCAATAGAACTTCTCACTTCTAAAATAGGAAGTCAATAGATCAATGTTTGGAAATGCCTAGTGGCGGAACGAAAATGCGGAGGATCGGCTACTTGCTGCCGACACGTGACCAGTCCGTACCGGGTGTGCATGAACCGAGGACGCCTGTCGTCCAGGCCGGCGGGCGGAGGCAGCTCAGTCATTCAAGAACGAGAAGCGCGAAGTTTAGAGTGATGAAGTGGATCAGCGAACATACAACCAGTACTGCGCGACCGCGCGCACCCTCGATCTCGTCGGCGAGCGCTGGACGCTGCTGCTGATCCGCGAACTGCTGACCGGACCCAAGCGATTCAGCGACCTGCAGGCAAGCCTTCGCGGCCTCGGCACCGGTCTCCTCGCCGCCCGCCTGAAACATCTCGAACGCGAGGGGCTGGCCCACAAGATCACCCTCCCGCCGCCCGCCCGCACCCCCGCATACGCCCTGACCGACGCCGGCGAGGAACTCGAGCCCGCGATCCTCGCGCTGGCCAGGTGGGGTCTGAAGTGGGCGATGGGCGCACCGCGCCCCGCCGAAACGTTCCACCCGGGCTGGGCGGTCCTCGGACTGCGAGCCTGCTTCAACCCGCAGGCCGCCGTCGGACTCCGCGCGGTGTACGAGGTCCGCATCGATGACGAAGTCTTCCACGCCCGCGTCGATGACGGAACGATCGAAACGCTGCACGGCCCCGCCCAGTACCCCGACGCAGTCATCACCATCAGTGAGTCCGCGTTTCTCGACCTGACCAGCCAGGGCCTCACACTCGCCGAGGCGGTCGAAACCGGTGCCGCATCCGCGAGCGGTGACAGCGAGGCTCTGCGCAGGATCAAAGGGCTGTTCCGTCTGCCGCCACCACGCGCCCGAAAGGCAGACGAGTAGACCATCGACAACCAATTCTCGCGACGGCGCACGGATTCCGTCGGGGGTGCACGGATACCTCGATCGGCACAGTCGCGCCGGCGGACGGCAGGCCGAGCGCGATGAAAAGGCGAGGTTGACCAGGACTCTCGCGGTGCCGAGGGCCGTCAGTGCCGAGAGGGCGGTGACGCCGATGGCGGTGATCGCCAGGCCAAGTCGCCGCCGCCCTCGATCACGGCCGGGGTCGGTCGGCGGTCGCGGGGCCCAGGGTGTGCGTGCGGTCGCGAACCGGTAGCAGGTCGGGGCGTTTGGCGGTGCGGCCGTCGCCGGACGAGCGCCCGGTCAGCCTGCGGCCCAGCCAAGGCCCGAGAAAGGTTGCCGCCCAGCGCAGTTCGCTCGCCGCGGTGGACAGCGTGCCGCGGGCGGGCAGCGGCGGGTGCAGGGGTTCGGTCCAGCGGTCGTCGGCGCCGGGCAGTCGCAGCGCGTAGGCCAGGGCGTCGGCGATGCGCTGATGTCCGAGCGGGCCCGCGTGCAGCCGATCCGTGCTCCACAGGCGGGGGTCGGTGACGACGGGGTAGGGGGTCGTATCGGCGACGACGACGCCGTGCCGTTCGGCGGAGGCGCGGATGCGGTCGTTCATGGCGGTGACTCTGGCGCTGATCGGGCGCGCGAGCGGGGTGATTCGCGCGGCGTCGGGGAAGGTCAGCGTGGCCACGACCGCGCCGTGGGCGGTGAGCGCCGCGAACATGGCGTCCAGGTGCCCGGCGACCTCGTCGGCGTCGAATCCGGGGCGCAGCAGGTCGTTGAACCCCGCGACCACGGTGGCCAGATCGGGGCGCAGTGCCAGTGCGGCGTCGAGTTGTTCGGCGTGCACCTGATGGGCGAGTTTGCCGCGGACGGCGAGGTTGGCGTAGCGCAGGTCCGGGTCGATCGCGGCGAGCCGTTCGGCGAGTCGGTCGGCCAGACCGCGCACTCCGGTCCGGTCATCGCCGTCGCCGACGCCTTCGGTCTGGCTGTCGCCGAGAGCAACGTATCGCGAATAGGCGGTCATGCGGCACGCGCCGTCAGGTGCGGATGGTCGGCAAGCATGGCAAAATAGTAACTTACTCAATTATTTGCCTAAAGGATGGCTGTCACGGACTTCCCGTCGGCCGTCGGTGGGTGGAGCCGATCGCTCCACCCACCGACGGCTGCTCGCTCAGAAGGCGGCTTCGCCGAGCTTCATCACGTCGCCGTCGAGGTTCGACAGCACGGCTCGGGTGGCCGACAGCATCGGTAGCACGGTGCGGGCGAAGAACCGCGCGGCCGCGATCTTGCCCCGATAGAACGGCACGTCCGGTCCCGCAGTGCCCGCTCCGGCCAAGGCCGCGGCGGCGATCTCCGCCTGGTGCAGCAGTTGCCAGCCGATGAGCAGATCACCGACCGCGAGCAGGAATCGCACCGAACCGAGCCCGATGAGGTACAGCTGAGCCGGATCCTGCTGTGCCGCCATGAGGTGTCCGGTCAGGGCACCGGCCATGGCCTGGACGTCCTGCAAGGCCGTCTCCAAGAGTTTTCGCTCGGACGCGAAGTCGTTTGCGCCGTTGTCGACGAACTTCTGGATCTGTCCCGCGAGGTGCGTCAACGCCACACCCTTGTCACGAATGATCTTGCGGTAGAAGAAGTCCTGAGCCTGGATGGCGGTGGTGCCCTCGTAGACGGAGTCGATCTTGGCGTCGCGAATGTATTGCTCGAGCGGGTAGTCCTGCAGATATCCCGAGCCGCCGAAGGTTTGCAACGATTCACCGAGGTACTGATAGGCGCGTTCGGAGCCGACACCCTTGACGATCGGCAGCAGCAGGTCGTTGACGCGCGCCGCGATATCCGCGTCGGCGCCGGAAACCCGTTGGGCCACCAGTGGATCCTGGTGTGCCGCGGTGTAGAGGTACACCGCGCGCAGCCCTTCGGCATACGCCTTCTGGAGCATCAGCGAGCGTCGGACGTCCGGATGGGCGATCACGGGCACGCGCGGCGCGGTGGGGTCGCCCATCCGGAGCAGATCGGCGCCCTGTATCCGGCTGCGCGCGTAGTCGCGGGCGTGCAGATAGCCCGTGGACAGTGTGGCGATGGCCTTGGTGCCCACCATCATTCGCGCGTTCTCGATGATGCGGAACATCTGCGCGATGCCGGTGTCCCTTTCCCCGATGAGCCAGCCCTTGGCCGGGATGCCGTGCCCGCCGAAGGTGAGTTCGCAGGTGGCCGAGACCTTCAGTCCCATCTTGTGTTCGACGCCGGTGACGAACACGCCGTTGCGTTCACCGAGTTCGCCTGTCTCCGGGTCGAAATGGAACTTCGGCACGAAGAACAGCGACAGGCCCTTGGTGCCGGGCCCCGCGCCTTCGGGACGGGCCAGCACCAGGTGGGCGATGTTGTCGAACAGATCGTCGGAGTCGCCCGAGCTGATGAACCGCTTGACCCCTTCGAGATGCCAGGACCCGTCGGGTTGGGCGATCGCCTTGGTGCGCGCCGCGCCGACGTCGGATCCGGCGTCGGGTTCGGTGAGCACCATGGTGCCGCCCCAGCCGTTGTCGACCGCGGCGCGCACCATGCGCCGCTGCTCGTCGCCGCCGTGGTGGAACAGCGCGGCCATGCTCGGGCCGAGCGCGTAGATGAAGGCGGCGGGCTGGGCGCCGACGATCATCTCCGCCAGCGCCCAGTAGAGCGCCCTCGGCACGGGAGTGCCGCCCAGTTCCGCCGGAACCCCGATCTTCTCCCAGCCGATCTCGCGCAGCGCCCGGTAGCTGCGCTTGAACGACTCGGGCAGCGTGACCGAGTGCGTGTCGGGGTCGAACACCGGCGGCTCGCGGTCGGCGGCGGCGAACGACGCGCTCAGCGGACCTTCGGCCACGCGGCGCATTTCGGCGAGCATGGCGCGCACGGTGCCGGTGTCGAGGTCGCCGAACGCCTCGTCGTCGAGCAGTGCGTCCAGGCCGAGGACCTCGAACAGGTTGAATTCGAGATCGCGGAGATTGCTGCGGTAGTGGCTCGGGCTGGTGTCGCTCGAGGTCACAGGTCGAGCTCCACATCGCTGATCGGATAGGCGACACAGGAGTGGGTGTAGTCGAACTGCGCGTCGGAGAGGCGGAGTTTGGCCTCCTCCGCGGTGTGCACCTGGCCTTTCACGACGCGCACCCGGCACAGGCTGCATTCGCCGGAACGGCACGCCGCTTCGGGGCGAAGGTTGTTGTCCTCCAAAGCGTCCAGCAGCGGACGGTTGCGCGGTGTACGGAAGGAGGCACTGCCGACGGTGACGGTGACCTCACCGGCCGGATCCACCCCGGCGGGCCAATGCGGTTGAGCGGTGGGGTCGTTCGGAGCGCCGTTGGCCTCGAAGCGGATTCGCTTGCGCGCTTGGCCGAGCTCGGTCAGCTGGGCGAGGGCGTAGGGGTAGAGGGCCTGGGGGCCGCAGACATAGACCATCCGATTGTCGAGGGCGCCCGCGAGGGAGCGGATGGTGTCCGCGGTGAGAAAGCCGGTGGCGCCGATCCATTCGGCGTCGGGCTCCGCGATGACGTGGTCGACGTCGATGCCGGGGTGCGCGGCGGCGAGGGCGTCGAGCTCGGCACGGAAGATGACATCGCCTGCGTCGCGGGAACCGTAGATCAGGTGGAAGATGCGGTCCAGGCCCGCCTCGGCGATCTCGCGGATCATGCTCATGGCGGGCGCGACACCGGAACCGCCCGCGAGGAAGACCACATCGTTGCCATGGAAGAGCGGGTTGAAGTGGAAGGTGCCCATCGGTCCTGTGCTGGTGAGCACCTGACCGACCTGGACGGTGTCGATGAGCAGGTTGCTGATGCGGCCGCCCGGCACCCGGCGCACGGTGAGGTCGTAGTGATCCAGCCGGGTGGGACTCGACGAGATGGCGTACGGGCGGCTGGTGCCGTCGACGAACAGGTTGACGTACTGACCGGCCAGGAACGGTGGCAGCGCGGCCTGGTCGTGGGCCTGTAGCCGGAACGTCTTGGTGGTGGCGGTCTCGTCGATGATCTCGGCGACGACCAGCTGCAGCCGCTTGGGGTGGTACGCGTCTATCGTGGCCCGAGTCTCGGCGAGGTAGTCACGAGTGTCGGGGATGCGGGAGTCGATCTCGGCGAGGATCTCGGCCGCGCCGTCGAATCGTTCTGCGAGAGGGTGTGACATCGGAATCCTCAGGGGTCAGGCGGCTTTGGTGCGCAGGAGACGGCGGGCAACGCGAGCGCCCGCTTCGAGGGTGGGTTGGAAGCCGCCGATTCCGGACCAGGATCCGGCCATGTGCAGTCCGGGAACGTGGGTCCGGCGTTCGCTGTTGCGGAACAGCCAGCCCTCGGTGGAGTCCTGGTCGTAGCCGTAGATGGCGCCGCCTGGGTGGCCGAGGTAACGCGTCATCGTCAGCGGTGTCGCGACGTCGACCTCTTCGATCGCGTCCCGGATGCCGGGGGTGATGTTCTCGCACAGGTCGAGCAGGGTCTCGGCGTAGGCGAACTTGGTGCGCGCGTACTCCGATGGGGCGACGTTCTTCCAGATGTCCGCGTATTGCAGCGTCATCAGGCTGACGTGGGTGGCTCCGGAGGGCGCGAAGCCGATCGGCGCGACATCGTAGGAGCTGACGCAGATTCCGCGCGCGGGCTCGAACGACCGCCACGCGTTGTAGGTGCGGTCGTCGTCGGTGTCCATGTTGACGAAGGTGGTGCTGGTGGTGAACCCGAGTTCGGCGGGGGAGGCGTCCAGGCCCATGTGCAGCACGAAGCCGGACACGCCGATTCGCCTGGTGGCCAGGTCGTCTCGCACCGCGGCGGGCAGGTCGATGCCCTCGAGCATGCCGTAGGTGGTGGGTAGCGAGGCATTGGAGACCACATCGGTCGCGGTGACCTCGGTGCCGTCGTCCAGTCGCACACCGAATGCTCGCCCGCCCGCGGTGAGGATGGCCTCCACGCCGGTGTTGAAGCGCACCTCGCCACCGGCGGCGAGGAAGGTGTCCAGGATGGCGGTGGACATGGCCTGCGAGCCGCCGCGCACGTGCCATGGCTTGAACTCGAAGTAGGCGAACAGCGTCAGCGCCAGGTCCTGGAACCGCAATTTCGACGGCGGCTGCCCGAGATAGGTCCAGTACATGCCGAGCGCGACCTTGATGCGGTTGTCGTCGAAGTACTCGTCGAGCACATCCTTCAGCGGACGCAGCCCGTACTCGAACAGCACCGGGTCGATCTGTTCGACCGGCATGCCACGCATGGCGGCGATCTGCCAGAAGGTCACCTGCTTGAGCAGTTCGAAGAACTTCGCGGCCCGATCCCGGTTGCCGGGGAACTCGGCCTCGATGGCGTCGACGGCGGCATCCCAATCGGCGGGCAGGGTCAGATCCAGCTGACCGGGAATCACCGCCCGGTAGAGGTCGTGCTCCTGCACGAACTCCAGTTTGTCTGCGATGCCGAGTTGCTGGAACAAGCCCTCGCGCAACGAGATCGGCTGACCCTCGACGCCCACGCCGGACAGCTGGTGCAGCGCCACCTCGAACTCGAACCGGCCGCGGCGGAACGAGGTGCCACAGCCGCCGGGGATATTGTGCCGCTCCAGCAGCAGGGTGCGCGCGCCCGCACGCTGTAGCGTCGCCGCGGCGGTCAGGCCGGCATTGCCCGCGCCGATGACGATGGCGTCGTAGTCGGTCATGCGCCGGTCGCCTCTCGCTGGAGCTGCGCGGTGGCCTCGGCCTTGATGCGCTCGAACTGTTCGCCCATCCGCGCCGCCAGTGCCTGCGCCGCGGAGAGCGGGCGCACCATGACCATGAAGTCGTCGATCTTCCCGTCTTCGTCGAAGTGCAGGAAGTCGCAGCCGGTCAGCTGCTTTCCGTCGACCTTGGCCTCGAACACGAACGCGTGGTCGCGACCGTTGGCGTCGGCGATCTCGCGGACGTAGTGGAAGTCCTCGAAGACCCGGATCACCGCGCGCAGGATGGCCGCGGTGATGGCCTTGCCCGGGTACGGCTTGAACGCCACCGGACTGGTGAACACCACGTTGTCTGCCAGCAGCGCCTCGATGGCGGCGTCGTCGCGAGCTTCCACGGCTGCCCGGAAGGGATGCATATCCCACCTCTCATGGTCAATTAGTTGACTAATTATTGGAACCGTAGTCCGCATTATCAGGCATGTCCAGGGGTATCCGGACAAATATTTGAATAATCTCCCTTGGTGGTAGCCTAGGTGGATGGCGCTACGAAACGCGGTATTGGCCGCCCTGCTGGAGGGCGAGGCATCCGGCTATGACCTGGCCAAGGGCTTCGATGCCTCGGTGGCCAATTTCTGGATGGCCACGCCTCAGCAGCTCTACAAGGAACTGGAACGGATGGCGGCCGAAGGTCTCATCGAGACCCGGGTCGTGCAGCAGGAACGCCGTCCCAACAAGCGGCTGCACGCCATCACCCCGGCCGGGCGGGCGGCGCTGCACGAGTTCATCGCCGAGCCGGCCAAGCCCACCGCCATCCGCGATGAGCTGATGGTGAAGGTACAGGGCATGGACGCCGAGGACGCCCCGGCCGTGCGCGCCACGGTGTCCGACAAGCTGGCCTGGGCACAGGCGAAACTGGAACGATACGAACGCCTCCGCGCCCGGCTGCTCGATGGACGCAGCGAACAGGCGTACCTGGCCGAGGCCGATCGCGTCGGCCCCTACCTCACGTTGCTGCGGGGAATCTCGTTCGAGCAGGAGAACATTCGCTGGGCGGAGTTCGTGCTGTCGGTGATCGATCGGCGGATCGCCGCGCACGTGTAGCGCTCTCGCGCACAAGACTGTGCCGCCGACCGGATTTCCGGTGGCGGCACAGTCGTTTTCAGTGCGCGGTTTTCGCTGGGTCTTGGGTTGGCCTCGCGGCGGAGTGGACCGTTGCCTGGCGAGCGCGACCTGACCGGTGTCGTGCGTTCAGGTGCTTAACCCTCCAGGGGGGTGAGCCCTCGCGGGTGCGGACACGGATGGGGCCGGCAGGGGTGGTCGATGCCCGGCGAGTTCGATGGCCTGCGACGATGGTGAGTGTCGTTAGGATCGCGGCATGGAGAGTCGCATTGTCGATCGAACGTCTGGTGAGTCCGTCCGGCGTTCGGTTGTTTTGGGTGGGGGCGGCGTCGTCGGGGCGGCGTGGATGGGGGGTTTGGCCGCTGAATTGCGCCGCCGTGGAATCGATTTGGGCTCGGCCGACTCGATAGTCGGCACGTCCGCAGGCGCGATCGTCGGGGCCGCGCTGATAGCGGGGCGGGATCTGGACTCGTTTGCCGACGATCCACGTCCCCCCGACAGCACGCAACCACCGTCGGTGTTGAAGCCCGAGCTGCTTGCCACCGTTTTCTCGGTGCTGTCGGACCGGACGTTGGATCGTGATACGGCGCGGCGCAAGGTGGGTCGACTGGCGATGGCCGAGGAGCCTGCGCAACCGGCGCATATCGAACCGATGGAGTGGCTGGTCGGCGGCAACGACTGGCCGGATCACAGGCTGCGGATCGTCGTCGTGGACGCGGCCAGCGGTCAGCGCCAGGTCTGGGACAGCGCTAGCGGTGTGCCGCTGGCGACCGCCGTCGCCGCGAGCCGTTCCCTTCCGGGAGCCTTCCCACCTGTCGTTGTCGGAGACCGCTACTACATCGATGGCGGGGTCTGGTCGCCCACCAACGCGGACCTCGCCGCGGACTCGGACGTCGTTCTGGTCGTTGAGCCGTTTGCGCACCGGGTCCCGCCCGCACTGGTTCGGGCCGAACTCGCGACGACGGTGGCCGATACCGTCGTGCGGTTCAGCCCCGATGCGGCCACGATCGACATATTCAATGCGTCCGCGACCGATCCGGACGTTCTCGCGAGCTGGTCGGAAGCGTTCCAAGCCGGCATTCGCCAGGCAGACGGCCTGGCACAGCAGTTGATCGACGCGGGCTGGTTGTCGCCGAAGCGTTGATACGCACCCGGGCCGCACGATTGGCTTCGCAGGTCGGGTGCTGGTACCTGGTCGTGCACCAGCTCTCCGGTCACCGTTCTACGCAATATCCACTGCCCCAACATATTTCATAACTCTTAGGCGGGGGTGCGCATATGACACCAGACGCCAACGGTCCGCCGTCTGATGCTGAGCCCGCCAAGCCGAAGGCGCGAGTTGGGCTGACGTCGTTGTGCATTCGATCACTTGGTCTCGTGAAACGACTCGATCCCTACTTCATCCTGGATCGCTCGGCTTAGTTTCCTATCATGACCGGGTCTTCGCCAACCTCTTCACCACGGAATTCGTATTACACGCTACCCAACGAATGGGATTTCGCTGACGAACGCCTTGCACTGCTGGGCGCAGCCTACGACCCGGAAAGCATCGCGCTTGCTCAGCGACTGGGCGTGGGTGCGGGATGGCGATGCCTGGAAGCTGGAGCCGGCGGCGGGTCGTTCGCGCGATGGCTATGCAGTGCCGCATTGCCAGGTGGTCGAGTCCTCGCGCTGGACGCTGACCCACGACACCTGACAGACCTGCCCGACCGTGGCGGCGAAGTAGCCCAGATCGACCTCGTCGCCGACGAACTCCCCGAAGGCGCATTCGATTTCGTCCACACACGATTCGTGCTGCTGCACATTGCCCACAGAGACATTGTTTTGCAGCGACTGGTCCGGGCGCTGGCGCCAGGCGGCGTTCTCCTGCTCGAGGAAGGCGACGGGCTCGGCGTCCTCAATGAAATGCCGGGCGCGTTCGGGGAGGTCTGGCGAGCCTTTGGACGTTCGACCGAGACCGCGGGTGCGGACCAAGCCTGGGCCCGGAACTTGCCCACACACCTGGACGCGCTTGGGCTCGTCGACGTCCACGCCGATGCGCAGATCCCGGTGTTTCGCGGCGGTTCGCCGATGGCGCGCATGTGGAACCTCACCTGGGCGCAGGTCCGCGAAACCTTGGTAGCGCTCGGGGTCTCACACAAGGTCATTGCCACTGCGCAGGCCGAGTTGCAGGACGAGCAGCGCTGGTTCTACGCCCCGCCCACGGTCCGCACATGGGCCCGAGCCCCCCGAAAGCCATAGGGGTGCACGACACCGGCCAGGGGTGGTGCCGACGGATCATCGACCGGAAGGATCGGCCAGCGACTGCCACGAATACACGACGGTTCAATACGCGCCCCTGCCAGTCCGGAACCCCCTTCGGCCCCCAGATGAGTCTTCGACCGAAAGGTATGCCCTGGCGATGTACGACACCTGAATGCCCGAACTCGACACCCCTCTCGCCGAACAGCGAGTACGCGCCCGAGTAGAACGCGCCAAGGTGCTGACCCGTGTAGCCCGTTCTCCTGGGCCGGTCAACGACGCCCGGCCCAGGAGCAACACCCCGTCGGTTTCAACCGCGGTGGATCGCCGCGAGAACGGCCTCGGCTTGGAAATCCGCACCGGCAGCATTCGGATGCAGCGGAAACGCGATCAGCCCCGGATTCCTGATCGAGAACGGGACAAACCCTTCGATGTAGCGCACCGTAGGCGCCTGGCACACGTCGTGGCCGACGCTCGGGGTGTAGACGTCGACCAACTCTGCGTTCGAAGCAGCCGCCTCGCGCGCCAGCATGTCGTTCAGCCGCGCCAATGTGTCGCGCAGGTAGACGACGTCGATGTCGGCCATCGGAATGAACGGCCGGCATCCCGTGCCGTCCACCGGCGCGACCGTGAGGTAGTTGACCACCAGAATCCTGGCCTGCGGCGATCGTTGCCCGATCTCGGCCAGCGCGGCGGCGATCTTCGGCGCGACCGCGGTGATGTTGTCCGCCATCCGGTCGACCCCGCCCCTGGTGTATTCGGCGACACAGCTGTCCTCCGGCGGCAGCACCGCGGCGGGATCGAGCGCCTTCGGATTCACGCACTCCGCCAGCAGCTCCTCCAAGCCGATGTCGTTGCCGCCGATGCCGATCGTCACCAGGTCGGTGGTCGCGGTCAGCCGATCGAACTGGGGCGGGTTGACCCCGAACGGCACTGTCTGCGGACCGGCCATATCCACGGTCCGCGCCCCTCCGCAACTCGCGTCACGGAACGTCTCGATCGCCAGCGCCGCCGCGACCTGATGCGGATAGTCCGTCGGCGACTGGTCGCATCTGACCGGCGTCGATTCCGTGTTGGGCGGTAGCCCGGTGAGGACATCGGCGGTGTGCGAATCACCCAGCGCGACATACTCGCGATAAGTGGTCACGTCCGCTCCGGCGGATGGTGCGCCGGTTATGCAGGCGGCGACGAACAGAGCAACGATTGCGGGGGTCGATCTGATTCTGATCACGGATGTTTGATAACCACACCGCCCCTGGTCGTTACCGATGTACATCACCTGGCGAACCCGACACAAGTGAACTAAATATCAAGCCGCACAATCGATCCGGAACTGGTGTAGCTGGAAGGTATCGCCGGAGACGATCGAGCCGACCGTGTGGTGCTACTGGCAGATCCAAGGCTCCGCTGACCTTCTCCCGCTAGCCCCGCGACCGAACAGGGTTGTTGCGTCTACGAGGCGGGTGGCTCACCCCCCTCGCGGAGCCATATTCGGGACATGTAATATCCCTATTCATGTTGATGAGCGAGGGGGTCGAGTGGGGCTTGCACTGCTGCATGGTGTTGGTGTGGCTCGATGACCGGGCGCCGATCTCGACCGCCAGGCTGGCGGAGATGTTCGAGCTGCCGCCGGAGTATCTGAAGAAGCGGCTGCAACCGCTGGTGCGCGAAGGGATTCTCGAATCCACTCCCGGATCACGCGGTGGATATCGGTTGGCGCGGAGTTCGGAACGCATCACGTTGATGGATGTCGTCGGTGCGGTCGAGGGGAGAACCGAAGCGTTTCGTTGCACCGAGATCCGCCGCCGTGGAGCCGGTTCGGCGGCGGCGAGCTCGGAATTCGCGAAGCCTTGTGGCATCGCAGGCGCGATGCGTCGCGCCGAGTTGGCGTGGCGCCGCGAACTGACGAAGCAGACCATCGCCGATCTGGTCGCCGACGCTCCGGCCAACGCGCCGACGCGGGCGCGGCGCTTCTACGAGCGCCTCACCGCCTAGCGGCGATCACCGCGTCTGCGAAAACCACCCGGCCTTCCGGCCGGGATTTCTTCGAAGGAGAACCGGGACAATGAGTATCCCGAATATGCAACTCCCGATGGGAACCGCACCTCGGATCGCCGAGTCGCCGAATGGGTTGCAGCGCACGGTGATTCTGGCGTTGGGCACCTTCGCCGTCGGCACCGATGCGTTCATCCTGGCAGGATTCCTTCCCGACATGGCCACAGCGCTGGGGGTGTCCACGGCGACTGCCGGTGCGGCGGTGACAGTGTTCGCGGCGGCCTACGCACTGTTGTCGCCGGTGCTGGCCACCGCGACCGCGCCACTGCCGCGCCGGGCCCTGCTGGTGACGGCGCTGGTGGTGCTCGGTCTGGCCAATCTGGGGTCGGCGGCGGCTCCGAGTTTCGCGGTTCTGCTGGCCACTCGGGTGCTGGCGGCGGTGGGTGCGGCGGCGTTCACCCCGAACGCCGGCGCGGTGGCCTCGGCCCTGGTGCGTCCGCAGGCGCGGGCGCGCGCGTTGGCGGTGGTCGTGGGCGGGTTGACGATCGCGACCGCGCTGGGCGTGCCGCTCGGTGATGCGATCGGGCAGTGGTTGGGTTGGCGTGCGGCCTTGGTCGCGGTCGCGTTCGTGTGCCTGCTGGCCGCGGCGGGAGTGGCGGTGTGGGTGCCGTTCGTGCCCGGAAATTCGCCGGTGCGGCTGGCCACCCGGCTGGCGGTAGTGCGAGACCGATCGGTGGCGAAGGTACTGCCGCTGACCGTGCTGGGCATGGGCGCGGCATACGTGGTCTACGCCTACAGCGTGCCCGCGCTGGCGGCCTCGGGCATCGACGCGTCCGCGACGGCCTGGGTGCTGGCGCTGTATGGATTCGGCGCGATAGCAGGCAATTCGGCATCCGGGTATGCCACCGACCGGTGGGGCGCGACCCGGGTGCTCACCGGCGGCTACGTGGTGATGGCCACCGCGCTGGGGCTCATGGGTACGCTGGCGGCCACTCACGTCAGGGCGGCGTGGCTGGTGGGCGTGCTCGCCGCGGCGTGGGGTGCGGCCAGCTGGTGCCAAACCCCGGCGCAGCAGCATCGCCTCATCAGCGCGGCCCCGCAGGAAGCGGGGTTGGTGGTGGCGCTGAACGCCTCCTGCATCTATCTGGGCATCGGTGCGGGCACGCTGCTCGGCGGTTTCACCATCGGGCACGGTGCGACCGCCATGTATGCCCTCGGCACCGCCTTGGCCCTGGTGGCACTGGCATACCTGCACATCACCGCGAGGGCGGCGGCAGCACCGCGTCCACGCCCGCTGAGATGACGCCTCGCCGTTGTCTGGCAACGACATTCAGTGCTCGACCTGAACCGTCGAACCGCGACGCCCGAGGCGGCGGTGGGCCCGGCCGAGGTGGTGACCGTCAAATGTCAAGGGCGGCGCGGTGGCGTGGGAACTGCTGCGCGCGGCAGCTCCGGCGCGATCGTCGCGCTGGAGCTGTCTGTGCGCCGCGGCGAGCTCGTCCGCACGCCTATCGCGCACGAGCCGCCGCTGACCGCGCGGCCGAGTCAGTCCAGGCAGAACTCGTTGCCTTCGGGGTCGGTCATCACGATGAAGCCCGCGCTCAGCGGCGGTTCGGGCTCGTGGCGACGTTCCCGTTTCGCTCCCAGCGCGACGAGCCGGTCGCACTCGGCCTCCAGCGCCGCCATCCGCTCCTCGCCTTGGAGCCCGGGAGCCGCACGGACGTCGAGGTGGACGCGATTCTTGGCGACTTTGTCCTCCGGCACCTGCTGGAAGAACAGTCGTGGGCCGTGCCCGTCCGGGTCCTCGATGGCCGATCTCGTATTGCGCAGCTCCGGCGGTACGCCGATACGAGCGAGGAACTCGTCCCATGCGGCCAGCGGGTCGGCGCCGGCGGGCAGGTCGACTCCAGGCGGCCCGGGGTGGACATAGCCCAGTACCTCGCGCCAGAACGTCGACAGCGCCTTCGGATCGTGGGCGTCGAAGGTGATCTGGAGGTGGCGGCTCATCGAGTTGCTCCGTTCGCGGTGGGTTGCGTGTGCAGGTAGAGGTCGCGCAGTAGACAGACCTCGGACAGGTGGTGGATCAGTTCGCGGTGGATGTGTAGCACCAGGTCGGCCATGGACGCCTCAGGATAGGGCTCCTTCGGACCGACCGGGAGCCGCAAACCGGCGTCGCCGAGGTTGCGTACCCCGGCGAGCCACACGCCGAGCTGGGTGTCGAGCTGGTCGAGTGCGGCGGCCGCGTTGCCCGCGTATGTCCAGGTTTCGTAGGACGCGGCCGGAGCGCCGAAGTGCGCCGCGTTGCGCGCGGCGAGCACGCCGACGATGACGTGACCGAGTCGCCACGCGATCGTGGTGAACGCCGCGGGACCCGGCCCGGGAACGGCGTAGTCGATCGTGAAGTCTCCGGCGCCCGCCTGCACGGGCGCGGTCGAACTGCCGCGCGGCCGCACACTCCAGGCGTCGGGCACCGGCGACCAGAAGTACTCGTCGTCGGTGAGACCGTCGAGCCTGCCGCGCAATTGATTGTCCCAGTGGACCACCCACTGCTCGCGCAGCGTGCGGTTCCATTCGAGTTGGTCTGCGTCCATGCGGCTACCCTGACATCGAAACCGGACAGCATCGGTCCGCTATCTCCGGGAGGCTTAGCGAGGTGGACATGGCAGGCAGCGACGAGCGGGGTACGACCGAGCGGGTGCTCACCTTGCTCGGGTTGTTGCAGCAACGCCAGGTGTGGACCGGCCCCGAGCTCGCCGACCGGCTCGGCGTCACGCCGCGCACGGTACGGCGCGATGTCGAACGACTGCGCACCCTCGGCTATCCGGTGCACGCCTGCCAGGGTGTCGGCGGCGGCTACCGGCTCGGACCGGGACAGGATCTGCCGCCGCTGCTGCTCGACGACGAGGAAGCAATCGCCACCGCCGTCTCGCTGCTCGTGGGTGCGGGTGGCGCGGTCACCGGCGCCGGCGACGCCGCGCTGCGGGCGCTGACCAAACTCGACCGGGTGCTACCCGCCCGGCTACGGCGCGAGGTGCGCGCGCTGGCCGACTCGGTCGAGTCCTTCGGCGCGGGCCGCACTCCGGTGGACCCCGAGGCGCTCATGACGCTGGCCAGAGCATGCCGCGACGAGGTCGAGGCCGGATTCGACTACCCGTCCGCCAATCGGCCGACGCGGCGGCGGGTCGAGCCCTATCGTCTGGTCGCCTCCGATCGGCGCTGGTATCTGCTCGCCTACGACCTCGATCGCGACGACTGGCGCAGCTTCCGTGTCGACAGGATGACCGATGTGGCCGCACGGACCTGGCGGTTCCGCGCACGCCCTGCGCCCGACGCGGCGACGTACGTGCAGGAGGGCGTGGCGAGTCGGGTCTACCCGCACCGGGCGCGCTTTCTCGTGCACGCGTCGGCCGACACAGTGCGCGCGCAGATTCCGGCGTCGGCGGCGGTCGTGCACCAGCGCGACGGCGAGCGCTGCGAGGTCGTCAGCGGGGCCGCCAACCTCGACGCCGTACTCATGCACGTGCTCCTGCTCGGGCACGCCTTCGAGGTACTCGACCCGCCGGAGCTGGCGACGCGCTGTCACGTGCTGGCGCAGCGGTTACGGACGGCAGGCGCGACGATCTCACCGATGCCGGACGTGCCGGGTACGTGAGCGGCGACGAGTGTGATCCGGGATCCCGATCCATACCGCCGCACCGGTTTTCGGCGACTTCCCGAGAGCTCCCGACACAGAGCGCTGCGACCGATGCGCCACCGGCAAGCCCTCGCCGAATTCCGTTGGAAAACGGTGTGATTCACGTGGAACTCTGGTTGCACTCGATGCCACGATGAGGGAAGGCCGCCGCGCGACAGCGGATCCGCATCGAGTGCAGAACGGCATCGCGTGTGCTTCGGCCCGCCTGCGCGCCGGAGATCGCTGGCACTGTGGACGCCATGACCCTCGGTTCCGACACCAAGATCCGCTCCATCGGCCTGCATCCCAGCCAGCTCGACTACAGCAAGCACGCCGGACTGGACGAAGCCGAGCTCACCGCGCGCGTCGAGGCCGGGACGGCGGCGCTGCGCGATTCGGGCCTCGACGTCGTGTCGTGCTCGGTTCCGGCCGATCCCGACGCGGCCGAGGACCTCGTCGAGAGCAGGCTCGGGGAGGCGACCTACGGGCTGGCGATGATCGGCGGCGGCGTCCGGATGCTCCCGGAGCAGACCTTGCTGTTCGAACGCATCGTGAACGTGCTGACCGAGTCGGCGCCCGGCATCAGGCTCTGCTTCAACACGTCCCCGGAAACGACGGTGGACGCATTGCTGCGCTTGGTGCAGCCCGCCGGGCGCGGCTAACTCGCAGGGCCTGCGGGAACGCGGGCCTGGGACGTCTCGGACGTGGCGAAGGTCGAATGCCTGCGTCCGTACCCGAGGTAGACCGCGACGCCGACCGCGACCCAGACGGCGAACCGCACCCAGGTCAGCACGTCGAGGGTGAACGCCATCAGCGCGCATCCGATCAGCGCGAGAATCGGCACCAGCGGCACGAGCGGGGTGCGGAACGGACGTTCCCGGTTCGGCTCCTGTTTGCGTAGCACCAGCACGCCGACGCACACGACCGCGAATGCCGACAGCGCGCCGATGTTCACCAGTTCGACCACGATGTCGATGGGCAGCAGTCCGGCGATGGCGGCGCAGCACACCCCGAGCACCAGCGTCAACCGCACCGGCGTCGAGCGCTTGCCGGTCGCGGCCAGCCTGCGGGGCAGCAGACCGTCGCGGCACATCGCGAAACTCAGCCGCACTTGGGCGTAGACGATGAGCAGCAGACCCTTGGTGAGCGCGATGACCGAGGCCACGATGATGACGTTGCCGATCCAGCCGATGTGCAGCGCGCCGAAGGCGGTGGCGATCGGTGCGCCGTTGTTCAGGGTCGGGAACGGGGCGACGCCGGTGAGCACGGCGCTGACGAGCGCGTAGAGCAGCGTCGCGATCAGCACGGTGCCGATGATGGCGAAGGGCACGTCGCGCTTGGGGTTGCGCGCCTCCTCGGCGGAGGCGGCGACCACGTCGAAACCGAGGAAGGCGAAGAACGCGATGGCCGCGCCGCCGATGACGCCGCTCCAGCCGAACGGCGCGAACGGGACCCAGTTGCCCAGGTCGATGTGCGGTGCGCCGACTGCGATCACCAGCACCAGCACGCCGATGGTCACCGCGACCAGCGCCTTGGTGATGCGTGCGGTGAGCGACACTTCGCCGACCAGCACGGCCACGATCGCGGCGATGATCAGCACCGCGGGCAGGTTCACCACCCCGCCCTCACCGGGCCCCGCGGTGATGGCGTGCGGCAGCGTGATGCCGAACATCGAGTCCAGCGCCGACACCGTCGTCCCGGACCAGCCGATCGCCACGGCCGCGCCCGCGATGACGAATTCGAGCAGCAGATTCCAGCCGACCAGGAACGCGGGACCTTCACCGAGCGTGGCGTAGGTGTAGGTGTAGGCGCTGCCCGAGACCGGGACCATCGCGGCGAGCTCGCTGTAGCACAGCGCGACGAGCACGCAGACCAGACCGGCCAGTCCGAAGGACAGCACGATGGCCGGTCCCGCCTTCTCCGCGGCCGCCACGCCGGTGATGACGAAGATGCCCGCACCGACGATGGTGCCGACGCCCATGGCGGTTAGGTCGACCCGCCCGAGGCTCCGTTTGAGCGCCACGCCGGACGGGTTCGAGTCGGGCGTGCGGCGGCGCCACCGTTGTTCAGCTGCGCGGGTCATCGATTTCCTCTCGGGGCGTGGTCCACCCCAGTACGAAAAATGGATCCTCGGCTCGGCCTTCGTGGGCCGGAGCCGGGGATCCATTCTCGTGGGTGCCGCGACGGCAGCGATAACCGGGGGTTTGCAGGCGCTGCATACAGGCAGCGGGCGCACCCCGGCGGCGCGCTCAGCTGGACGACGAGGTTGCGAACGGAGTGCCGACGCGGACCGGCGCCGCGCGGTGCGGATGCCGCCACAGACCCTTGCGCTCCAGGATCGGCAGCACCCCCTCGCCGAACCAGTACGCCTCCTCGAGGTGCGGATAGCCGGACAGGATGAAGTGGGTGATGCCGAGGCGCGAGTACTCGACCAGCCGCTCGGCGACCTCCTCGTGCGAGCCGACGAGCGCGGTGCCCGCGCCGCCGCGCACCAGTCCGACACCGGCCCACAGGTTCGGCGCGATCTCCAGCCGCTCGCTGCTGCCGCCGTGTAGCTCGAGCATCCGGCGTTGCCCCTCGGACTCGCTGCGGGCGAGGTTCGCCTGCACCCGTTCGACGTCGGCGGGATCGATGCCCTGTAGCAGCCGCTCGGCCTCGGCCCACGCCTGTTCGGAGGTGTCGCGACTGATGACGTGG
Source organism: Nocardia sp. bgisy134 (assembly GCF_057708325.1). Taxonomy (NCBI): domain Bacteria; kingdom Bacillati; phylum Actinomycetota; class Actinomycetes; order Mycobacteriales; family Nocardiaceae; genus Nocardia; species Nocardia sp. bgisy134. Next base: position 25,935 of record NZ_JBYIRW010000004.1, read on the forward strand.
ATGCGCAGGCCGTAGTCGAGGACGCGGCCGTGGTCGACGGCGAGACGCCGGATCCACTCCAGCTTCCTGCTCACCGCGAGCAGCGGCTCGCCCCAGGTGAGGTAGGTGTCGGCGTAGCGGGCGGCCACCGGCCCGGCGGGCGCCGACGAGCCGCCGAAGAACACCGGCGGGATCGGGTCGGGCCGGTTGCTCAGCAGGGCCTCGCGGACCCGGATGTGCTCGCCCTCGAAGGTCAGCGGCTCGGTCGATCGCCACAGCTCCCGCACGACGTGCAGGAATTCGCCGGTGCGGGCATAGCGCTGATCCTTGTCGAGGAAATCGCCGTAGGCCTGCTGCTCGTGCGGTTCGCCGCCGGTCACCACGTTGAGCAGCAGCCGGCCGCGCGAATGGCGCTGGAAGGTGCCCGCCATCTGGGCGGCCAACGTCGGGCTGATCAGGCCGGGGCGGAAGGCGACCAGGAATTTCAGCGTCTCGGTGGTCTCCACCAGCATCGCGGTGGTGAGCCAGGCGTCCTCGCACCAGGCGCCGGTCGGCGTCAGCACCGCCTCGAAGCCGTTGTCCTCGGCGGCGGCGCCGATCTGATTCAGGTAGCGCAGCGAGGCAGGACGGTCGCCCGACATGAAGGTGCCGTGGCCGCCCGCGACCAGACCGCGCGAATCACCGTAGGTGGGCAGGAACCAGTGGAACGACAGACTCATGCGTGCGTCACTTCCTTCGGGCGTGGGAGTCGTGGGCATGCCGCAGTGGTTCATGGTGCTGACCGCACGTCCCGGGGTCACGGTTTGCGACCACCATGGTTTTTATCGCCGATCAGGGGATTCGCGTTATAGACGTTACTTCTAATAACATGTACCCTCGATTGAACACGCTCGGACGACGTCGCCCGGGTGCGAGACCAGACGAAACGAGTACCTCAATGACGCGGCATGTCGACGTACTGATCATCGGCGCTGGCCTGTCCGGAATCGGGATGGCCTGCCATCTCACCCGCGAGCAGACCGGACGCAGCTACGCGATCCTGGAACGGCGCAGCGCCATCGGCGGGACCTGGGACCTGTTCAAATACCCGGGCATTCGCTCCGACTCGGACATGTACACCTTCGGCTACGGCTTCCGCCCGTGGCACGGCACCAAGGTGCTCGCCGACGGACCGCACATCCGCCAGTACATCGAGGACACCGCCGCCGAGTACGGCGTCACCGAGCACATCCGGTTCGGCCGCAAGGTGACCGTCGCGCGCTGGTCCAGCGAAGCCGAGCTGTGGACCGTCACCGCGATCGACGAGCGGACCGGCGCGACCGAGGAGTGGACCAGCAACTTCCTGGTCGGCTGCACCGGCTACTACGACTACGACAACGGCTTCCGCCCCGAGTTCCCCGGCGAGCAGGACTACCGCGGGCAGATCGTGCACCCGCAGCACTGGCCCGAGGATCTGGACTACCGCGGTAAGCGCGTGGTCGTCATCGGCAGCGGCGCCACCGCGATCACCCTCATCCCGGCGATGAGCGAAGACGCCGCGCACGTGACCATGCTGCAGCGCTCGCCCACCTACATCACCGCGTTGCCCGCCGACGACCCGGTCGCGGTCGGCATGAAGGCGGCCAAGGTGCCCGCGAAACTCGCCTACCGGATCGGCCGCGCGCGCAATATCGCCTTGCAGCGCGCCAGTTTCCAGCTCTCCCGCACCAATCCGGCGGCGGCCAAGAAGCTGTTGCTCGCCGCAGTCCGGCTGCAGGTCGGCGCGGATCTGGACATGCGCCATTTCACGCCGTCCTACAACCCGTGGGACCAGCGCCTGTGCGTGGTGCCCAACGGCGACCTGTTCAAGGTGCTGCGCAGCGGTAAGGCCTCGATCGTCACCGATCGCATCGAGACCTTCACCGAGACCGGCATCCGGCTGGCCTCCGGCGAGGAACTCGAGGCCGACATCGTCATCAGCGCGACGGGCCTTTCGGTACAGATGCTCGGCGGTGCGTCGCTCGAGATCGACGGCGAGCCGGTGGTGACCCGCGATCGCGTGGTCTACAAGGGCGCGCTGCTCGACGGCGTGCCCAACGCCATGATGGTGCTCGGCTACACCAACGCGTCGTGGACGCTGAAGGCCGATCTGGCCGCCGAGTACTTCTGCCGTCTGCTCAATCACCTGAAGTCCAAGGGCCTCACCAAGTTCGTCGCGGTGGCCGAGGAGGGCGACCGCGGCGCCGCTTCGGTGATGGGCGGCGCGCTGACCTCGGGCTACATCAAGCGCGGCGACGCGGTGATGCCGCGCCAGGGCACCAACGGCCCGTGGCAGGTGATCAACAACTACTTCCGCGACCGCGCCCTGTTGCGCAAGGCGTCGCTCGAGGACGGCGTGCTGCGCTTCAGCGGAGCCACCGACCGGCCCGCCGCGCTGCTGGACAGCCGCAGCGCCTGATCCACTCCGACCACCGCTCTCGGCCCGCCGACTCTTCGGCGGGCCGAAGTCGTGTCACGGCATGCCGAGCAATGTCTCGGCGATGGTGTAGACGTTGCGTAGATACGCGTCCCACACCGCCGCGTCCGCGTCGCGACGTACCAGTGCGCCGCGGGTCAGCGAATACCCGACGGTCTCGGCGACCACGCGCGGCTCGGCGACCGGCGAGATCGCCGCGGCCTGCTGTTGGCGCTCGATCCACCGGGTGAAACGGCGGGTCGGACGCTCGGTGATCTCGCCAACGAGTCCGGCCAACGCCGGATCGATGGCGCCGCGCTCCTCGAGCATCCGCAGCAACGGACCGGTCTTGCGGACCGCGATCGCGAAGGCGTCGATGGTGGCGCGCAACGTCTTTCGCGGATCGTCGCCGGTGAGGCCGGGTTCTTGCGCGGCGAGGAAGTCGTCACGCACCCGGACGGCGAGCGCGTGGAAGATCTCGTCTTTCGAGGCGAAGTACACATACAGCGTGGCGCGCGCGACGCCCGCCTCCGCGGTGATGGCCGCGACGGTGGTCTCGGCGTAGCCGCGCGCGGTGAAGACCCGGGCGGCGGCGTCGAGCAGATCACGGTGGCGGTCGGTGTGCGAGCGTTCGCGCGCGCCGCGAACCGACCAGGCGGAGGAGGTCACGACAATATGGTCATTGACGTTGACGTCAATGTCAACGAAACTGGGCGGCATGTACGTCGTCGTGGCCAATAGAGGAGAAATCGCGGTCCGCGTCCTGCGGACCGCCCGTGAGCGCGGATACCGCACGCTAGCGGTGTACACCGCCGACGAACGCGAGGCCATGCACGTCCACCTCGCCGACGACGCGGTGGAACTGAACGGACACGGCGCGGCCGCCTACCTGGACGTGGCGGGCATCGTGGCCGCGGCGAGAAAGGCGGAATCCGGCGCGCTGGTTCATCCCGGCTACGGATTCCTCAGCGAGAGCGCCGATTTGGCGGCCGCGTGCGCCGCGGCGGACGTGGTCTTCGTCGGTCCGTCGCCCGAGGTGTTGTGTACCTTCGGCGACAAGACCGCCGCGCGCGCCGCGGCCGAACGCGCGGGCGTGCGCGTTCTGCCCGCCACGCCCGCGGGTTCCGGCGTGGACGAGATCACCGAGCTGCTCGCCCGCTATCCGGAAGGCGTCATGGTCAAGGCCGCGGCCGGTGGCGGCGGGCGCGGCATGCGCGTGGTGCGCGACCCCGCCGAATTGCCCGCCGCCTACGAGTACTGCCGGGCCGAGGCGCGCGCGGGATTCGGCGACGACACCGTCTACGCGGAGGCGCTGGTGCCCGCGGCCAGGCACATCGAGGTGCAGGTCGTCGCGGACGGCGCCGTGGCGATGGCGCTCGGCGACCGCGATTGCAGCGTGCAGCGGCGCCACCAGAAGCTGATCGAGATCGCGCCCGCGCCCGGGCTGGACTCGGCCGTGCGCGAGCAGTTGCACGCCGATGCCGTCGCGCTTGCCGAATCGGTGCGTTGTCGCGGCGTGATCACCGTCGAATTCCTCGTCAGCGGAACGCACTACTGGTTCCTGGAGGTGAATCCGCGGCTCCAGGTGGAGCACACCGTGACCGAGGAGGTCACCGGAGCCGACCTCGTCGCGCTCCAGTTCGATCTGGCGCGCGGCGCCTCGCTCGCCGAGCTCGACCTGCCCGATCCCGCGCCACGCGGCTGTGCCGTCCAGGCCCGGGTGAACGCCGAAATCGTCACGGCCGGTGGGGAAGTGCTGCCTGCCTCCGGCACCGTCACGCGGTTCGCCGCGCCGACCGGCGTCGGTGTGCGGGTCGACACCGGCCTGTACGCCGGACTGCGGCACGGCGTGCACTTCGATTCGCTGCTGGCGAAGGTGATCGCGCGCGCGGGGTCGTATCCTGCCGCGCTGCGGCGCTGCGCGGACGCGCTGGCCGAGACCGTCGTCGCCGGAGTGGACACCAACGCGACCGTGCTGCGGGCGGTACTCGACGAGCTCGGCCACAGTGGCGCGGTCACCACCTCGTGGTTCGAGCAGCATGCCGCCGAATTCGCCGCGCGCGCAGCCGATCTCGCCACCGCACTGCCCTCGGTCGATACCGCCGCCGATACCGTGGCCGCACGCGAGCCCGACCCGCTGTTCGACGGCGAGACAGCGCTGTCGACGCCGATGGGCGGCACGGTCGTGAGCCTGGTCGAAGCGGGCGCCGTCGTCCCCGCCGGTGGCGAAGTGGCGGTGCTGGAAGCCATGAAGATGCAACACGTGCTGCGCGCCGAACAGCCGCTGCGCGTGCTGCGGCACCTCGTCGTGCCCGGCGACACCGTCGACCCGCACGCCGCGCTACTGGTCTGGGCCGCGAGCGAGCACGACGGCGAAACGGACGACGTCGCCGCCGTCGACCTGGACGCGATCCGCGCCGATCTCGCCGAAGTCCACGAGCGGCATCGCATCGGCCTGGACGCCGCCCGGCCCGAGGCCGTCGCCAAACGCCACCGGCTCGGCCGCCGCACCGCCCGCGAGAACATCGCCGATCTGGTCGACGCGGACAGCTTCCTCGAATACGGGGCGCTGGCGGTCGCCGCGCAACGCTCGCGCCGCAGCCCTGAGGACCTCATCGCCAACACACCGGCGGACGGCCTGATCACCGGCGTGGCGACGATCAACGCCGACCGTTTCGGCGCGGACGCGGCCCGCGCGGTCGTCCTCTCCTACGACTACACGGTGCTCGCGGGCACCCAGGGCATGCGCAACCACGTCAAGACCGACCGCATGCTGGAACTGGCTCGTGAACAACGACTTCCGGTGCTGTTCTTCACCGAAGGCGGTGGCGGCCGTCCCGGCGACACCGACTACGCGGGCATCTCGGGCCTGGACGTCACCACCTTCCGCGCCATGGGCGCGCTGTCCGGCAGGGTGCCGCTGATCGGCATCGTCTCCGGCCGCTGCTTCGCGGGCAACGCCGCCCTGCTCGGCATGTGCGATGTCGTGATCGCCACCCCCGACGCGAACATCGGCATGGGCGGGCCCGCCATGATCGAAGGCGGCGGCCTCGGCGTCTACGCGCCGGAGGACATCGGGCCGATCGAGGTGCAGCGTCGCAACGGCGTGGTGCACCTGGTCGCGGCCGACGAAGCCGAAGCGGTCGCCCTGGCGCGCCGCTATCTGGGCTATTTCCAAGGCGGCGAGACCGAATGGACGGCACCCGATCCCCGGCTCGCGCGCCACGTGGTGCCCGAGAATCGCCTGCGCGCCTTCGATATTCGCGCGGCCATCGCCTCGATCGCCGACGTCGGTTCGGTGCTGGAATTGCGCAGGGACTGGGGCGTCGGCATCGTCACCGCCCTGGTGCGCGTCGAGGGGCGGCCGTTCGGGTTGATCGCCAACGACTGCCATCACCTCGGCGGCGCCATCGACGCGCCCGCCGCCGACAAGCTGGCCATGTTCCTCCGGCTCTGCGACGCGCACGGGCTGCCGATCGTGTCGCTGTGCGACACACCGGGTTTCATGGTCGGGCCGGAGGCCGAGACGCACGCGACGGTCACCAAGTTCAGTCGCCTGTTCGTCGACGCGGCCGCGCTGTCGGTGCCGTGGGGCACGGTGATCCTGCGTAAGGGATACGGCCTCGGCGCGCAGGCCATGGCCGCAGGCTCGTTCCGCGCGCCGCGTTTCGTGATCGCCTGGCCGACCGGAGAGATCGGCGGCATGGGCCTGGAGGGTGCGGTGCGCCTCGGCTTCGCAAAGGAGCTGGCCGCCATCGCGGACCCGGACGAGCGGCAGACGGCCTTCGACAACCTCGTGCAGCTCGCCTACGCCAACGGCAAGGCGCTCACCGCGGCGACCGTGCTGGAGCTCGACGACGTCATCGATCCCGCCGATACCCGCCGCTGGCTGTGCACGCTGCGTTGACCTGCCTCGACGCCGGTTGTCGGTGGGCGCTGGTAGACAGGATCGACCGTTGTCGACTGAGTTGGGAGGTGGGGCGTGGCACGTGAACTGGCGGATCTGCCGTTCGCGCGGTACCTGACGCCGTTCGAGGAGGAGCCGGAGCGCGAGGGCGATTACGACTGCGTCCACGTCGACGATCGCCAACTCGAACACCTCGGGGCCGAGCACGTGCGTTTCGCCGAGTCCGCGTTGACCTCGCTCACCGTCACCCGGGGCAGCTTTCGCTACGGGCGGTTCACCGACGTCTGGTTGCGCGCCGTCTCCTGGATCGGCACCGATCTCTCGGATACCTCGTGGCAGGACGCCGAATTCGTCGAAGGCGTGTTCTCCGGCGTGGACGCGGGCGGCACGGTGCTGCGCCGCGTCCGGTTCGAGGGCTGCAAATTCGACTCGGTCAACTTCCGCCGCGCGAAGCTGCGCGAGGTCTCGTTCGTCGACTGCGTCCTGCGGCACACCGATTTCGGCGACGCGGATCTCACCACGGTGAGTTTCCCCGGCTCGACACTGACAGACCTTTCGCTCAACAAGACCACAATGCGCAAGGTCGACCTGCGCGGCGCCACACGAATCGGCATCGCCGACGGGCTCGACGGTCTGCGCGGCGCAACCATCACACCACTGCAATTGATGGACCTGGCCCCAAGCTTCGCGAGCACTCTCGGCATCACCGTCGCCGACGAGCAGTAGGTCCGTGGGCGAATTGGTGGAGCGCGTCGATGTGGGAGCCTTGCAGTTCGCCGGTGAGGAATTCCAGGCCGATGTCGGAGGCTTTCAATTGCTCGGCGAGGGCGGCGAGTTCGATTCCGCGGCCGAGGCGTTTGTGTTCGTGCACGACGAGGGTGGCCGCGACACCGGAGGCCCGCAGTTCCCGGGCGAGGGTGACGGCGTTGTCCAGTTCGGGGCGGGTGGAGATCTTCTCGGCGAAGACCCGACCGACGCCGGGGAACGCCCAGGACGCTCCCCGCCGGAGCCGTGTTTCATAGGTGACCGCCTATGAAACACCCCATCCTCGTCTTGGGTGAGATAAGGATCGTGTAGGAGCGGAAGTGCGCCACGAGATGGCAATCGGTGCACTGAGTTCGACCAACTGTCACGCCTGAAGCATTGTCACGGGAGTTGGCTCAGGATGGTTGGGTCGGTGATTTTTGTGTCGTTGGCCAGAAGCAGGGCTTTGCTGAGGATCACCGACAGCATCCGGTCACCGTCGAACGGCAGGAACGAGTCCGGTTCGGTTGTTCGTGCCGAGGGGACGATGCACAGGTAGCGGTTGTTGGGGTCGATCAGGACATTTCCTGAGCCCAGGTGGATCCGATACGAATGCTTGGTACCTCGCACGTGCAGGAATCTGTCTTCCACGGTGCATTGGTGGCCGATGTCCAGTCGGGGCAGCAGCCTGGTCAGCAGGTCACGTCTGGTTTGTGCAGTCTGGTTCAGGTCGCCGAAACTGTAGTCGGTCCAGTAGTCGGCGAACCTGCCGTTCGGACCACCGTCGTACCATGTCGGATCGTTGCCGATGCTGGCCACACCGACGAACAGGTCCACGTCGCGCAGTACTTCGCTCAGGACCAGTTCGGGCACGTCCGACAGTGGCAGTGGCTCGGCCGACCCATGGAAGCCGCCATGGAAAGCGCTGTTGGCAAGGTTCAGTGGTGCGTCGATCGGGTAGAACCGCACCTGGTCGGTGCGCAGGCGTAGGTAGCTGCCGGACTCCGTGATGTCGACGTCCCCAATGTCGTCGCGGTCGCCCTCCACCCAGTATTCCGCGCGCACACCCCACTGCGGCAGTTCACGGGTCGGTGGCGGCACGGAGGTGTCGGCATCCAGCAAGAGCTTGTTGCGCCATCCCCGGACAGCGGCCAACGCGTGGAACTGGTGTTGGCGCAGGATGTGCGCCGCGAAGCGGTTCGAGTAGGTACCGGTGTGGCGTTCTGCGTCGGTGAGTAGGTAGACCTCGCGATGGGTTTGTTTGAACGGCTGCCGGATATTCTTGCATTCCAACCAGTCTCGCCATGCGAGGATCTCCTCCGTCGAGCGACCGAGCGGGTGCCACAGCTCCACGACGTCACCACCCACCGGGTTGTCCGCCACGTCGCGCAGCGCGCCGTCTGCGTAGCCGCAGGTGACCCCGTCGACTGTCCACAACAAACGGCGGGCGATCGTGCCCACCAAGGGGTGGTCGATGTAATACTCCCGCCACGAGGGGTAATCCCAGGTGCGGCGCTCCAGGAACTGGCGATCCAGCCGTTCGACTTGGGCGGTCAGCATCTTGCCGATGTCCTTGGCCGCCGCCTCGAGTTCTTTCAATTCCTCGGCATGGTCGCGTTTCACCGCGGCCGGGACGCTTTTCACCGGTTTGCTCGTGAACCAGCACAGCACCGCCTTGGTGCCGTCCACGGTCACCGTCGCCGACGCGGCGCCGAAGGCGAATTCCGCCGTGCCTACCGACGTCAGGCCGTAGGCGGGCACGGCCATCTCCTCGATCTGAGTGCGGGTCAGCCCGAGCGCGTGTGCAATGGTCTCCAGCGCGACGTTGATCAGCTTCAACGTGCCCTTGTAAGTCACTGTGGCGGCCAGGCGGGCCAGCTCACCCAGCGCCGCCTCGCCGCTCACCTGGCTCAGAGCGTAAACACCGGCGTTGGCTATGGGGTTACGTGGTCCCAGACCCTTGATTTTGCGCAGCGACGTTTCCACCAGGCCGCCCAGGATGCGGGCGGTCGTCGGCTGCGGGGGCCGATACGTCAGCAGCCACAGCAGACCGCGCACAGCGTTCGCGTTGAACGGGTCGTACTCATCGTTGAGGCCGGGATCTTCGGCGAGACGATGCCGCAGCGGTAATGTCCTGGGTCGGCCAACCAGTTCCAACAACGACAGCACCTTCTCGTCGAAGGAATCCACCTTCGCCAGCAGCGCTCGACCGGTCTTTTCCCACTTGGCGTTCGGTCTTCCCATCGTGGCGGTTGTGGCGAAGGCCAGCAGGTCGTGCCAACCCGGAGACGAGCACGCCAACTCCAGTGCTCGGTCCGCCCATTGCTCACCCACATTGACCACTGGTTCGGGGCATTGCCGGGCGACCTCTGCAACACGAGAGTCCTGGTACCTCTCGCAGGCTCCGCGGCGGTACACCGCGACGACCTCAGGGCTCAAGATACGTCCTGACGCCAGTTCGGCTAGGGCCAGAGATGAGTCGATCGCGAAAAGGCTCAACCTGCCGTGGTGGTTCGACAGGGTTTCCAGCACTGCTCGCCGTTCTTCGACCAGGATCGGCAAGGTGGGTGCGATGGTCGACGCCAAGAGCAGCAGAGAGTGCTGCTCGCGCTCGGAAGCGGTAGGGAACGCAAGCGCGCAAGCGCGAGCAAGCCGTTCGACCGTCTCGGTCGGCAGTTCACGCACCTTGGCGAACAGGGCATGCCACAAGGCATAGTCGGACGCCATATGGGAGGACTCGGCGATCTGGTGTACCCGCACAATCTCGGCGCACAACCTGCCCATATCGTCCGCCGCGATGGCGTCGAGGACCGCTGTCTTGTACTTGGAAGGGACGATGCTCTCTTGCAGATACTTGATCCCGTGTCGGATGTGCTCGGAAGCGGCCGGGGCCGCTGCGGCGCAGACGCGAGCCAACCGCTCGGAGATCTCGTCTGGCAACACGCGTGCCATGTCCGATACCGCACCCCACACGTACTTGTCGGTCTTCGTCTGATACGCCTGCAGATAGGTGTCGAAGAAGGCGTCCATATCGTCCGCAGCGATGGCGGCCCGCGCCGCGGTCTCGTACTCGGACCTCGACATTCAGCCACCCACCAATGCGACGAGCTTCAGGAATGTGATTTCCACACCCAGTGGCAGCGCGACCACCTCGTCCAACTCCTCGATCTGTCGATCGCCGACCAGAACCACGAAACCGTTGCGCCCGAAAGCCTGCAACGCCGCCTCGCACTGGCGTTCCGGATCGACACGACCAGTCGTGCGGAACCCGCCGCGCACCACCTCGGCATCTGCCGGCCGTACCAGACCACGAAAGGCACCACGAGACGCGCCGGCATTGTGTTCGGCGACCTCCTGGAATACTCGCCGCCGGATGATCTCCTGCAGTGGCAGCCGCTCCTCGGTCACCTCGAACATCCAGCCTTCGTCGCGACCCCCGGATGCCGTTTCGTCGACGACCTTCACACTCACCATGACGACAGGGTAGGCACGACCCCTGACAGAACTTGAGAACAGTTTCCTACCAGTGGCCTGCTCCAAGAATTCGTCGCTGCCACGGTGCCGGCTCGGCCGAGGTCGAACGCGCGCCACGGCTGATGGCCGCTGGGACGGCGCTTGCACCCCGGACAGAGGCCATCAAGATGCTTGCGGATAAGCCTCCCGCTCTCGATTCAGATCCAGGCGGGTAGTCATGTCGAGCCGGAAGCTGGCCGGTGAGCTTTCCCGAAGAACGGCGCTTGCGGGCCATGTCAGACTGTGCAGCTCGCTCGCCTCGGATGGCATACCGGCCTGGGCGCAGAACTGCTCGACCAGCGGCGCGCACTCGTCCCAGCTCATCAACTGCGCGTGCAGGTTCGCATACGAGTCCGACCCTGCCACCGCGATATCACCGGAGCGCAGCTCGGCCGCCAGATAGGAGAACACGCACACCGCCAGATGCCGCCGCGACAACATCCTCGGACGGCGCTTGTCCCGCAACACCTTCCGCCACAACTCGCTGGCGAAGGAGTCCACATCCACCCGCACCACCGACTTAACGCCATCGCGTTCAAGCACCACGGTCTCGCCGATCCAGTCCCCGCGCCGGTTCCGCACCGCACGCACGAATTCCACTGCGTCGGCCACGGCGCGCTCCGCGGTCACCGGCTCCAGCTCGATCGAGTCGACCAGCGTGAACAGGTGCGATCGATCGAAGCCACGAAACCACCCGGAACAACAACACCACCAGAGCACCCGAACCCTAACCGGCACCACCCGCCACACCGACGTCGGGTCTCTCACCGGCCACTATGGCCTCAACGGCAGGTTTCTGCCGTATTCCGGTCGACCCTCCAGAAGGCTCGGATGCCCATCGAGTGGCAGACGGCCATGTCCAGAGGCTGGCTTGCCGCGACGTGGATCACGTGTTCGGTTGTCACGCCGAGTTTTTGGTGTGCATGCCGGAAAAGCTGTGGGTTTGGTTTGTAGTGACGGGTGATTCGCCGGGCTCAACTTTCGTGGTGGACGGTAACGGTGTTGTTCCGATCCCACACGGCGACAAGCAGCTGGTCGGTGGGCTTGTCAGCGCCGATCGCGAAGTCGAGCGCGAGAACACGTTCCGTCGCCGCGGGGCTGATCGCAATGCCGACGACGAGTAGATGGTCGAGGAAGACCTTGTCGGTAACAGCCTCACAAGTGTCCACGTCGAACAAGTCGCCCGCCATCTCTTCGGGGATCTCCTCGAGATGAACCTTGCGAAACAATGAGGTCGTCGACCGGGGATCGGTCAGCTCGGCGGCGAAAGCGACGAAGGCCGCAGCGACCAGGGCCTTCACATCGAGGAGAGCGGTCTCGGCCTTGTCGAGTTCGCTTTGGTTCAGAGTCTCGTCACCGTGAATCCAATACCAGGCACCGGCTCCGAATCCGTCTATTCCAGCAGGTAGCACGGCACCGGCCACCGAGTCGTCGCCGAAATCGAGGTGCCCCGCGAACCGGCTGGTCAGGTGATTCATGGTCCGATCGTGCCATCCATGAGGGACAGGGTTCCGGACTGGCATCCCGCGACACTCTTTTGCCAGATTGGCGTCGGCCGAACTTCTCGGAGCCGGGCGGCGCCGGTGACCCCGCAGCGCTGCACAGAGACCTGGACAGCGTTCAGCGAATGTCGGCCTCCGCGAAGGACCGACCTACCGGACGGTGATCTGCAATTGCAGTGCGCCGTCCGGGGTCGTGGCGTGCAGGGCCTGGGAGATCAGGCTGCCGAGGTCGACCTTGCCGAGCACTCCCGTTGTCAGTGCGAGCAGTGGCTGGACGACCGGAAACAGTTCGCGCAGTTCGGGGCCGAGGAGATCCAGCTTCTGGGTGAGGGCGTCGAGGAACGGGAGCAGTCCGATCACGTCCTCGGTGTCGGTGAGGTAGTCCGCGGGGGTGTCGCCGATCCGCAGGACGCGCGCGATCGCCGCGGCCACGTCGCTGACCCGCGGACCGAACTCGGCCCACGGTCTGGAGGCGGCGGCCAATTCGCCGCCCGCCCATGTCATATCGGTGGCCTGGGCCTGCATGTCGACCAGCAGCCTGCGAATCAGGTCGGTGCGGCTCAGTAGTGTGGCCGCCAACAGGTCGCCTGCCCTGGACAGTTGCGGGATCACCGCCTCGGTGCCCGCGAGTCCGGTGCTGAAGTTGTCGATGATGGCGGCCACGGTCGCCGGGTCGATCTGCTCGAGGAGCTGGGTCGCGGTGCGGGCGACCTCGGGGATCGACACCGGCCGCTGCACCGACGCGGCCGCGAGCCGGTCGCCGTCGCGCAGGTACGGCGCGTCCGCGACCGTCGGCCGGAACTCCAGATACGGCTCGCCCAGCGCCGAGAGCGTCTCGATGCGGACCGAACTGTTCGCGGGCACCCGGTATTCGGCGTCGTAACGGAAGGCCACATCGATGCCATCGCGGGTGTGCGTCACCGCGGTGATCTGCCCGATCTGGATACCGGAGAGCAGCACCTTGGATCGCGGCAGCAGGCCACCGGAATCCGGGACCGTCATGGTGGCCTCGGTGTACTCGGTGAACCAGCCGACCCGCACCACGCCGAAGCTCAGATGTCCCACGCCGATCAGCAGAATCGCCGCGATCGCGGCCAGCGAAGCGAGTGGGCCGAGTCGCCGCAACACCTCGTCGGTCGCGCTGCCCGCGGGATTCTGGGGGACGTAGCCGGGATAGGCGGTTTCGGTGGCGACGTTCATCGCACGACTCCGATCATCCTGAGGGTGGCGATGATTCGAGCCACCTGCTCGTCGGTGGCGACCGGCGTCGGCGCCCCTTCCACCGTTCCCGTTCCCTCCACGAACACCTGGCCGACGTTCAGCTTCGGCCCGCGCTCCACGAACGGAATGATCTTGTCGCGGATCAGCGACACCACCCGGTTCAGATTCGACGGTGCGCTCAGATCCAGCGGCCGGTCCGCGAACAACAACGGCACCAAGGCTTTCGCGGCCTCGTCGCCCGCCTCGAGCAGCGGCGCGAGCCAGGCGATTGCGTGCCCGACGATGCCGAGCCCGCCGACCACGCCGAGCGTGAGCACCAGTGATGTCGCGTCGGCGGGGATCTCCACCGCGCCACGCTCGCTGAGCAGCGCGTCGAGTTCCCGCGGATTGCGCAGCGCCACATCGAGATCGCGCTGGATCGAGTCGAGGAACCGGTCCACCACCACCATGTGCTCGGCCACGTCGGACACGTCGCGGCCGAGCACCTCGAAGATCCGCGCGGTCTCGGCGGGCCGCTCGGGCAGCGTCGCGTTGACGCGGTTGACGATGGCCTGCATCTGCTGCATCGCGCCGCCGCCGACGAAGGTCGACATGCCCGCCAGCAGGTCTTCCACCTGAAGCGCGGGGCGGGTCCGCGCCAGCGGTATGGTGCCGCCCGGCGCGATGACACGGTCGAAATCGCCGGTGGGCGTGCTGAGTCCGATGTAGATGTCGCCGAGGATGGTGTTCTGGCGCAGCTGCACGGTGGTGGTCACCGGCAGTCGCACCGCCTCGGCGATCTCGACGACCGCCTCCACCCGGCCGGGCTGCTCCGGCGTCGGGTCGACCACTCGCACCTCGCGCAGGCTGCCGATCTGCGCGCCGTTGGCCACCACCTTGGCCTGGGCGGGCAGGTTCAGTGCGTTCGCCAGCTCGATCCGCACCCGGTAGGTCGGACCGGACACGGTCGCGCCGGGCACCGGCACCTGGGCGGGATCGAATCCGCATCCGGGCAACAGCAGAGCGGCCGCCAGTGCGACAGCGAGCATGGCGTGGCGGACCGATCGCGTAGTCATCGAGCACCTACCGTTCCGAGCACCAGGGACACCAGATTCACGTCGGCCAAACCGTTTTCGGCACCGTCACAGTGGCCGGGCCGCAGCGCGTTGAGCGCGGCGCAGATCCGATCGGCCTGCTCGCGCGGCAGCCCGACCTTGGGCGCGGCATAGGTCAGCTGCGGCCGCCCGGTCGCCGGGTCGATCACCTGCTCGAAGAACTGCACGATCGGCGGGACCATCGACACCAGCTGCTGGAGCGACCCGACGTTCGCGGAGAGCAGCCGCAGGCCCGGTAGCGCGCCGTCCAGCGCGCCGAGGATCGGCCTGCCGTACTCACGGGCGATGCTGTTGAGCCACGGCAGGATGACCAGCAGCGAGTCGATCAGCTGCACCACGCGGTCCCAGAGCTCGTTGATGAAGGCGATGCCCTCGCTCGCCTGCACCAGCACGATCTTGATGTCCTCCCAGTTCAGCGCGATGCTCGACATCAGTGAGCCGTAGGAGTCCAGCAGCCCGCCGATGCGCCCGATGGCCGCGTCCGGCGCGCGCAGGGCATCGCCGAGATCGGTGATCAGCTTGTTCAGCTCCGGACCGGTGCCCGAAGTGGCGGCCTCGAAGGCGACGACGCTGTCCCGAATCCTGGTCTGCTCGCCCGGATTTCCGCCGCCGGTCAGCTGGGCCGCCAGCTGGGAGAAGCCCTGGAGTGTTTGGCTGATGCTCTTCGGCGTGAAGGTGTTCGTGATGCACGTCGAGCGATCCCACGGCGCCGCGCCCGGCTCGCCGAGGACCGCGAGGGCGCGATCGGCGACCAGGGTGTCGGAGACCGTGGTCGCGGTGACCTCCCCGCGCAGCACGCGCTCCGCCTGCACCTCGAAGTCGACCCGCACCGCCGTGCCCTCGGGTCGCACCGCGTTGACCGTGCCGATCGGAATGCCGAGCGCCGTCACGTGATTGCCCGGATACAGGCCGACGGCATCGGGCATGATGGCGCAGTAGGCGACCGTCTTCTTCACCGGATCGAACACCACCAGATACCCGATCGCGGCGACCAGCGCCAGCACCAGCGCGCCGAGCACGGTCACGAAACCCTGGGACCGCAGGATGCGCGTCATCGCTCAGCACTCCCATCCCGGCAGCGGAATACACACCGTCGCCGTCAGCGCCGACTGATCGATGACGACACCGTCCTCCGAAGCGGTCATCGCCACGAGTTGCTCGCGCAGCCGCTGCCACTGCGGAATGGCCACATCCAGTTGCGCGGCCAGCTGTTCCAGCTGCGGCAGCAGCTCGCGCAGCTTCCCGGCCAGCGGGGCGAGCACCTCCCGCCAGGACGGCTCGATCGCCGCGATCCGCGACAGCAGCGAAGCCGCCACGGTCAACGCCGATTCGATCTCGGCGCGCTTGCCGAGCCCGACCGTCATCAGGGTGCCGACCTCGCGGACGAACGTCCCGATCAGCGACTTGTTCACATCGATCGCGCGCACATACTCGTCCAGCACCGCGAGCGCACGCGACACCTCGAGGTTCTGCCCGCGCAGGATGTCCACGAAGGACTGCATCGCGGTGCCCATCTGGCGCAACGCGTCGGGGCTGGTGTCGAGGGAGTGCTGGAGGGCGGCCAGATTCTGCCGCAGCGTTTCCCCGTCGACCTGAGCGACAGGTGCAGCGGCGTCCTGCAGGATGCGCACCAGGCTGTAGGGCAGCCGCACCCGGTCGGGCGGGATCGGCCGCGAGCCGAGGGCGCGCTCGCCCGCGGGGAACACCGCGACGTAGTGGCCGCCGACCGCGGTGAGCATGCGGATCTCCAGGCTGGTCGCGTCACC
Source organism: Nocardia sp. bgisy134 (assembly GCF_057708325.1). Taxonomy (NCBI): domain Bacteria; kingdom Bacillati; phylum Actinomycetota; class Actinomycetes; order Mycobacteriales; family Nocardiaceae; genus Nocardia; species Nocardia sp. bgisy134. Next base: position 42,095 of record NZ_JBYIRW010000004.1, read on the forward strand.
GAGAAACACGTCGCGATCCACCGTGAAGGTCATTCGCACCTTCGTCTCGCCCAGCTCGAGCGCGGTCACCGAGCCGACCGTGATGCCCGCGAGGCGGACCTGGTCGCCCACTTTGACCGAGTTCGCCTCCGCCAGGTCGGCGGTGTAGCCGGTCTTGCCCAGCGGGACCAGATAGATCACCGCGGTGGCCAGCAGCAGCGCGGCGACGAACAGTGCGCCGAGGATACCGAGGCGGAATTCCCTGGCGTTCTTGGCCGCCTCGTGCCGATCGTGCGAAAACCCGTGCGCCGCGAGCTGATTCAGCGCACGTTGGATCATCCGTTGCATATCGCGATCCTTTGTCCGGCGACCAGCACCGAAAGCACCTGGGGGAGTGCGACCGAGCCCTTGGAGCAGCTCATCGGCACCGGACCGGCGGCGCCAGGCGCGGGCGGTAGCGCGGCGCTGAGCGCTTGGAGCAGGCCCGGCAGCCTGCCGAGCGCGTCCAGTGCCGCCTGCGGGTCGGGGAACAGCAGCCGCAGGTCGGTCATCAGATCGGGATTGCTGGCCTCGGTGAACCCGAGCGTCTCCATCAGGCTGTTCAGCGGTCCCATCGCCGAGGGCGCCACGGCGGCGAAGTCGAGCAAACCGTCCAGCTTCACCCGAAAGGCGCTGAATACGTCCGCGATTCCCTCCAACAGGGTGGCCAGATGCGGTGAGCGCCCGCCGACCTGTGTGGAGATCGCATGCAGATTGGCCACGATCGTGGCGATCACCGCCTGCCGATCGGAGGTGTAGCGACTGAGCTTCTCGATGGCGTCCAGCGCGGGGCCGATGCCGGACCCGTTCCCTTCTATCACCGCGAGCACGCTTTCGGTGAACTGGTTGAGCGCGCCGGGGGAGAACTCGGCGATCACCGGCTGCAAGCCGTTGAACAGCTGGGTGATGTCGAAGGAGGGCACCGTGCTCGACACCCCGAACGCCGCGCCGGGCGGCAGCGGCGTCCCCGGCCTATCCGGTTGCCGCACATCGACATAGCGCTGGCCGGTCAGGGATTGGTAGCGAATGGCGATGACGCTGGCGTCGTAGACGGGGCGGTCGCGCTGGACGGTGAAGGTCACCCGGGCGTTGTTGCCCGCCCGCTCGATCTCGGCGACCTTGCCGACCGACACGCCGAACATCCGGACGTCGTCGCCGGTCTTCAGTCCGCTCACGTCGGTGAATTCGGCGGTGTAGGAACCGGTCTCGCCGTCCACCGGGCGGGTGATCGCCTGCACGACGACGGCCAGCAGCACGACCATCGCGGCCGCGAACAGCCCGAGCCGCCACATCACGGCACGGATCGGCAGGGCCGTCATCGCGCACCTCCCGCGTTCAGCGCCGCGAATCCGGACGGTCCGAGCAGCGGCACCGCGAGCCCCGGCATCCCGCGCAGGGTCACGGCCACATTCAGCGCGGGCCCGTCGGGTGTGTCGGAGAACAGGCGCTCGAGCCGATCGATCAATGCGGCTGCCTCGGCGCGCGAGCGTCCCGGCTCGGGCAGTGTGGCCGCGAGCGCACCGACGAGCGGCGTCAGTTCGGCTGTGTAGCTGTGCAACTGCCGATTCGCGGCGTCACCGAGCAACCCGATCTTGGGCAGCGCTCCGTCCACGACCATGGTGATGGTGGCGTCGTAGCGCGGCCGGTCGTTGCGGAAGATCTCGATGTTCATGACCGCGTGCAGGAGCCGGAAGGTCGCGGAGGCGAAATCGCCCGCGCCGCCGAAGAAGGCCGCGTACTGGTCGATCAGATACGGCGCGGGGTAGCGCTGGGTGTCGGCCACGGCGCGACTCAGCGCGATGATCGCCTCCCAGAGCGGGGCGAACGAGCTCATCTCGCTGTTGACCGTGGCGAGCAATTCCGACAGCTGCGGGGTGAGCACCTCGGTGGAGGTGGCGGTGAGCGCGCGCAGCAGGCTGCCCATGGTCACGTCGGTGACCTTGTCGGCGTGCGCGCCGGCGAGATCGATCAATCCGCCCTCGGCGAGCGGTGCGCCGCCCACGGCGGCCCGCAGCGTGAGAGCGCTGATCCCGAACAGGTTCTCCGGCGCGTAGTCCACGGTGAGCGCGTCGGTGAGGCCCGCTGTCTGTGTCTTGTCGAGATCCAGCGTGATCAACTGGCGTCCCTTGCCGACGGCGGCGATCTCGGTGATCTCGCCGACGGTGACGCCGTCGTAGCGCACCCGCGTGCCCTCGATGACGCCTTCGCCGATCTGCTCGGTGCGCAGCTGGACCTGGAGACGGTCCGGCGGCCGGTCGTCGAGGCCCGCGCGCCAGGTGAGTCCCGCGGCGACCGTCAGCGCCAGCGCGGCGGCGCCCAGCGCACGAGAACCGCGCCTGCTCATCGGCACGCCGGGCAGTCCGTAGTTCGGCATGGGATCACCCCGGGAATTCGATGGCGGAGTTGATGCCCCAGAGCATGATGGTGAGCACCATGTCGAGGGCGATGATGGCGACGAAGCTGGCCCGCACCGCGCGACCGGACGCGATGCCGACGCCCTCGGGTCCGCCGGAGGCGAAAAAGCCGTAGTAGCAATGGATCAGGATGACGGTGACGCCGAACACCAGGATCTTGACCACCGCGGCGAGCACGTCGTAGCCACTGGTGAACTGGAAGAAGTAGTGGTTGTACACGCCACCCGCCTGACCGTGCAGCAGGACGATCACCGCGGAACAGGCCAGATAGCTCAGGATCAGCGCGATGAGGAAAGTCGGCACGATCGCGACGGCGCCCGCGATGACCCGCGTGGTGACGACGAAAGGCACCGAGCGCAATCCGAGGGATTCGATGGCGTCGATCTCCTCGGAGATGCGCATCGAGCCGATCTCCGCGGTCATCCGGCAGCCCGCCTGCGCGGCGAAGCCGATCGCCGCCGCGATGGGGGCGAGTTCCCTGGTGTTGGCGAAGGCCGACACCACGCCGGTGACCGGCCCGAGGCCGATCAGGTCCAGCGCGGCGAAGGACTGGATGCCGACGCCAGCGCCCATCGCGACGCCGAGCACCACCAGCATCGGCACGGTGCCGCCGCCGACGATGACCGACCCGCGCCCCCAGGTCATGTCGGTGATGGTGCGCATCGTCTGGGCGCGGTAGCGGCGCAGCGTCAGCGGTATCGCCCACAGCGCCTGAAAGACGAAACCGAGCAGGAAACCGGTGGTTTCGATCGGGGCGAGGATCCGGCCGCGGTTGCGGGCGGCGCGATAGGCCCAGCCGAGGCCTTTGGGTGCGTAGGGTGTCGCGGTCATCTCAGGCCACCCGCAGTGGCAGGAACATCGTCACGATCTGGGTGATCACCAGGTTGACCACGATGATCGAGGCCACCGAGATCACCACCGCGGCGTTGACGCCGTCGGCGACGCCGCGCGGCCCGCCCTTGGCCTCCAGCCCGCGCTGGCAGGCGATGATCACCACGAGGAAGCCGAACAGCATGGCCTTGGCCAACGAGATCCACACGTCGGCGACGACCGCGAAGGAGCCGAACGTCGCCCAGTAGCTGCCCGGCGTCACGTTCTGCGCGCTGATCGCGACCGCGTAACCGGAGACCACCCCGACGAAGATGATCAGCACGTTCAGCAGGGGAGCGACGAACAGCATCGCCACCACCCGGGGGATGACGAGCCGGTGCACGGGACTGATTCCCATGGTGCGCAACGCGTCGATCTCCTCGCGCACGGTCCGTGCGCCGAGGTCGGCGGCGATGGCCGAGGCGCCTGCCCCGCCGAGCAGCAATCCGGTAGCGATCGGCGCGCCCTGCTGGATCACGCCGAGCCCGCCCGCCGCGCCGATCATCGAATCGGCGCCGAGTTGGTGGATCAGGTTGCCCACCTGCACCGAGACCACCACACCGAACGGCACCGCCATCAGCACCGCGGGCAGGGCCGTGACGGTCACCAGATACCAGGCCTGGCGCAGCATCTCCTGCCATTGGAACCGCAGGCCGATCAGATCGGAGACCGCGCCGCGCACCGACTCGATGCCGAGATCGACCGCCCGGCCGAACGTGCGCACGCTGGAAACCGCGGTGCCGGTGACGTTTTCCCGCGCGATCCGGATCGCGCCCCCGTCCGCGACGGTCGGTGCCGCCTCCTTCATCGTTCCTCCATCCCCCGTTGCGCACGCACCGATCCGCCTCGGCGCGGGTCGCCGACATCCGGGGCTTCTGGGGTAGCCCGATGTCGCGATCACCTGTGACCATCAGCACTTCCACCGATCGGAAGTAGTCTGCGTCACATACGAATACAACGACGTCAATTTACCTCCGTAGCTCCGTCGCCGCCGTAGGATTCGATGAAACTGATTGTCTCCGTGGACAAACCGACGGGCGATGAGCTCGCATTCCGGCGCGACTCGCCCCGCTGAGCCTCCGGCTGCGTACACTATTCAATCGGGTGACCAGTTCGCTGGGGGAGTGCTGACGCTCGACGACCGATCACGATGGAGGCGAAGGTGTCAGCGCGACGCGACCAGATCCTCGACGCGGCACGCGATCTCATCCTCCGCGAGGGCTACACCCAGGCGAGCATGCACGCCGTCGCCCGAGCCGCAGGCCTGACCAGGCCCGCGCTCTACGCCGAATTCGGCGACCGCGACGGGCTTTTCACCGCACTGCTCGACCGGGAGGAAGAACGCGCGCTGGACATGGCGACCGCGTCCATTCCCGAAATCCGGCCCGGAGCCGATCCCGCCCAGGTCGCGGCCGAGGCCACCGACCTGTTCCTGGACATAGTGCTCGCCGCACCGGCCACGTGGCGCTTCGTGCTGCTGCGTGACCAGGCGCTGCCGCCCGCGGCACACGAACGGGTGGCGCACGGCCGTGCGGTGCTGCGCGAGCGCTCCGAAGCCATGATCCGCCTGATCGCCGCCATGGGCGAGCGGGAGATCGACGCCGAACTCGTCAGCTACACCGCCATCAGCACGAGCGAGACCGCCGCCCGCTTGGTGCTCGACGAAGGGGGCGCCGAGCGCCGCGACGCCGTCGCCTCGACATTGCGCTGGCTCGCGCGCCGGGCCGTGGCCGCCACGGGCATCGGGGAGGTGGCCGGTGGCGCGGGCCGGTAGCGACGCCGCCCGGCCGCGCCGCAGGTACGCCAAACGCCTGCAGCCCGCCGATCGGCGAGAACAGCTGCTCGACACGGCGTTACGCATCCTCGCCGTGTCCGGTTTCGCGGACGTCACGATCGCCGCGGTGGCCGAGCGGGGCGGGGTGACCCGCCCGGTGGTGTACGACCTGTACGCCAACCGCGACGACCTGCTCCGCGACCTCATCGCGCGCGAGACCGCCCGCATGGTCGCCGCCACCTCGAATGTGGCCGAGCTCGCCGCCGCGCCCACCGATCCCAAGGCGGCGCTGCTCGCGGGACTGGCCCGCTTCCTGAGCGATCTGAGCTCCGTCCCCGACAGCTGGCGGCTGGTGTACTACCCGATCGACGGGGTGCCTGTCGCGTTGCGCCCGCCGATCGAGCGGGCGCGCGACGAACTACGCGCGCCGCTGCGACGGCTGCTCGGCGCCTGGCTGGCGAGCCGACCGGCCGACGAACACACCGACGAGGTGGACCTCGACGTTTTCGTCGAGATCGTGCAGGGCGCCGTCCAGACCGTGGCGCGGCAGATGCTGGCCGACCCCCGCCGCTTCGACATCGACCGAATCCTGCGCGTCGTCGACCTGTTGCTCTATGAAAACCCGTCGGCGAAAAGCTCTTCCGAGCCGTAACGGTGCTCCTCCCGCCCCTGTGCGGCCCGCGTCGAACGGTTCCGTCTGGGACGCATCGCGCTCGATTGATAGACAACCGTGTTCACCGACACTTATGGTCTAGCCATGACGAAGTTCGACGGCAAGAGCTGCCTGATCACCGGGGCGGCCAGCGGCCTTGGCCGAGACACCGCCCGTGCGGTCGCGGCCAAGGGCGCGTCACTGATTCTCACCGACATCGACGAGGCAGGCTTGCAGCGTACCGCCGGGGAGTTGCGCGAGGCGGGCGCCACCGTGCACCTGGCCGAGGCACTCGACGTCAGTGACCACGCCGCCGTCGTCGCGTTGGCCGCGAAGGCGCACGACACGATCGGCAGCGTCGACATCGTGATGAACGTGGCGGGCATCGCCACCTGGGGGACCGTCGACCGTCTGACCCACGATCAGTGGCGGCGCACCATCGACATCGACCTGATGGGTCCGATCCACGTCATCGAGGAGTTCCTGCCGCCGATGATCGAGGCGGGACGTGGCGGGCACCTGGTCAACGTGTCCTCGGCCGCGGGCCTGTTCGGTCTGCCGTGGCACGCGCCGTACAGCGCAAGCAAATTCGGGCTGCGCGGCGTCTCGGAGGTGCTGCGTTTCGACCTGCGCAGGCACGGGATCGGCGTCAGCCTGGTATGTCCTGGCGCGATGTCGACGCCGATGGTGAACCGGGTGGACATCGCGGGCGTCGACCGCGAGGCCGAGGCCGTGCAAGCGGGGCTGAAGCTGTTCCTGCGGCACGCCGTCACGCCCGAACAGGCGGCGAAATCCATTGTGCGCGGGGTGGAGCGGAACCGGTATCTGATCTACACCTCGCGCGACATCCGGATCGGGCACTGGGCCCAGCGCTACTTCCCGCCCTCCTACAACCTCGCCATGCGCGGCCTGAACTGGGCGATGCAACGGTACGTCGACAAGCCGGGCGTGCTGCGCGCACGATAAGACACGAACCTCGGAGGGGGATCGCCATGGTCGAGCCGCTGACCAGCGCTACCGGCGCGCCGCCGGACGCACGTTTCGACATAGGGCCGGCGCGCTACCCGAAACTACATGCGTCCTCGACGATTCCGATCCCGATGTCGGACGGCGCCGTGCTCAGCGCCGACGTCCTGCGTCCCGGCGACCGGTCCGGGCCGACCGCCGAGCCGCTCCCGGCGCTGATCAACTTCACCGCCTACAACAAGATGCTCAACCGGCACGGTATGCGCGCGAATCGGGCGCTGCGCGCGCTGGCGATGCGTGTCGCACCGTCGGACCGAGGCAGGATGACGGCACGCGACGTGCTGCGCACCCCGGCGGGCGGGATCTTGGAGCCGTTCGCGATCAACCGCACCGCCGTCTCGCGCGGGTACGTGGGACTGATGGTGGACGTGCGCGGCACCGGAAGTTCCACCGGCACCTGGGATTTCTTCGGCCCCCGCGAACAGCGCGACTACCTCGAGGTGCTCGAATGGGTCCGCGCGCAGCCATGGTGCGACGGGCGCGTCGCGGTGACCGGACTCTCCTACGGCGCGATCTCGGCGCTCATCACGGCGGGCCTGCGCCCGGAGGGCCTCACCGCGGTGTTCGCCATCGAGGCGGGCGAGAACCCGGTGCGCGAACTCGGGCTCACCGGCGGTGTGCCCACGCCGGGCATGCTCGCGTGGATCCTGTTCGTGCACGGGGCCGGACGCGTTCCCGCGCTGCCCGGCCTGGTGCGCAACGGGCTGCTGGGCCACTATCTGCGCGATCGCGTCACCGCGCGCTCGGACTGGGTGCGCAGGGCGCTGCGGATCGCCCTCGACATCGACCATCCCGACGGCTATCTCAATCCGGAATGGGCGGCGCGGCTGGCCCATTTCGAGGAGATCGACGTGCCCACCTGGATCCACGGCGGCTGGCACGACGTCTACAACCGGTCGAATTTCCGCATCTACGACCGTATTCCGGTCGCGCCGGGACCCAAGCAGGTCCTGGTGGACGACTCCTACCATCTCACGCCCGGCTCCGGCTTCGGCGATCCGGGCAACCCGCAGGCGCTCGACGAACTCCAGTGCGCGTTCTTCGACCGGTGGGTCAAGGGCATCGACAACGGCATCGACGGGTACGGACCGGTCACGGTGCGCAGGCAGGGCGACGGGCGGTGGGTGCAGCGCGCCGAGTTTCCCGACCCGGCGACGGGCGTACGCAGGCTCTATCTGACCGACGTGCCGAGCGGCACCGCGGGGCACGCCGCGCTGGACGGCGGATTATCCTCCGCGCCAACCGATACCGAGCTGTCCCTGCCGGTGCCGACCGGCCGGGTCAGCGCGGCCTCCAACAACACCGCGGTGATGACGATGGGCGTCGCGCTGCTGTTCGGCGACCGTTTCGGCAACGACGACCGGCGCAGCGAGGCCACCGCGCTCACCTTCACGAGCGCGCCGTTCGCCACCGATACGGTGCTCTCCGGTCCGATGAATCTGCACCTGCTCGCGACGGCCGACGGCGCCGACGCATTCTGGTCGGTCATCGTGTGCGACGTGCGGCCCGACGGCGCCTCGGTGCCGCTCACCCGCGGTGCGCTGCTGTCCACACTGCGCGCGGTCGACTCGGCCGACAGCTACTACGCCGAGGGCGAGCTGCTTTTCGCCGTGCACCCCATGACCGCCGATTCCGCGCAACCGGTGGAACCGGGCCTCGCTTTCGAGATCGACATCGAGATCAACCCCACCGAGGCCCTGCTCCGTGCCGGGCACCGGTTGCGAATCTCGGTGAGCCGCACCAGTTCACCCCGTCACCTGATCCCGCCGTGGAAGCAGCGCCAGATCGCGGGTCAGCGCGTTCTGCTGCGTCCGGACAACCCGAGTTACCTGAGTTTCCGCGCGCTCGGCGGCGACGACTGAGACCCGGCGGCGGCGGCCGGACGGTGGTCGTTGCTGTGCGGTCGCGAGAGCGAGAAAGCAAGGGGGAGCGCAACGCAGCGGCCTACCGTACTATCGCGTGCGGAGACACCGGCCGGGTAGACGAAGGGGGGACGGTGTGGGACCTCGCCTTCCGGCGACCGCGCGCGACGGGGCGGCGTGGGTGCGACGCTTCGCGCGCACGACACCAGGTCTGATCGGTGCGCTCGCACTGGTGACGGTCACGCTGTGCCTGCTCGCGGGCTTCACCGGAGCAAACCAGCTGAGCGGCAAGATCGATCGGCGCGACGCCGCCCTCGCAGGCACCGAACCACTGGCTTACGCGGCGCAGAACCTGTACGTCTCGCTCTCGGCGGCCGACGCGGCCGCGGCGGAGGCCTTCCTGACCGGCGGTATCGAGACACCGCAGGTGCGCGCCCGATACCAGCAGGCACTCGCCGACGCGGCCGACGCGCTCGCGCAGGCCACCGCGGGCGCCTCCGACGAACGGACCCGCCGCATCGTGGCGGCCATCAGCGCCGAATTGCCCGCGTACACGGGGCTGGTCGAGACCGCGCGGGCGAACAATCGGCAGGGCTTCCCGGTCGGCTCGGCCTACCTGCGCGAGGCCTCCGACATCATGCAGGACTCGCTGCTGAAGAACGCCGAGGAGCTCAGCGCGCTGCGTTTCGCCGCCGTGCACCAGGACCAGCGAGCGATCGGCGCGTTGCCGTTCACCACGATCACGACGCTGTTGCTGGTGCTCATCGCTTGCGGCGCGGGCTCTTTCGTGCTGCTGCGCCGGACCAACCGGCGGGTCAATCCGGGACTCGTGGTCGCGGCGGCCGCGGCAGGTGTCGCGCTGATATGGACGGTGCTCGCGACCTCGGTGGCCGCGACGGCATTGGAGACCGGACGCGACGGTGCGGCGGTTCGCTTCCAAACCCTGGCCGAGGCACGGATTCTGGCGCAGCAGGCGCGTACGGCGGAGACTTTGCAGCTGGTCACCCGTGGCGATATCGCGGCCGGGGAGGAGACGTTCAATCGCCACACCGCGGCGTTGCGCGATCGCCTCTCGCAGGTCACCGGCTCCGATTCGCCCGCAGCCCTGCGCTTCGAGGGCTGGACGTCCGGTCACCGCCGTCAGCTCGCGGCGTACCAGGCGGCCGACTATCCGGCCGCCGTGGATCAGGCCATCGGCGCGGGACCGGAGACCTCGGCGACCCGATTCGCCGAACTCGACGAATCCCTGCGCGCGGACGTGCAGCGGGTGCGCAGCGATCTGCGCGGCGGTATGGACGCCGCCGGTGACGCACTGACCTGGAGCCCCTCCGGAGTCCTGCTGCTGATGCTGTTCGCGGCGGGCGCCGCCGTCGTCGGACTGTGGCCGCGGCTGAAGGAGTTCCTGTGAGAAGACGGCTGTGCGCGCTGGTCGTCGCCCTGGTCGCGGTCGGCCCGCTGCTCGCCGCGTGCAGTACCGACGCCTCCGTGCCCGCGACGCCGCCCGCCGCGGCGGTGAATCCGGCTCCGCCCGAGTTCGCCCCGATCACCACGCCCGGGCAAGCCGAGGACGAATGCGACGCCGAGGCCAGCCTGCGGCCGGGGCCGCTGCCGCCGCCGGGCGCGATGCCCGCGGGATCGCCGATGGCCGCGATCGTGGCCAATGGGCGGGTCCGGGTCGGCGTCGACCAGAACACCTACCTGTTCGGTTTCCGCAACCCGACCACCAACGAGCTCGAGGGCTTCGACATCGACATCGCCAGGGAGATCGCCAGGGCGCTGTTCGGCGACCCCAACCGGATCGAACTGCGCTCGGTGACCGCCGAGGAGCGCATCTCCGCGCTGCGCGAGAACAAGGTCGACCTGATCGTGCGCACCTTCTCCGCCACCTGCGAGCGCCGCCGCGACGTGGACTTCTCCGCCGTCTACTACCGTGCGGCGCAGCGCGTTCTGGCGCCCAAGAACTCCGGCATCAGGTCCAGCGCCGATCTCGGCGGCAAGCGGGTGTGCGTGGCCAGGGGAACGACCGCGTCCGGCCCGCTGTTCGCGCTGCCCAAGCGGCTCACCGTCTTCGGCGTGACCAACTGGACCGACTGTCTGGCCGCGCTGCAACAGGGCCACGTGGACGCGATCAGCGCCGACGACCCGATTCTGCACGGTCTGGTCGCGCAGGACCGGAATCTCGAGGTGGTCGGCGAACCCATCGGCTCCGGCGCCTACGCCATCGGGATGGCCAAGGGCGCGCCGGAGCTGGTGCGTTTCGTCAACGCGGTGCTCGAACGCATGCGGGCGGACGGCACCTGGCAGCGGATCTACGCCGCGCACCTGAGCGTTCTCGGTCCCTCGCCCGGCCCGCCGGAAACCCGGTACACCGCGTGATCCGGGCGACCATGCAGCCGCTCACCCTCGCCGAGATCGATCGCGAACTGGCCGCCCGCACCGCCCAATTCGACGCGATCACCGCCACACTGCTGGAATTGGACCGCCATCCCGGCCTGACCCTGCTGCGCCGTTTTCCGCCGACGGGTCTCACCGAACGCCGGTGGACGCCGATCCGCGCCGAGCTCGACCTGATGTGGCAGGACCTGGCCCGGCTGCAAGCCATCCTGGACGCGGCGCGCACCGTGCGCGGCGCCCGGTCCCGGCTGGACGCCGAGGCGCGCGCCGAGCTGACCCGGCTGCTGCACGGGCGGCCGCACGAGGCCTCCCGCACACCGATTCCCCTGGCACAGCGCTCGCTCACCGGCCCAGGCGAACGGGTGCTGTTCGTCGGCCTGGCCGACACGGTGGACCGCATGCGCGCGACCTTTCCCCGGATCGCCGCCTTCCTCGACGAGGTCGGCGCGGTCAACGACAGGGTGATGTCCGGGCTCGCGCCGCTTCAGGCTCGGGTGGACCAGGCGGGCGCGGTCACCACGGAACTGCGGGACATCGGCGAGGCGATCGCCGAGCTGTTGCGCCGATCCGCCACCGATCCGCTGGCGCTGACACCGCCCGAGATCGACGCTCGCCTGGCCGATATCGGCACCCGCCTGGACCGCGCTTCGGACCTGCTCGCCGAACTGGCGTCGATCACCGCGAACTGGGATGCCGCCGTGGCGGCGACCCGCGACAGGCTGACCGCGCTCGCCGAAACGGAGGCGCGCGCCGAACGCGCGCGTGCGGAAGCCGAGCGCAAGATCCGCACCGGTCCGTTGCCCGTGCTCGAGACGGCGCACCGGGCGCTCGGCGGCGAATTGGCCGCCCTCGCTGCCACGCCGGGCGCGGGCGCGGCGTTGCACGAGCTGCGCCGCCGGATCGCCACGGCAAGCGCAGCGGCCGCAGGCGCGGCAGAACTCGCCCAAGGCTTGCTCGACCGCCGCGCCGAGCTGCGCGGGCGGCTCGCGGCCTATCGGGCCAAGGCCGCCCGATTGGGCGTCGGCGCGGACGACGAGCTGGCGGCACGGGAGAAGCGCGCGACCGAGCTGCTGTCGTACCGCCCGTGCGATCTCGCGGCGGCCACCCGCGCGATCGCCGACTACCAGCGACTCATCGCGGAAAGAGCGGGGAGGAGATCATGACCTGCACCGAACCCGGCTGCGACGGGCCGGTCGAGGACGGTTATTGCACGGTGTGCGGCACCGCACCCGCTGTCGCCGCGCCGGAGATCACCGCGCCGGAGGCGATCGAGTCACCGTCCGCGCGCGCCGACGCCTGCACCGAACCAGGCTGCGACGGTACGATATCCGGCGGCTACTGCGACACCTGCGGCACCGCGCCCGCGGCGACCGGAACGGTCGCCGCCTCGGCCCGGACCACCGGGCCGGGGACCAGGGGCTCCACCCGCTCGGTGCGCACCGGTCGCTCCGCGTCGTCGAAGTCCAGCGCGCGCGGACGGCTCGGCGCCGGACTGGTCGAAGTGCCGCGAGTGCCCCGGATCCACCCGAGCTCGGCGATCCTGGCCGACCCGATGGTTGCCGAGCCGAAGCGTTTCTGCGGCGCCTGCGAGCGCCCGGTGGGCCGAGGACGCGAGGGCGCACCCGGCCGCACCGAAGGCTTCTGCCCGAACTGCGGCACCCACTTCTCCTTCGCACCCAAGCTCTCCGGCGGCGATCTCGTCGGCGGCCAGTACGAGGTGGTCGGTTGCCTGGCGCACGGCGGCTTGGGCTGGATCTACCTGGCCACCGACCGCAATGTCGGCAATCGCTGGGTGGTGCTCAAGGGTCTGCTCAATTCCGGTGACCTGGACGCCATGGCGGCGGCGGTCGCCGAGAAGCGGTTCCTGGCCGAGGTCGAGCATCCGAGCATCGTCAAGATCTTCAACTTCGTCGAGCACGCCGGAGCGGACGGCGTCGCCGTCGGCTACATCGTCATGGAGTTCGTCGGCGGCACCTCGTTGAAGCAGATCCTGCGCAAACGACGCGACACCGACGGTGGTTACCTGCCCGTGCCGCAGGCCATCGCCTACATTCTGGAGATGCTGCCCGCACTCGGACACTTGCACTCGCTCGGGCTCGCCTACTGCGACTTCAAGCCCGACAACGTGATGCAGACCGATGAGCAACTCAAGCTCATCGATCTCGGCGCGGTGATCGCCATGGACGATCAGGACAGCGCCATCTACGGCACGATCGGATATCAGGCGCCGGAGATCGCGACCACCGGGCCGACGGTCGCGACCGAGGTGTACAGCGTCGGCCGCACGCTGGCCGTGCTGATCATGCACATCCCGCAGGAGGACGGGCATTTCAGCGCGCTGCCGGGACCGGACGCCGAACCCTTGCTCGCCCGCTACGACTCGCTGCACCGGTTCCTGCTCCGCGCCGTCGACGCCGATCCCGAGGCCAGGTTCGCCTCGATGGAGGAGATGACCGACCAGCTGACCGGCGTGCTGCGCGAGGTGCTCAGCGCCGACGACGGGTCGCCGCGCCCCGGCATGTCGGCGTATCTCGGGCCGCCGCGCGCGGTCTTCGGCGTCGGCTCCGCGGTCGCGCCCGAGGACGTCGTCGCCGGTCTGCCGGTGCCGCTGGTGGATCCGGGCGACAGCGGTGCCGCGCTGCTCGCCACCACGGCGGGGACGACGCCGGAGGAACTGGAACGCGCCTTCGCCGACGGCCTGCGTTCGGTGGTCACCGGCCGCGCCGAATCGGTGGAGATCCCACTGCGCCTGGTGCGCGCCGCCCTGGACATCGGCGACCCGGCGCAGGCCGAGCGCAGGCTCACCGAGCTCGCCGACCGGCTGCCCGGCGACTGGCGACTGGCCTGGTATCGCGGCCAGGCCGGGCTGCTCGCCCGCGATTTCGCCGCGGCCCGGGCCGAATTCGAGGCCGTCTACGCCGCGCTACCCGGTGAACCGGCGCCCAAGCTGGCGCTGGCCGCGGTAGCCGAACTCGCCGGCGACGGAGCCGTCGCGGCGCGCTACTACGACACCGTCTGGCGCACCGACCGCGCCTTCCCCGCCGCGGTGTTCGGCCTGGCGCGGGTGCGCCGCGGCGCGGGCGACCGCGATGGCGCGGTCGCCGTCCTCGACCAGGTCGACCGATCCTCGTCGCTGCACACCGAGGCGCGCGTGGCCGCGGTGGACGCCTTGCTCGCCGAGCGCACGGCTGCCGAGCTGAACGAGTCGGTGCTGCGCGATGCGGGCGGCCGGGTCGGCGCGCTGGCGCTCGACTCCAAACGCCGCGGGGCCGAGGTGCGCATGCGGGTCTTGGACGCCGCGCTGGCCTGGCTGAGCGGCGGCAGGGCGGCGACGAATCACGCGCCGCTGCTCGGCGTCTCGCTCGACCACGAAGGTGTGCGCACCGGATTGGAGCGCTGCTACCGCGACCTGGCGCGCGAAACCGACGATATGTGGACCCGTTTCGAGTTGGTGGACCGCGCCAACGCCATCCGCCCGAGGACCACGCTGTGAACCGCGAGCGGAGCGGCGAACCCGCAGAACCCGCCGAGCCGAACCCGCCCGACGATCCCGGCTCAGCCGCCGAGCCCAGCGCGGCGCCGAACCCACCCGACCAACCGACTTCGACCGTGAGTGCCGACGTGACCCCATCTGTGAGCGCCCCTACGACCTCCCCGGCGGACACCGTGCCGACCATGCCACTGGCGACGCCCGCCGCGCCGCCGCCTACCTCGCCGCGCTGCCCCGACTGCCAGGAGAGCGTCTCGGTCACCGATCGGTACTGCGAAGCCTGCGGTCGCGAACTCAGCGCGCGCCGGGTCGCGCTGCCGCACCCGGAATCCGAGTCCGCGCCGCCGCGCCCGTGCGACGCGTGCGGCGCGCAGCAGTACGACGCCGACGGCTACTGTCGCGGCTGCGGCCAATTGCTGGCCCCGCGTGACCGTTTCGAGGCCGATTTGGGCGCGGTGTGCGTGGCCACCGACCGCGGCATCGCGCACGCGCGCAACGAGGACTCGGTCGCCGCCGCCGTGGTGGACGGCGCCGCCGGGCCGCAAACCGTCGTCATCGTGGTGTGCGACGGCGTCTCCACCTCCGAGGATCCGCAGGCCGCCTCCGGCACGGCGTCCCGCTCGGGTGTGGACGCGGCGCTCACCGCGCTCGCCGAAGGCCGCGACGCGCCCGATGCCGCGCTGGCCGGACTGGCCGCCGCGGCACAAGCGGTCCGCGATATCGCGGAGGACGAGACCCACGCTCCCTCCTGCACGTACGTCTCGGCGATCGTGCGCGGCTACGACGCCGACACGGTCGAGATCACGGTCGCGAATGTCGGTGACAGCCGCGCGTATTGGCTCGTGCCCGCACCCGGCGCGCCCGACATCCCGCCCTCGCAACGGCTCACCGTCGACGACTCGTGGGCTCAGGCCCTGGTCGACGCGGGCGCGATGGACGAGCAGACCGCCATGAAGGACCCCAGGGCGCACACGCTGTTGCGCTGGCTCGGCGCGGACTCCGGCGAACGTCCGTGGTCGGACACCTGCGTGCGCGCCTTCCGCACCCGAGGTCCCGGCCTGCTCCTCCTGTGCAGCGACGGACTGTGGAACTACCAGCCCGACGCGCACGGGCTCGCCGCGCTGGCGACAGCGGCCGAGCCGATGCGGGCGGCCCGCGACCTCGTCGAATTCGCCCTGCGCAGCGGGGGCAGCGACAACATCACCGTCGCGCTCGCGCGGGTGCCCTGATCGACCAGCCAGGAGAAGTACTGTGAATTCTGTTGCCGACAACGGCATCTCGGTGATCGTCGACCAGAACGAGTACCTCGCGGAAGGCGTGAGCACGGTCGACGCGGTGGTCACCGTGGAGACCGGCGCCGATTTCGTCGCCGCCGGGCCGCCGCCGGAGCGGGTGGAGATCCTGATCATCGACTGTTCGGGATCGATGGGCAACGCCAAGAAGCTCGAAGGCGCCCGCGGCGCCGCCATGGCGGCGCTGGACGCGCTGCCCGACGGCACCCGCTTCGCGATCGTGCAGGGCACGTCCATGGCCCGCCTGGTCTTTCCCACCGACGTGCCCTCGCTGCCCGCGGACGCGAACACACGCGCGGCGGCGCGCCGAAAGCTCGACAAGCTGCGCGCCGACGGTGGCACCGCCATGGGCACCTGGCTCGGCTTGGCCCGGCAGCTGGCCAAGAAGCACGAAGGCGCCATGGTGCACGCCATCTTGCTCACCGACGGCAAGAACGAGCACGAGTCCCCGGAATCCCTGGCCGCCGAGATCGCCCAGTCCGAGGGCGTGTTCACCTGTGACTGCCGTGGCGTCGGAACCGATTGGCGGGTGGACGAATTGCGCGCCATCGCCTCGGCGTTGCACGGCACCGTCGACATCGTCGCCGATCCCGCGCACCTGGCCGCCGATTTCGCGGCGATGACCCACAACGCCATGGCGAAGGCGATTCCCGAACTGACGCTGCGTGTGTGGACTCCGGCCGGGGCGACGGTGCGTTTCGTCAAGCAGGTCGCGCCCGCCATCGAGGATCTCACGGCCCGCCGCGTCGAGGCGGGCGCGCAGGTGGGCGAGTATCCGCTCGGGGCCTGGGGCGCCGAGGAACGGGATTATCACGTGCAGGTACGGGTGGAGCCCGCCGCGCCGGGCCGGGAGAAGCTCGCGGCGCGGGTCAGCGTGCTCGCCGGCGACGAGGTGGTCGGGCAGGGGCTCGTGCGGGCGGTGTGGACCACCGAGACCGAGCTGTCGGCCCGGATCAGCAGGCGCGTCGCGCATTACACCGGCCAGGCCGAGTTGGCCGACGCGGTGCAGGAGGGTCTGACAGCCCGTAAGAACGGCGATGTGGAGACGGCGACGGCCAAATTGCGGCGCGCGGTGCAGCTGGCCGCGGAATCGGGCAACGAGAGCACCGCGAAGCTGTTGCGCGGGGTGGTCGAGGTGGACGAGCGCAACGGCACCGTCCGGCTGCGGTCCCGCGTCGCGGCCGCCGACGAGATGGCGTTGGACGCTCGCTCGACCAAGACCGCGCGGGTCCGCAAGGAGTCCTGATGGTGACCTGCCCCGAAGGACACCGTTCGACGGCGCTCGACTACTGCGATGTGTGCGGAGCGCCGGTCGGGGAGCCGCCGACGACGGTGGCCGCGCCGCGCTGCCCGGCCTGCGGTGCGCCGAGCGGCGGACGCTTCTGCGAGGCCTGCGGTCACGATTCGGCCCTGTCGCCGTTGCCCGATCCGCCCGCACCCGACCCGTCCTCGAGACCGGTGGCCGCCGAGCCCGCGACGGTGCGGGTATCGCCGGTGACGTGGATCGCCACGGTCACCGCCGATCGCGCCTTCTACAACCGCGTGCTGGCGCGCGAGGGGCCCGACGCGGACCGCGTCGAGTTTCCCGCCTACTATCCGCCGCGCCGAATCACCTTGCAGGGCAGCGAGATCCTGATCGGCAAGCGCAGCGTCTCACAGGGTCTGCACCCCGATATCGATCTCGGCATCGCTCCCGCCGACGCGGGCGTCTCCCGCGCCCACGCGCTGCTGCATCTGACCCCGACCGGTCTCACCGTCACCGATCTGGGCTCCACCAACGGCACCAGCCTCAACGACAGCGATGATCTCATCCCCGCGGAGCAGCCGGTCGCGCTGCGCAGCGGCGACCGCGTCCACGTCGGCGCCTGGACCACCATCACCCTTACCGCCGAGCCGGCCTGAGGTCTGCGATCATGGCCGGATGGCCTCCGCCGTCTATCTGATCACCGGTATTCAAGCCGCGGGCAAATCCACGGTGGCGCAAGCGCTCGCCGAGCGCCTGCCCCGTTCGGCGCACGTGCGCGGGGACACCTTCCGCAGATTCGTGGTGAGCGGCCGTGCGGAGATGAGCCAGGAGCCGTCGGCGGCCGCGCTCGATCAGCTTCGGCTGCGCCACCGGCTCGCCGCGTCGGTCGCCGACGAGTACGCCGCCGCGGGCTTCACCGCGGTCCTGCAGGACGTGGTGCTCGGCGAGTTCCTGCCGTACACCGTCGACCGGATCCGCACCGATCCGTTGTACGTGGTGGTGCTCGCACCGAGCCGCGAGGCGATCGCCGCCCGCGAGGCGGCGCGCGGCAAGGACGCCTACGACACGTTCACGGTCGCGGCACTCGACGCCGCACTGCGGGACACCACACCCCGGCTCGGGCTGTGGCTCGACACATCGGAGCTCACCGTCGCGGAGACCGTCGACACCATCCTCGACACCGCCCGCCCGATCGAGCGAAAACCGGCCGAATTCTGAGCGTCCGCGGCGCTACATGTCCTCGCGCACACAGCGCGGCGCGCGAGCGGCTTGGTGGCGGGTCCCTCCAGCACCGTGCCGTCCGGCGCGAAGCGCGAGCCGTGCGGCGGGCAGTCCCAGGACCGTTCCGCGTCGTTCCACCGCAGGATCCCGTACAGGTGCGAGACCTCCGTGGTGACCCCGTCGACGGTTCACCAATGCCTTACCACTGGAGTGAATCGCTGACTATAGTTGCGCAACAACGGGTTTACCTAGGCCGACTAGGAGATGCCATGGCGCAGAAGGTAGTTCGCGGGTGGATTGCGCTGGCGGCGCTGGCGTTGGCGACGTTGACTATCGGGTTGGATGTCACGGTTCTGACGGTCGCGTTGCCGACGTTGGCGGTGGATCTAGACGCGGGGACGTCAGCGTTGCAGTGGTTCAGTACCGCTTATACGTTGGTGCTGGCGGGGGCGATGCTGCCCGCGGGGTCACTGGGGGATCGGTTCGGGCGCAAGCGGTTGCTAGTGGGGGCCTTGGTCGTGTTCGGGGTCGCGTCGGTGGCCTGTAGTTTCGCCGACAGTCCGGGGCAGTTGATCGCGGCGCGTGGATTTCTGGGTCTGGGTGCGGCGGTGATGATTCCGCTGTCGATCGCGGTGGTGCCGGTGTTGTTCAGCGAGGCGGCGCAGCGGGAACGGGCGATCGCGATCTGGGTGGCCGCGGCGGCGTTGGGGTTGCCGTTGGGGCCGATTCTGGGCGGCTGGCTGTTGAATCATTTCTGGTGGGGGTCGGTGTTCCTGATCAACATCCCGCTGGTGGTGATCGGTGCCGCCGCGGTGATCGCGTTCGTTCCGGAGTCTCGTAGCGATACCCGCGCGCCGATCGATGTGCTCGGGGTGGTGTTGTCGTCGGCAGGATTGCTGTGTCTGACATACGGGTTCATTCGGGCCGGTCAGCAAGGGTGGGGCGAGCGGGTGTCGACCGGAGCGCTGGTGGTGGGGTTGTTGGTGCTGGCGGTCTTTGTGGTGTGGCAGTCGCGGGCGGCGAACCCGTTGATCGATCTGGGCCTGTTCCGCAGTCGGGGGTTCGTCACGGGTTCGATGTTCGTGGCGGTGGGGATGTTCACCTTGTACGGGTTGTTGTTTGTGCTGCCGCAGTATTTTCAGGCTGTGCTGGGTGCCGACGCCCTCGGTAGTGGGTTGCGCCTGGTGCCGATGATGGCCGGATTGATCGTCGGGACGAAGGTGGCGGATTCGCTGCGAGAGGCGCACGGGGCGCGGGTGGTGCTGATCGTGGGGTTCGTGCTGCTGGGTGTCGCCTGTGGTCTCGGTGCGACGACGTCGGTGGACACCGCCTACTGGGTCACCGCGATCTGGACTGCGCTGGTGGGTGCGGCGATGGGCTTCGTCATGCCGACTGCGTTGAGTATGGCTGTCGGTTCGGTGTCGGTGGACAAGGCCGGTGCGGGCTCGGCGTTGATTCAGGTGTTCCGTCAAGTGGGCGGCACGATAGGTGCTGCGGTGCTGCCATCGGTGGTAGCGGCGGGGTATACCAGCGGATTGGGGGAATTCGATGTTGCTCCGATTCGGGACAATGTGACGGCAGGGGTCGCGCTCGGTGCCGGGAATCCGGATCTGGTGGAGCGGGTGCAGTCCTCGTTCGTGTCGGGTATGGCGTTGATGCTGTGGCTGTGTGTGGGCATGTGTGTGGTGTCGGTCCTGGTGGCCGGGTTTCTGACGCCGGGTCGTGTGCCGACGGTCGAGGCGTCGGAGTCGGTGCGTTGAGTCAGTGCACGGCGTCGTCGGCCAGTTCGTAGGTGTCGTAGTCGCCTTGATGTAGCCGAGTCCACATGATGCGCCGGCGGGGTTTGCCGCTGGTGGTGCGTTCGATGGTGCCGCGTTTGGCGCGGAAGACGCGGACGAGGGCGTCCGTGCCGACGCTGCGGCGCACGATGTGGCGGACTTGGCGGGGGTCGATGTGGCGGTCTTCGATGACGACGCCGATCTCGACCCCGTGCTGGCCGTGTCCGGTGAGTGCGACGACGCGGTTGCCGTCGAGGGCGCACCCGGCGGCGACGGCGGTTTCGATGTCTTCGGCGAAGACGGTGACGGCGCGGACTTTGACCGAGTCTCCGACGCGGCCGATGGGGTAGAGCTGGCCGTGCACGAGTGCGGCGACGTCGCCGGTTGCGAGGGCACCGGATGTAGAGTGTCGCAGGGGAATTCGTCCGGCCGCGGTTTGGTATCCGGTGGCGACGCCGGGCCCGCCGACGTTCACTTCCCCGGTGCGGGTGCGCCGGGCAGGGGTGTCGATGTCGACGGTTACCTCGGTGAGGGGGTGCCCGCAGCCGACGAGCCAGCGACTGGTGTCATCGAGGTGGGCGGACATGAGGTTCACGGGCGTGGTGAGTTCGTTTGTGCCGTACGGGGTTTCGATCAGCTGCACGGGCTCGCCGGGTCGGACGCCGGTGACGGCAAGGGTGGCTTCGGCGAGCCCGTACGCGGGGCACAGGGTGGTGTCATCGAATCCGTGCGGGCCGAGGAGCTCGACCAGGGCGCGCAGGACGGTCGCGTCGATTCGTTCGGCGCCGATGATGAGGCTGCGCCAGCCGCGGAAGTCCAGGCCGGTGAGATCGTGGGGGTGAACCTTCGACAGCAGGTGGGACAGTGCGAAGTTCGGGGCTGCGGTGATGGTGGCGTGGTCACGGCCGAAGCGGGCGAGCCAGCGCAGGGGATGCTGGATGAACTGGAGCGGGGTCATGGCCTGAATGGTGAGGCCGTGGGTGACGGGTGCGAGGAGGCAGCCGATGAGGCCCATGTCGTGGTAGGGCGGGAGCCAGGTAGCGACGCGGTCGTTGTCGGTGGCGCCGAGCCAGGTGGCGATGGCGTGGATGTTGGCTTCGAGGTTGGCGACGGTGACCCGGACGCCTTTGGGCGTGCCGCTGCTGCCGGAGGTGAATTGCAGCAACCCGATACCGTCGGGTTGGCAGCCGGGGAGTGATCGGTGTGGTGCGGCGGTCGCGGTCGGGTCGATGATCGCCGCGCCTTCGATGGTGGCGACCGCGGGGTCCAGCAGGGGTGCCAGTTGTGGTGTGGTGGAGACGAGTACGGGCCGGGCGGCCTGTAGCAGTGGCGTGATCTTGGTGCGGTAGGTGGTGTCGCTCTGCATGGGCAGCAGCGGGGGTAGCGGGTTGGGTGTGGCGCCCGCCAGGAGCGTGCCGAAGAAGTCGATGAGGAAGGCGTCGGCGGCCGGTTGCACGATCGACACCACGTCGCCGGGGCGGATCCCGGCGGCGAGGTAGCGGTGGGCTGCGGCGTGGACGTGTTCGCGGAGCGTACTGTAGGGCCGCTCGTCCCAGTCGTCGCGTCGGGCGACGTGTATTCCGGTGGCGGTGTTGGGCTCGTCGAGCCAGGTCAGGATTCGTCTCATAGCGGCCGCCCCCTTGGTGTGGCGCCGTGTGCACGCGCCGATGTCGATGTCGGGTTTGTCGTCGGTTCTCGGCGTGCCCGATTGTATCGGCCGATGTCGTCTGCGGCCATGCTGGTTGTGCGCGAAATGAACTGCGCTCCAGAGCAACTCGTAGACTCTTGGGTAGACTCGGTGCCGTTCCGCGAGCGTCGTCCTCCGGCAGTGGGACGGCGGGGAGGAGGCCCTGATGGCTGTCGAACGGTCGGGCGTCGCGTCGGCTGGGCAACGGTTGATCTGGTTGCTCGAGCGATACGGTGGCGACGGGGGAGCGCTACACGTGTGTGGCGCGTACCGGTTGCGTGGGGTCGTCGAGGTGGGCGCGCTGGTCGCCGCGGCGGGGGCGGTGGTGGATCGTCACGAGGGGCTGCGCAGCACGTTCGCGCGATCGGGTCATGAGTTGACCCAGTTCGTGCACGCGGCCGCGGATCGACCCGACGATGTTGTGCGGGTGGTCGATGTCGCGGCCGGGGATCTCGCGGGTGCGGTCGAGGAAGAGTACAGGCGGCGGTTCGACCTGGCCGCTCAGTGGCCGGTGCGTTTTCGGTTGTTTCGGCTGTCGGAGGCCGAGTCGGTGCTGGTGCTCTATGTGCATCACATCGTCACCGACGGCTGGTCGATGGCGGTGATCGCCGATGATCTGAAGTCGTTCTACGACTTGCGGACCGGTCGCAGCGAGGAGGTGGCGGAGGCGCCGGTGTGGCATCCGATCGATGTCGCCGAGTGGCAGCGCCGGCGTATCGAGGACGGCGCGCTCGCGGTGAAGACGGCACGCTGGCGTGAAGTGCTCGGTGTCGGGCAGCCGGTGAGTGTGCCTGCGGTGCTGGAGGATCCCGCGCCGGCGGGTAGCGGGGAGCGTGGAGTGTTGCGCTATGAGATGCCTGCCTCGTTCGCCGGGGTGCTGCGCGAGATCGCGCGTCAGGAGCGTTCGACGTTCTTCGCCGTGCTGCTGGGGGCGTTCGCCGGATATCTGGGGCGCTGCGCGGGGGAGGATCGGGTGCTGTTGCCAGCGGTGTTCGCCGACCGGTCCAACCGGAGGGTACGCCGCACCGTGGGGTTCCTGATCAATCTGTTGCTCGTGCCGATCGAGGTGGCCGACAGGGATTTCGGTGAGCTGGTGCGGCATGCGCGCACGGTGGTGTTCGACGCGATCGCCAATCAGGAGGTGCCGTATCACACCGTACCGATGCCGCCCGGTGTGCGCGGGGGTCGCCAGCAGCCGGAGGTGTTGTTCGAGTACGGTTCCATCGATGTCGAGTACATGAACGTGCCCGGGCGTACCGTGCAGTTGAGCGGTGTCGAGGTCGAGCCGTACGAGGAGGTCGCGTTCACGGCGACACCGTTCGCGGTGGAATTCCATTTCGGTGACGTGGCCGACGGGTTGCACGTCAAATGCCTGTACCGGATCGAGCGCACGAGCGCAGCGGCGCTGACACGGTTCCTGGACGGGTTCGTCGCCTATGTGGGCGCAGCGGCATCCGACTACACGGTGGCGTCGTGACGACCGGCGGTGCGGCCGAGAAGGCAGACGTGGCGGCGGAGGCGGTGTTCGACGGGCATCGCCGTCATGTCAGCGACGGTATGGGCCGGCTGCTGCGGATGATCAAGGCGCCCGTCGAGATTTCCAGTGCCGGCTGTCATATCACCGATGCCCAGGGTGTGCGGTATCTGTCGTGTGGCGGTAACGGGGTGTTTCTGTTGGGGCATTGTCATCCACGGGTCGTGCACGCGGTGACCGAGCAGCTGCGGACGCGGCCGCTGGCGTCGCATCTGCTGGCCGATCCCACGATGGTGGCCGCCGCGAGCGCGCTGGCCGCGGTCACCCCGGGCGGGCTCGACCACCTCACCTTCACCAATTCCGGGGCCGAAGCGGTGGAGATGGCGCTCAAGCTGGCCAAGGTGTCGGGTCGGCATCGGATTATCGCCATGGACAACGGTTTTCACGGCAAGACGTTGGGGGCGCTGTCGGTCACCGGACGTGATCGGTACCGCGACGCGGTGGGTGCGCTGCTGCCGGGCGTCGTGCATGTGCCGTTCGGTGACATCGCTGCGGTCACGGCGGCGCTGGCACAGGGGGAACCGGCGGCGGTGATCGTCGAACCGGTGCAAGCCGAAGGGGGCGTGCGGATTCCGCCGGACGGGTATCTGGCGGCGGTGCGCGCGGCGTGCGATCGGCACGAGGGTTTGTTGATCGTGGACGAGATTCAGACCGGGCTGGGCCGGGTGGGCAGTCTGTGGGGGTGTGCGGCCACAGGTGTCACGCCCGACGTCCTGTTGTGCGGCAAGATCCTCGGCGGCGGTGTGGTGCCGGTCGGCGCGGTCGCGGCCACCGCTCAGGTGCACGCGCCGCTGGATCGAGATCCGTTCCTGCACACCTCGACCTTCGGCGGGAATCCCGTGGCGGCCGTGGCGGTGATGAGTGCGCTGTCGGTGCTCGAGGACGAGGATCTCGTCGCGCGCAGCCGGGTGGTGGGTGCTCGCTTGCTGCCCGAGATCGATGCGGCGATGCGGGCGGGGTGCCCGGATCTGGTGCGGGAGGTGCGTGGCGTGGGTTTACTGATCGGGATCGAGTTCAGCGGGCAACGGGCGGCGATGGCGATGACCCGGGCGCTGCTTCGGCATCGAGTGGTGGTGTCGCACACGCTCAACGCGAGCGAGGTGGTGCGATTGACGCCGCCGGCGATACTGGCCGAATCCGATATCGAGTGGCTGCTCACCGCGGTGCGGGCAGCCGCGAGTGAGCTGCGCGGGTGAGCATGCGCCGCGGATCAGGCGGCCGAGTTCTCCACTGCGGCACGGACATAGGCTTCGACGTCGTCGACCGTACGGATGTCCTGTGCGTCAGCTTCGTTCATCGGTGGCAGGCCGAGCTCGTCTTCGATGGCGACAGCGAGCTCGAGCAGGGCCAGGGAGTGGAAGCCGAGCTCGTCGACCAGATCCGCCTGCCCGATCGGACCGTCGATCTGCCCGGGGGCGAGTCTGCGGATGATCCGATGGACGGTGTCGTGGATCGGATCCTTCGTGGGTTCGGTCATGCCACCCGACGATACGGGACGACGACGCGGCCGGTCCATGGACCGGCAGCACCGCATGGATGGAACAGGTTATGCACCAACGTGATTCGTTCGACTATGTGATCGTTGGTGGCGGCACCGCGGGATGCGTGCTGGCACACCGGCTGAGCGCGGACGCATCGGTGTCGGTGCTGCTGCTCGAGGCGGGCGATGCGGTGATCGCGCCCGAATCGCGGATGCCCGCGGCGTTCACGTCGTTGTTCAACACGCCGTTGGACTGGCAGTACCACACCAGCGCCCAACGCCACCTGGACCGGCGGCGGTTGTTCTGGCCGCGGATGCGGGGTCTTGGTGGCTGTTCGGCGATGAATGCGATGATCTACATTCGCGGCAACCGCGCCGACTACGACCGCTGGTATGCCGAGTTCGGCGCCGAGGGCTGGGACTACGCCTCGGTGCTGCCGTATTTCCTTCGCGCGGAAACCAATCTGTCGCGCCGTGACCGGTTCCACGGGACCGACGGCCCGCAGTACGTCGAGGATCGCCGCTACACCCACGACCTGAGCCTGGCGTGGGTGGAGGCGGCGGTCGAGGCCGGGCTGGTTCGCAACGACGACTTCAACGGCACCGACCAGCTCGGGGCGGGGTTGTATCAAGTGACGTGCCGGGAGGGGCGGCGCTGGTCGGTCGCCGACGGCTACCTCGCCGCGGCCGCCGATCGGCCGAATCTGCGGATCCGCACCGGTGTGCTCGCCAGTTCCGTTGTCCTGCTGCGGTCACGAGCGGTCGGTGTGCGCTACCTGTGTGAGGGGAGGGAGCACATGGTGCGGGCAGACTCGGAGGTGATCGTGGCGTGTGGGGCGATCGGGTCGCCGCAGCTGTTGATGCTGTCGGGGATCGGCGCGCCTGAGCAGCTGCGCGCGGCCGGGATCGAGGTCGCGGTGGCGTTGCCGGGTGTGGGCGCCAATCTGCACGATCATCCGATCACGCCGCTGGTGTGGCGGTCCACCGGGACCACCGATCTTCGGCTGGATCTGGCCACGCCGCGCAATGTGCTGCGCTGGCATGCCGGCGGCACCGGGCCGCTGGCTTCCAACATCGCTGAAGCCGGCGCCTTCCTGAACACGGCGAATTCCGCCGGACCGCCCGATATTCAGGTCCATGTGACGCCAACGGCATTCTTCGACAACGGGTTACGTCCACATGAGGCGCCGATGGTGACCGCCGGGGTTACGCTGGTGGAGGTACATAGCCGGGGGCGGTTGTCGTTGCGCAGCGCCGATCCGCGCGCGCATCCGACGCTGCAACCGGACTATTTCGCCGATCCGCGAGACCTGTCGGCGATGCTCGCTGGATGCCGCCGGGCCCTCGACATCGCCGGGCATCCGAGCTTCGCACGTTATCTGCACAGCCCTTACCTGCCCGGAACCGACGCGCCGGGGGAGGAGGCGGGGCTGGCCGCGCATGTGCGGGCCTGGACGCAGACTCTCTACCATCCCGTCGGCACATGCGCGATGGGTCGCGGGCCCGATGCGGTGGTCGATGCGAGCCTGCGGGTGTATGGGGTTCGAGCGCTACGGGTCGTCGATGCGTCGGTCATGCCCTCGATCGTGCGCGGCAACACGAGCGCACCAGTGATCATGATCGCCGAACGCGCCGCGGATCTGATCCGTACTGCGAGAACATGAGTTTCCGTATCCTGTTGCGCGGATTGCTATCTGGATACTGTTCTACGTAATTGCATTGTGCCAGAAGGTGATTGGTCAACTCAGCGGTTCATCGCCGGTGGTGTGTGTGGTAGCGTGGCCTGCGGTGACGCCCGGACGGCGCGCCACGTCGATACGACGGGGGACAAGTCGTGCATGTCGGCTACGAGGCTGCTTTCCAACACCGCTCCGACCTTCCGGACGGCGAATTCATCGAACGTGAGCTCGAATTCTGCGTGCGAGCGGAGGATTCGGGATTCGACTCGGTGTGGCTGACCGAGCACCACTTCAGTAACTACGGGCTGGTCCCGGACCCGTTGCAGATGTTGACCTACATTGGAAGTCGCACTCGCACAATTCAATTGGGCACCGCTGTGCTGGTGCTGCCGTGGCACGACCCGGTGCGGCTCACCGAGCAGGTGATCCTGGCCGATCATCTCAGCGGCGGACGGCTGGTCCTGGGCCTGGGGCGAGGTCTCGGGCAGGACGAGTACGAGGGCCTGCGGGTGCCAATGGAGCAATCGCGCGCCCGGTTCAACGAGTACGCGCAGATTCTGCTGCACGGCCTCGAGACCGGGATCGTGGAGGGCGGACCGACGGTGCGTCAGCCGCGCCGGGAGTTGCGGCCGCGTCCGCGCGGCTCGTTCGGTGGCCGGGTGTTCTCGGCTACGGTGTCCCCGCAGTCGGGTCCGCTGATGGCGCGGCTCGGGCTCGGTGCGATGTACATAATCGTCAAGCCACTCGAGCTGATTCAGCTCGATCACGAACGCTACTGCGATGCTTGGCAGGAGGCGCACGGGCAGGGCAGCGAGCCGCCGCAGCCGCTGTTGTCGGCGACCGTCGTCGTCGACGAGGACGAGGATCGCGCTCTCGAGCTGGCCGCGAAATACGATCGCGCCGCGCATGCGGTGGCCGTCGACCACTACGGCATGGCGAAGCCGGAATTCGGGACAGTCAAGGGGTACGAGTACTACCGGGTCATGCGCGCCAGCACCGCCGGACCCGCTGCGGGCAGTACACCCGCGACCGTCGTCTACGGCACCCCCGACCAGGTGTTGGAGAAGCTGGCCGATTACAAGAAGCGCCTTGATCTGCAAGGGGTGCTTGCGATCTTCCACGGCATCCCGGAGGAGGAGGGCGCGCGGAGCCTGGACTGCTTCGTGCGCCACTGCCTGCCCGAACTGCAATCGTGGCCAGCGCGATCGTCGTTCTGAGATCCGAAGGCGGGGACCACCACCCATGATCAGTACCTCTGCGCTGACCGGGGAACAGACCGTCAGCGATCACGTCGCACAGTGGCTGTGCGATCACGACATCGACCACCTGTACACGCTGCCGGGCGGCATGATCGCGGCGCTGCTGGATGCGGTGCATCGCAGCGGCCGCACCCGCATCGTCACCCTGCACCACGAACAGGCGGTGGCCTTCGCCGCCGATGGTGAGGCCCGCTACAACGGCACCCCCGCGGTCGCGTTGGCGACCGCGGGGCCGGGCGCCACCAATATGCTCACCGCGGTGGCATCGGCCTACCTCGATTCGGTGCCCGTGCTCTTCCTGGTGGGGCAGGTGCAGAGTTATCTGCTCAAGGGCGCTCGGCCGGTGCGGCAGTATGGGTTTCAGGAATGTGACATCGTCGCCATGGCCGAACCGGTCACCAAGGCATCGTGGCGGGCCAAGACCGCCGAGGAGATCCCGGCGCTGCTGGACGGGGCCCACGCGCTGGCCGTCGAGGGCAGGCCCGGGCCGGTGTTGATCGAGTTGCCCGCGGATCTGCAGACCCAGCCGGTGTCTCGGCAGGCGCGGTTCGACCGTATCGCCGAGGCGGCGGGTGAGCCGTTCGCCGACGCGGACGCGGTCGCTGGCCTGCTGGATGCGTTCACCGCCGCCGAGCGTCCACTCGTGTTGCTGGGCGGCGGTATTCACGCCGCCCGAGCGGTGCGGGCGTGCCGGGAGTTGCTGCGCGTGCTGGGCGCTCCGGTGGCGGCATCGATCACCGCGCTCGACGTGCTGCCTGCCGGTGACCCGCTACGGCTGGGCATGATCGGCATGTACGGCAATCGGTGGGTCAATACCGCGGTCGGTGACGCCGATTTCCTGCTGGTACTGGGCAGCAAACTCGATTTCGGCACCCTCGGCGCCGATGTCGGTGCGATCACCAGGGCCCAGACGGTGTTCCAGGTCGACCGTGATGCCGGGGAGATGCAGCGGGTGCGCACAGCGCGCACTATCGTGGCGGATCTGGGTGAATTCCTGGACGTGGCGGTGTTCCTCGCCCGTCAGCGCGCCTTCCCGGGCCGCGCGGAGTGGATCGGCCGCATCGACGCCCTCCGCCGCAGGTACCCCGACACCGAGGAATTGGCTGGCTGCGCGGGGATCAATCCGAATGTTCTCGTGCGGCAGCTATCGTCGGTGTCGGCGGAGGCCGGGGCGTTCGTGGTCGACGAGGGCCAGCACCTGTGGTGGACGTGTCAGTCGATCCAGCCCCGCGCCGGTCAACGGTTCTTGCCGGCGCTGGGGTTGGGACCGTGCGGGTGGGCGTTCCCCGCCGCGATCGGCGTGGCCTGCACCACGGGTCGCCCGGTGGTGCTGATCGCCGGTGACGGCGCGTTCCAGTTCAACATTCAGGAACTGCAGACCGTGGTGCGGTACCGGCTGCCGGTCAAGATCGTGGTGGTCGACAACGGCTGTCACGGATCGGTGCGTCAACTGCAGGAGCAGGCCTTCGCGGGCCGCTACCCGTCCACCGTCGAGGGGTACGACGCACCGGATTTCGCGCGCGTCGCCGCCGCCTACGGGATGGCGGCGCGCACGATCGGCGAGCCGGGTGAGGTGGAGTCCGCGCTGGCGTGGCTGTGGGGCGAGGACGGACCGCGACTGCTGCATGTGCGCATCGCCCAAGAGCTCAACGTGTATCCGAACGTGCCCTTCGGCGCGCCGATCACCGTCATGGAATCCCGGCCACAGGAGGACAGATGACCTCGAAGGTCACCGGCGCGGTGGACGACACCACCCAGGACCTGCCGGCCGCGTCCGATATCGCGTTCTACGCCGAGCACGGCTGGTGGGTCTCGCCGGTGATCATCCCCGAGGAGGTGCTCGATACCGCGGTGATGGGCGCCGAACGCCATTACGTCGGGGAACGTGATCATCCGCTGCTGATCACCGGCGGGTACCTGGACTGGCGACCGGAGCAGGGAAATGTGCTGCGGCTCAACGATTATGTGTCGTTGCAGAACGACGACATCCGGGCGCTGGTGGAGTTCACGCCGATCGCGGCGATCGCGGCGCAACTGGCGCGCACGCCGAGTGTGCGGCTGTTCCACGATCAGCTGATCTGCAAACCGGCGGGCTTGGACCCGGCCGAGTCGGCGGTCGGCTGGCACACCGATATCGCCTACTGGCAGACCTGTTCATCGCGAGACATGCTCACCGCGTGGATTCCGTTCCAGGACTGCGACGCCGAGATCGGCGCGTTGTCGTTCCTCGACCGCAGTCACCGCCGTCTGGATACCGAGTGGATGCGCACGTTCGGTGAACAGGACCGCGACAAGCTGGAGGATTCGCTCAGCGAGGTGGGGGTGTCGCTCGAGCGAATCCGGCTGCAGCTCAGACGCGGTCAGGTCAGCTTCCATCACTGCCGCACCATCCACGGCTCCGAACCCAACCGCAGCGACCGAGACCGGCTCGCACTGGCGGTGCACTTCCAGGATGCGACGAATCAGTTTGTGCCGCACGTAGATTCGTCGGGGAGAAGGACCGTCCATGTCAACGACCTGCTCTGCCGCAAGGACGCGACCGGTGATCCCGATTACGCCGACCCCGATGTCTGCCCGATCCTGTGGCCCGATGGAAAGGCACAGCGCCCGTGACGAAAACGATCTCGGATACCTTCCACAACGACCTGCCCTGGTGGACGAATCGTTTCGCCATCCGCTACCCGGAGTCGGGTCTGCCGTTGTTCAAGCGCCGCTCCGGGGTGTACCGGCGCAAGAGTCAACGCATCCAAGCGGCGGTGCCGGAGCCGCTCGCGGGACTGTTCGATGATCCGGCGACCCGGCTGGAGCTGCTGCTGACCGCCGTCGCCGGGGTGCTCTACCGCTACCACGGCACCGACGAACCCCGGCCCATCGTCGTCGGCGTCCACACCGGCGCACGCGATGCCGTGATTCCGGTCCTGGTGCAGGTGCATCCGCGCATGTCCTTCGCCGAGCTGCGCGCGGCGTTGCGCGACTCGGTCGAGCAGAGCGCCGCGCGACCGGACTGGTCGGCGAGCGCGCTGTTGGAAGCGCTCGGCATGAGCGAGGTCACCAACCGAAATCCCTTGTACCCCGTGCTGATTTGCACCGGGCCCGATGCGGGCGATGACGAACGCAACGACGTCACCGTCCACGCCGGGACCGGGTTGCCGGTCGAGTTGGAGTACAACGCCAATGTCGTGGACAGTGCCACCGTCGAACGTTTCGGCCGCCATCTGGCTGTGTTCACGGCCGACGGACTCAGCCATTCCGACTGGTGCATCGACACCCTCGACTACCTGACCGCGGACGAACGTGCCGTGATCGTCGAGCAGTGGTCGGGGGGACCTGTCGGGCAAGCCGACCCGCGGTGCGCGCATCACCTGGTGGAGGAGGCCGTCGAGAAGTTCGCGGACGCACCCGCACTGATCTTCGGTGCGTTGACATTGACATATCGGCAGGTGAACGAGCGGGCGAACCGTCTCGCGCATCATCTGCGCGGACTCGGTGTCGAGGTCGGCACGAGGGTGGGGTTGTGTGTGCCGGCCACGCACGACATGCTCATCGCGACACTGGGAATCCTCAAGGCCGGTGCCGCAGTGGTGCCGATCGTGCCGACCTTCCCCGAAGCACGTAACCGGGTGGTCGTCGAGGATTCCGCGATGACGGTCGCGGTCACCGAATCCACACTGACCGGCCTGTTCGACGGGGACGCGATCGCGCTGGTGTGCTTGGACACCGACACCGAGGTCATCGACCGCGCACCCGCCACCACCCCTGCCGTGGAGGTGCGGCCCTCGGACGTGATCTATCTGAACTTCACTTCCGGCTCGACCGGCCGCCCCAAGGGGGTGGCGCTGCGGCATCGGACGCTGGTGAACCTGGTGTTGTGGCAGCGCGCGCGGGGGATCGATCCGGCGGGGCGGGTGACATTGCAGCGCACCTCGATCGGGTTCGACGTGTCGTTCCAGGAGATCTTCGCGACCTGGGCATTCGGTGGCTGTCTGCTGGTGGCGTCCGACGAGATGCGCGACGACGTGTCCGTGCTACCGGAGGTGATCGAACATTACGCGGTGACGCGGGTGTTCCTGCCGGCGGTCGCGCTCGATCAGATGGCGGTGGCAGCGAACCTGACCCAGCGGTCATTGGCCTGCCTGGACGAGGTGATCGTGGCGGGGGAGCAGTTGCAGATCTCCATGCCGATCCGCCGGTTGTTCCACCGGCTCGACTGCCGCCTCGACAATCAGTACGGGCCCACCGAAACCCATGTCGCCACAGGCCATCTGCTCGAGGGACCCAGCACGCGGTGGCCGGAGTTGCCGCCGATCGGCACACCGATCGCCAACGCCCGCATCTACATCCTGGACGCGCACGCGCATCCGGTCGCGGCGGGGGCGCCGGGGGAGATCCATATCGGTGGTCTCGCTCCCGCGCAGGGCTACCTCGACGAAGACCAGAGCGCGCGCAGTTTCCTGCCCGACCCGTTTCTCGGGGACGGCACTGTCATGTACAAGTCCGGTGACATGGCACGGTTTCTGCCCGACGGCACGATCGAGTTCCTGGGCCGCCGTGACGATCAGGTGAAGATCCGCGGGTATCGAATCGAGCTGGCCGATATCGAGACCTACCTGCTGCGCATCCCCGGCATCCGGCGCGCGGCAGTGACGGTACACGAGTACGAGGGCCTGGGCAGGCAGTTGTCGGCGTATCTGATCGGTGAGGAAGACCATCCGGATCCGGCGCGGGTGCGGGAGTTGCTGCTGGAAGAGCTTCCCGGGCATATGGTTCCGGCGACCTCGGGAATCGTGTTCACCACCGGACTACCCACCACCGCGACCGGCAAGGTCGATCGGCGTGCGCTGGCCGCGCCGCCGCGCGAATCGACCAGAGGTGGTCTGCTGCAAGGTGATACGCAGGAGAACGTCGCCAAGGTGTGGGCGGCGGCGCTGGGCATGGAATCGGTCGGCCCGGACGACAACTTCATCGAACTGGGTGGACACTCCCGAGTCGGGATCCAGGTGGTGGCCCAGCTCAACGAGCTCTATTCGGTCGCGCTGCCGTTGCGGACGCTGCTGCGCGGCACCACCGTCGCCGCGCTCGCCGCCGATATCGACGCGCTGCGTGGTATCACCCCGGCGGCCAGTGTGGTGACCAGCGAGGCCGCCGCGGAGCAGGACCATTCGGCGACACCGATCGAGTTGCCGAACGGTCGCACGGTGATGGCGCTGCAACCGGCCGAAACCCTGTACCTGTATCTGGATGTGTCGCAGCGGCGCACCTACGACCGCGGCGGGATCCGCTATCCCGACTCGGGGCGCGTGTTCGACGTCGGTGCGCACATCGGCCTGTTCACCCTGCATGCGCTGGAGCAGTCGCCGGGGCTCGAGGTGTTCGCGTTCGAGCCGTGTCCGCCGCTGTTCGATGTGTTGCGCGCGAACACGAAAGGGCTTGCGGGTGTGCGGTTGTTCCCGTTCGGGCTCGCGAGCCGGGCGGGCACGGGTGAACTGACCTTCTACCCGAACCTCACAGGCATGTCGTCGTTGCATCCGGATCCGGGTCAGGAGCGGGCGCTGCTGTCGGGCATCCTCCGCAATCTCGGTGAGCTGGAGAACGATCCGGGCAACGCACTGCTTGCCGAATCGGCCGAATACCTCGACGAACGCGTCCGTGCCACCACCTACCCCTGCGAGCTGCGCACGCTGGGGCAGGTGATCGCCGACACGGGCACCGAGCACATCGCTCTGCTGAAGATCGACGTGCAGAAGGCCGAACTGGATGTGCTGCACGGGCTGGGGCCCGAGCACTGGCCCAAGATCGAGCAGGTCGTCGTCGAAATCCACGACCTCGACGGACAGGTAGATCGGGCACGTGATCTGTTGTCCGGCAACGGTTTCCAGGTGAGCGTGCAACAGGATGCGCTGCACGCCGGGACACCGGTGCACTTCCTCTACGCCGTGCGGTCATGACAGCGCAACCGCAGGATGCGGCGTTGACGGTCATCCAGGAGCAGCTGTGGCACCTGGATGCGCGGGTCGACGCCGCCGCACTCAACCTGAGCTACGCGCTGCTGATCGAAGGACCACTGAACGCGGTGGCGCTGCGAGACGCGTTAACCGATGTGATTGCCGCACAGTCGAGTCTGCGCACCATGTATCCCGAACGAGGCGGCGTTCCGGTCGTGGTCGTGTGCGATGCGGCACCATTCGAGCTGACGGTCGTGCCGGTGGCGGATTTGGCCGAGGCCGCGGATCTGATGTGGCGCGAACGCGAGTCGAGCTTCGATCTCGCGCGCGCGATCCCGATACGGGTGATGCTGCTCGCACTCGACACGTACACGCATGTGCTGCTGGTGACGCTGCATCACATCGCCGCGGACGGCTGGTCGATGCAGCTGCTCAGCGTCGCGCTGTCGAAGGCGTATCGGTGCCGACTGTCGGGTACGGCATCTGACCTCGGGCGCGATGTCGCCGATTGCCTGGCAGTGGCTGCGGCCCAGCAGGACTGGCTGCACAGTGACGCCGCGACCGCCGAACGCGACTGGTGGATAGAGCATCTCGCGGACACGACACCCCGCTGGGCGAGCACCCCGGTGGATCACCGCCCGGCCATGAACCTGGTGCGGTGCGTGCGCACGATTCCGAAGCCGGTGGTCGCCGAGCTGCGCAGCCTGGCACGCAGCGGCAATGTGTCGATGTATGCGCTGTTGCTGACAGCATTCGGGGTGGTGCTGGGGCAGCGCTCCCCCGGGCAGCTGCGGCCGGTGATCGGCACGTTGGCGGCCAATCGCCCATCGCTGGCCGCGTCGCAGGCGCTGGGCGCGCATTACAACGGGCTGCTGCTCGACGTCGACCTGACCGGTGACCCGTCGCTGGCCGAGTGCCTGTTCCGCACCGCGAGCAGGACGGTGAGCGCGCTCGACCATCAGCGGTTGCCGTTCGCGCGCGTGCTGGCCGGGCTGCGCCACGAGCTGGGGTGGAAGACCGGTATCCCGCATGCGACGTTCCTGATGGACCGCTACCCCATGGAGTCGCTGGCCCTGGCCGGATGCACGGTGACCGGAATGTACCTCGAGCACGACCGCCGTATCCCGGCAGCGACCGCGTCGGATCTGACCTTCTTCGTGCGAGAGACGCGAGATCACCTGACGGTGACCGGTTTCGGTGTCCCGGACCTGCTCGGCGCCGCTGAGTTGGCGGAATTCACCAGCGCCTATCTGGGGACGCTGACGGCGCTGTGTGAGTCCGCGGAGACGCCGATCGCGGAGCTGGAGTCATGGATCGAGGAGGCAGATCCGCCCGGCGACCATGCACCGCCGCGCCCACCGGCACTGCACACGATCATCGATATCAGCCCCGCCGACGCCTTGAGTCCCATGGGGCATCCCTCAGGAGTGATGACATGACGATGCCAGCAGACGACCGCCTGGCGCTGCTTCCATCCGAGGCCGACATCGCCCACTACGAGGAACACGGTTGGTGGATCTCACCGAAGCTGCTGTCGGCCGAGGAGATCGATGAGGCCTGGTTCGGCGCCGAACGCTACTACAGCGGCGAACGCGACGCGGTCCTGCCGTTCGAAGCCGGCACCGACTGGACCGAACAGCGCGGAAACATATTGCGGCAGAACGACTACGTCTCGCTGCAGATCGAACAGCTATGGACCCTGGTGCATCACCCGATGATCGCGGCCACTGCGGCCCGCTTGGCTCGCACCCCCTCGGTGCGCTTGTTCCACGACCAGCTCATCAACAAACCTCCGCAGGTGAGCCACGAAGTCTCCACTGTCGGCTGGCACACCGACATCGCCTATTGGAAGACCTGCTCGTCGCGCGAGATGATCTCGGCATGGATCCCGTTCCAGACGGTCACCGCCGATATGGGCCCGATGACAGTGATCGACCGCAGCCACCGCTGGCACCGAAACGATCGTCTGGAGTTCTTCCACGAGTGGGACCTCGACGCCATTACCGCGCGAATCGCCAGTGACGGTGCGGAATTGGTGCCTGTCCGCCTGCTCATGGAACTCGGCCAGGTCAGCTTCCATCATTGCCGCACCATCCATGGCAGCCTGCCCAACTCCTCCGACCGGCCGCGCGCGGCATTGGCCCTGCACATGCAGGACGCCACCAACCGGTACGTGCCGACCGTCGACGACCACGGCAACCGACAGTCACACCTGAACGACTTCCTGTGCCGGACAGACGAATCCGGCAACCCTGACTACACGGATCCCGATGTGTGTCCCGTGCTGTGGGAGGAGCCCCATGAGTGAGACAACCCTCGACGACGACATCAGAACCGTGCTGGCCGAATTCTGGCTGGAACTGCTCGAACTCGCCGAGATCGCCGACACGGACCGCTTCCTCGAACTGGGCGGCAACTCGCTGAAGGCCACCATGCTGGCCAACCGCATCGAACTCACGTGGGGTTTCCGCCCATCGATGGAGGTGGTCTTCGCCAGCTCCTTCGATGAGCTGGTCGAGTTCTGCGCGGTCGAACGCGGCCGCGAGCTGTAGCGGTGTCCCGGGTTTCGCATTTTCCGCGGATCCGCCACCATGGTGCGACGGTGAGAGCCTTCTTCGTAGGCCGGGTTATCCCTGGGATCGGGGGATGGCGGTAGCGAGAGTCTTGATGATCTCGGTCGCGACGACGGCATGGCCGGCCATGGTGTAGTGGATGTTGTCGCTGCTGACGAGGTTGGTGCGC
The DNA here is from genome assembly GCF_057708325.1 of Nocardia sp. bgisy134. Taxonomy (NCBI): domain Bacteria; kingdom Bacillati; phylum Actinomycetota; class Actinomycetes; order Mycobacteriales; family Nocardiaceae; genus Nocardia; species Nocardia sp. bgisy134. The sequence continues at coordinate 78,455 of NZ_JBYIRW010000004.1, forward strand.
TGGCGGATGGGGTGGCCGTCGAGGTCGAGCAGGATGGCGTCGTAGCGGTCGGCGATGCGGCGGATGATGTCGTTGAAGGTTTGCAGGCGCACACGGAAGGGTTGCAGCTGAGGGTCTTTGATGTCGTCATCGAGGGTGGAGGTGAGGGTGCGGGCGCCGGTGCCGGTGATGGCGGAGAAGAGGCGGTCGAGGTTGTCCTCGGTGGCGGCGTAGTCGGGGCGGGCGACCCATAGGTCGTTGCCGCCGCAGCCGATCAGGGCCAGGTCGGGCTCGAATGTGAGGACAGGTTCGAGTTGGTGGTCGAGCACCTGGCGGCTGGTGGCGCCCATTTTGCCGGTGTTGAGGTAGGCGACCTCGCCGACTGCGGTGTGCAGGGCGGCCATCAGCCGGTCGGGCCAGGCGATGGTGCGGTAGCCGGGATAGGGTTCGCCGACCCCTTCGGCGGTGCTGTCACCGACGATCGCGACTCGCCGCCAGGGCGCGTCGCGCAGCAGGTCGGCGGCGGTTTCGTCGGCGATGCAGAGTGGGTCGGTCTGCTCGGTGAGTTCGTTGGCGCTGGATGTGGCCCCCATGGTTGCGACGTTACTGGGCGTGTGTGCCGTGCGCAATGGCCTGTGCGGTGCGTACGGCGAGAGCGCACGCGGTGAGAGTCGGGTTGGCGGCGGTGGCGACGGGAATCAGTCCGGTCCCGGCCACGTAGAGGTTGTCGGCGCCCCAGACCCGCCCGAAAGAATCTGTGACGCCGTCGGTTTCGGTGATGGACATGCGGGTGGTGCCCATGAGGTGCATGGAGGCGCCGGGGCTGGTCAGTTGTGGGGGACTGGTGGGCACGGTCGTGCCGAGAAGTGCCGCGGTGGCGCGCAGGTCGTCGAGAGCGGCGCGGTGACGAGCGCGGTCGTCGTGGGTGAGGGTGTAGTCGAAGGTCGGTTGGGGCAGGCCGGTGGAATCGGTTGCGGCGCTGTCGAAGACGATTCGGTTGTCAAATCGCGGCTCGCTGCTGGTGTACCAGTACAGGGACAGGATGAGGCGATCGTCGATGCGGCCCTCCAGCATCGGCGAGTCGTGGCCGTCGGAGACGACGAGGCGGTGGAAGGGATGGTCGTGGTCGACGGGCACTTCCACGCACGCGCCGAACCCGTCTTCGCGCATGTCCGGGTCGAGGACGACCTGCGCGAAGGCGAGGGGGTGGTCCGTGAGATAGCGTCCGAGGGCCGAATCCGGGTCGCGCATGCCCGAGGCCCACAGCAGGGCGGGGGTGCGGATCGCGCCGGCCGCGACGACGAAGATGTCAGCTTCCAGGGTGGAGACCACCCCGGTGCGCGAATCGAGAAGCTGTGCCCCGCGCACGCGGCCGCCGCGCAGGTCCAGGCGGCGTACGGTGGCATGCCGCACGGTGATCGGTGCGTGGTCGATGATGTCGGCGGGGCCGGTCCAGTGGATTCGGCCGTCGACGGCGCTGGCGGCGATCGGGGCGTGGCGAGCGGCGGGAAATCTGTTGTCGCGCAGGGTGTTCAGGACGAATTCGTGCCGGCGTGAACCGGTGGCGAGATCGGCGCCGACGGCGAGGAGTTCTTCTGCGCAGGTGTAGAGGAGTTCCCATTCGCGCATGTCGATGCCGTGCCATTGTTCCAGGCACGGGTCGGGCCGGGGGGCGAAGCAGTTCCACAGGATCCCCATGCCGCCGAAGGCGCTCGTGGTGCGAGCGGCAGTCATGTTGCGGTCGCGGCGTTGGACCGTGTTGATGCCGTTGCCGTCGGGCATGACCGGTGGCGACGCGGCCTCGACCGATCGTGCGGGCGGGAAGGAAACCGGCCGCAACAGCGTGCGCACCAGGTCTGCGCGCAGCGCGGTGTCGGTGCGGCACATGTCCAGGTTGCGCACATGCGTGGCGGGTGTAGCCGAGATCGGGGTTCCGGCGTCGACGACCAGGACATCGAGGCCGACATCGTGCAAAGTCCTGGCGGCAACGGCTCCGGCGAGCCCGTGTCCGATGACGACGGCCTCGGCAAATCGTGATGAGGCACAAGACATTTCAGTTCGCATTCGCCTATAGTGGCGGAGAAGACGGTGCCGGGGGTGAAGTCCCTCGACCGACGACCGGGGGTCGACGCGTGTTCGAGCCAGTGTCCTTTGGCCAGCAACGACTGTGGATTCTGCACCAGCTGCACGGTGACAGCTGTGAATACCACATTCCGGAGGCGTATCGCCTACGGGGCGAACTCGACGTTGCCGCACTGCGTGTCGCGTTGCAGGCGCTGGTCGAGCGGCATCCGAGTCTGCGGACCCGTTTCGAGCTCGTGGACGGCGTCCCGATGCAGCAGGTCGTAGCGGTGCAAGAGGTCGAGTTGCCGGTCGATGATCTCAGTGCGCTGTCCGCCGCGGATGTCGACAAGCGGCTCCAGGCCGCGTTACGCGACGAATGGGAGCAGCCGTTCGATCTCACCGGTGGGTTGCTGCTGCGCGCGCGGTTGCTGCGGCTGGGCGAGCGCGACCACGTTGCGCTCCTCACCGTCCACCACATCGCCTCCGACGGCTGGTCGCAGGCGATCCTGTGGCGTGAACTCGCGGCGTTCTACAGTGCGGCACGCGTCGCGATCGCCGCCGATCTGCCGCCGATTCCCGTGCGCTACAGCGACTTCGCGCGCACCCAGCATCACAGTGTGCCCACAGCGGGACTCGCCTATTGGACCCAGCGGTTGCAGGGTGTCCCCGACGGGATCGCCCTTCCGCTGGATCGGCCCCGGCACAACGGCCAAGCCCCCACGGCCGGTGTGCTCCGCACCGTGGTGGACGCGGCGACACTTGCCGGGTTGCGGCGCGTGGGCGGGGCACACGGGGCGACGCTGTATATGAGTCTGCTGGGTGTGTTCGGGATTCTGTTGTCGCGCTACAGTTCCGAACACGACATCGTCGTCGGTTCTCCCGTCGCGGGGCGTACGCGCGCCGAGTGGGAGCCGGTCGTCGGGTTCTTCGTGAACACGCTGGCGCTGCGGCTGACGGTAGATCCGGCGGCGACGTGCGGAGAGTATCTGGGCCAGGTTCGAGACACCACGCTCGAGGCGTACCGGCATCAGGATGTCCCCTTCGACCGGGTGGTCGAGGCTGTCGCGCCGAGCAGGCGCTTGGATCGCAACCCGCTGTTTCAGGTGCTGTTCGCTCATCAGGGGGTGTCGCCGCCACCGATGCCGACCGGGCTCGACGCCGTGGCGGTCGAAGGACTCGACAACCGCGCGCGGTTCGACCTGGAACTGCATGCCCGGGAAGGCCACGACGACCTGGTGCTGTACTGGGTCTACGACGCAGGTTTGTTCGATCGGCCGCGCATCACACAGATGGCGGTCGATTTCGCTACCATGCTCGGTGATTTCGTCGCCGACGAGCGCACGGTCCTCGGCGCGCTCGCCCTGCGCGAGAGCACCGTCTCGGCACCGCTCCCCGACGCGAACACGGCCAGCGGTGGTGTCACCGCAACGGTCACCGCCCCGGCTGGTACGCCTGCCGACAGCGCGACCATCGAGCGAGTGCGGCTGCTGTTCGCCGAGGTGCTCGGGCTCGACGAGGTGGGCGTGCAGGACAACTTCTTCGCCTCGGGCGGGCACTCGCTGATGGCGATCCGTTTGATCTCGCGGATCTACGACACGTTCGGTGTAGAGATCGGTTTGGCCGATGTGTTCGAAGCGCCGACGGTCGAGGAACTCGCGCTCAGGGTCGTGCCGTGACCTCGCTGTGGCGGCTGTTCACCGCGACAGCGCGACAGTTCCACCGCCGCACCGCATTACGGGACAGCGACCGCGGCTACACCTACGCCGAGCTGGCCGACGCCTGCGGGCGACTGGCCGCGGTGCTGCGGGCACGCGGTATCGGTAATTCAGAGCCGGTGCTGGTCTGCGCTGACCGCGGCGCCGACGCGGTGGTGGCGACTCTGGCGATCGTCGCCGCGGGAGCCACGCCGACGCCTGTCGAACCCGGCAGTCCAGCAACCAGATTGGCCATCATCGCCCGCACCTGCGGTGCGAGACATGCGGTGGTCGACGACGCCGGTGCCGCCGCGATGTCTACCGGAGATGTCGCGCTTACCCACGTGGGCGAGCGAGCACCCGATCCGAGCCGCGAGGAGTCCACAGCGCCGTCACGGCTTGCGTATGTGCTGTTCACTTCGGGCTCGACCGGGGTGCCCAAGGGGGTGGAGGTGACCCAGCGCGGCCTGCTGGCGCTGCTTTCGGGTGCGGCGCAGTGGGACTCGTCTGGGCCGGCCGACGTCTGGGCCGGGTTTCACTCCTTCAGCTTCGACGTCTCGATGTGGGAGATGTGGCGGTCGCTGACTGTCGGGGCGGAACTGGTGGTCTTGCCACGGCGTGCGCAGGTCGACGCTGGCCACGCCTGGTCACTGCTCGACCGGTACGAGATCAGTGTGCTGTGCCAGACCCCGACCGCCGTGCGGATGCTGGGCAACCAGGTGGAAGCCCGCGGGATACCGCCGCGGCTGCGACGGATGCTGATCGCTGGAGAAAGACTCGATTTCGGGTCACTGCGTCCGTTCGCGGCAGCCGTGGCCACCGGCGGGCTCGAGATCTGGAACCTCTACGGCCCCACCGAGGCGACGGTGTATTCGGCCGGTCATCGGGTCACCGCGCACGACCTCGACCACGAGCGCCGCTCTGTGATCGGTCGTGCGCTGCCGCACGTCCGTCTGCGGGTACCCGAACGTGCCGACGACGGAATCGGTGAACTATGGATCAGCGGTGCCGGACTGGCCGCCGGTTACTGCGGGGATCCGGCGCTGACCCAGGACCGGTTCGTCGGCGCGGACACCGCCGAGCGCAGCTACCGCACCGGTGATCTGGTGCGCGACATCGGCGGTGGAGCCTACGAGTTCGTCGCGCGCCGTGGCGGTTTCCTCAAGGTGCGCGGCTATCGGGTGGAGCCGGGTGAGATCGTGCACGCCGTCTGTGCGCATCCTGCGGTGTCGCAGGCCGCGGTCGCGGTCAGCGACGTGCTCGGGTTCGGCGACACGATCGTCTGCACGGTGGTGCTCCGTACCGGCTGCTCGGTGACGGATCTTCAGCTGCGTCGCCACATCGCGCAGCTGCTACCGGATTACATGCGGCCCGGCAGGATCGTGTTCGCCGAACGCTTGCCGCAGTTGCCGAGCGGAAAGCTGGACCAGCGAGCGTTACAGATGCTCATCGACGACCGTCTGCGCAACCAGGTGCACAGCTAGCTGACTGGAGGTTGTGGTGATCGAGTCGAAGACTGCGTGTGAGCTCGTCGTGGGAGAGCATCTGATGAACGACGCGGCGGTTATGGCCGATCTCGAACACGGTGGTGCCGACCGGGTGTCGGTGCTCGACCTCTACGACCGCTGGGAGGCCCAGCATTGGCAGATCCAGCACCTCGACATCGCTGGCGACATCAGCGCGTGGCGTTCGATGAACCGATATTTCCGGGTGGCCGCGATCGCGGCGATGGCCCGGTTCTCCGAGGGGGAAATGGCGGTCACCGAAACCCTGGCCCCGATCGCGTACGCGGCCCCGGTCGCCGAGTACCGCTTGTATCTGTCGACGCAGATCGCCGACGAAGCCCGGCACGCGTTGTTCTTCCGCAAATACCTCGCCGCACTGTGTGACAACGACCTGACCACCGATTCCGATATTTCCGCGTATCGGGCGGGCACATTGTTCGATGAGGCTCTCGCTCGCGTCACCGACCGTGTCCGGTCGCATCCAGGCGACATACCCAGCTGGTATGAAGCGGTCGTCGTGTACCACCTGCTGGTCGAGGGCACGGTCGCCATGACCGGACTGCATGCTCTCCTGCGCATGACTCGCGAGTTCCCGGCCCTCGCAGCCCTGCACACAGGTCTGATGGGTGTGGCGCGCGACGAGTCTCGCCATGTCAATTTCGGCATGCTGGCGCTGCGCAGTGGCGTGCGCACCGGTTTCGCGAACGATATCGTCGATGCTTTGACACGCCACCTTCCCGTCGCGGCCGAGACCATGGTCGACCCCTACACCGAGGACCGCACCCCGCGCCTGCCGCTGCTGGCCGCCAGGCGCGCCGAAGAGCTGCGCGAGCGTTGGCAGTTCGCGGAAAGCACTCTGGCACGTCGGCTTCCGTCGCTGGGTCTGCCTGAACAGACAGTGCAGTCACTGGTACACCTCTGGCGGGAGGGATGCGCACACGCGGTCGCGACCTACCAGGAGGTTCACGGTCACACCCACCCGGCGAGCTACAAGCCGATTTTCGGCTGAGCCTACCCCATTCCTTACCTGCGCATGAGATCGAGGCTCGGCGTAATGCGTTGCGCACGTTCTGGATCGACGTGGGCGGTCTCTGTGAGCAAGGCGCGGACCAATGCGTCGAAGGCGGCGTGCAGCCGTGCCGGGTCGAGGCCGGTGACAAGGGTGGTCTGCAGGTCGGTGAGCAGTTCGGCGGGCAGATCGTCGTGACCGCGGGCTTGCACCGGGTTGGTGTGGTTCCGCAGGCACGCGAGAACGAGCACCTGCTCGCGTAGCCCGTCGAGCATGTGCTGGGCCTGCCAGATTCGACCGCGCGCCAGGGACGATCGAGCGTGCAGGGCATACAACCAGCCGGTGCCGATGACCTGCGCGGCGTCGGGATTCGGGCGGGCCGGATGAGGACCGCCGTCACCATAGACGAGGTGAAATGCCGGCAGCGTGCCGAATTCGAGTTCGGTGGCCCAGAAAGCGAGATCTATCTGCAGGCTGTCGGCGCGCAGGAACACCCGGAAGCGGGTCCTGCCTCGAAAAACGTCGAGATGGTCGACGACATCGAAGTCGTCGTACATGCGCCGAGTCCAGTCGGCGACAACGTCGGTTTCGTCGGCGTCGGCGGACAGCCGGAACGCAAGATCGATATCGGACCAGCGGTCTTCGCGGCCGAGGGCCACCGATCCGGTGACTGCGGCCGCGGTGATGCGCACGTCGGTTTCCGCAGCGGCGATCAGGGCTTCCCGAATGCGCGCTCGTTGTTGCTCGTCGAACACCATGTCAGCAGCATCTCACGATGCCTGGGGCGGGTCCGGGGGTGCGGAGAGTCCGCCGCTTACGTCGTGGTGCTCGCACCCTGGTGAGGCCCGGCACGGAATCTTCGAACGGACTCTCGCGCAACTGCTCGATCGACCCGCCGACGCTTACTTCGTGACCCCGCGGGTGGCGCTACATGTCCTCGCGCAGCACCGCGCGGCGCGCGAGCGGCTTGGTGGCGGGCCCCTCCAGCACCGTGCCGTCCGGCGCGAAACGCGAGCCGTGCAGCGGGCAGTCCCAGGACCGTTCCGCGTCGTTCCACCGCAGGATGCCGTACAGGTGCGGGCAGATGGCCGAGACCTCGGTGGTGACACCGTCGACGGTGCAGATCCCCGAAGGAACCAGCCCGCGGCGCTCGACGCGGCCGCAGCCCTCCTCGGGTACGGCGGCCTTGCCGCCGCCGATCATGTGCAGCCATCCCGTCGAGAGCTGTTGGACAACGGCGGTGTTCGCTCGTGCGCCGGAGAGCAGCGAACGCAGTTCGGCGGGCTGCCAGGTGGCGAACGTGGTGGACCAAGGCGGCGGCTTGCCGTTGAGCCTGCCCTCCAGCGCGAGCGCGGCGGCCACGCCGTTGGTCAGGCCCCATTTGGCGTAACCGGTGGCGACCAGGATGTCGTCCCGGCCCGGCAGCAACGGACCGACGTAGGGCAATTCGCCCACCGGGTGATAGTCCTGGGCGGACCAGCGGTGCAGCACTTCCGCACCGGGGAACCACGTGGCGGTCCAGTCCAGCAGTTCGTCGGCGTGCGCGGCCGCGGCGTCGGTCCGCCCGACCGCGTGCCCGCTGCCGCCCACCAGCAGCAGATCGCCCTCGGGTGTCGGGTGGTAGCGCACCGAGCGGATGGGCTGTCCCGCGCTGATGTACATATCGTGCGGGACCGGCTCCGGCGTACGGAACGCCGCGAGATACGAACGCTCGGCCGTGAGTCGCGCGAAGAACCCGCCGCGGTCCAGAATCGGGGTCCCGGTGGCCAGCACGACCTTGTCCGCGGTCAGGTCGCCGTGTTCGGTCTGGACGACCAGCCTGCCGTCCTCGCCGCGCACCCCTTGCGCGCGAGTCGATTCGTAGATCGGGGCGGTGTGCGCCTCGACCTCGGCGGCGAGCGCGGCCAGCACGGTCATCGGATCGATCTGTGCCTGCTCGACGAGCCGAACCCCGCCGTAGGCCGGGAACGGCGTGTCGAGCTCGTCGACCAGCTCGGTCGGCAGTCCCGCTGCCCTCGTCGCATCGAATTCGGCTCGTACAGCCTGCCTTTCGCTTTCGGACTGGGCGTAGGTGACCGCCGCGCTGTGCTGATACGCGATCCCGTGCTCTTCGCAGAACCGCAACAGCCAGTCCTGCCCGTCGCGATTCGCGGCGAGGTACTCCGCCAAGACGCCGATGCCGTGGCGTCCGGCGATGTGCTGCGCGCGAGTTCCCTGGAGCAGACTGATCTTTCCGGTCGTGCCCCCGGTCGTCCCGACCCCGACGCGCCTGCCCTCGACCACCGCGACCTGAATGCCGTTCTGGGCCAACAGTAGCGCCGTCACGAGACCGGTGATCCCCGCGCCGATCACGACGGTGTCGTAGCGCGATCCGGGCGTGAGCCGCAGCCGCGCCGGTACTTGGGCGTCGTTCAACCACAGGGAGGTCATAGTCGGGAGATAGCCCATCGACTCGGCCCGAAACCCGGCGCTGACCGGGCGAGCTTCTCGTGAGCGGCGGTGCGTGATCCCGTCATGTCCCGGCTCACTTCGGAACGAAAATGCCGGTCAGATCTGCTTTCCGGATGGGCGTGTCCGGATTGGCCTGCGCGGTGCACATCAATTCGATCGAGGCGATGGCGGCGTCGACCATCTGGTCGTCCGGCGCCTCCTGACCGCTGCGCTCCTGTTCCAGGAACTTCGTGACGGTGGTTCGCTGCTTGTCCGCGTCCTGCTCGACGAACTCGTTGCACGGCGTGTCGCCGCCCTTGTTCACGGCTTTCTCGGCTTCCGCACAGCCCACCGCGAACACCGCGGTCGATGCCAGCGCCGCGACGGCTAAACTACGCATTCTCATCGGAACTCCTGTTTCGGGGCGGTTCAGAAACCGGCGAGGCCGGAGGCGAGATCATCGATGTCCAGCGCCTCCATCACCTGCTGACGCACGTCGGGGCACTGCTGGATGGTCGCGGTGTCGATGATGGTCTGATCGGCGATCACCGCGTCGTTGAGCCCTCCGTTGCGTATCGCCCAGTTGTGCACGGTGGCGTTGAAGCTGACCCGGCCGACGACCGCACCCTGCTCTTTCCAGTTGCCGACCTCCGCGCGCATCATGTCGCACAGCTGCGCGGCCGCGGCCGGTGTCACCTCGTCGGGATTCGGCACCTCGGCGCTGGTCGGTGACGGGATGGTCAGCGAGACGCTGCCCTCGGTGGGGGTGGCAGGCACCAGAGGGGTGTCGCCGTCGCCGCCGCATCCCGCGACGAGCGAACCGGCGATCACCAGTCCCGCCACCGCGATCGAGCTCCGGCCGAGCAGTCGAGTTCCGTTGAATGTCATCGTGTTTCCTTCCGCGCACCCCGTCGGTGAGGTGGTGCGATCAATGCCCGCGGTCGTCGTAGAGCGCGCCGCTCTGCTTCTTCTGGACGCGCTTGTGCTCGGCGAAGACCATGGCCGCGCCGACGACGATGCTCAGCACCGCGGCGATGCCCGCGACCACCGCCCAGCCCTCGTAGCCATAGCCCGCGGCGGTGAGCGTCAGCGCGACGAGGACGATGCCGAGGCCGACCAGGACGATTCCCGGCCAATTCTTGGTGTCCTCGATCGCCTCGCCCGCGTGGGTACGCGTGGTCCGATGGTGGTCTGGGAACTCACCTTTGGGCGATTTGTCGTGGTTCTCGGCACGCATAGCGGTCTCCTTCCGGTCCAACCCTCGGACGGGCGCCGTTCGACGGATACCCCGGAAATCACAAGGCAATCAGTCCGGCCGAGCGGCGTCAGCCGATGGACGTGCTGTGGCGATCGCCGACGAGAGTGCCGAACAGCCGATCCCAGGTGTGCAAGAACTCGGCGAGACCGAAATTGGCTTGGGCCCACTGCCGTGCCGCCTTGCCCGCCAATTCGGCGAACATCGGCTCGTGCACGAACTGGCGGACCGCCTCGGCGAGTATCGCGGGCTCGGTCGAGACCACCCCGGCCTCGGGCGGAATCGAGGCGGAGACCTCGGTGGTGCCGAGCGCCACGATCGGCATGCCGAGATACATCGCCTCCAGCACCGACATGCCCAGCGACATCCAGCGCGGCACGTGCAGGAAAACGCGGCGTCGGGCCAGCTCCTCGTGCAGCCGGTCCTGGGCGAGATCGCCCGCGCCTGCGATTCGATCGGCTGGACAGTGCAGCGCGTCGGCCAGCCGTTCGGTGCCGGAACCGTAGACATCGATCGGCGCGGCGTCGGAGAGCGGCGCGAGCAGATCGGTGCCGGTGATCCGGCAGCGGCGGACGGGATCGTGGATGATCGTGGCCGCCCGTGGCAGTTCGCCGGTGTACAGGTGGCCGGGATCGGGAATCCCGTAGGGGATCACCATGCTCGGGCACCGGCCGTTGTCCCACATCAGCCGGTTGAACTGGGTGACGTGCACCAGCGGGATGTCGGAGCGGCCCGCGAGCGGATGCCTGGTCAGCGCCGCGTGCTGGTGCGGAGTGTTGTGTTCGACGTACACCGCGGGCACGTCTATGCCCGGCGCGCGGCCGAGCCATTCGTGCGCGAGATCGATTTCCCTCGGGCGTTGCAGAACAACGAGATCGATGTCGGTGTCGACCAGGTCGGCGGGTGCGATGTCGACCGCGTTCGCGGGCCAGGGACGACCGCACCGGCCACGCGCCCATTCACCGCGGCGTGCGTCATAGGGCACCAGATAGCGATGCCCGCCCTGGACGAATGCTGTCATCCAAGGGCTGTGCGCGTGCCACACCAGGACGTTCAGCGGTCCGGTCGCCCCGTTCGAAGTGATCGTCGGAGCTTCCATACGGCCCGTGTGCCCCAGCAGCCCCGCCCGAAACCTGGCCGCCTCGCCGCGCCGGGCGTATCAGGTGGTGACGGCCCGCTGCCTGGCCGGTTCCAGCTCGTAGATGGCGTAGGCCGCCCGGATCACCGGCTCGGCGACATTGCGCACCCTGATGCCGCCCGGTGTCGTTCCGCGCTCGGTGCCCGCGTGCGCGTGCCCGTGCAGCGCCAGATCCGCGCCGAACTCGTCGATCGGCTCGCCGAGCAGATAGGAACCGAGGAACGGGTAGATCTCTCTCGGCTCGCCGTGCAGGGTGTCGCTGACCGGAGAGTAGTGCGTCAGCACGATGGTGACGTCGGTGTCCAGCTCGGCCAGTGCGCCGCGCAGCGAATCGGCGAGTGCCACCGTGTGGCAGGCGAATTCGCGCATCACCCGCTCGCCGAAGACGCTGGCGCACTTGCCCGCGAACCCACCGCCGAAGCCCTTCGTGCCCGCCACCCCGAGGGTCTGCCCGTCGATCGACACGGTGGTCGAACTGCCCTCGAGCACGGTGATGCCGTAGTCGGTGAGCAAGGCGGTGATGTCGTCCTGGGCGTCGCTGTGGTGGTCGTGGTTGCCGAGCACGGCGATCACGGGCACGCCGAGGTCGGTGAACTCCGTCGCCACCACGCGCGCCTCGTCCAGCGTGCCGTGCCTGGTGAGGTCTCCGGCGAGCAGGAGCACGTCGGCGCGCAGGGGGAGTTCGCGGAGCACGGGTCGCAGCTGGCCGGAGGATTCGGCTCCCAGATGTACGTCGCCTACCGCGGCGATCCGCATGGCGTCAGCTCCCTTCCTGCGACGACAGGTGTTCGGTTCCGGTCGGCGCGGTGGGCACCGTGACGTGCACGTCGTTGTGGATGACCACGCCGGGCAGTTGCTCGCGCACCACCTTCTCCATCTGCTGTTTGCAATGGGCGCTCGTCACTTCGCCGTCGAGCACCACCACCTCGCCGCGGATGGTGACCTGTACACCGAGTTCGGCGGTGCGCGGGTCCTCGGCGAGTGCGCGGCGCAGACGGGCGACGAGATACTGGGGTTTCTCCATCGGCTCAGCTTTCTTCTCGAGCCCGATGCCCTGCGCCGGTCCAGCCCGCATCGGTGATGCCGAGGTCGTCGACCAGGCCGAGAAAGGCTCGGGCATATGGCGATTCCTTCGTCTGACTGCGCACCACGGCCCAATCGACCTGCTCGCGCAGATCCCGCGCGATGTGCAGCAGCGGGCTCAGATCCAAGCGGTGCGCGTCGAAGACGAGCAATTTGTCGATCATCAGATCGGTCGCGCTGATCACCGGCGCCACCGTGGGGCCGACCCGCATGACCGTCGCCCGGTCGAGCAACTCGTCGGTGACGTCCCGGCAGTTGGGCCGGTAGATGACATCGACGAGGGTGTCGCCGTCATAGACCTTGGACAGCCAATCCTCGGGCGGCTCGCACACCCGCAGCCCCGCCTTGGCGAGCGCTTGGATGGCCTGCGAGATATCGGCCGGTTTCACGAACAGATCCACGTCGTGATCCGAGGTGGGACCGCCGCGGGCGTACACCGCGCAGCCGCCGGCCACCGCGAACCTGATCTCCGCCTCGTGCAGGGTGTTCGCGGCGCGGGTCAGCGCGTGCAGCAGTTCGTCCATGGTGGCGACCATGTTGCGGTGGTACCCGGCCGATACCCGGTTAATCAGGGGCTGAGCGGGTATGCGATGGCGTGCAGCGGGTCGGGAGACGACCGTGAGGGTACCGATGCGGAAGGGGTGGTGAGATGCCGAAGACCACCCGGCGCGGCGACACGAAGAAGTCCGGGCTGCCGAGGGGGCATCGCCGGAAGACCGCCCGTGCCCGACGATGACGACACCTCGGATCGTGCGGGTCGACACCACGACGAGGGCAGGGACGAAACCGAGCTCGAACGACTGGACCGCAACTGGGCCAGCCTGATCCAGGAGTTGCGCGTCGTGCAGACCGGTGTGCAGTTCCTCATCGGCGCGTTGCTGCTGCTGCCGTTCCAAGCCGGGTTCGCGGCGTTGTCGCACCAGATGCGGGTGCTCTATCTGGTGACCGTCTGCGCGGCGTTCGGCGCGACGGTGTTCCTCGTGGCACCGGTTTCCTGGCATCGCATTCTGTTCCGCAGGCATCGGCTCGGCAATGTCGTCGCGGCCGCGCACCAGTGCGCCATGGCGGGGGTTGCGCTGCTCGGCGTCGCACTGATAGGAGCGTTGATCCTCGTGGTCGACGTCGTTGCGGGCACCACCGCGGCGGTGGTCGCGGGCGTCGTCACCGCGGCGCTGTTCGTCCTTACGTGGTTCATCGCGCCGTGGCGGTGGCGCGCCCGGAGCCGGCCGCACCCGTGACGACCGCGGCACGCGCGGGCGCGGCGCGGCGGTAGGCCGCCATCGTGGCTGCGGCCACGCGATCCCAGGAGTAGCGGCTGCGCGCCCGTTGCCAGCCCGCCGCACCCCAGGTTTCGCGCAGCGTCTCGTCCTCGAGCAGCGGGCGCACCGCGCGGGCAACGGCCTCGGGTTCGGCCGGGGCGACGAACCTGCCGGTGACGCCGTCGACCACCGTGTCGAGCATCCCGCCGACCGCGGTCGTCACCACCGGCTTGCGGCAGGCCATCGCCTCCAGGGGCACCAGGGCGAACGGCTCGTACCACGGCGTGCACAGCACCACGTCGGCCGAGCGGTAGAGCCGGGGCATGGCGCTGTGCGACACCTGGCCGAGCAGCCGAACCCGTTCGTGCACACCACATTCCGTGGCGATCCGGCGCAGCCGCTTGAACTCGGCGTCGTCGTCCACGTCATCACCCACCGCACCGCCCGCGATCACCAGTTCGGTCTCGGGCAGGCCGGGCAACGCGCGCACCGCGAGGTCGAAACCCTTCCTGCGCACCAGTCGTCCGGCCGCGAAGAGCCGGTGACGCGCCTTGCGGGCGGCGGCGGCTCCCTCGGGACGGAATGCCGCGAGGTCGACGCCGCACGGCGCCACCGAGATACGGAAGCGCGGCACGCCCATCCTGACCAGTTCGATGGCCTCGTCGGCGCTGGTCGCCAGCACGTGCGCGGCCCTGGTGGCGATGAGCCGCTCGAATCGGATCCGCGAGCGCGGGCTGGTGTCGGCCAGCCCGTGGTGGCGGCGCTCGACGGTGCCGAGCGCGTGGAAGGTCACCACCACCGGGATGTCGTGCGCCCTGGCCGCCAGTTCGGCGGCGAGCGCGGAGATCCAGAAGTGCGCGTGCACCAGATCGGGGGTGTCGCGCGCCCAGTGCTTGCGCAGGAAGGTGCCGAATTCGCCGAGGTGGGGCAGCGTCCGGTCGCCGCTGAGCGGCCGCGGCGGTCCGGCGGGGACGTGCACGACGCGGTATCCGTCCCTGGTCGTCACCTCGGTCCTGATGTGCGGGTCGTCGCGCCGGGTGTACACCGTGACCCGGTGCCCGGCGCGGGTCAGTGCCGCCGAGAGTGCCGCGACGTGCACTTGTTGACCGCCCGCGCCGCCGCCGGGATCCGCGAGCGGACTGACGTGTTCGGAAACCAGGGCGATCTTCACGGCTGCTCCGTTCGGTGCGAGGACGGGCGCACGACGTCACCCGGCGCGACCACGGACCGGGCGTGCCGTCGGCGATATGTGCGAGATATGCCCGCCCGAGCGGCCCGCAAACGGAGCGTCGCGCGCTTTCGGTGCAGGGCGGCGGCCGCGAAAGGCTCGATGAGCTCGGTTTACCCGCATCGAATGCGGGCAGTCGGCGGGACGAGAGGGATCGACAGCAGGGCAGGAGGAGACCAGTGGACGAGCGATCGGGCAACGGCGCGGGCAGATCCGGCGCCGATCCCAAGCAGCGACAGCTCGACGCACACCGGGTCGACCGGGAGCGCGGTTATCTGACGACCCAGCAGGGCGTGCGCGTCGAGAGCACCGACGACGCGCTGGCCGCCGGGGACCGCGGCCCCACCCTGATGGACGATTTCCACGCGCGGGAGAAGATCACCCACTTCGATCACGAGCGCATCCCCGAGCGCGTGGTGCACGCCCGTGGCGCGGGCGCCTACGGACACTTCCAGCCCTACGACAACGCGCTGTCCGACGTCACGACGGCCACGTTCCTCACCGACCCCCGCGTGCGCACCCCTGTCTTCGTTCGGTTCTCCACCGTCGCCGGATCCCGCGGCTCCGCCGACACGGTGCGCGACGTGCGCGGTTTCGCCACGAAATTCTATACCGCGCAGGGCAATTACGATCTGGTCGGGAACAACTTCCCGGTGTTCTTCATCCAGGACGGCATCAAGTTCCCCGATTTCGTGCACGCGGTGAAACCCGAACCGCACAACGAGATTCCGCAGGCCGCCTCGGCGCACGACACCCTGTGGGACTTCGTCTCGCTGCAACCCGAGACGCTGCACGCCATCATGTGGCTGATGTCGGACCGGGCGTTGCCGCGCAGCTACCGGATGATGCAGGGCTTCGGTGTGCACACCTTCCGCTTGGTCGACGCGCGCGGCAAGGGCACCTTCGTCAAGTTCCACTGGAAGCCGCTGCTCGGCGTGCACTCCCTGGTGTGGGACGAATGTCAGCAGATCGCCGGACGCGACCCCGATTTCAACCGCCGCGATCTCTGGGATTGCATCGAGGCAGGCCAGTATCCCGAATGGGAGCTCGGCGTCCAGCTGGTGCCCGAGGAGCGCGAATTCGACTTCGATTTCGACCTGCTCGACGCGACCAAACTCATTCCCGAGGAGCAGGTCCCGGTCCGGCCGGTCGGGCGGATGGTGCTCGACCGTAATCCGGACAACTTCTTCGCCGAGACCGAGCAGGTCGCCTTCCACACCGCGAACCTGGTGCCCGGCATCGACTTCACCAACGACCCCCTGCTCCAGCTGCGCAATTTCTCCTACTTGGACACCCAGCTGATCCGGCTCGGCGGCCCCAATTTCGCCCAGCTGCCGATCAACCGGCCGGTGGCCGAGGTCCGCAATCACCAGCAGGACGGCTACGGCCAGCACGCGATCCCAGGGGGCCAGGCGGCCTACACCAAGAACAGCATCGGCGGCGGCTGCCCGTTCCTGGCCGATTCCGGTGCGTTCCAGCATTACCCGCAACAGATCGACGGTCAGGCGCTGCGCAAACGCGCGGAGAGCTTCAAGGAGCACTACCGGCAGCCGAGGATGTTCTGGCGGAGCATGTCACCGCCCGAGGCCGAACACATCATCGACGCGTTCGCCTTCGAACTGGGCAAAGTCGGGCGACCGGAGATCCGCGAACGGGTCATGGAGCATCTGGTCCGCATCGACTCCGCGCTGGCGGTGCGGGTGGCGGGCAAGCTGGGCGTCTCCGCCCCCGCGCTCGACGTCGACACCACCGACGCATTCGTCTCACCGGCGCTGTCCCAGGCCAACACCGCGATGGACACGATCCAGACCCGCAAGATCGCGGTACTCGCCGCCGACGGCGTCGACGCGGCCGGGGTTCGGGCGCTGCGCACGGCGCTGACCGAACGCGGCGCGATCGTCGAGGTGCTCGGCCTGCACGGTGGCGCGATCAGGGGTGACGGATCCGACGGCGATCAGCTCGCCGTCGATCGGGCGCTGGTCACCGCCGCCTCCGTGCTCTACGACGGCGTCGTCGTCGCGGGTGGCTCCGCGGCGGCGGAGACGTTGGCGCGCAACGGTTCCGCGGTGCATTTCGTGCTGGAGGCGTTCAAGCACGCGAAGGCCGTCGCGGCCTTCGGCGCGGGCGTCTCGGTCCTGCGCATCTCCGGGATCGTCCCCGACGCGCCGACAGATCGCGATCTCGGCATCGAACACGGGGTGATCACCACCGAGTCGAGCGGCGGCGCGCTGCCGGGCGACTTCGTCGACACGTTCGCCGACGTGCTGGCCAGGCATCGCAGCTGGCGTCGCGCGACCACCGCCGTACCGGCCTGAGAAGAGGGGCCGATAGTCCTCGGCGAGGCCGATCTGCTCGCCGCGTGCCCGGCGAAGACGGATACTTTTCCTGTGACGGAGAGTGGGTCGATGCCGCCCGGCGACGCGTTCGTGCTGAACCGGGTGATCGGTATGGGAACGCCGCAGAATGTCGGCAGTTTCCGGTTCTGGTTCGCGGACGAGCGGTGGGAGTGGTCGGACGAGGTTGCCGTGATGCACGGGTACTCGCCGGGAACGGTGCGCCCGACGACGGAATTGTTGCTCTCCCACAAGCACCCCGACGATCGCGATCAAGTCGCCACGCGGCTCGCGAAGTCCATCGAGACCGCCGAACCGTTCTCCAGCAGGCACCGGATCATCGACACGAAGGGGGTCGTGCACCACATCATCGTGGTGGCCGACCGGATGGCCGACGAATCCGGCGAGGTGGTCGGCACCGCGGGCTACTACGTCGATGTCACCGAAACACTCGAGGAGCATCGACAGGAGACGCTGGACGACACGCTGCCGGAGCTGTACGAGGCGCGCGCGGTCATCGAACAGGCCAAGGGCGCGTTGATGCTGGTTTACGGCGTCAGCGCGGAACAGGCGTTTCGCGTGCTGAGCTGGCGTTCCCAGGAAACCAACGTGAAGCTGCGTGCGCTGGCCGCCCAATTGATCGCCGAGATGAGCACCGTGACGCAGGCCGCCGTGGGCGTTCGCACGGAATTCGATCACCTGTTGCTCACCGCGCACGAGCGGGTGCGGCGGTAGGGTTGGAACCCACGTCGGCGATGACCGGCGTTTCAGTTCGTGTCCGACGGGTAAGTGCAACGATGAGGGACGCCGCGGTCGCCCGATCACCAGGGCTGGCGATTGTTGCGCGGTAGCCTGACGGATCGGCCGCGCGAAACAAGGTGGTGATGGGTGATGGGGGAGTGGACCTCGCAGTCCTCGACGGAAACGACGACCATAGGTGTTCGCGTGCCCGCGCGGCTCGAGCAGCTGACGATGCTGCGCGCCCTCGCCGAAACCGTGGCTCTCATCGCGGATTTCGCCATCGACGAGGTCACCGACATCCGCCTCGCGCTCGACGAGGTCGCCACCGTGCTGATCTTGGACGCGGTGCCGGGCTCGGACATCGACTGCGCGTTCACTTACGACGAGACTCGCATGTTCGTGCACGTGTCATCGATCGTGACGACCGACTCGATAGTGGAGCAGGCCGGTTTCGGATGGCACATCGTACGGACCCTCACCGAATCCATCGCCGCGCAGCAGGAGCCCTACGACGGGGAGCTGTCGGGTTATCGGACGGTCGTCGACTTCGCCTGGGTGCGAGGGGGCGCCGATGGCGGGTGAATCGAGGTCGGCGGGCGACAGCTACGACAATATCGAGCCGCTCTTCGAGAAGATCGATGCACTCGCCCCGGGCGACCCCCGCCGCGTCGCCCTCCGGGAAGAGCTGATCGGACGCTGCCTGCCGCTGGCCGAGCACATCGCGCGCAAGTTCTCCGGGCGCGGCGAGGTCTTCGACGATCTGCTCCAAGTCGCGCGGCTCGGGCTGGTGCAGGCCGCCGACAGGTTCGACGTCAGCCGCGGCTCGTCCTTCCTCGCCTTCGCGGTGCCGACCATCATGGGCGAGGTCCGCAGGCATTTCCGCGACAACACGTGGGCCGTTCGGGTGCCGCGGCGAACCAAGGAGATCCAGCTCAGCATCGGCGCGACGGTGGAAGCGCTGTCGCAGCGGCTCGGCCGGATGCCGCGCGCCCGCGAGATCGCCGACGAGCTCGGCGTCGACCTCGTGGAGGTCACCCAGGCGCTGATCGCTGGCAACGCGTACCAATCGTCGTCCATCGACGCCGTCGCGGGCGACGACATCGACAGCGCGCCGCTGCCGCTGTTGGAAAGTCTCGGCGCCGAGGAGCCCTCCTACCACCTGGTGGAGGACTTCATGGCGGTCAAGCCGCTCATCTCCGAGCTGCCCGATCGTGAGCGGCAGGTGCTGATCATGCGGTTCTTCGAGGGCAAGACCCAGACGCAGATCGCCGACGTGCTCGGCGTCTCGCAGATGCACGTTTCCCGGATTCTCGCCAAGACCCTGCGCTGGCTGCGCGAGGAGGCGCTGCGCGACTGACGCGCGTCCTCACTGCGGATTCGGCGGTGCGGGCGCTGGATCGGGCCCCGGTATGGGGCGCCCCGGCCCCGGCTCGGGCGGGGGAGCGGGTTCGCGCGGGTCCGGGCCGGGCGGCGGCGTCGGCCGGTCGGGTTCCGGCGGAAACGGGTGTCCCGGCTCCGGTTCGGACGGCAGCGGGGAAGGTCCTGGCTCGGGCGGGAACGGCGGCGGAAACGGGTGCGGAGCCGGATCTGGGTTCGGAATCGGCTCCGGCTCGGGCGGCGTCGGCACCGGGTCGGGCTGCGGATTCGGGGGTATGGGATCGGGTATCGGCTGTGGCGTGTGGTCGTCCATGCGGCATCTCCTGGGTGGCGCCCTGACCCGCACCGTCGCGAACCTCGGCGGCGAAGGCCGATCATCCAGCGGATACCCACCGCACACCGGACGAATCGGTTGCGGCATATGCCTCACTCCCGTTTGCCGACGTTCCGGTTCGGGTACGTGGTGAGACAACCGGACAACGAGATACGAGGGCGCAGAGGGAGTCGTCATGGACTATCAGCGACGACCCGCCATCCGGGCTCCGCACGCCGGACCGGGGCATTCGAGGTCGCTGCAGCAGGCACAGGAGATCACGTCGCCGACCCAGCGCCCGGACCGAGCGGGCCGCACCCTGGTCACGCGCAACCACGAGGTGATCAGGCGGTGGGCCGAGCAGCGCGGCGCTCGCCCCGCCACCATGCCGGGCAGCGAGTACAACGGCCGTCTCGGCGTGCTGCGCTTCGACTTTCCCGGCTACGGCGGCGCGGTGCTGCGCCCCGTCGGCTGGGACGAATGGTTCGCGACCTTCGACGACCGGCGGCTGCGCTTCCTGTACCAGGAGCAGCGGGCCGACGGCTCACCGAGCAATTTCAACCGGCTGGAGCGTTCGCGCCACGAGGACGGTTGACCCGTTTCGGCGGCTCGCCAGCGGAAACCCCTCGAGCATGACCGAACTTTCCGGCGGAGAGCCGCTCGACGACACGTCGTGGACCGACGAGATCCCGTCCACGACCGAACAGCTCGACGAGGACGAACTCGACGCCGATCCGCTCGAGGCGGCGATGGACCCGCCCGACGCGTGGTCGGCCGCCGAACGCTACGCCGAACCGCCCGCCGTGCTGCGCGCGGGCGAGTCGATCGGCCGGCGTCTCGACGCCGAGGAACCGGACGTCGTCCCGGACGAGCCTCCGCTCACCACGGGTCCGGACGAGTCCTGACCGGAGCGAGCCGAGGAATCGGCGCGGGCCACAGTGCCGCGCCGATCATCGGACTGCCGGTTTCCGATCGAGAGTGCCTGTCCCCGAACGAATTCCAGTTGGTCGAAACGCGCGGGTCAATCGTCGGCGGCGGGCGCGGGCAGGTAGCGGGGGAGCACCACCGAACCCGCGGTCGCCGCGGCAGCGGTCGTCGCGGCGATGGTCCAGCCGACCGGGCCCAGCGGGGTGCAGCCGAAGTAGTTGCACACCCCCGGCGTCATGACCACCGCGGCGAGCACCGCGCCGCTGGCCGCGGTGGTGACCCAGACCAGCGGGCTGTCGTGGCCGGAGAGCAGGGTCTGTCCGAGCTGGGTGCCGATCAGCGCGACCAAGCCGATGGTGGCGGCGCGCCGGTGCGAGCCGGTGTAGCGGCCGATCGTCCACGCGGCCGCCGCGCCTGCGGCGGTGGCGATGCCGCGCACCGCGATGGTGTGCGTGAGTTCCGACCCGAGTCGCGCGGGCGGGATGTCGGAGAGCTGACGCGCCCGCTGCTCGGGATCGGCGGCGTTCTGCTCCTCGCGGTCGCGGGACAGGGCGAGCGCCAGCGCGGGGAACATGTCGGTGAGCATGTTCACCAAGAGGAACTGGCGGGTGCCGAGCGGGGCGTGACCGCTCACGGCCGTGCCGTACAGCGTGAAGGCGACCTCGCCCGCGTTCCCGCCGACCAGCACGCCGACGGCGTCGTTGATCCGCTGCCACATGCCGCGCCCCTCCACCAGGGCGTGCAGCAGCGCGGTCGGGTCGGGGTCGGTGAGAACCAGATCGGCGGCGTTGCGGGCGGCCGCGGAACCGTGTGCGGCCACACCGATTCCGACGTCCGCGCTGCGGATCGCGGCCGCGTCGTTGCTGCCGTCGCCGGTCATGCCGACGACGTGCCCGCCGCGGCGCAGCGCGGCGACGATGCGCACCTTCTGTTCCGGAGCGACCCTGGCGAACACCGAGGTCTTCTCGATCAGCTTGGTCTGCGCGCTGTCGTCGAGCCGGTCCAGATCCGCGCCGGTGGCCACCGACTCCGCGTCGATGCCCAGCTGCCGCGCGACGGCCGCGGCGGTCACCGGGTGATCGCCGGTGATCATGCGGATGCCGATCCCGTTCTCGCGCAAGGCATTCACCAGCGGCAGCGTCTGCGGACGCGGTGTATCGGCCAATCCGAGGAAGCCGAGCAGGGTGAGTTCGTCGACCGCCTCCTCGACATCCTCCGGCTCCTCGTCCAAATCCCGGCGGGCCACCACCAGCACCCGCAGACCCTGTTCGGCCAGATCCCGCACGACTGCCTGCGCGTGTTCGCGCTGTTCGTCGGTGAGCGGCTGCTTGTCCTGTTCGCCCGTGCGCACCTTGGCGCAGCGCGGGAGCACCACCTCGGGGGCGCCCTTGACCACCAGGCGCAGCCTGCGGGTGGTGTGGCCGAGCGCGGCGGCGTAGCCGCGGTTGGACTCGAACGGAATTTCCTCGATCGGATCCCATTCGTGCGCGTCGTCGCCGAGCACGTCGGCGGCATCGACGACCGCGCGGTCCGTGGCGTGCAGCACCGGACCCTCGTCCTGGTCGGGGCAGGCGCGCGCGGCGGCACGCAGCAGACGGCGCGCGGCGTCGGAATCAGCGTCGGGCTGCCACTGGTCGTGCAGGTCGGCGAGAGTGGTCAGCCGCAACCGGCCTTCGGTGAGTGTCCCGGTCTTGTCGAAGCACAGGGTGTCGACCCGGCCGAGCGCCTCGACGGTACGACTGGCCCGCACCAGGACGCCGTGCTTGGAGAGCCTGCGCGCGGCCGCCAGCTGTGCGACGGTGGCGACCAGCGGCAGGCCTTCCGGCACCGCCGCGACGGCCACACCGACGCCGTCGGCGATCGCGGTGCGCAGCGGTTGTCCACGCAAGCCGCCCAGCGCCGTCACCGCGCCGCCGCCGGTCAAGGTGAGGGGCAGCACACGATCGGTCAACCGCCGCAATTGCGCTTGGACGCCGCCCTTTTCGGGCGGCACCGCGCCCGCGGTCGCGCGGCCCGCCTGGGTGTCGGCCCCGACGGCGACCACGACGGCGCAGGCCGCGCCGCTCACCACGGTGCTGCCCTCGAAGACCATGCACGCCCGGTCGCCGAGCTCGGCGCCCGGCGTCGCGGCCAGCTGCTTCTCCACGGTCACCGATTCGCCGGTCAATCCCGATTCGTCCATCTCGAGATCGTCGAGCCACAGCAGCCGCGCGTCGGCGGGCACGATATCGCCCGCCCGCAGCGCGACGACATCACCGAGCGCGAGGCGGTACGCGGGGACAACACTTTCGTCGGCGCGGTCCGTATCCGGTTCGGCGCCGCCGTCGTCGATCACGGCGCGGTCCAGCAGCCGGGCGGTCACCTGTTCGTCGGCCATCAGCCGGTGCAGGGCGTTCTCGGCCTTCTGGCGCTGCCGCGCGGAGACGAGCGCGTTGACGGTCAGCACCGAGGAGAGCAGGACGGCGTCGGACGGCGAGCCGAGGATGGCGGTGGCGACCGCGCCGACACCGAGGATCGGGGTGAGCGGGTCGGCCAGCTCGCGGCGAAGCTGCCCGGCGAACGAGACCAGCCCTGCCAACGGCGCCAGGATCGCCGGGGCGCGAGAGGCTTCGGCAGCTCGCTCGGCCAGGGCCGGTGGTCGCGGCAGCCGGGAGAGGACCTCATCGGATTCCAGCGCGTGCCAGGGCAGCAGCGGAGCCAAGGTGCCAGGCGGTTCGGCGCGCACGGCCCGCCAGCCCGCGACAGCGCCGTTGAGCAGGCCGACGCAGTGCGCGGTGACCATCGGCGAGTAGCGGCCGCGCCGGGCGGGTCCGGTCGCCAGCAGCAGTCCACCGAGTGCGCAGGCCGAGAGGGCCAACGCCCGGCCGCGTTCGCTGGCCTGCCTGGCCGGGGCGACGGCGGCGAGCACCCGTTGGGCCTGGGTCAGATCGCGGCAGAGCAGGTCCGCGCTCCACGGTGGACGCATCGACCCCCAGTCCCCGCCGCACAGGCCGATCGCGACGTCGGCCCAGGCCAGCGCCTTGTGCGCGCGGGGGCTCAGCACCGCGACGACGTGACCGTCCTGCTGCGCGCCGTGTACCAGCTTGCTCATCGACACCCCGGCCGAGGCGAATTCGTCGGCGAGGGAACGCAACTCGGCGACGTCCTCGCCGCCGACCAGGGTCACCCGCAGACCCGCGCTCCGTGCCGCGCCGAGCACGGCGTGGGCGCGGCGGTCCAGCTCGCGACCGATCAGGACCCGGCCGACCGGCCGGTCGCCGTCGCGCAATTCGCGCCAGACCGGGCGTAGGGTGGCGCCGCGGTCCGGCAGCCCGCTCGTGGGGTGCACCAAGCGCAAGCCGTGCGTATCTTGCTGCTGTGCTTGGTCTTTCGCGCCAGGGGCTCCCTCGTCCGTGCCGGGGCGGAGCAGACGCTGGGCCGCACTCCACACGTGGGCCGCAGCCCGCTGTTCGTTTGCTTTCACCCGCTCGCCCAGGTCGTCCTTCGCGGGGCCGGACCCGTTGCCCGACACTCGACGCGCCGCGTCCTCCGACGTGGCAGGCGGCTCGGCGCCGTCGCGGGTGGCCCCGTCGGCCCCGTCGGCGCCGTCCGTGCCGGCCGACGCCCGGTCCGGCCGGTGTCGCCGGTGCGGGTCTCGCCACCGCGGATCGATGGCCTCGGCGGCCAGCACCAGACGGCCTGGGGTCAGCAAGGATTCGCCGTCGACTATGAGCGCGCTGAGGCGGTCCAGCCGTCGCCAGACGACCGGTTCCAGGGTGAGTACGCCCGCGCGCGACAGGGTCGTCGAGACGGCGGCGGCGTAGGCCTCCCTGGTCGCGCGGGCGGCTTTGGGCGCGCCTAGTTCGAGCGCCTCCGCCGCGGCGCTTCCGCTCCGTGACGCGCCGAACGCCGCGGCGCTCAGCAACGCGGCGGCCGAGGTCTCGTCGCCGACCCGCTCCACGGGTCCGTGCGGCAGATCGGCGGGCCTGGTGTGCGGGGGCAGCGGCTCGTCGACGGAGAGCGCCGCGTGCGTGGTGAGCTCGCACTCCCAGCTGTGCCACTGGGCGCGCCGCGCGACGACTTCGGTGAGCACCATCGTGCGCTGCACGGTGTCGGCGAACAGGTTCGCCATGCCTTCGGCCGGCGCGTTGCCGAGTGCGTTGCCGAACGCCGTCGCGGTGCTCAGCACCAGATCCGTTCTGGGACGGCCCAATCGATCCTCCAGCATGCGCCGCAATCGCGGCTGGGAGTCGGTGAACGCGGCGATCGAACGCAGCGCCCGCACCGGCGGCCGGATCGGCAGCAGCCACGCGGCGCTCGCGACGGCCATCGCGCACAGATCTCCGGCGACCTGAATTCCGGCGACCAGCAATGGTTCTCGATCCGCGGGAAACTCCTCGCGGCGGCTCCACTCGCGGTCGGCGACCTCGGCGTCACGCTCGGTTCGCTCGACCTCGGCGAGCAGCGCGGGTAGGTCCGCCGCGCCGTGCGCGAGCGCCGCGACGACCCGTCCGGTGACCGCGTTGACCTCCCACCAGCGCACCGCGCGCAGGCGATCGAGTCGCTTGCCGAGCGCCCGCGTGATGGCCGGGTTGTCTTCGTCGGTGAGCCCGCGCACCTCGACGGTCGCGCGGTCCTCGCTCACCGCGATCCGCCGCTGGGTCCGTCCGGCGTGCGGATCGACGAGGTCGGCCAGATCGTCGCGCAGGTGGCCCGCCGCGTCGGGGAGCACCAGTTCGGCGCCCGCGACGGCGGCACGCACGCCCGTCTCGGCGACGTGGACCGGCACGGCGGCGACCTTCATCCCGGTGTCGAACGCCAACCCGGCTCCGGACCGCGCGACATCGACCGCTGTGCCCGCGACGGCGGAGACCAGCGGGTTGAAGACGACTCCTCGCACCGATAAGCCCATATCGGTCAGCTACCCGGCAGGGCACCCGGCAAACAGCTACCGAAGGCCCTTCCGGCGCTGCTCCGGGCGGTTTTGCCGCGCGCATTCGGCGGCCACCACCCGGGCGGCCGACTGTGTCGTAGATCACCGCCGACTTGCGATCGCCGCGCCCACCGGCAAGGGTGGAAAACCGGACGCACACCAGAAGCCCGGCAATCCGGACACGGAAAGGGAGCCGCAGATGCGTGGAACGGTGACGACGCTGTCGACACTGACTGTGGCCGCCGCACGGACCCCGGGCGACATCGTCGGTGTTGGCGAGCTCACCTCGCCGACCTGGATGCGCGTAATGGTCAGGTAAGACCAGCTCACGGCGGTCTTCGCGACCGTCAGGAGCGGCCCCCGCCGGCTACCCGATGTTTACCGAGCGGTCGCTACGGGTATTTGGGTGGTCGGCAAGCTGCTCGAAGCGGACTGTCGCGTCGTTGGGCATGCGATTTCCGCATCACGCCGCGCTTCCGCCTGTCTGCAAGGGATGAGGTCTTGAGCGCGAACCTGATGATCGTGGACGACGACGACCAGATCCGCGGGGCACTGCGGATAGCCATGGAGGACGAGGGGTACGACGTCGCCGAGGCGCACGAAGCCGAGGACGCGCTGACCCACCTGCGCAGCAACGGCGCCCCCGACGTGATGATCGTCGAGCTGATGCTCGGGGACATGGACGGATTCGATTGCATCCGGGAGATCCGCCGCGACCACGACGTGCCGATCATCGTGATCAGCTCGCGCGACGACACCCACGACGTGGTCGCCGCGCTCGAAGCGGGCGCCGACGACTTCGTCACCAAACCTTTCGAAATCAAGGAAATCTCCGCCCGCATGCGCGCATTGCGCCGCAGGGCGCGGCTGGCCGCCGAACGCGACGCGCCGCGCGAAACGGTGCTCGACGCATATCCGGCCGCGCCTCTGGTGCTCGACCGCGACGGCGGGGCGGTGCGCCGCGGCGACGAGGAAATTCGCTTGACCATCACCGAGTTTCGGCTCCTCTGCGAACTCGCGGAATCGCCGGGGCGTGTGCTCAGCCGCACACTGCTACTCGAACGTGTTTGGGACGACGGATTTTTCGGCGACGAACGCATTGTAGACGTCCATATGCGCCGGCTGCGCACCAAGATCGAACGCGATCCTTCCGATCCCTGCGTCGTGGTGACTGTGCGCGGTCTCGGATATCGCCTCGACGTGCAACGCTGATCACATTTTGTTTGGCCTCGTGATCTGTTCGTAATACAACCGCAAAGAGATCGACCACTTCAGCTCAAAGTTGGTTCGTAAGCCTGGATGAGTACTGCAGACCCGACCTGGGAGTTGTATGTCACTGCCAACCTTGTCCACGGAAACGATCGATCGCGCCGGCCTCGCGCCGGCATGGCGCAGATCCGACCGAATCGGTGCTCCGCTCCTGCGCGCGCCACAGCTGGGTGACGCCGCCCAGATCTGGCGAATCGCAAAGGATTCGCACGTGCTCGACACCAACTCGAGCTACGCGTACCTGCTGTGGTGTCGGGACTTCCCCGGAACCACCCTGGTCGCCGAGGTGGACGGCAGAGTCGTCGGCTTCGTCATCGGCTACCTGCGCCCGCAGGCGCCGGACACCGTATTCGTCTGGCAGGTGGCGGTTTCGCACAGCGAGCGCGGCCGGGGCACCGGTAGCGCGCTGATCGAGCGACTGCTCGACACCGTCGCCCCGCACGGGGTCACCGCGCTGGAAACCACCATCTCGCCGGACAATCCGGCCTCGGTCGCGATGTTCGCGGCAGTGGCCCGTCGCCGTGGCGCGCGAATGACCAAGCGCCCCTTGTTCGATCCTGATGTCTTCCCCGACAACCACGCCGCGGAAGACCTCTATCGCATCGTGCCGACCGCACAGCGAAAGCCCGAGAAGGAGCTTCGATGATCACCGCCGAAACCACCGTCTTCGAGTCCCTGGAGTCGAATGTGCGCGGCTACTGCCGCGCCTGGCCCACCGTGTTCACCACCGCGAAGGGCGCCTGGCTGCGCGACGAGGACGGCAAGGACTACCTCGACTTCTTCGCAGGCGCAGGCGCGTTGAACTACGGCCACAACAACCCGATCCTCAAGCAGCCGCTGCTGGACTACATCGCCGGTGACGGCATCACCCACGGCCTGGACATGTCCACCGCGGCCAAGCGCAAACTGCTGGAGACCCTCCGCGACACCGTCTTCGCTCCCCGCGACCTGGACTACAAGGTGCAGTTCCCCGGGCCGACCGGCGCCAATGCCGTCGAGGCCGCGCTCAAGCTGGCCCGCAAGGTGACCGGCAGGGAGACCATCCTCAGCTTCACCAACGCCTTCCACGGCATGACCCTCGGCGCGCTGTCGGTGACCGGCAACGCCGCCAAGCGCGCGGGCGCGGGCGTGCCGCTGGTGCACGCGGCGCACATGCCCTACGACGGCTACTTCGACAACACCACCGCCGACTTCCAGTGGATGGAGAGGGTACTCGACGACTCGTCCTCGGGCTTCGACCGTCCCGCCGCGGTCATCGTGGAGACGGTGCAGGGCGAGGGCGGCGTGAATGTCGCTCGCGCGGAATGGCTTCGGCACCTCGCCAAGCTGTGCGAGGAGCGCGAGATCCTGCTGATCGTCGACGACGTGCAAATGGGCTGCGGCCGGACCGGTCCGTTCTTCTCCTTCGAGGTCGCCGGGATCACCCCCGACATCGTGACGCTGTCCAAGTCGATCGGCGGCTACGGATTGCCCATGGCGCTGGTGCTTTTCAAGTCCGAGCTGGACCAGTGGGCGCCCGGCGAGCACAACGGCACCTTCCGCGGCAACAACCCCGCCTTCGTCACCGCGCAGACCGCGCTGCAGCACTACTGGTCCGACGACACGCTGGAGAACGCGACACAGGCCAAGGGCACCCGCATCGCGCACGCGCTCGGCGAGGTCGCCGATCACTTCCCCGGCCTGTCGACCCGCGGCCGCGGCCTGGTGCACGGCATCGCCTTCGACGACCCGTCGCAGGCGGGCAAGGTCTGCCAGGTGGCCTTCGAACGCGGCCTGCTGGTGGAGACCTCCGGTTCGACCGACGAGGTGGTGAAGCTGTTGCCGCCGTTGACGATCACCGACGAGGAACTCGACTACGGTCTGCAGCTGCTCACCGGCGCCATCGACACGGTGTGCACCGGCTGGGGCCGTCTGCACCACCGCGGCCCGGCCGAGGGAGGTGAGCTGCGGTGATCGTGCGCAGCACCGCGGGGATCACCGGCACCGACCGCGACGTCGCGGGCACCGGCTGGCGCAGCAAGCGGATCGTGCTCGGCGGCGACGGTGTCGGCTTCTCCTTCCACGAGACCACCATCGAGGAAGGGACCGTGCACGAGTTCCACTACCGCCACCACGTGGAAGCGGTGTGGTTGATCGAGGGCGAGGGCACACTCACGGACTTGGACAACGACGTCACCTACGAGCTCGCCCCCGGCTCCATGTACCTGCTCGACGGGCACGAACGCCATCGTCTCGAGGTGCGCAGCGCCATGCGGATGATGTGCGTGTTCAACCCGCCGGTCACCGGGCAGGAGGTTCACGACAGCAACGGCGTCTACCCGCTTGTCGCGGCGCCGGTCGGCTGAGAGGAGCGGCGAGAAGTGTTACCACAGACCATCGAGCGCGACGAGGTCGAGCGCATCGATCGGTATCCCACCCGCACCGGGGCGCGCACCGCGCACATCGAACGACCCGATCCGACGGTGTGGGGCAGGATCGAGTCCGAGGAGCTGACCACCTTCGACCGCGACGGCTTCGCGGTCGTCGAGGATCTGCTCGGCCCCGACGAGGTGGCGTTGTTCGGCGCCGAGATCAGCAGGCTCGCCGCTGATCCTGCGCTGGCCGAGGACGACCGGCTCATCGTCGAGAAGGCCTCCCGGCGGGTCAGGTCCATCTTCGAGGTGCACAAGCTCAGCGGCGCGGTCGCCGATCTGGTGCGCGAATCGCGGGTGGCCGGATTGGCCAGGCAGGTGCTGGGTTCGGAGGTCTACCTGCACCAAACCCGGATCAACTACATGCCGGGCTTTCGCGGCACGGGCTTCTACTGGCACTCGGATTTCGAGACCTGGCACGCCGAGGACGGGATGCCGAGCCCGCGCGCGGTGAGCCTGTCCATCGCGTTGACCGACAACCACCCGGTCAACGGGAGCCTGATGGTGATGCCGGGCTCGCACCGCACCTTCGTGCCGTGCCACGGCAGCACGCCCGCCGAGCACTATCGGGAGTCGTTGCAGGAGCAGGAGATCGGGGTGCCGAGCACCGACGACATCGCGACGCTGGCGAGCAAGTACGGCATCATGCAGTTCACCGGTCGGGCGGGGTCGGCGCTGCTGTTCGACTCGAACATCATGCACGGCTCGTCCAACAACATCACCCCCTTTCCTCGCTCGAACATCTTCCTGGTGTTCAACAGCGTGGAGAACGTCTTGGAGGAGCCGTTCGCCGCACCGGCGCGGCGACCCACCTACATCGGCAGCCGGGATTTCACGCCGGTGTAGGCGGACCTGTCGCCGCGCACTGCGTGATCCGGCACCACGCAGTGCGCGGCGCGGCACCGAGACGAGCCTCAGCCGTAGATGTTCATCGTGACCGTGAGGGTGGCGAGGCGGGTGTCCAGCCGGAGCTGGTGAACCCGTCGTTCGAGCGTCTCACGGTCCGCGGCAGGCAGCTTCGCCCACGCCTCGCCGAGTCGGGTCTGCGTTTCGGCGTCGATCTCGGCGAGGATGCGCAGCAGCGCGGGCCAGAGCCTGGCCTCGGTGACGATCGCGGGCAGCTCGACGAGCAGCGAGTCGTCCGATTCGAAAAGCCGCCTGCCCCAGCGCCGCGTCGCCTCGGCGTCGGTGCGCTCCAAGAGGTTCACCAGCCCGCGCAGTGTCGAGGTTTCGGGCCGCTCGGCGACCTCGGCCACCAGCGCCGATATGACGGCGTGGTCGCCGGTGACCGGATTGGCGGCCAGTGTGTCCAGCGCCGAGGGGCCGAGATGCCCGATGAACGTGAGCAATTCGCGGATCGCGCCCGCCTCGACGGCGACCCGGACGATGTCGGCGTTCTGCTCGGCCGAGCCGACGTCGAAGAGGATGTCGCCGAGCGCGGCGATCACATCCTCGTCGCAGCGCGCGAACACCGACAGCGCGATCAACCGCAGCTCCGCGGAGCCGGACAAGACGGTGGCGGTCAGGCGCGGGATTCGTTGGGTGGGACCGTGCAACATGTGCCGGATGATGGCGCTGATGTTCGCGCCCGAATAGGCGTAGGCGGCCGACCGGATCATGCCCTCGTCGTCGGTCACCCCGGCTTCCACGGCGCGGATGAGAGTCGGTGTGGCATAGGCGAGGAACGGACCGGCGGTGACGTAGTCGCCGCGGCGCAGCAGCTCGTTGGTGATGGCGACGACCGGCCCTGGCGGCGCGACGTCGGCCAGCGCGCCGACCGTGCGCGGATCCACGTACGGCACGCAGTCCGCGGCGTAGGAGACGTCGAGCATGGCGAGTGCCTCGGCGGCTTTCTTCGGATGCTGGACGCCGACCGCGCCCGCGGCGCGCCCCGCCATCGTCGGCGGCACCACGCGCCGGACCAACGGCAGCGAGATGCTCAGCGGAATCACCGGAACCAGCATGGCGAGGCGCCGGAAGGTGGCCGCGTGTTCGTCGAAGATCCGGCTCGCGACGCGCTGTTGCAGTTCGTGTAGCCGTGCGGCGCCGAGTTTCTCGAGGTGTGCGAGGCGCTCGGCGGGGACGTGCAGGGTGCGGGCGAGCAGGACGATCTGGGCCCTGATGACCAGGTCGCTCATCAGCCGAGCCGGTTTCCGAACATGATCTTCTTCGCCGCCGTGCGCAGCGGCCACGGCAAGGCGCCCACGATCGCGTCGACGGAGTCGGCGAGAGTGGCGGTCTCGGTGCGCAGCGCGGCGTCGACCGCTGCGGCCAAGTCTCCGATCTCCTGATCGGTCAGCAGATCGAGGGCCGCTAGCGGTCCGCCCAATTCGCGCTCCAGGTCGGCTCTGGCGGTCATCGTTCTCCCGTCGTGCGGCCCCGTCGACCTGGCGCGGCCGCGAAGCTTTTCTCGATCACATTGTGCAGGTCCGCACGAAATACGGGACGGATTCCCAAATTTGGACATTTGACCGAAAAGTCACCGGCACGTCCCTGGCGCAACACCGGGCCTTGACCTAACTGTTACCTGTCGGTACAAATACGTGACCACGCCGATCCGCGCACGCGGATGGGCCGGAGAGAAATGCACACAGTTGGTTACCGATGTCATCACCGTTGATGCCGAGTACGCGGTCGACCGCACGGCGATGTGGGATCTGCTCACCGAGACGCAGACCTACTCGCGAATGTTTCAGGGGGTCGGATCGTGTGAGCGCGCCGAAACATCAGAAACGCAAACGGTTCTGATAATCCGCGCCGGTGGACCCGACATCGACATCACCGTACCGCCCATTCATCTCGTTGTCGCGCGGAAGCGCGAAGTTCTCGAATTGCAGTGTCCCGGCGCGGGCGGATTCGCCTCGGTGCGGCTGCGCGGCGACACGCGGCACACCCGGGTCACGGTGACCTATGTCGGTGTGGGACGGGTACATCCGAGCATCGCCGCGTTCGACAAGTCGCAGGTGATCGCCTGGACCAAGGCGGGCATGGACCGGATCGCCGACGTGGTGCGCGCTGCGCCGACCTCAGTGCTGGTCAACGGCGAGGACTCCGTGGCGCGCTTGCAGGTCGGCATCGCCAGACAGCTGCTCAGCACCGGCGTCGTGCGCAGTTACCGGCCCGACCGCGGTCTGAAACAGCTGGGCGGACTGGCCAAGTGGGGCTTCACGCTCGCGGGCGGCTACGCGGCCGCCGCGGCCTACACCCCCAATCGACCCGCTCTCGTCGACGCGCACACCACCTACAGCTTCACCGAGGTGCACAGCCGCACCCATCGGCTCGCCGGTGCGCTGGTGGCGCTGGGGATGGGGGAGGGCAGCGCGATCGGCGTGCTCTGCCGCAACAGCGCCGCGATGGTCGAGTGCATGGTCGCCGCGGGCAAGGTCGGCATCGACGCCCTGCTGATCAACACCGGACTCTCGGCGCGCCAGATCCGCGACCTGGTCGAAAAGCACGAACTCGCCGCGATATTCCGCGACGACGAGTTCGATCCGCTGCTGCGGTCGGTGGCACCGGAGCTGCCACGCTACTCGACCTCGGACCCGTATCAGGGCGGCCCGGCGACGGTCGACGACCTGGTCGCGTGGGACACCCCGCCGTTCACCAGACCCGCGCAGCCGGGACGACTGATCGTGCTCACCTCGGGCACCAGTGGCGCGCCGAAGAGCGCACGCCGCCCGCAGCCCAAGGGTTTCGGCACCGTCGCCGCCCTGCTCTCGCGCATCCCGTTCCGGATGGACGAGACGATGCTCATCCCGGCGCCGCTGTTTCACACCTGGGGTCTGGCCGCGCTGCAGATCAGCACGCCGATCCGGGCGAGCGTGCTGCTCACCGAACGCTTCGACGCCGAGGAATGCCTGCGCCTGATCGACGAATACCGCGTCAGCGCGATGGTCGTGGTGCCGGTGATGGTGAACCGCATCCTGGACCTGCCCGCACACGTCAAGGCCCGCTACGACACCTCGAGCCTGCGGATCGTGGCCAGTTGCGGTGCGCCGCTCGCGGGTTCGGCCGTGCTGCGGTTCATGGACACCTTCGGCGACGTCCTCTACAACATCTACGGCTCCACCGAAGTGTCCTGGGCGACCATCGCCGACCCCGCCGATCTGCGCGCCGCGCCGACCACCGCGGGCCGCCCGCCGCTCGGCACGAAAGTCGCGGTGCTGGACCCGGATCTGCGCCCGGTGCCGCGCGGGGTGACCGGACGCATCTTCGTCAACAACCACATGCTCTTCGACGGCTACACCGATGCCGCGCCGCCCACCGAATCCGGCGGCATGCTCGACACCGGCGATCTCGGGTACGTCGACGCGGACGGTCTGGTGTACGTCGCGGGCCGCGACGACGAGATGATCATCTCCGGCGGCGAGAACGTCTTCCCGCGCCCGGTGGAGGAGGCGCTGCTGCGCCTCCCACAGGTCAGCGAGGTGGCCGTGGTCGGCGTGCCCGACCGGGAGTTCGGCCAGCGCCTCGCCGCGTTCGTGGTGACCCGCGAGGGTTCCCGGCTCGACCGCGACATGGTGCGCGACTACATCCGGCATCGGCTCAGCCGGTTCTCCGTGCCGCGCGACGTGACCTTCCTCGACGCCCTGCCGCGCAACGCCACCGGCAAGATCCTCAAGCGCGCCCTGGTGCAGCCCGGCTGATCACCGCGGGACGATGCGCTGCAACGCCACCAGATCCTTCTCCAGCATCCGGAACAACCAGTACACGCCGACGAAGGCCGCGGCGCTGCCGACGCACAGCACCCGCAGCGCCACGATGACCGACGGAATGTCCTCGGCGGGAATGAAGGTCGCGCCCGCGACACCGAGCAGCGGCACCGCGGCGGCGAGGGCGAGGAAGTAGTTGCTGCGCCGGTCCAGCGTCTCGAGCTGGTCGGCGTCCGCGCGGCCGAGACCGCCGTGCGGCAGGAACATCGGATACAGGCTGCGCACCGCGTAGAAGCTGACCAGGAAGTACGGGTAGGCCATCGCGATCGCGCCGCACACGATCTGGGTGACGAAGAAGTGCAGGTAGGCGTCTGTGGTGAGTCGACTGCCCGAAGCCTGCACCGTCACCGGCACGACGATGCCGGACAACGCCCACAGCCCGAAGCAGGTCAGCACGTTGCGCTGCGCGAGTCGCAAGGTGTCCGAGCGCGCCTTGGCGAGCCGGGCCGCGTCGTACTCGCGCCCGCGGTGCAGCCCGAAGGCGATGAACATGGGCCCGGCGATCAGCACATTGGTGACGATGAAGCCGATCAGGAAGCACAGGCCGTAGACGTTCGGCGCGATCTCGCCGAATTGCCGCTGGGCTTGTTCGTCCATCTTGTCGATGATCAGCGTCCGGTTGTGCTGGTAGCTGTAGAAGATGGCGAACGAGTTCGGGATACCGATGGCGACGGCCATGACCGGAACGATCCACAGCCGGGCCCGCAGTCGCCAGCTGCCGGGCGGCGGATCGACCAGGTCGCGGGCGCGGGCGTCCAGGCAGACGTCGAACTGCTGGGCCATGTCCGCGCCGGTCGCCCAGCGGCGGTCGGGATCGGGTTCGAGCGCCCGCACCAGTGCGCGGCGCAGCGCGGCCGGGCAATCCGGCGGCAGATCCTCGTAGGGCAGCGCGTCCGGGCCCGCGGCGCGGCGGCCCAGCATGCCGTCCAGGGTGGTGCGGTCGCCTCCGGTCACCGACTCGTCGTGGAAGGGCTTGCTTCCGGTCAACAGCTCCCACAACACCACGGCGAGCGAGTACAGATCGCTGCGGGTATCGAGATCGGCCGCCGTGGTGGACATGTCGGGATGCACCGCCGCCAGCTGCTCCGGCGACATGTACGCCAGCGATCCGCCGAAATAGGCCACCGGGCTGGCGCCGGAGACGTTGCCGCTGAAGCTGATGTTGAAATCGGCGAGCTTCGGAATCCCCTCCGCGGTCAGCAGGACGTTGGCGGGTTTGATGTCGCGGTGCAGTACTCCGCTCCGGCCCGCGTAGTCGAGCGCCTCGGCCAGCCTGCGGCCGAGCCAGGCGATGGTCTCCGGCCACGACAACGTGGCCAGTTCGGCGCGCACCGACGACTCGACCGGAGTGATCTCGCCCTTCGCCGCCAGCACCGCGTCGATGACCTCCAGCATCATCGCGCCGCTGCGTTCGGCGGGCGGCGTCACGCGCACCCGCTCCAGCACCGAATACAGTGTGCCGCCCGGCACGTACTGCATGTAGAGCAGGCGCAACCGGCGGGAAGGCAGCACCCGTTGATCGAAGACCCGCACGATGTACTCGTGGTCGAGCTGGGCCAAGGTCTGCGGCTCCGTGCCCTTGTTCTGCGAGATCTTCAACGCGACCAACCGCTGCATGGACCGTTGCCTGGCCAGGAACACCTTGGCGAAGGCGCCGCGGCCGAGGCTGGTCATCAGGTCGAAGTCGTCGATGCGCTGGCCGACGTCGATGTCGTCGAGGCCCACCGGTTCGGTGGCGGCCGTCATCATCGTGCTGTGATAGTCGTCGGTCGCCAGCATCTCCGAAAGCTCCTGGGCCTGAGCCGGATACGCCGAGGTGTACTCACCGACCTGCACCGAGCTGCCCGCGTTCCTGCGCACGTGGAACTCCTCGTAGATGAGGTCGGGCGGCAACGGCCAGGTGCTCAGCTCGGGCAGTTCCGCGACGTACTCCGCGAGGCGCTTGGGTTCGGTGTTGCGCGACCACCGGTTCACCAGATCGACCTTGATCAGCTCGATCAGCGACACCCGGCGGATGGCGGGAGAGTCGGGCAGGAAGGCGGGCAGGTCCGGCGGCGTCGGCCCGTCCCGCCACGCCTCCGCGAACCGGGCCACCACCTCGGCGACACCGGTGCCGCGCCCCGCCACGGCGGGCGACGAGCCCCCCGCGACCGCCGCCCCCGGTACGGGTGTAGCGGGGTGCGCCATCTCCGCATACTATCGCCGCGCCGGGGCGGCGACCCGCGCATTCTGGAACGAGATCGGTGAACCGAGGGCCGGTCCTCCGGAAAACCTGCCGTGTGCAGGACGCCGATCCGGCAACGTCGCGCGGCCGGGCGACTGGCGAACAGCCGGTTCGCGGCAACGGATGGCGACCGACCACCGCACGTGCGTCACAACAGCGCCCGATGGAGGTCGATCCACCGCGCCGGATCGACGGTTCCCACCGGTTCGTCGACCGGCACGCCCGCGGTCCGGCACGCCGCACGCACCCGCCGGGACGGGAACTCGGTCGCCAGGGACGCGGCCAGCGAGCCGCCGACGCCGGAGAAGCCCAGCTCGACCAGCCGCCGATACTCCCGCAGCGCGCCAGGCCCGAGCAGCGGTCGCGGCCGGTTGCGCAGATGCAGCACCGCCGAGTCCACCCGCGGCACCGGCCGGAAGCACGTGCGGTCCACGCGCGGGCCGAGCGCGAACTCGGTGATCGGCCAGTGCGTGATCGTCAGCTTGCTCCAGCGTCCGTAGCCGCCGGAGTGCTTGCGCGCGAATTCCCGCTGGGTCAGCAGGGTGGCCGAGGTCAGGTGTCGCGCGGCCAGACACCAGCGAACGATGTCGGTTGTGCTGGCGAACGGGATGTTGGCGACGACCGCGAACGGCTCACGCGGCGCGGTCACCGCCCGGAAATCCGCCTGGAAACAGCGGACCCTGGCGTCGCCCGTGTAACGCTTGCGCAGCAGCGCCGCATAGTGCGGGTCGATCTCGTAGGCCAGCACGCGACCGGCCGCGTCGGCCAGCTGACGGGTCAACATGCCCGAGCCGGGGCCGATCTCGAGCACGAGGTCTTCGGCGCCGATACCCGACGCGCGCACCAGCAGGCGCGCGGTGCCCGCGTCGGCGAGGAAGTTCTGGCTCAGCCGCTTGCGCGGGCCGATGCCGGGGTGGTCGCGCGCGTCGCGGGCGCGCGGCAGGGAACGATTGCGGGACATGGGTGTCCTCCGAACGGAGTGGCCGAATCAGGAAAAGGTGATTCGCCCGGACCCATGCCAGGGCACATGCGACAGACCGCCGAGTGCGGTCGTCGGGCGGCGCGATCAGCGCCGAGAGAGCCGGATCAGAGTGATACCGGAGCGGTGCGGTCCGCTGGCAAGGCCCAGGCCTCCGCGCGCAGCCGGATGAAGTACGCGCCGACCGCGCACGCTCCGTTGATGCCTGGACCTCCCATGGCCGCCAACCTACCGAGCCGCCCGGACCCGATGCCACTTCTTTTTCCGGCGCCCCGGGTCTCGATTAATCGGAGGCGTTGGCCGTGCCGGTCGGGCAGACTCGCGGCCATGCGTTCGGTCGAGGATCTGATCCGTTTCAAAGCGGCGGGTGGCGCCGTGAAGTATCTGCCGTTCTGGGGCCATCGTCCGCAGGCCGACGGCAGTGTCGGCAAGGGCTGCTTCAGTCAGTGGTGGCCCGCGCCGTTCGAGGCGCACGGCGCATTGTTCCCGACGGCCGAGCACTACATGATGTGGCGCAAGGCGCTGCTGTTCGGCGACGCCGAGACCGCGGCGAGAGTGCTCACCGTCGAGCACCCCAAGCAGGCGAAGGACCTGGGCCGCCTGGTGCACGGCTTCGACGAGAAGCGCTGGGAAGCCGAGCGTTTCGAGATCGTCGTCGCCGGAAATCTGGCGAAGTTCGGCAGCAACGACGATCTGCGCCGATTCCTGCTCGGCACCCGCGACCGCGTGCTCGTCGAGGCCAGCCCGGTGGACCGGATCTGGGGAATCGGGTTGGCCGCCGATCACCCCGATTTCGCGGAGCCGACGCGCTGGCGTGGAGCCAACCTGCTCGGTTTCGCGCTGATGCGGGTGCGAGAGGAGTTGCGGGAAAGGGACGAGCCGAGCGCGGTTCAGTAGGGGCCGACGGCCTGACCGGCTTCGGCGGCTCGCTCTTCGGCCGCGCGGGCGCGCCACATTCGGGCTTCCGCATGATCCCCTCGCCGGTCGAGCAGTTCGGCGAGCCCGGCCATCGCGCGCAGGTCCCGCAGTTCGGCGGATGTGCGCCACCAGCCTTCGGCCGCGACGAGATCACCGCGCCGGAACAGCACGACGCCGAGATCGTAGCCCGCGCCGGGATGCCCGGCCTGGGCCGCCTGCGCCCAGAGTCCGCACGCCTGGTCTTCCTCGCCGCGGCCGAACATGGCGACCCCGAGATCGTAGAGCGCGCCGCGATATCCGGTCTCGGCTCCGCGTTCGGTGGGCAGTCGGCGCTCGTCGGAGTCGCCGAGCGGATCGGCCGTGGCCACGGTGGACCCGGGTGTTTCCGGTACGGCCGTCGGCGAATGCCGGTTTGTCGCAGTGTTTTCCATGTCCTCGACGTGCGCTGGTGCGGCGATGGTTCTCCTCGGCGTGGTGGTCGCGGAGGACGACGTCGCGGCGTATCCGGCCGGCGTGCCGTTGGGATACGGCACGGAGCTCGGAGTCACGGCGGCCGGCATTTCGGTGTTCGTAATTGTTTCTGCCACAGGTTCTTTCGGTGTTTCGACAACGGGGGCGGCCGTGGTACCCAGACCGACGACCAAATTGGCGAAGTTGGGCGGCCCCTCGCCGACGCTGCACCACAGCGCGATCCGGCCGTCCGGGGTGTCTTCGACGAGGATGCCGTAGTTGCCCATCCACGAGCGCTGCACGCCGGAGCGGTCCACCCAGACCGGCGTGAGCGTGAACAGCGCGTCGGGTCCGGTCGGCACGAGCGTCACGGTGGTGCCGCGGGCAAGCGCGTCGCTCCACAGGTCGATGCCTTCGAGCTTGCGCCCTTCGAGGTCGATGTACCCGTCGATCACGGAAAGGCCCATGCCGTGGCCGCGCAGTCCGGCGGGCGGCGCCGCGGACAGCAGCGTCATGCTGAGCAGGGTGGTGGCGTGCCCGAACCGCTCGGTGTACATCGGGTAGACCATGCTGCCGTTCCAGCGAATCGGATCGGCGCTCCGATAGCGCGCGGCGAGAGGTGGGTCGGTGGCCGAATTCTGGGCATGCCACTGCGAATACGGCTCGTTCATGTGCTGGCGTCCCGCCTTTCCGCCGGATGCTCGTCCTCATCTGCGCCTCACGGCGGGCTATACCGTACTAGCCGAGACCACCGTCGGCGGCCCAATCCGGCGCCGATCGGCCCTCGCGCGCAGGACTGTTACGAAGATGAGTTCTTTGCCCGCTCCGGAGGCGATTTCGCGGCGTGGCACGCGGCGCCGGATCCTTCCCGAAACCGGGCGCGATACGAGAGAAGTGCGTGTAACTTCAGGTTACATGTAACCTCGGGTTGCAGATAATGTTCTTCCGATTTCGAAGATGCCGAGCGGCTGACGCGCCATCATCGGGCGCTTGATGGTCCTCACGGTACCCCAAGCACACCGATCCCGCCCACCGAAAGTGAGCTCGATCTCGCGAACCGGCGGACACCGAACCAAGCGCTTGCTACGCTCGCGCGATGATCCCCACGATCGTCTGGGGCACCGGCAATGTCGGCCGCGCCGCCATTCGTGCCGTCGACGCCCACCCGGCGCTGGAACTGTCCGGCGTGCTCGTCCACGATCCCGCCAAGGTCGGGCGCGACGCGGGCGCGCTCGCCGATCTCGACCGCGAACTGGCCGTCACCGCCACCGACGACATCGATGCGGTGCTCGCCGGCCGCCCCCGCGCAGTCGTCTACGCCGCCTCGGGCGACGTTCGGCCCGGCGACGCCCTCGCCGACATCGTGCGTGCCATCCGCGCGGGCGCTGTCGTCGTCACCCCGGCGCTCTACGCCCTCTACGACCCGCGCAGCGCGCCAACGGAATTGCGCGATCCGGTGCTGGCCGCCATCACCGAGGGCGGCGGGTCGCTGTTCGTCTCGGGCGTCGACCCCGGCTGGGGCAACGACGTGCTGCCTCTGCTGGTCAGCGGACTCGCGAGCACGGTGGACGTGGTGCGCTGCCAGGAGATCTTCGACTACACCACCTACGACCAGCCCGACTCGGTCCGCTACCTCGTCGGCATGGGCCAGCCGATGGACTACCAGCCGCCGATGCTCGCCCCGACGGTGCCGACCATGGTGTGGGGCGGGCAGATTCGGCTGATGGCCCGCGCTCTCGGAGTGGAACTCGACGAGATCCGCGAGACCCTGGACCGGCGCGCGCTGGAGACCACCGTGCAGACGGCGAAGATGGGCGAGTTCGCGGAGGGCACCCAGGGCGCGGTGCGTTTCGAAGTGCAGGGCATCGTCGGCGGCGAACCGCGCATCGTCATCGAGCACGTGACCCGCATCCACGCCTCCTGCGCACCCGACTGGCCCGCGCCGCCCGACGGCGACGGCGCCCACCGGGTGATCATCGAGGGCCGCCCGCGCATCGAGGTGACGGTCGAGGCCGCCGACGAGGGCGGCAATCGCTCCGCAGGAGGCAACGCCACCGCGGTGGGCAGGCTGGTCGGCGCGATCGACTGGCTCGTCGCCGCGGAACCAGGACTCTACGACGCACTCGACGTCCCGCTGCGCCCAGCGGTCGGCAAACTCGGAAGGAAACACCCATGATCGTCGACATCCCCGAGGGCAAGGATCCCATCGGCTACGTGTGGGGCGAGATGGTCCCCGGCATCGGCATCGCCGCGTCCGGCTTCTCGCTCGCGGTATACGAGCACAGCACGCTGGGCCTGCGCGAGTTCGAGGCGGCCCGGCTGCGCATCGCCCAGATCAACGGGT
This sequence comes from Nocardia sp. bgisy134, assembly GCF_057708325.1. Taxonomy (NCBI): domain Bacteria; kingdom Bacillati; phylum Actinomycetota; class Actinomycetes; order Mycobacteriales; family Nocardiaceae; genus Nocardia; species Nocardia sp. bgisy134. Next base: position 119,009 of record NZ_JBYIRW010000004.1, read on the forward strand.
GCATCTTCTGTCTGGACTGGCGCACCGAGCGCGACGGCGTCAAGGTCGAGGAGGAATTCGCCGACGCGGTGACCGACTGGCGCACCACCGACGCTTTCGACGACCGCACCCGCCTGGCCGCCGAGTACGCCGAACGCTACGCTACCGACCACCACAATCTGGACGAGGAATTCTGGGTGCGGATGAAGGCTCACTACAGCCAGACCGAAATCGTGGAGCTCAGCATGAGCATCGGTTCCTGGCTCGCGTTCGGGCGGCTGAATCACGTACTCGGCCTGGACACCGCCTGCGTGCTGCCCGGCCACTCCTGATTCCGGTCTATTTCCCTTCCCGAATCCACTCCACGCGGTCCAGCGTCGACCAATCGTCGTTGGCCCATTCCCAGATCAGCTGCGCGACAAGGCGTGGATCGGAGAACACCGCGGCGAAGAAATGGTCGGTGTGGGCGCTGTCGTGGATTTCCAGGGTGTAACTGGTCGGCGCGTCACGGTAGGTCTGGATGAAAGTCTCCCGGTCGGCGGTGCGGCTGGCGATCAGAAACGGCGTCGAAGCGAGTTCGGCGAGCTTCGGAATCCACGAGAACACTTGGCTTTTCGTCATCGAGCGATAGTTGCGTTCGCCGCCGATATCGACATCGACGACGCGGAATTCCGGCGCCGGAGTGAGGGTGCGCTGGAGCCCGTCGTACAGCTCGTAGTCGAAACCCGTGATCAGATCCTCGAGCAGCTGCCGGACCGGACCTGCCGCGTAGTCCACCGCCGACCCCCTGCTCCGCCGACGATCCAGATCGTCGGCGGCGGTGACACGGACCGCGGCGCCCGCCGCCTCGATCCGTATGGCGGCGTGCCGCCGCGCGGCCGGGATCGCCGCATTCCACGCCACCAACCCGGCGAGCACGACGATCCGTAGATCGTCGTCGACGGGCCGCCCCTGTTGTGACCGGAAATAGGACGGCACTTCGACCGCCGATGCGACGACCCCCGCGGGTACGACGACGTACTCGTAACTCACCCAACCAAACTAGCCGCGCCGCGCCGCCGATGCACCCTGGCGAATATGTGAAATACACGGAGCCACAAACTTTTACGCGATCCTTAGCGCTGCGGAAAGTTCGCTCGTCGAATCGCTAACAATTGGCAACGGCGGCGCGGTCTTGTCAGCCGCCGATCGCGGCCAATGCCTGTTCGGCCATCTTCTGCATGCCGAGCGCGTTCGGGTGGATCGGCACGAAGTTCGTACCCCACACGGCGGGTTCGACCCAGCGGGTGCCGATGGGCTTGCAGGCGTCGTGGCCGACGGAATTCTGCATGCTGACGAAGGTGGTGCCCGTCTCGTCGGCGGCGCGCTTGACGACACCGTTGAGGGTGTCCTCGATGTTGTTGATGTAGGGGACGTCGCCCTTGGCGATCGGCATCGTCAGGAAGCAGTTGCTGTTGTCCGCGGGCATGACCTGGGGGTACGCCAGAATGACGACCTTCGCGGACGGCGCCTTGGCGTGGATGTCCACGAGCGCCTTCTTCACGTCGGGGTAGGTCTTGTTCAGGATGTCGTTGGTGAACTTGTCGCCGTAAAGGGTCTCGCAGGGGTTGCCGAAGCCGGCGGTCCCGGTCCCTGCGGTGATGCAGGAGGAGATCACCTTGATCAGGGTGTCGTTGTTGTTTCCGCCGATGGTCAGGGTGACGAGCTTGGTGTCCTTGGTGACGGCATCGAGCTGCGGGATCAAGCTGGGATATTGCTTCCCGTAGAAGTCCTGGGTCTTGGCGTTGGCGCAAGTGACGTCGGTGAACGCCTCGATGCCGAGGGCATCGGCGATGAGGTTCGGGTAATTGCGGGTGGTCCGCGCGCACACCGGGGTGACGGTGGGATCGGTCGGAAGGATCCCCGATCCCGCGCTGTAGCTGTCGCCCATGGCGACGTAGGGGCTCAGGCTCGGAGCGGCCTGGGCCGGGGCGGCCGCAGCGAGGGCGAGACCCGCGGTGATTGCCGTAGCGAACGCAGCAGCGATCCGCGTGCGAACGTCCTTGACCATGTAAAACTCCTGCATCAGACACTCTCGGTTACCGATCGGTAACGATTTGGCGGAGGAACTGTGACACGGCGCACACAGCATGTGCAACTGGCATCACGAGAGGTCTGTTTACTTAATCGGCGCTGCGGTGCGGCGAGCTTCCCGGAAGGGGGCTACCGAATGACAGCCCGGCTGGGTCGTCACCGGAATCGGTTGCCGCCGAACGCATCAGGCTGCAGATCGCGTAGTGGACGCACAGGTGGCCGTAGACCTCCTGGATCACGCCGTCGGGCGTCTTCGACCGCAACACCCCACCGCGGCCGTGCTGGTCGGTCTCGAGCCTGTCGAACGCGGTCTCGATCTCCTGTCGCTGCGCATACAACCGGGCCAGCTCGTTCGCGGGTGCCGTCTCGGGATCGGTGATGGTGGTCAGCAGTCGGTGAATTCGCTCCTCGTCGGCGTCGGCCGTGGTGCCCGCGACCTTGATGACGCGCACGGCGATCCCGTCGATGTCGTCGTGGCGCGTCCTCGTTCCGGGATACACATGGGAAGCGAAAGATCCATCTGGATAACGTTTTTCGACAGGAAGTACAGAATCGGACGGCATTCGCCACAGCAGGTCCGCGCCGGAGGACCAGCACAGGTCCCACAGGCGGTCACCGAAGAAGGCGCGGTCGGCCAGCAGCAGCATTCCCGGGCGCAGCGATCGCACCACCGATTCGGCCAGGGCCTGCACGCGATGCTCGCAGGTTCCCAGCGCGACATCGACGATCGCGTGCGAACCGCACTCGACCAGCCCGAGGACCCGCACCCGAGGGAACGTCCCGCCCCGGCCATCCCGAAAAGACGGCGGCCGTCCGAAGTGCTCGATATTCGCGTTACTGGCGGGCGCGTCCATGGTTGATTCGTGGATGCTCATCAGCCGCCAGGACCGGTAGGAACTTCCCGGAACCCGCGCCTCGGACAGCGGCACCGCCACCTTCTCGTACACCGCGCGCAGCGGTTCCGAGCCGAGGCGCTTACGGGCCTGGAACAGGGCAGCCTTCGTCGGGATCGTCGACTGGTGGGGCCATATGGACGCCCACTCGAGCCCGGACACGAGCTTGCGCATCACGTCCTCGTATGAGCAGGACGGGAACAGCGCCAGCGCGAGCACGTAGTAGACCACCACCCGAGCGGGCAGCAATCGGTTCCGGCGCTCGACCCGTCCGCGCTCGATCAGCACCTCGTCGACCACCTCGGGGGTGAAAACCCTGGTCAACACGCCCAACGCGAGGTGATCGGACAACCGCTGATCGGTCGCCAGCTGCACCCATCCCGCACGCGGCACAGCTGCGAAAATACCGACAAGTCGGTTCTAAGTAAACAGAATCGACGTCAAGATTGTGTCTCATCCAGTGTGGCCGACGATCGGCGACGGCGGCGCGGGTGCGACCCGCGCCGCCGCGCGTCAGGCGACGACGGGTGCCGCGTCGCCGGTCGGATCGGTGGGTTCACCGACCGTGCGCTTGGGCCCGGTGAACCAGCGGCGGGCCGAGGCGAACCACCAGATGGCGATCGCGCCGACCACGCCGACCAAGGTCAGTGGCGCGTAATTCACCGTGGTCCACGTGAATTCGCTGTTCCACGGATAACCTCGGTCGTCGGTGGGCAGGATGAACAGCACACTGATCGCCGCGATCCAGAGCAACGCGACGATCCCGACGGGCCGATACCACGTCCCGAGCTGCCACGGGCCGGTCTGGAATCGCGCACCGTGCCGCTGTCGCAGCAGAATCGGAATCCCGTAGGCGATGTAGAGGCCGATGGTGGCCACCGAGGTCGCCGCGGCGTAGGCCGTCGGCGCGTTCGCCGCGGGCACCAGCATCGAGGGAATCAGCAAGACGAACGCGAAGAACGAGATGAACAGCACCGCGTGCACCGGCACCTTCTTCGCCGAGAGCGTCGACCAGTAGGCCGAACCCGGCACCGCGCCGTCGCGGGAGAACGCGAACAGCATCCGCGAGGCGGAAGTCACCGAGGCGTATCCGCAGAACAGTTGCGCGACGGCCGCGATGATCAGCAGCAGACCCGACCAGAACGAGTCGAGCGAATTCTCCAGAATGTAGATCACCGGATAGCCGCTGTTCTGCGCCGGATCCAGCGCGTCGTTCAGATTCGGAATGGCGAAGGTGACGGCCATGATGAGCAGATAGCCCGCGACCGCGGAGACCAGAATGGTGTTGATGATGCCCTTCGCCGCCGCGCGCGCCGCGTCGTGGGTTTCCTCGGACATGTGCGCGGAGGCGTCGTAGCCGGTGAACGTGTACTGCGCGTGCAGCAGGCCGAGCAGGAAACTGAACGCGACGCCGCCGAAGCCGACGGCGCTGTTGTCCACGGTCTCGGTGAACACGAAACCGGCGCTCTGATGGTTCTTCGCGCCGAAACCGAGCACCAGTACGAAGATCGCGACGCCGCCGACGTGCCACCACGCCGAGATATTGTTGATCACCGCCGACAGGTGCGGGCCGACCGCGTTCAGCACCGCGTGCAGCACCAGGATCACCGCGAAGACCAGGAAGATCGCCGTACGGTCGGTGCCGATATCGATGCCGATCACGTTCAACACGACGGTGGTGAAGATCGCGGCGCCGTAATCGATGGCGGCGGTCACCGCGATCTGGCCGATCAGATTGAACCAGCCGGTGAACCACCCCCACACCGGGCCACCCAATTCCGCGGCCCACCAGTACAGGCCGCCGGAGGTGGGGTAGGCCGAGGCCAGTTCGGCCATGGCCAGACCGACGAACAGCACCATGATCGACACCAGCGGCCATCCCCAGGCCATGGTGATCGGGCCGCCGTTCGCCAATCCGATACCGTAACTGGCCAATCCGCCGGTCAGAATGGACACGATGGTGAAACTGATGGCGAAGTTGGAGAATCCGGACCAGGATCGCGCGAGATCCTGTTTGTAACCGAGTTCGGCGAGCCTGCGTTCGTCGTCAGACGGGGTTTCGGTCATGATCGCTCCCGAAGTGAAAACGCTGCCCTCATACAGCGTTTGCCAGAAGCTCAGTGTGAAGTAAACCCGGGTCGTTCACAGTGCAAACGGATGACCGCGGCGTAAACCGGCATTCGGCTCAGCGGGCCGGATCGCCACCCGCACGCGCGCACTCATCGGTGGTCCGGTGTTCCCAGCCGAGCTTCGCCGCCGGGACCGGGCACGGACCGTCCGGCTCGCCGCCGCCGGGAGAACGCACCGGAACCAATCCCGCGACGGAGGCGACGATGCCCACCGCCGCAAGCACCAGACCGAGATCGACGAGTCTGCGGTCCCAGCGCGCAGCCGGATCGGTGTGCGCGGCAAGCGGATTCGCCAGCCGCCAGCTCGCGGCCAAAACGAAAGCGACCGCGGCGAACACCAGCAGCGGGATTCCCACGCCCGCGAGCAGTACCCGTGCGCCGTCCATCGACCTTCACCCCTGTTTCGTCCGGGCGAATCCGGACGACCCGCGGCGACCCCCGGCGGCGGCCGTCCCGCGGACGACCCCGCCCCCAGCGACGGGCAACCTATCGCACCCGTATCCGGCCCGCAAGCCGCGGCGGCCCGCCACGTAGCGTGACCGTAGTGAGCGAACGGAGTGAGCGAACCATGTGCCAGCGCGCTTCGCGCATGCCCGAGCCGAGCGTCAGCGAGGCGCAGGCATGAGCGAACGTCTGGTCGTCATCGGCGCGGACGCGACAGGTATGTCGGCGGCCTCCCAGGCCCGCCGCATGGCCGGTCCGCGCGAGCTGGAGATCGTCGTGTTCGAGCGCGGCGGCTTCACCTCCTATTCCGCGTGCGGGATCCCGTACTGGGTGGGCGGTCTGGTCGCCGAACGCGACGCCCTCATCGCGCGCACCGCCGCCGAACATCGCGCCCGCGATATCGATCTGCGCCTGCACACCGAGGTGCTCGAGATCGATGTGGCCGAGCGACGGGTTCGCGTCCGTGACCTCGGGTCCGGCGACGAATCGTGGACCGGCTACGACAAACTCGTGATCGCCACCGGCGCACGCCCGATCCGTCCCGCGCTGCCCGGCATCGACGCCGCCGGTGTGCACGGTGTGCAGACCCTCGACGACGGGCAGGCGCTGATCGACACGCTCACCTCCATCGAGGGCAAGCGGGCCGTCGTGGTCGGGGCGGGCTACATCGGCGTGGAGATGGCGGAGGCGCTGATCCATCGCGGGTACGAGGTGACGGTGCTCGATCGCGGCGCCGAACCGATGTCGACGCTGGATCCGGACATGGGCGCGCTGGTCCGAACGGCCATGTGCGGGTTGGGCATCGAGATCGTCGGCGAAGCGGAGGTCACCGCGATCCGGACCGACGAGGCGGGCCGCGTCCGCGCCGTCGCCACCGCCGAGGGCGACTATCCCGCCGACGTGGTGGTGCTCGGCATCGGCGTGCGGCCCGAGACCACGCTGGCTCGCGTGGCGGGTCTGCCGCTCGGCGAGCACGGCGGGCTGCTCACCGATCTGTCGATGCGGGTGCGCGGCCACGAGAACATCTGGGCGGGCGGCGACTGCGTGGAGGTGCTCGACCTGATCTCCGGCCGCAGCCGCCACATCCCGCTCGGCACCCACGCGAACAAGCACGGCCAGATCATCGGCGCGAGCATCGGCGGGGGATACGCGACCTTCCCCGGCGTGGTCGGCACCGCTGTCAGCAAGGTCTGCGATCTCGAGGTGGCCAGGACCGGGCTGCGCGAAAAGGACGCGCGGGCGGCGGGATTGCAGTACGTGACCGTCACCGTCGAGTCGACCAGCCGCGCGGGCTACTACCCCGACGCCGCGCCGATGACCGTGAAGATGCTGGCCGAACGCCGCACCGGGCGATTGCTCGGCGTGCAGATCGTCGGCCGCGAGGGTGCGGGCAAGCGGGTCGACATCGCCGCGGTCGCGCTCACCGCCCGGATGACCGTCGAAGAGATGACCGCCCTCGATCTCGGCTACGCGCCGCCCTACTCGCCGGTGTGGGATCCGGTGCTGGTGGCGGCGCGCAAGGCCGTGTCGGAGGTGCGGCGGCGCGGCTGAGCCGGGTCAGGCCGCGCTGCGCCGGACGCCGACTATCGGGATAACGCGGGTGGTCTTGCGGCGGTACTCGCCGAAGGCGGGCATGAGCTCCACCATCCGGTCGTAGAGTTCGTCGCGTTCGGGTCCGGTGACGAACTCGGCGGCGGCGCGGAACTTTTCGGTGCCGACCTCGATGGTGAGCTCCGGCGTCGCCCGCAGGTTGTGATACCAGGCGGGATGGCGATCGGCGCCGCCGTTGGACGCGACGAGCACCATCCGGTCGCCGTCGGGCAGATAGACCAGGGGATTGGTGATCTGCCGTCCGGACTTGGCGCCGGTGGTGGTGATCAGCACCATGTTGGTCCTGCCCTCGAACATGCCGCCGACGCGCCCGCCGTTGGCGCGGAATTCCTCGATCACCTGTGCGTTGAAGTCGCTCATCTCGTTCCTGTCCGGTCGCGGTTGCTCCACGGCCAACCTCGGGCCGGCCGTGGAAATTCCGCCCGGCTCAGTCGAGCGCGTCGAGTAGCTCAGTCTTGCCGAACATGGTCGCCGCGTCCCTCGCCGACGGTGTGCCCGCGTCCGGATCGGCTCCCGCGGCGACGAGCAGGCGGACGATCTCGTCCTCGCCTTTGAACACGGCGCCCGCCAGCGGTGTCTGGCCCTTGTCGTTGGCGCGGTTGGGGTCGGCGCCGCGTACCAGCAGTACCGCGACCGCGTCGCGGTGACCGTGGTAGCTGGCGAGCATGACCAGGCTGTCGCCGTGGTCGTTGGTGAGGTCCGCGGGTACTCCGGCGTCGACGTGAGCGGCCAGCGCGTCGGCGTCGCCGTGACGCGCCAGGTCGAAGACCTTGCTCGCCGATTCGATCACTTTGTCCGCATCGGAATCGTGGCTCACCAGCCCTTCCTACCAGGTTCCCGGTTTCGCCGGGCCGACGTCGGGTACCGCGCCAGCAGATCACGCCGTACCACGACAACCAGGAGGTGAGCTCGATGCCGGTATGCGACACCTGCGGCAACGATTACGACAAGACGTTCACGGTCACCAGGAACGGCTCGTCGGCGACGTTCGACAGCTTCGAATGCGCGGTCACCGCGCTGGCGCCGACCTGCGAGCACTGCTCGTGCCGGATTCTCGGTCACGGCGTGCAGGCCGGCGAGCGGATCTTCTGCTGTGCGCACTGCGCGCGGGTGGCGGGTATCAAGGAACTCGTCGATCACGCCTGAGGCGAGCGCGTTTCCTGAAGCGGGTCGAGCGTCGGGCCGAGCGTGGACGATCCGCGCTCAGCCCGCGCCGATCGCGGCGCGCACCGCCCGCAGATCCGCGACGAAGCCTTCGTAGGCCTTCGCGCGGTCGGGTGCGCGCAGCACCGCCGAAGGATGCACCGTGGCGACGACTCGATAGTCGTCGGCGAACACCACTTGGCCGCGTTCCTCGCTCACCTTGAACGAGGAACCCAGCACCGCTTTGGCCGCGACCGCGCCCAGGCAGACCACGAGCTCCGGCCGCACCGCGTCCAGCTCGGCGGTGAGCCACGGCGTGCACGCGACCACCTCGGTGCGCCCGGGCGTCTTGTGGATGCGCCGCTTGCCGCGCTCCTCGAACTTGAAGTGCTTGACCGCGTTGGTCACATAGACGGTGTCGCGAGCGATGCCGACCTCGTCCAGCGCCTTGTCCAGCAGACGCCCGGCGGGGCCGACGAAGGGGTGTCCTTCGATGTCCTCCCGGTCGCCTGGTTGTTCACCCACCACGACGACGGACGCGGTCGCGGGACCTTCGCCGAAAACGGTCTGGGTCGCGTCGCGATACAGCAGGCAACCGTGGCAGCCGCACGAGGCCGCGCGCAGCGTGTCCAAGTCCGCGCCTTCGGGGACGAATTCCTCGGCGCCCGGCACTTTTCGGGTAGCCATCAACGGCTCCCTCCGCCGACGATCGGCAATTACCTGAGCGGGCTACCCGCGCCTGCCTCGCCGAAACCGAGCGGCGGCTCCTCGGGCAGCGCACAGCCCTCCAGGGTGGCCTCGGACAGTTCGGCGATCACCGCGGCGACGTCGTCACCACCGGCACGGAAGGCGCGCAGCTGACGCATCGCGCCGTTGCCGCGCTCGAGCACCGCGGCGATGGTGTCGGCGACGAACTCGCGATCGCCGAGTTCCTTCAGGGCGGGTTCGACGTGTTCCACCAGTTCCGCCAGCAGGTCGCGGGCCGGCAGCACGCGCCCGTCCATCGGCGCGACCGCGTCGCCGTCGATGCCGCTTCTCGCCGCCTTCCAATAGGCCGCGCGCAGCATCTCCGCCGCGACGGCCGGTGCCGTCCTGCCCTCGTCCAGCGACTGGCGCGCCATCATCACCGTCGCGCGCACCAGGGTGGCGAGCAGCGTCGTCTCGGCCACCGTCGCGGGCACATCGCTGACCCGGATCTCCACGGTCGGATAGGTGATCGACCGGCGCACGTCCCAATAGACCATCCGCTCGTCGAGCATGATGCCGCTGGACAGCATCATCGCGACCAGGTCGTCGTAGTCGTCCGCGCAACGGAAGTACGGCGGCGGTCCCGCACTCGGCCAGCGTCGCCACAGAATGTTGCGCCAGCTCTTGTACCCGGTCTCCGCGCCGCGATAGATCGCCGAATTGGCGGTGAGCGCGAGAAACAGCGGCAGCCACGGCCGCAGGTAGTTGCTCACCTGCACGGCGGTCTCACGATCGGGCACGGCCACGTGCACGTGGCAGCCGCACAGTCCCTGCTCTTGGGCGAGCATCCCGAAGCCGTCGGCGATGCGGCGGTAGCGCGGGGTGTCGGTGACGGGGTAGTGCAGCGGAATCGTCGGCGGGATCGCCACGGCGAGCAGGCGGGCGTCGTTCATCTCGGCGCAGGAGGCGACGCCGCGGCGCAGATCGCGCAGTTGCTGTGCGAGATCGCCGGTGCGGGTGTGCACGCCGGTGTTCGTCTCGATCTGACAGCGCGTCAGCTCCAGCTGTAGGTCGAGCCCGAGGTCCCCGGCGGTCCGAGCGACCGCGTCGTTCTTGGCGGTGGGCGCCCCTGTGCGTGGATCAGCGAGGAGGAATTCCTCCTCGACTCCGACCGTAGACGAGTCCACGTCCATGTGGGTAGGTTACCGCGCTGACCTGAGCTTACGTATCGAGCTCCTGCTATTTCGCACGTCGGCCCCGGTAGAATCGGACCAGTCGGTCACGCGTCGGCCGTGCACCCCTTCGGCCTGCGCAGCCACGGGAGAGTGGGATATGAGCGCACGCGACGGCCTCGGTCTGCGGCGGTTGCCGCGCGGCATTCGGGTACTGGTGATCACCGCCGCGCTGTTCGTCGCGACGTTGCTGATCCTCCCGCGATTGGTCGGGGTCTACGTCAACTGGCTGTGGTTCGGCGAAGTCGGATTCCGCGGCGTCTGGCTCACCGTGTTGCTCACCCGGCTGTCGCTGTTCGTCATCGTCGGGCTGCTCATCGGCGGCGCCCTCTTCGGGGCCATGTGGCTCGCGTTCCGCTCCCGGCCGCTCGTCGTACCGGCCTCCGAGGAGGAAGACGTTCTCCGTCCGTACCGCGACATGGTGCTCCGGCGGCCACGGCTGTTCGGCGTCGGGATCGCCGCCGCGCTGGGGATTCTGTGCGGTCTCATCGGACAATCCGGCTGGGTGACGGTTCAACTGTTCCTGCACGGCGGATCCTTCGGCATCACGGATCCCCAATTCGGCCACGACATCGGCTTTTACGTCTTCGACCTGCCCTTCTACCGGTTGCTGCTGAACTGGTTGTTCGTCGCCACCGTCCTCGCGTTCCTGGCTTGCCTCGCGGCGCACTACCTGTTCGGGGGACTGCGGTTGTCGGGAAGCTCTCCAGGGCTGACCCACCCGGCCCGCGTCCAACTCGCGGTGCTCGCAGGCACATTCGTCACGTTGAAAGCGGCCGCCTACTGGCTCGACCGCTACTCGCTGCTCTCGACCCGCAGCAAGGAACCCACCTTCGCCGGCCCCGGCTACACCGATATCAACGCGGTGCTCCCCGCCCGGCTCATTCTCTTCGCGATCGCCGTCATCTGCGCCGCGGCGGTCTTCGCCGCCGTGGTGGTCCGCGACCTGCGCATCCCGGCGATGGCCGCGGCGCTGCTGCTGTTGTCCTCGATCCTGGTGGGCGCGGTCTGGCCGCTGGCCGTCGAGCAACTCTCGGTGCGCCCGAATGCCGCCGATATGGAGCGCGTCTACATCGAACGCAACATCACGGCCACCAGGCAGGCGTACGGAATCGGCAGCGACCATGTCGAATACAAGGACTATCCCGGGATCGGCACCAAACCGCCGCCGGAGGTGCCCGCGGATGTGACGACGATCGCCAACGCCCGCCTGCTCGACCCGAACGTGCTCTCGCGCACTTTCACCCAGCAACAACAGCTGAAGAACTTCTACAGCTTCCCCGCGCATCTGGACCTGGATCGGTATCCCATCGAGGGACAGTTGCGCGACTACGTGGTGGCCGCCCGCGAGCTCACACCGACCGCGCTGAGCGGCAACCAGCGGCACTGGGTCAATCGGCACACCGTCTACACCCACGGCAACGGGTTCGTCGCGGCGCCGGCCAATCGCGTCAACGCCGCGGTCCGCGAGGCGGCGGGCGACGCCGCGAGCAGCAACAGCGGGTACCCGATCTACACCGTGAGCGACATCGCCTCGCAATCCTCCGGGCACCAGGTGATTCCGGTGGATCAGCCGCGCATCTATTTCGGTGAAGTGATCGCCCAGGACGATCCCGACTACGCCATCGTCGGCGGCGGCACCGAATCCCGCGAGTACGACACCGATACGACCAAGTACACCTACACCGGCGCGGGCGGGGTGCCGATCGGGAACTGGTTCAACCGCTTGGCATTCGCACTCACCTACAGCGAGCGAAACATCGTCTTCTCCAAGGCGATCGGTTCCGGATCGAAGATCATCTTCAATCGGGATCCGCGCCATCGCGTCGAACTGGTCGCGCCGTGGCTGACCACCGACCACAACCCCTATCCCGCCGTCGTGAACGGCCGGATCGTCTGGATCGTGGACGCGTACACCACGATCGACGGCTACCCCTACGCCAAGCACACCTCCCTCGAGGCCCTCGAGCCGGGCGAGCAGCCCGGCACGGGATCGCATCGGGATATCTCCTATCTGCGGAACTCGATCAAGGCCACCGTCGACGCCTACGACGGCACGGTCACCCTCTACCAGGTCGATCAGCACGACCCGGTCCTCGCCGCGTGGATGAAGGTGTTCCCCGGTACGGTCGAACCCGAGTCGTCGATCAGCCCGGAACTGCGGGCCCACTTCCGTTATCCGGAGGACCAATTCGAGGTGCAGCGCGAGATGCTGGCCAAGTACCACGTGGACGAACCGCGAGAGTTCTTCACCACCAACGCTTTCTGGTCGGTGCCCAGCGATCCGACCGTCGAGGCCAATCCGCACCAGCCCCCGTTCTACGTCCTCGCCGGTGATGCCGACACCGCCAGGCCGACGTTCCGGCTCGCCACCGCGATGGTCGGGTTCAACAGGGAGTTCCTGTCCGCCTACGTCTCCGCCGATTCCGATCCGCAGAACTATGGCAAGATCACCGTTTTGCAGCTGCCCACCGACAGCATCACCCAGGGCCCGCAGCAGATCCAGAACTCGATGATCTCCGACACCAGGGTGGCGTCCGAGCGGACGTTGCTGGAGCGATCGAACCGGATCCAGTACGGCAACCTGCTGACGCTGCCGATCGCCGACGGCGGTGTGCTCTACGTCGAACCGCTGTTCACCGAACGGATCTCGACGACGCCGGACGGATCGACGTTCCCGCAGCTGGCGCGGGTGCTGGTCAGCTACCGCGAGCCCGGCACCGGCGGCGTGCTCGTCGGCTACGCGCCGACCATCGCCGAGGCGCTCGACCAGGTGTTCGGCCCCGCGACCGGCAGGCTGGCCACTGCGCCCGGCGGCGGGCCGGGGGCGCCGCCGCCGCCTGGCCAGCATCCGTCACCGGCGCCGTCGCCGCCACCTCCGCAGGCCCCGCCGCCGGTGGATCAGGCGAAGATCGCCGAACTCAACGCGCAGATCGACGCCATGCGCGAGGCGCTGAATCGTCTTCAGCAGCAGCTCAACGAGCTCGGTATTCCCGGTCGATAGTCGTTGTCCCCGAAGGCGTTCACCGCGTCGATCCTCAGTGATACGCCGCCGGATACACCACCGGAAGGTCGTCGGGCCGCGCGGCGACGCGGGTGTCGAATCCGCGGCTGATGTCCGCCATCGTGTCGCACAGCCAACGGGATTCGTCGTATCCGGCCGATTGGAGGCGCATGTTCCGCATCCGCAGCGGAATCAGGCGCACCTCGATCTCGGAATCCACCGTGACGAGGAACAACAGCCGAAGATCGGTGCGGTATCGCGCATGGCCCCCGATGCCTTCGTAGTCGTCGACGACGTCGCCGCACCCGTACAGAATCGGTTTGCCGCGGTAGAACTCGATCGGCCGCGGATGGTGTGCCGAATGCCCGTGCACCACATCGACTCCCGCATCGATCAACCGATGCGCGAAGCGTCGTTCGCTCGGTGTCACCCGGTAGCCCCAATTGGGTCCCCAGTGGATGGAGACGATCGCGACGTCCTGTGGGCGGGTGTACGCCGTCACCGTCTCCGCGATCTCGTCGGTCGCGGCGAGGCTCGGGGCGTCGCCGACCCGCCACAGTCCCGGCCGGTCGTGCTGCGCCGCCCAATATTCCGGAACCCCGCTCGATCCCGCGGCGACCGACACGATCACCGCCCGTCGCCTGTCGTCGAGTTCGGCTGTCGCGGGGGCACGGGCGCCGTCGAGATCCTCGCCGGCTCCGGCGTGGTCGACGCGAGCGGCATCGAGCGTGCGGAGGGTGTCGGTGAGTCCGCGCACGCCGAAATCCAGCACGTGGTTGTTGGCCAGCGCGCAGACGACCGGCGCGATGACGGTCAGCACCGGCACGTTGCGCGGGTTCATCCGATAGTGGATGCCTTTGGCGGGAGCGAACGTCCCGCCCGCGGTGATCGCGGTTTCCAGATTGATCAATCGCACGTCGGCCAGCGCGAGAAACGGCAGGGCGTCACCCCACGGCGCGCGGAAGTCCACGGGACGGGTGAGCGGGCCGTTGGCATTCTCGGCCAGCTGCACATACGTTCGCGCGTCCTCGACGAATCGTTCGCGCAGCGCCGGGTCGCCGGGATGCGGCAGGACCTGATCCATCCCGCGGCCCAGCATGACGTCGCCGCCGAGTAGCACCGTCGGCATACCACCATTGTCGATCACCGATCGGTCGCGCGCCTCGACCGGGACGACAATGGTCCTATGACCGCCGGTGTCGAACTGCGCGTGTACGCCGAGCTGAACGATTTCCTGCCCCCGGACGTCCGGTTCACGGCGCAGCGGCGGCCGATGCGTCCGCATCAGACCGTGAAAGACATCGTGGAGGCCGCGGGCATCCCGCACACCGAGGTCGATCTGTTGCTGGTGAACGGCGCGTCGGTCGGCTTCGGCCACCACCCGTGCCCCGGCGATCGGCTCGCCGCGTACCCGATGTTCGAAACGCTGGACGTCGGGCCACTGACTCGGGTGCGCGCCCGCCCGCTGCGCGATCCGCGCTTCGTCGTCGACGTCAATCTGGGCGGGCTCGCGCGGCTGCTGCGGCTGCTGGGAATGGACGTCCGCTGCGAATGGGACGCCGAGGACGCCGTGCTGGCCGAGATCGCGGCCGCCGAGCACCGGATCCTGCTGACTCGCGACCGCGGACTGCTCGAACGCCGCAATGTCACCCACGGTGTGTTCGTGCACGCGGACCGTCCGTTCGAGCAGGTCGTCGAGGTGATCCGCCGTCTCGACCTGACCGGTCGGCTCGCGCCGTTCAGTCGCTGTGTGCGCTGCGGCGGCGTCGTCACCGATGTGGCCAAGGACGACGTCATCGATCGGATCCCGCCGCTGACCCGCCGCTACTACGACGACTTCCGGCGATGCGCGCAGTGCGGCCGCGTCTACTGGGCGGGCTCGCATCAGCGGCGGCTCGACGACCTGGTCGCCCGCGTTCGCGCCGCGACCGGGTCACCGCGCTGAGGTCAGAGACCCTTCTCCTGGCCCGCGAGGAACATGTAGCTCTTCTCCTCGACGCGCCGCCGAATGCGCCACCGCCCCTCGACGCGGGCGAAGGTGTCGAGGTACCACAGCCCGCACAGCATCAGGCTCTGCGCGCCGTTCTCGCCCGCGACGAGCATCGGGTTGTGGCACATGGTGCGCGCGGTCGCGGTGTCGCCGTCCACCGTGATGGAGGAATTGCCGACCATGTGCTGGAAAGCGGGGAAATTCGGGAGGACGTCGGCCAGGAATTTCTTGGTCGAGGCCAGATCGCCCGCCGGTCCGCCCATCGCGGTGTAGTCGATGTGCGCGTCGGCGGTGAAGATCTCGTCGAGCAGATCCCACTGCCGAGTGTCGACCGCGTGCGAATACCGGACCATCAGATCCTCGATCTCGAGCCGATCCGAAATCTCCTGCAACGACAGCATGGGTGCCTCCGAAGGTGCGACGGCGGGGCCTCGCCCCACCCTAGAACACGTTCCTATCTCCTGGACCGGTCCGCGCGCTGCCGTTCGTCGGAAATACCGGACCACACGGAGCCACGCGAGCGTCACCTCGCCCCACCCGCTAAACCATCCGCGCGGGCCTCATCGAGCCGTGACGCGCTACGGCTGGTCCGTGGCGACCGGGTCGTGCGGTGCCTGCTCGCCGGTGTCGGGGCCGGGGGAGTAGGGCGAGACGATCGCGGGACTCCAGGTGAAAGGTGCTGTGTCGGCGGTGAGCGGGCGTCCGGCGGCCGCCGCGAAAGGCTCGTTGTTCCCCGTCATCCGGGTGATCGTGCGTTCGAGCGCCGGGAGGATCTCGGTGATCTCGAGATCGTCGTGCGCGAAACGGCCGACCAGGGCGTAGACCATATTGCTCAGCACGAGCCCGACGTCGGCGATGTAGTCGGCGTCGATGCCCGCGAACAGGGTGCTCGCGGCGGGCAGGACGGCGTCGAAGCCCTGGGTGTCGAGTCGCTGGCCGCCGGGTCCGGAGCGCGCGCGGTAGTAGGCCACCAGCATCCGGGGATTGTCCTCCCACGGCTCGAACACGTACCGGACCATCCGCACCAGACCGTCGGCCAGCGACTCGTTCTCACGCGGCGGCGCCATCTCGGTGTAGATGTTGGCGGCCATCCACTGTTCGACCGCGGCCAGGATCAGCTCGTCCCGGGTCGGATACAGCTTGTAGACCGTGGCCAGCGAGACGTGCGCCTGTTTCGCGACAGCGCGCAACTGGACCGCGTCGTAGCCGTCGGAATCGAGCAGCGACAACACGGTGTCGATGATCTTCGTTGCTGGATCGCTCTCGCCTGTCCTGGCCACCTCGCTACGGTAATCCAGGGCGCCGGTGCGTCCCGGCATCTCGCGAGTGCGCCGAGGCCGCCGCCCCCCTCCACAGTGCGGCGGCATCGGCGCATCGCGTCAGATACGTGTACCCACGTCGCGGGCGACGAGGTTGTCCAAGGCCCGTTCGGCGACCGCCGCGATGGTCATCGAGGGATTGCAGGCGGCGGTGCTGCCGGGCATCAGCGCACCGTCGAGCACGTAGAGCCCCGGTTGGTCGTGGACCCGGCCGTCCAGGTCGCACACCGCGCCCATGCTCGCCCCGCCCAGCGGATGCCAGGTCGAGGGGAACAGGGCGTTGGTGTCCAGCAGGACGCCGCCGGGTCCGGCGATCTCGTGGACGGCCGGACCGATGTGGTTGTCCTGGATGCCGCGGTCACCGTCCTCCGGCCAGTGCAGTATCGCGTCGTCGCGCGCCGCGTCGTAGCCGAACGCGCCGCGCCCGTCGCTGACGCCGTAGCCGACCATCATGGTGCTGGCGACGTCGAGCGACAGCGGCGGGATGGACGCCTGGATCACGGTGTAGGCGGCCCGTGGATCGGCCCAGTTCTTGCTGCCGTAGATCACCGGGCCGCCTTGCGGCGCACCGAATCCCGAGGCGGGATCGGCCCACACGTAGATGCGGTCGGCGTTGGTGCCCCAGCCTTGGCCGAGGCCGTCGGGCAGGTCGGGGATCAGGCCCTTGGCGCCTGCGCGCACCAGCAATCGGGTGGTGTTCAGGCTTCCGGCGGCCATGATCAACGCACCGGTGGTGAGGACCTTGTGCTCGACCACGGCGCCGGTGGTGTCCAGGTGTTGCACGTGCACGATCCAGCGACCGTCGGGTCCGCGTTCGACGTCGGTCACCTCGTGCAGTGTCTCGACCCGCACCAGCCCGGTGGCTTCGGCGGCGGCGATGTAGGTGACGTCGACGGAATGCTTGCCGCCGTTGTTGACGCCCATCGCTCCATCGCCGTTGGTGTAGGACGCCTTCATCTCCCCGCGCAGTTCGGCCAGCGCGAAATCCCAGTCGATCGGCATCGGGATCTTCGACAGCGGCATCCCGGCCGCACGCACCCGGTCGGCGAAAATCCTTGCTGCCCGGTAATTCTCGGTCGCGATCAATTCGTCCGGCGCTTCGGCCAAACCGAGCATCCGTGCCACCCTCGGGTAGTGCACCTGGTTCATGGTGGCCCAGTCCAGCTCTTGCGGAAAATGCGCGTCGAACACGTGCTCGGCGGGTTGCAGCGACATGCCCTGGTAGACCAGCGACCCGCCACCGACTCCCGCGGCGCACAGCGCCGTCATGTTCACGCCGGGCACCGCCTCCACCAGACCGGTGTAGGGCTCGAACGCGAGAGGCTTGCCGAACAGGTTCGGGCTCGACCTGCACCACAGCAACCGTTTGTCCGGCGCGGAGGCGCGGGGAAAGGTCTCCGCGTTCGGCCCGGTGGGCCAGCGCAGGCCGCGCTCGAGCACCGTCACCGGCACGCCTGCTTGCGCCAGGCGCAGTGCGCTGACTCCGCCGCCGAACCCGGAACCGACCACGACGACGCGGTGCTCTTCATAGGTCAGCGGAACGCTGTTGACCCGCGCGGCGACCGGAGCGGGCACCCCGATCGAACGAGCGCCGAACAGTACGGCGCCCGCTGCGGCGGCGCCGGTCAACATCGACCGGCGCGAGATTGCTTTCATGACAGGACCTTCGGGGTGATCGTCGGCCACCGCGCGGTTCGGCGGCGGCCCGTTGGCGTGCGCCGCGTCGTTGCGGCGCACGGGGATTCAGTCGAGGGTGCAGCCGACGACCGGTTTGCCCGCGAGGCGATCGAGGAGGTAGGTGATCGCGTTGTCGGGGCCGAAGCCGTCGATCAGTTCCGGTCCGAAGTGGTTGGGGATCGTGGCGCCGGAGAAGATCGGCGGCAGATCGTTGGTGCGGAAGGTGACGGTGGCCCCGTTGGCGCACCAGTCTTCGGCGAGGCGGCGGGCCTGGTTGTAGGGGACGGTGTCGTCGTTGAGGCCGCTGGTGATCAGTACCGGTGTGGTGGGCGTCAGGGTGCCGACGCGGAGTTCGCTCAGCGCGCGCGCCGCCTCGGGAATCGCGTGCAGATGTTCGGTGAGAGATCGGCCGTCGATCGTCAGCGAGCTGGTCTGCAGGAAGGGGTGGTGGGTGATGACGTCGCCGATACACGAGGTGCTGAGCGTGTCCAGCATGGCGCGTCCGGCGGGACTGGTCACCCGGTCGACTGCCGTGTGCAGCTCGGGGTAGCGCGCGAGCATGCCGTTGATGGCGAATCCGATGGCGCCGCCGATCAGCGCGCCGTCGATGCGCTCGAGGATCTTCGCCAGATCCGCGACTGGCCCGCCTGCCCAGGTGCCCTTCAGATTCAGCTCCGGCGCGTAGCTCGGCTGCATCTCCGCCGCCGCGGCGGCCGCGCCGCCGCCTTGCGAGTAGCCCCAGAACACCAGGGGGGTTTCCGGTCCGACGCCCGCCAGGTTGTTGGCCGCGCGTGCGCCGTCGAGCATGGCGTGTGCGCCCTCGATGCGATTGGCGAAGGTGTGGATGCCCGGGGTGCCCAGGCCGATGTAGTCGGTCACCAGAACTCTGGCGCCGAGCGCGCTCCACACCGCGGACGACGGGAGTTCTTGATTCGCCGACAGCCCGGGCGACGGGTCGGTGAACAACGCCATTCCGGTCGAGAACGCCACCGACATCGCGCACCGATCGGCCTGACCCGAGGTGCCGGGGCCGATGACAACGGTCGGGCGCGGACCCTCGCCCTGCCAGGGACCGGTGGCGTCGATGAACGTTCCTGTCACCGCGACCGGCGACCCGTCCTGGAGCCGCGTCGTGTACATGACGTGCTGCGCTTGCCCCGGCCATCCCGCGACCGTGGGGGCGGTCGCGAACAGCGGCATCGGCTGGGTCTTGATGATCGCGCCTGGGCCGGACGGGATCTGGGCGGGCGGAGTGTAGAAGGCGCTGACCTCGTCGGCCGCCGCTTCCTTGATGTCCATCCCGACCCCGGCTACGGCGGTGGCACAGGCCAAGGCCACCGCCGCCGCCATTCGACCGGCCCGCGGTAGCGACCCGGACCGCGAACGTCCTTCGTGCTGTCGAAGCATCGATAACTCTCCGTGAACTCCGCCCCCGGCGCCGTCGCCGGAGTGCCCTGTATCGCATCGCGTCTGCGGGATGACACCCGTCACAGCCGCGATGCGGTGTACAGTAACATGGTTACTGCAAGGTGCGAATCCAATCGGTCCCAGAATCTGGGGAGTCACTCGAACGAAGAAGCCAGATCCAGCCGTGCCGGGACGTGCCGGATGACCGTAGCGTCGGTCAACGCGAAAAGTGATGTGCGCGAAGGAATTACGGCAGCGTTGCCAGCGCGTCCGCCGCGAGGGCGGCGAGGTCGCGGGGCAGCACACGGGTCACATCGAGGGCGCCACTCGCCTCGACGATCCGGGCGACCTCGTCGATATCGCCGGCTGTGAGGCACTCGCGACGAATCATGTTCGCCAACCGGCCATCCCGCGAGCGGCCGGGCGAGGAAAGGCCACTCGTCGCGGACGGCGGCCGCCATCAGCACGCTGAGCAGATCGGCGCACACGTCCACGCCGGGCGTCATCAACGCGCTTCGAGTGACCGCCACGGACCTGTTCGCCCGGTACGGTCGCACATATGAGCAAGGCGATCGTGGAGCTGTCCCACCCGATCTCCGACGGCATGCTCACCTACCCCGGTCTGCCTGGGCCGCGAGTCACCACGGAGGTTTCGCGGGAGCGGTCGCCGCTGGTCGACATGATGTACGACATCGCACGCGTGAACATGGTCGGCAACACCGGGACCCATATCGATGCACCGTTCCATTTCCATGCCCGCGGCGTCGATATCGCCGAGCTGCCGCTGGAGCGGCTGCTCAACGTGCGAATCGTCATGATCCGTGCGGAGGGGGTCCGCGCGGTGGGACCGGATGCGCTCGGCGACCCGGCACGACTGTGGGGCAGGGCGGTGCTCGTGCACACCGGATGGTCGGCCCGGTGGGGCTCGCCCGCCTACCTCGGGCCGGGGCATCCGTTCCTGGTGGGCGAGGTCGCGGAGGCGCTGGTGGCCGCGAACGTGGCGCTGGTCGGCATCGATTCGCTCGATATCGACGACACGTCCCTGCCGACGCGACCGTGCCACCACACACTGCTCGGCGCGGGCATCCCGATCATCGAGCACATGACGAACCTCGACGCGGTCCCGAACACCGGCGCCCGGCTGGTCGCGCTGCCCGCGCCGATACACGGGATGGGCACGTTCCCGGTGCGCGCGGTCGCCTGGACCGACCACGGCGTCGGTCGCTGATCAGGCGTCGTTCGTGCCGTGCGAGTGTGCGTCAACCACAGCAGAAGGGGTTGTCGCATGGATCGCCGATTTCACTGGCGTAGGCGACGAAGTCTCCGATGGGCTCCAGGATCTCCTCGACCGTCCCTGGCTCCAGCGCCGGAGCGGAAGGGTCGAACGGCTTGCCCCACGTCGATGGCGTGTCATCGATGTCGAAACGGCGCAGCCCGTCGACGAAGAGCGTCCAGAGCGGGTGATCGGGAAAGCAGTTGAGCCGCAACACCCACCACGATCCGTCCACACAGGCCGCGACCGGGAAATGCGCTTTCCCGGTCTTGCTCCACCGAGGCCGTGCGTTCAACTCCGGGTACGACATGCCCACAGTCTCGTCGATCGAGCCGTCACCCGTCACGCGCGACCGTTCGGGAGGGTCGCCCCGGGCGCGGCCCCGCGAACGCGGTCCAAGACGTCGGCGGGCCGATCGGGAACGGTGTCACCGCGCCAGGCGACGTGCTGGTCGGGGCGGACGAGCACGAGGTTCCGCTCGTACTGGATGCGCGCGTGCTCGTCGCGGATGTCCACGACATCCAACGGCAGATCGCGTTCGGCCGCGGCCGTCACGAAGGCGGTGACGTCGCTGTCGTCGAAGCGCAACAGGGTGAAACCGCGGCCGAACAGATCGAAGACGGCTTGGCCATCGGCGAGGAACAGACTCGGTGGCCGGGCCCCGGGAAGTGTGCCGGGGAGGTAGGTGTGCATGCTGTCGGTCGGCGCGGGGTGTCGTTCGTGACAGATGACGGGTGAGTTGTCGTAGCGGTACCCGTATTCGATTCCGTCGGCTTCGTTTTCCAGGTTGCCCAGATCCAGGATCTCCCGGCCGGCACGACGACGGTCGCGATCTCCCGACCAACCCTCGTCGTGAATTCGCTTGCGGTAGCCGGTCTTGATCGCCAGGCGCACCAGCGTGTGCCGCGCGGAGGCCGTCCGGTTGCGCACCGCGACCGGACGGCGCTCGGCTTCATACGCGTGCAGCAGGCGAGGATCCGCCCATCCCTGCACGACGGCGGCCAGCATCCAGCCCAGGCCCACCGCGTCACCCACTCCGGTGTTCATGCCGTATCCGCCTGCGGGGACGACCTGATGTGCGGAGTCGCCTGCCAGCCAGACCCGCCCGCTGCCGTAGCTGTCGGCCAGCGACAGCCGCGGACGCCAGGCGTTGGCAACGACGATGTCGCAGTCGAACTCGATTCCCAAGCGCGCGAACAGAAACCGCTTCGGATCGATCGCCTCGGCATCGACGCCCTGACCGATGGGCATGTGCAGTGTCCAGGTGTCGCGATCGTTCTGCGAGATCAGCGTCCATCCCTCGGGTGACTGGGTGTGCCAGGCCGTGCCGAACCGTTCGAGCAGCCTGCGGTCGGGCGAGGTGAAGTGGATCAGGTAGACCCTGCCGTCCATCGGCCTCTCGCGCTCTTCGCGATAGGCGCGGACTGCCGCCGCCACTACACGTCCCAAGCCCAGTTCGCGCGCGGCGAGGCGGCGCAGATCGATGTCGTCCAGGTCGATGCCCAACCCTTTGCGCACGATGCTCCCCGCACCGTCGCATCCGGCGAGGAACTGCGCGCGCACCGTGCGGGTCCGCCCGGTCGCCGAGCAGCGGATCACCGCGTCGACCCCCGCGTCGTCCTGACGAAACGACTCGAGCCCCCAGCCGTAGCGGACGTCGATGCCTCCCGCCCGGGTCTCGAGAATCTCTTTCAGCGCGGGCTCGAGCAGCGCCTGTGACACCCGCATCGGGGGTTCCAGCGTGGTCGTGCCGTCGTTGCGCTCGCGAATGAGCGCACGACCTTCGGCGACGGTCGGGTAGCGGAAGCGCGCCAGTTCCCACCCGCTGAGCTTGGTCACCCACGACACGTCGAACGGATGATCCTCCGGCACCGCGACTTTCCGCACGTCCTCGGCCACACGCAGCTTGCGGAACAGTTCCATGCTGCGGCCATTGGTGATGTCCATCTTCGGGTGCGTGGTCGTGGACGGGTTTCGTTCCACCAACATCGCGGCCACACCGTGGTGCGCCAATGTCAACGCCAAGATCAGACCGACCGGACCGCCACCGACGACAAGGACCGGAACCTGCTCGTCCTCCGCTTCCGTCGCATCGGCATTCGAACTCATGGTCACGCCCCTTCGGTACCGTGGTTGGGATCACCCACGAGCAATATTGAACACTACTGTTCAATTCGGATCAAGTTTGCCTATCGTCAGAGCATGGGTCGATCAGGCTCGTCCAGCTGCCGTGTCACTGCCCGCCGTCGATTGCCGATCGCCGCATGGAGCACCGGCCTCGAGGCGACTCCCGCAGATCGCCACCATGGCGGGGACGGCGGCGAATTGGCCGGAAGCGGCGTCCATCGGCACCGGCCTGTTGCGCGCTGATGTCGTGGCGGCGGCACGCCGGGAGTGAGACGGCGAGCGGTCAAGGGGCTTCGGTCACCACTCCGAGGGCGAACTCCGGCACGATCCGGCGAATACCTTCGTACGCTGAAAGCATGGCTGACGGAGGTGCATGGACATGATCAAGGTGTTCCTGGTCGATGATCACCACATCGTGCGGCGCGGGGTGGCCGACCTCATCGATACCGAGTCCGACATGGACGTCGTCGGCGAAGCGGGCAGCATGTCGCAGGCGCTGGCGCGAATCCCCGCGCTGAGACCCGATGTCGCGGTGCTGGACGTGCGGTTGCCCGACGGCAACGGCATCGAGCTGTGCCGCGAACTGCTGAACCAGCAGCCGGAGCTGCGCTGCCTGATCCTCACCTCGTTCACCGACGAGCAAGCCATGCTGGACGCGATCCTGGCCGGGGCCAGCGGCTATGTGGTCAAGGACATCGGAACGACCGACCTCGTCGACGCTATCCGCGATGTCGGATCGGGCAAATCACTCCTGGACAACCGAGCCGCGGCCGCGTTGATGGCGAAGTTGCGCGAAGAGGCCGAGGCCAAGACGGGACCGCTGGCCGCGCTCACCGATCAGGAGCGTGTTCTGCTGGGTCTGCTCGGTGAGGGGTTGACGAACAGGCAAATCGCCCAGCGAATGTTCTTGGCGGAGAAGACGGTGAAGAACTACGTGTCCCGGCTGCTGACGAAACTGGGTGTCGAACGACGCACCCAGGCCGCGGTGCTCGCTTCCAAACTGAATGCCTCCGACAACCGGAACTGACATTCGCGGCGGTGCACGAGCGCGTCTATCCGGGGTTCGTATTCCGTAGCGGCCGGGTGGATGTCAATCGTGCCTCCTGTCATCTGTCTGTTCCTCCGTTCAACTCAGCGGGCCCGATCGCGGTTCGACAGGGCCGATCGTTCCTGTCGAACCGCGATTCGTCACCGAGAATGTCAGCGACTTCGGGCACCTTCCGGACAACCTCGGCGGTAGACGTAATCGTGCTCGTCAATCGCGAGGCTGCTGCTCGGTCCGGACCGGACCCCGGCGTTGGGCGAGACGGCGCAGCCGCTCGTGCTCGAGCCAGAACACCGCGACGCTGGAGATGAAGCACAGCGCGGTAACGGTGGCGCCGACCGCGACCCATCGGGTGAATCCGTCTCCCGCTGCGGTGAGCGTGGATGCCAGGCTCACCACACCCGCGATGAACAGCACGATGCCGGGCATGTTGTAGATGTCGGCGAGGCTTTCTCCCGGCTTGGCGTGGTACTGCTGGCCGGATGTCGTGTCGCTCACGGTGATTCCTCTGGTGTCGGTTCGAGCAAGCCGCCGCTGGGAGGTGCCGCGGCCCGTCATCACCATGCCCGCCGAGGCGAACCCGAGCGCAGAGTCGTTGGTCCTTGTGCGGCCGGACCAAGGTCGACACAGCCTGGTGACTTACCCTCCCGCACCGCAGGAAAACGCCTCGAGGCAAGCCTGTTTTGCAGCGCTGGCGTCGCACAACCGGCCGCTGGGATGCGTCGGCCCGCTGGCGACGGTGTCAGGCGTGGACGGGAGAGAGCAGTACCTCCGCGAGCGATCGGCGTGGGGTGATCGGCGGCGGCTCAGTGGTGTCGGGAGCCTGGCCCACACGCAGGATGACTTGGGGGTGTGCGGAGTTGTCGAGGATGTCGCGTCGCAGCTGAAGGCGTCGGTCGGCGCTGTCGAGAGGGGCCGAGAGCGGGCAGGTGGCCAGCCCGATGTTGGTCGCGGTCAGCAGTACCGCGCTCATCGCCTCGCCAGCACGCAGTTGCGCGAGTGGGTCGTCGTCGGAGGTGGCCAGCAGAAGCAGGTCGGCGTGATCAGGCCCTTCGGTCGCATCGGCCCAGTCAGCGGTGGTCAGCGCGCGTTCAGAGGCAAAGTCGGCCCAGGTCTCCTGGGTGCGGTATGCCGTCGCGTCGTCGAGGTCGTAAGGTCCTCGGCTGCCGGATGCGGGGGAGTCGTCTGCCCAGCCTCGCGTCGCTGATCGCGTCCCGACAGTCGAGCGCTCGGCGATACGGTCGTGAAGCGGTCGAATCAGTGCGCCCAGAGCCGCGGCACGTTCGGCCAACAGCCCAAGGTATCCCGGTGGGACGGCCCAGTCGCTGTAGCGCCTGCGGTCGCTGCGCCGACGGGTGATCGCGGCGCTCATGGCGATGTCCTGGCCGGTGGGCCGCCGCGCCACGGCTGCCACGGTGGCCAGATGGTCCGGGTTGTCCGGACTCGGCATCCGATGCACGATCGTCGCCCAACCCAGCGCGGCGAAGGCCACCGACAGATGATGCAGTGCCGCCCCGCAGCCGAGTAGCACATCACGCCGGTCGCCCACGGACAGCGATCGTGTCCGATCCAGATACAGATGCACACTGCCCGGAGCGATCCGCCAGCGCCACGGCTGCATGTTGCCTCTCGACGGCGCGCGCAAGGCCAGCGCCAAGGCGGTGGCGACGGTGTCTTCCTCCGGTAGTCCGCGGTCGTCCATGGGTGTCGTAGCCCTTCGCGGGTCGAATCGCTTTCCTCCACGATCCCCCTGCCGCAGCGCCCTGCGGCAGGGCACGATGACCCCTGATGAGCGGACTTCCGCCCGACACGGCCGGGACTCGGCCAGTTCGATCTCATCGGGCCACCGGTGTGGGGATCGGCTCGTCGCCAGGATTGCGGATCAGTGGCCGTCGCCGGGGATTTCCGCGGTCGGCTCGGCCGAGGAGGCGCGCACCCGCGCCAGCGCAGCGACCAGACTGTGGCGGACCTGTCGCGCGATGGGGTTCCATGCGTGCGTGTGGGTCTGCTCGACCATGGTGAGCGGGTCGGCTGCCTCGATGACGCTATAGCGGCCCTCCGCGCGCACGACGAGGGTGCAGCCCATCATCAGTCCGAGACGTCGGTCGATGTCCAGTGCTCGGGCGGCCAGTTCCGGATTGCACGCGCCGAGAATCACGTAGTCGGCGATGTGCCGACCGGTGCGGGCGGCCACGGTGGCACGCACGTCGAGTTCGCTGAGCACGCTGAAGCCGTGTTCGACGAGTGCCTCGCGGACGAGAAGCACGGTGTCGGCGACCGACGCCGCGACAGTCGCGCTCAAATCCGTGGGTGCGACCGGGATACGGATCTCGGTGACCAGGTCGTGAGCGCTCACCGCCTGCTCGGGCGCGACCAGATACACCTCGGTAGGCGGCCCGACCGCCCGGTACGGCGCTGCGCCGAGCCAGGTTTCGAGCGCGCGGTAGGCGCGGGTGATCGTCTGGTAGCCGCCGCGGTGGACGGTGCGCGCATACCAGCCGAACTCAGTGGCTCGCATCGTCGGCTCGTCGGCGACCCCCGAAGGGGAATCGGCCGTGCCGACAGGAAGCGCGAAATCGACCTCGACGATGGTTCCGGGGCGAAAGTCGCCATGGTAGGTGGTCGACGGCGGCCCCGAGGCCGTCAGACCGGCGGAAGCGGCGAGAGCATAGAGCGCGTCCATGCCAGCGCCGATGTCGTCGCCGGCATGGTCGGCGCGGATCGTGCGGTGCAGCTGGAGCACCGTGTGCGGAACCGACTCGACCACCGCGACCTGGTAGGGCATGACCGAGATGCCTTTCGCTCAGCTGCGGTGAGCGCTGCGCTCGAGTTCGTGAGCGAGCTCTTCGCCCCACCGGCGGGCACGATCGAGTTCGCCGGCACTGAGCGGCCCGGTCATCCCGTCGACCAGGAAATCGGCGGGCTCGCTGACCAGCTGGTAACCCAGACCGCGCAACCGTCGTGCGATACCGCGCGCTGCCGAGCCCGTCAGCCACCGCGGGTGGGCGGTCTTGGTTCCGAACGCCGCGGCGCGGGCGCCCTCGGGAACCGGCAGTGCGCTGCCGAGCCACTCACGGATACCGGTTTCTACCGCGACCGGTGCGGTGGTGCGGGTGGCGGCGTCACGACGTGTACGGGCCCGGCTGAGCCCGAAGACGTGGGTCGGGCCGCCGACCACCAGAAGATCGACCGTGGGCGCGGGCGACTGGGCCGCAGTGGTCACCTCGAGCAGGTCGACGGCGGCGTGCGCACCCGCCCCCTTGGCGATCGCCTCGGCAATCGTGGCGGTATTGCCGAACATCGACTCATAGACAACACGGACCCTCATCGGAGTCTCCTTCATGCCTCGGATTCGCGGCTCTGCAGGACTCGACGCTACGGCGGGCATCCCTTCGGCCGACAGTGCCGAACCGCCATCGCGGCGAGGACCTTCGTCGCCGAACGAGCCGCATCGCTGGCCCCCTCCCGGCTCGGGCCGGGCGATGTCACTACTGCATGCGCCCCGCGGTCATCGGTTCTGCCGCCCAAGCGCATGTTCGAGCAGGCCACGATGTCCATCTCACGCTGCGCCACGGTCGATCCGTCGTGCAAGCCGCTGCACGCTCGGCTGATGACAGTGACTGTTCTCCCGCAGCCTGCACCCATGACGTCGACCGGTCCCGGCAGCAGAGACGAACGGCCCTCGCAGTCGGGTCGGCGGGCCCTTGCGCCGCACGGCAGAAGCTTGGTCGAATCGAGGTTGCTTCCCGATTCGACCGACTGCGAGCCGATGCCTCGCCCCGGATGTGTGAGGGCGGTTTCCGTGCGGCGCGCCGGTGGGCGACTGCCGACACAACCTCGACGCGAACGACAGGAGATATCGATGACCACGGCACAGATGATCATGCATCCCGGCGCGGCCTGTATCAGCGTGCGCGACACCATGCAGACCGTGGCGGAGCGGATGCACCAACTGGATGTGGGTGCGATGCCGATCTGCGACGGAGAGGGGCGCCCCGTCGGCATAGTCACCGACCGCGACATCGTCGTCAAATGCCTCGCAATGGGCCACTCGCCCCACACCACGACCGCGGGCGAGCTGGCTCAGGGCATCGAGGGACTGCACACCGTCGAGGCGGGCGAGGACATCGGCAATGTGCTCGCTGTCATGGAGCGCCACCAGATCAGGCGGCTACCGGTCACCGAGCACGGACGCCTCGTCGGCATCATCACCGAAGCCGATCTGGCGCGACGAATGCCCGATGAGACGGTAGGGGAGTTCGTCGAAGCGGTGTGCGCGCAGCATCTTCCGACCCCCGCCTCGCAGACCACCGAGAGCACCACGCTGTAGCGACAACGGAAATCAGAGCGGCATTGGTGTCACGCGACCGCAGCCGCCGCGCACGCCTGCCGTGCTGTCCCCACCGCGCCCAGCGACACCGTCGAACAGGTCCTCGCCGGAATTCGAGGGCGCAGGTTTCGCCATCCGAACCGACGAATCATCAACGCCGAACGCGTTTTTTGTCACTGTGACGTTATTAGACCGGCTGGCCACAGGGCGGGGAAGTAGCCTTTCGAGCCAAATCTTGGCAATTTCCAAGACATTAGAATGATTCCGACGATCGTCGGAAAATTTACGGCCGTAGAAAGATGCGCCGAGGGGACAACGGCGACGTTCCGTGACACAGAGTCACACCTCAGGAATTACGAGAAACGGCGGATGCCGACGAGCGCCGGACACGAGACGCAACAGCAAGCAAATCAACGACATTCGACGGCGACCGAACCCCTTCCCCCGACGCCGTTCTCGCGCCGATAATCGACATTATGTCAAGTAACACCCGTGAAGCGTGACCCCCAAACCGCCACTGCGCCCTCTCGCCCAACACCCCGGGCCTCGTGCTCGAACCGACAACGACATGCTCGATGCACCCGTACATCGTGCCGCTCCACGAACATTGCACACCCACCCGAGGCCCTCGACCGCGCCCGTCACTCGCGCCGCACAACGCGCACCGGCCGAGCATGCCAATCCGCTGGCGGACAGTCCGATTACGCCGTGTGGTCACCCGTTCAACTAACCTCCAAGCGGTGCTTGGACATTCACATGCGACCAGCGGCGCGCTCGCCTGGTCGGTGGCGGCGGCGACGCTGCCTCTCGCGGCGTTGACCTATCCGGTATTGCAGACCAGCGAGGCTCGGCTGGGACCGGTCGACATCCTCCTCGGCGTCTTCCTGACCGCGGGCGCGGCGCTGCTGCCCGATGCCGACCATCCCAAAGGAACGATCGCGCATGTGCTCGGCCCACTCTCCTATTTCCTCTGCAAAGTCATCTCGACCGTCGCGGGCGGACACCGGCAGGCCACCCATTCCTTTGCGTTCGTGATCGTGGCCGCGTACGGCACCTGGGCCGGAATGCACTGGATCGGACGAGGATTCACCCTCGCACTCGTGTTCTTCCTGCTCGCCTTGGCGGTGCGGGCCCTGCACCTGTACCCGCCGGGCGACGGAATCCGCTCGTGGGGCACGGTCGTCGTCCTCGCCACCGCGGGCACCTTCGCGATGGACAACTGGATCAGCGACCGGCCCGCCTGGTTGCCGTTCTGCGTCGGCCTCGGCGCCTTCGCCCACCTCGTCGGCGACTGCCTCACCGACCGCGGCTGCCGGCTGTTCTGGCCGTTCAAGCTGCGTACTCGCCTGCCGATCATCGAACGAACCGGGAACAAGCTCGAAACCTGGATTCTCACACCGCTGTTCGCGGTAGCCACGCTCGGCGTGCTGTGGCACGTGTTCACCACGAGTCCGTAGCGGAACGGGTGGGTCGCCACGGTGACCCACCACTCCCCTCGTCTATGCGTCTTTCAAGTCGTAAGAGGTCGAAAGAAGTTGCCCGTCTTCAGGGTTGCAATATAGATCGATATGCATATCTAGATATCGGTATCTTTTATCAGACCTTCACGGCCGAGGCCAAGGCCGTCGTCCGGCGAAAGCCGCCACGTCGGCCGCCGACCACTCCCTCAGGACGGCCTCCAGCGCCGCGACGTTGTACGCGCGCTCCTCCTCGAGACGTCGCTCCCCTTCGGCTGCGACGCGAAACTTGCGGGCCATCCCGCCCTCCGGATCGGGAATGCGTTCGATAAGACCGGCTTTCATCATCGCGGTCGTCTGCCGGTGCAGTGTCGAGGTGTCCAACCCGAAGGCATCACTCAACTCCCCCACCGACATCGGACCCTGCACCTGCAACCGGCACAGCACGATGTAAGCGCTGCGATCGAGGTGGCCGGTTGGCCCGGCGCGTCTTGGTGCGGAGTCGCGGCCCTCGCCGCCCTCGCCATCCCGGGACGCCGCGCGCCGGCCGTGGCGACGGAGAAGGACGCACGAGACATGGCCGCCGCCAACGCTTGACATTCGACGCGGGTGGATTCGGCTTGGCACAGCGTCGAATCCACCCGCGTCCGGATGGCACCCCCCTTCCCTGTCCTTGCTTCGCCCGGCTTGCCGGGCGCTGAAGGGCTATCGATGTCCCATGGTTAGATGCGCATATCTCCATAGCGAGATGTAGTTTTCCGTACTAGATTCTTCAGCTATTCCGGCTCCGCCGCGGATACGCTGGCCGCCATGTTCGCAGGCTCGACCATGCAACCGCACCGCTGGACTCCGCCGTCCGCCCCCGAGAGGGCGCGCGAGAAACGCAGCACTCCCCCACTGCCGCCGGTCACCAGGATCGAACTCCCCGGCGCAGCACCCGAAGACGTGGTGCGCACGCCGGACGGAAGGGTGATCGCCGGCCTCGAGAACGGCGCGATCGTGAGCATCGACCCTGCCGGCGGGTCGGTGCGCGAAGTGGCGAACACCGGCGGCCGCCCGCTCGGACTGCACGCCGATGCCGACGGCTCCGTGTTGATCTGCGATTTCGCGCGCGGACTTCTGCGCATGGACCCCGACGGCGCGCTCGAGGTACTCGTCGACGAGATCGACGGCGAGCGACTCGCGTTCGCCAGCAATGTGGTTCGCGATGTCGACGGCACCATCTATTTCTCCGCGTCCTCGCGCCGCTATCCCCTCGACCAGTGGATGGGCGATCTGCTGGAGCACTCCGGCACCGGCCGCCTGTTCCGGCTCGACCCGTCGGGCAAGGTCGAAACCCTCCTCGACGGGCTGCAATTCGCCAACGGCGTGGTGCTCGCCCCCGATCGCTCCTGCGTGTTGGTGGCCGAGACCGGCGCGTATCGTGTGACCCGCTATTGGCTCACCGGGCCGCGGGCGGGCGCTCACGATCGGCTCATCGAGAACCTGCCGGGTTTCCCGGACAATATGGCGCTAGGTAGCGATGGTCTGGTCTGGATCACGTTGCCCGCCCCGCGCGATCCCCTACTGGACCGCCTGCTTCCACTGCCGGGCGTGCTGCGCCGCGTGGTGTGGTCGCTGCCGGCATGGGCGCACCCGAAACCGCCGCGCACGGTCTGGGTGCAAGCGGTCGATTTCGACGGGACGGTCGTGCACGATCTCCAGGGCGAGGGCGCGGATTTCTCGATGGTCACCGGGGTGGTGGAACACGACGGCACGTTGTATCTGGGCAGTTTGACGGAGTCGGCCGTCGCCGTCAGTCGCGTGCCGAGCTGAACACTCCCCGCGACAGAATTCAGTGCACATATGTACACTGAATGCATGTCGGAGAGAATCCCGCAGCGCCGGGCGGAGGTTCGCGCCCTGGCCCGTTTGGCGGGCGACGAACTGGGTGGCGCGGTGGACGGCATCGCGACGATCCATCGGGCGGTGTCGGATCGCGTGTTCGCGGCCGTGCGCTTGGGTGTCGGACCCGCCGCGGAGCCGGTCAAGGTGGTGCACGACGCGATCACCGACGGCGTGTACCGGATCGTCGGCGGTGCGGCGATGACCGCGGGCGCGGTGGGCGAACGAGCGGCGGACCTGCCGGGCGCTCCCCCGTCCCGCACCGTATGGGGTGCGGGATTCCTGGCGGCATTGCAGGGCCTGATCGGCGACAGCCTCGAGGAAGGCACGCCGATCCTCGCCGGTCCGATGACGTTCCGGGTGGACGGCAATCCCGTTGCGCCGGAGTCGATCTCCAAGCATGTGCCGCCGCGCGATCATCTGGTGGTGTTCCTGCACGGCTTGGTCGAGACGGAGCACGCGTGGCGGTGGGGCGGGCGGGCGACCTATGCCGAGCGCTTGGCAACGGACCTGGGGTGCGCGTGCGTGCAGGTGCGCTACAACAGCGGGCTGCACATTTCCGAGAACGCCCGGGAGTTCGCCGATCTGATGCAGCGGCTCGTCGAGCACTGGCCGGTGCCGGTGCGGCGCATCTCGCTGGTCGGGCACTCGATGGGCGGGTTGATCGCGCGAGCGGCGTGTTTCGATGCGGCGGAGCAGAATCGGGCATGGGTGCGGCTGGTGCGCCAGATCGTGTGTCTTGGTTCGCCACATCTGGGTGCACCGCTGGAGCAGGTGGTGCATCGGTTGTCGGCGGCGCTGGTGTGGTTGCCGGAGACCCGTCCGGTGGGCCGGATGCTACGGCGGCGCAGCGCGGGGATCCGGGATCTGCGGCACGGCTCGCTGGTGGACGAGGATTGGCGCGGTGTGGACGCGGACGCGCTGAAACGGCGTGCGGTGCGGGAGGTTCCGCTGCTGAAGGGTGCGGACCACTACTTCGTGACCGCGTCGTTCACGCGGAGTCCGCGTCATCCGCTCGGCCGGTTCATCGGTGACGGGCTGGTGCTGACGCCGAGCGGCGCGGGCCGGAGCCGGGCCAGACGGCTCGGTTTCGCGGAGGACAACGGTCTGCACGTGCCGGGCGCACATCATTTCGCCCTGTTGAATCACGACGCGGTGTACGCCGCGTTGTGTCGTTGGCTCGGCGGTGCGCCCGCCGCGGCCCTCGGTCCGGGCCGGGCGGGGTGAGACCGGTTCAGAAGAGCCGTTCGGAGTGGGTGTCGGCGGCGCGGCGAACGTCGGCGGCGAAGCGGTCTTCGATGTCGGTGTCGTCGTCGTGGTGGGCCGCGTAGAGCAGCAGGCAGCCGCGAATGCCGTCGAGCAGGTCTTCTAGCAGGTCGAGTGCCGGGCGGGCGGGATCGAGCCTGCTGACGCGGAATTCGGCGAGCAGGGCGGCGCGGGTGGCGTTGTCGATCTCGTAGCGGCGGGCGTGCTCTTCGAGTTCGGCGACGCGGGCGACGACGGCCCACGGGGCGGGCAGGTGGCCTTCGGAGACGGCGACGGCTTCGGCGATGAGGTCGACGACGATGTCGGTGGCCGTTTCGCCGCTGTCGAGTCGTTCCAGGACGAGGGTGGGGGTCGCGACGGGGATGGCTTCGATCTCGTCGGCTTCGGCGATGACGTCGGTGATGGGGAGGTCGGCGAGTTCGCCCGCGATCTCGGCGGCGGCGTGCAGCCAGTGGGCGGCGGCGACGGAGGCCGAGGCGGGGTCGAGTTCGGTGAACAGTTCGGGTGCGCCGAGCGGGTCGGTGCGCAGCAGTGCGTCGGCGGCGTGGACCTGGGCGGGCGAGACGTCGGGGCGGGAGAGTTCGACGGCTTGGCGGGCGCGGCCGGAGAGGTCGCCGAGTTCGGCGGCTTCGATGGCGGCCTGTTCGCGATGGATCTCGGTGACGATGGTTTCGGTGAGCTCGGCGGTGTCGATGCTGTGCAGGCAGCGGCCGACGCGGTGGGCGGATTCGACGACGCCGCTGTAGGAGACGAGCAGACCTGCCTCGGTGGGCAGGTTCGGGTTGCGCAGCCCGCTCTCCACCACGGTGAAGTTTCGGCGTTCTTCGGCGCGGCGCCAGGCTTCGCTGTCGGGGACCTCGGGGTCGCCTGCGGCGGCAGCGGGGTGGGTGTAGGTGCGCCAGTGGAAGCGCGACAGCGTGGTCAGATTCGACGCCAAATCCGTTGCCAGCTCGGGTGCTGTCGGCGGCAGCATGGCTACCGTCTGGGCCTGGTCGCCGCGTCCGGTCGCCCAGATGGCGACGAGTGCGTTGCGGTCGGCGTCGAATGCGTATCGGGTCACGACGCCCATCCTCACGCATCGGGTGGCGGCGCGTGGGTGTTGGGTTGCTTTGGTTGTGCCGTCGACGGCGTTTCGGCATGGCACGCTGGTGGCCATGACTCTCGATCATGGTGATCCCGGGGATACGCCGTCGATGCCCGGCCCGCTCGGTCCGGTGGTGAATCCGGTGCGTCCGTCGGCGGCGGAGGAGGCGAGAACGGTTGCGGCGTCGACGAATATCGCGACGTTGGCGAGTTCGAGCGAGGACGGGACGCCGTGGGCGTCGTTCGTGACGTACGGGCTGTTGGACGGTGCGCCGGTGCTGTGTGTGTCGCGGATGGCCGAGCACGGGCGGAATCTGGCGGCCGAGCCGCGGGCCAGTCTGTCGATCGTGGCGCCGGAGCTGCCCGCGGATCCGTTGGCGGGTTCGCGGATCACGGTGGCGGGCGTGGTGGAGCGGCCGGTGGACGCGGAGCTGGCGGCGGCGCGCGAGGCGCATGTGGTGGCGGTGCCCGCAGCGCGGATGTATGTCGATTACAGCGATTTCGCGCTGTGGGTGTTGCGGGTTCGGCGGGTTCGATGGGTCGGCGGGTACGGGCGGATGGATTCGGCGACGGGTGCGGAGTATCTGGCGGCGGAGCCGGATCCGGTGGCGCCGGTGGCGGCGCGGGCGATCGCGCATCTGAACGACGATCACGCGGATGCGTTGCTGTCGATGGCGCGGGCGCTCGGCGGTTATCCGGATGCGACGGCGGCGCGGTGTGAGCGGGCGGATCGGTACGGGCTGGATTTGCGGGTCGAGTCGCCGCGCGGGGTGGCGCGGACCCGGGTGGGTTATGCGGAGCGGCTCGATGGGATCGATGGCTTGCGGGCGGCGACAGTGGAATTGACGCGGCGTGCGCGGGAGGGTTGAGTAGTCCTACGCTTCCGGCGGCGTGCGGCATCGGTGATGCTGACGGTCATGGAGCGGTATCGGGGGTTGTGGTGGGCGGTCGGTCGGCCCGCCGTGTGTTCGTTCGCCGGTGGTCGGCGAGGTGGTGTGTGATGCGGCCGCGGATTCTGGGGCGGGTCTGGCGAGATCACTGCGCGATGGCGGCACCGGAGGCGCCGGTCGATCGGCAAGGTGTTCCGCGGCCGAGGCGGCGTGGCTCGATGATCGCGCGAGCGACGTCGTGCTCTGCGCGCGGGTCCGGCTGAAAGGGTTCGCTTCCCAGGCGACCTCGTGCGGCTCGTCCGAGACCGTCAGCTCACCGCTCACCGGTCGCCCGAGCAGGCAGATCGAGAACTCTTGCCGCACTTTGCCGTGGTCGTAGGAGAAGACGTGTGTCCCGGCACCGACCCCAGCCGGGCGCGCGACGCCCGAGCACGGGATCTCAGCGCGGGGGCACGGTGAGCATCGCGACGAGCATGTCGGCGATCTCGGCGGTGTCGTCGTCGAGGTGTGGGGTGCGGGTGCCGTCCTGGAGTGCGCGTTCGTAGTCGGCGACGAGTGCGAACAGCACGGTGGTCATGGTTTCCATGCGCCGGCGGCGTTGGCGGGGCTCGAGGTGCGGGAGGGCGGTGTCGAGGCGGGTGGCGATGATGCGGACCGCGGCGCGGTCGGCGCCTGCGAGGCGGCGTGCGTCGGCGATGACGGGGTGGGTGCGGACGACTTCGAGGAAGCGCCCGTAGTGGCTGGTGCGGTCTTGTCCGACGAGTTCGAGCATGGGGCCGACCAGCATGCCGACCAGGGCGTGCGGGTCGGTGCCGGTGCCGTCGGCTTCGTGGGCGGCGAGCATGTTCATGCGGCGTTGTTCGAGCCGGTTCATGCGGCGCTCGACGATGGCTTCGATGAGTCCGTTGCGGGAGTCGAAGTAGTAGTGGACGGCGGAGTTGTTGCGCTGGCCCGCGGCGGCGGCGATGTCGCGCAGCGGGACGTCGACGCCGCGTTCGGCGATGAGCCGCTCCCCCGCGGCGAGGAGGGCGGCGCGCGAGTCCTCGGCTTGCATGGACACCCACTGTACTGAACCCGAGTCTTGACCTTGTTAAGCACCAGTGATTAATTGGCTGGGAGATGTTCGCGTGGGCGTACCGCGCTCACCGACGACCCGTTGCCCGGCGACGACCGAGCAGGAAGGCTGGTCCCATGCGGTTCACGTACGCGGAGACGATGACCGACCCGTCCTACTACGTGCCTTTGGCGCAAGCCGCCGAGGCGGCCGGGTACACGTCGATGGCGGTGGCCGACAGCGTCGCCTATCCGCGCGATTCCGACGCCACCTATCCCTACACCCCCGATGGCAGCCGGGAGTTCCTCGAGGACAAGCCGTTCATCGAGGCGTTCGTGCTGTCGGCGGCGATGGCGGCCGCGACGACCACGCTGCGGTTCACCCCGTTCGTGCTGAAGCTGCCCATCCGCCCGCCGGTGCTGGTGGCCAAGCAAGCGGCGTCGGTGGCGGCGCTGAGTGGCAACCGGTTCGGTCTCGGTGTCGGGATCAGCCCGTGGCCGGACGACTTCGAGATCATGGACGTGCCGTTCGAGAAGCGCGGCGCGCGCATGGACGAGTGCGTCGACATCGTGCGCGGACTCACTGCGGGCGGCTACTTCGAGTACCACGGCGAGTTCTACGACCTGCCGCCGATCAAGATCAATCCGGTGCCCACCGAGCCGATCCCGATCCTGATCGGCGGGCACAGCGGTCCGGCCCTGCGCCGGGCGGCCCAGCGCGGCGACGGCTGGATGCACGCGGGCGGCGACCCCGCCGAACTCGATCGGCTGTTGCTCGAGTTGGACGCGCTGCGGGCCGAGTACGGGACGCGCAAGGATTTCGAGGTGCACGTCATCTCGCTGGACGGTTTCACCGTCGACGGCGTGAAGCGTCTGGAGGACAAGGGCGTCACCGATGTCATCGTGGGCTTCCGCAATCCGTACACCCGCGACCAGGACACCGAGAGCCTGGACACGAAGATCGCGAACCTGTCCCGGTTCGCCGAACACGTCATCGCGCGCACCGCGTCCTGAGGGGCATACCGTGGTGCGGTGAGCATCGCGGAGCGGCTGGGTGAGTCGCTGGGTGTCGGGGTCCGTGCGGTGACGGATCTCGGGTCGGGTCACGGGTGGACGCTGCACCGGGCCGAGCTGGACGACGGTCGCATCGTGTTCGTCAAGGCCGCCGCGGACCGGGCCGGGGTGTTCGCGGCGGAGGCGGCGGGCCTGCGCTGGCTCGGCGCGGGAAACCCCGCGCTGGTGCCGACGGTGCTGGCCGCCGGTGGCGGGATGCTGGTGCTGCCGTGGTTGCCCGATGCCGCGCCCTCCCCCGCCGCGGCGGACCGTTTCGGCCGGGATCTCGCGCTGCTGCACGCGGATTCGCCGGGCGCTTTCGGGGCGCCGTGGCCCGGGTGGATCGCCGAGCTGCCGCTGGACAACACACCGAGCGAGGGGCCGTGGGCGCGCTGGTACGCCGAGCGCAGGCTGCGCCCGTTCGTGGCGCGCACCGCAGACGTGCTCGGCGCGGACGGGGTGCGGCTGCTGGAGCGGGTGATCGACGCGGTCGAGGAGCTGGCGGGGCCGCCGGAGTCGCCCGCCCGCATTCACGGCGATCTGTGGTCGGGCAACCTGCGCTGGA
The DNA here is from genome assembly GCF_057708325.1 of Nocardia sp. bgisy134. NCBI lineage: Bacteria > Bacillati > Actinomycetota > Actinomycetes > Mycobacteriales > Nocardiaceae > Nocardia > Nocardia sp. bgisy134. Next base: position 156,623 of record NZ_JBYIRW010000004.1, read on the forward strand.
CCGAGGCGGGCGTGGTGCTGATCGATCCGTCGGCGCACGGCGGGCACCGGGAGACCGATCTGGCCATGCTCGCGCTTTTCGGCGCACCGTATCTGGACCGCATCCTGGCCGCCTACGAGCGGGCTTGTCCGTTGGCGGCGGGCTGGCGGTCGCGGGTTCCGCTGCACCAGTTGCATCCGCTGCTGGTGCACGTCGCGCTGTTTGGTGCGGGCTACCGCGCGCAGACCCTCGCCACCGCACGCGCCGCGCTGACCGGCTGACGGCGCAATCCTCAGGAAGCCAACGCGCTCAGACGTTTCCGTGTTTCCGCGTCGGCGGGGAAGAACGATTCGATGGCGAGTTCGGCGACGGTGACGTTCATCGGCGTGCCGAACACGCTGGTGACCGACAGGAACGACAGTTCCGCGCCGTCGTGGCGCAGCCGCAGCGGAACGGCGGCCTGATCCGGTTCCGGGAGCGCGACCTCGGTCTCGCCGCCCGGGTAGCCGCGCAGTTCCTCGCGCAACGCGACCAGGTCCGGCGCGCCGGTGACCTCGATCTGCCGGGACAACCGGGCGAACAGGTGCCCGCGCCATTCGGCGAGATTGACGATCCGCGGCGCGAGGCCGCCGGGGTGCAGGCTCAGCCGCAGCGCGTTCACCGGCGCGGTCAGCAGCCGCGAGTCGATGCCGGTGAGCATCACGGCCACACCGGCATTGGCATCGACCATGTTCCAGTCCCGGTCGATGGCCAGCGCCGGGTAGGGCTCGTGGCCGACCAGGATCTGTCGCATCGCCTGCCGCACCGCGTCCATCTCGGGGGTGTCCATGGTCGGTTCGGCGTAAGCGGGGGCGTAGCCGGCCGCCAGCAGCAGGCGGTTGCGTTCCCGCAGCGGAATGTCGAGGTGATCGCACAGGTGCGCGAGCATGGCGCGGCTGGGGGTGGCGCGCCCGGTCTCGATGAAACTGAGGTGGCGCGCGGAGGTTTCGGCGCGACCGGCCAGCTCGAGCTGACTCAATCGACGCTCGAGACGCCAGTGCCGCAGCAGATCGCCCGCCGTCCGAGTACTCACCCCGTCGATCCTACGAACCGTCCGGGCGTCGCACGATTACCCGGCGGGTAATGGCCGCGCCTCGCCCGCCTAGCGTGCAGTGCCGCGCGTCGCGCGATCGGCCGTCAGGTACGCCCGCGACACGGTCGAGGTCATGATGTCGAGCAGATCGACGACGAGCAAACAGTCCAGCACCGGGCCTGCGTCGTCGCGCAACTGGGCGAGCCCCGATTTGACGCCCTCGTGGACCGCGTGCTGGATCTCGTCGATCGGCACGCCGTCCAGCGCCCACAGCGCGGCGTTGCGCTCGAGGGTGCGCAGCATGGCGTCCAGCGACGGGTCGGCATCCTCCACCAACGCCAGGGCGAGATCCAGGCCCATGCGGATCGCCGTGCCGAAGTCACGCACCGGAGCCGGTTTGCCGTCGTCCTCGGCGTTGTTGGAGCCCATGTGGATTCTGCTTCCTCTTCCTCCAGATGTGCCCCCACGGTATCGACCGGCAACCATCGAGGCGATTCGGTGGCGTGAATTCGGCAAACACCCCCGGTTGAGTGTCCGGTCATTGTGACCAACCCCAAACCGGAGCGGATCGAGTTGCGATTCATGCGTCACTTGACTAGTGGGATTCATCCGTAATCTGTTGTGGTCTCGTACAAGTCGGCACCGATTGGGGAGCGACTCATCCAGATCGGTGATTCACTTCGCGCACGCTGCCGCGGCGGGCGAGAGACCGTCTCTCACATCGCTGTCCTCGGACAACGATGAACACCCGGCGGGCTCGTCGAGAGCCGGGCCGCGCGAACCGATCAGATCGGCTGGAAACCCGCGCCGACCTCTCCGCGCGCATTCAGGTCGGTCACCACCGCATGAATGTCGGTACCCACTTCCGGGCCGAAGCAACCCACCCCGAGGTAGGCGTTCACCATGCCGACGAGAGTGGAGCCGATCAGCACCGGCGCGCCGGAATCGCCTTCCAGCACGCACAGCTGCGTCCAGGATTCGGTCGCGGGGCCGACGGCGCCCCACGCGACGCCGCAGGTGGTTCCCGTGGTGCGGCCCTTCTTGCACACGACCGCCGGGAACCGCGCGGGCGCGCCGATACCGGTGATCGCGATATCGCCCAGCTGCCGCACCGGCGTGACGCGGTCGGCGTCGAATTCGATGACCGCGTAGTCCAGGACGGGATCGGAGTGGGCGAACCTGCCGACCACGCCGTAATTGGGATCGTATTCGGCCAGCACCGTCGCACCCGGCGCACCGCAGTGCCCGGCGGTGAGACCCACCAGCCGTCCGGCGCGGTCGTGACCGATCGCGGTGAGCGTGCACTGGGCCTGATTGCCGACGACGATGCCAGAGCCGCCGCCGAGTACCGGCGGATCGGCCGCGGTCGCCGTGCCCGCGACCGGCGCGAGACACACCGCCGCCGCGATCAAGGTGGATGCGCCGCGCACCGCGGCGGTGCGCCGCCTGGTGTCGCGGCGGTCTTTCGGTAGCCGGCTCATCGAAGCTCCTCTCCGCGGGTCGGCAGCCGGACGTGCCCGCCGACGGTCCTTGGTTCGGATGAGGACTACCGCCAAACCCGCGGCGGCAAACAACCCCTGGATCCGGCGGGCTTCCACCACAAGATCGGTTGATCTACGCTCTAGGGTGGGTTTGTGTCGAAGACGACCCCCGGGAGTGGCCGTGCGGAGAGATCGGCGGAGAATTCCGGGTCTCGCGGCGCTGCTGGCCGCGGGACTGCTCGTCGGCGGCTGCGTCGACGCCCCCGCACCCGAGTCCCCCGCTATCACCTCGCCCGAGATGCCGAATCAGGTCGCCGGGGTGACGATTCCCGACGGACAGATCGATCAGGCGGTGCAGCGCCTGGACGGGCTCGCCGAGAGCCTGTTGCAGTCCTCGCGCATTCCCGGACTCGCCGTCGCCGTCGTCCACGACGGAAAACTGGTGTACCGCAAGGGATTCGGTGTGCGCGCCGTGGGCTCCGACGCCAAGGTCGGCCCGGAGACGGTGTTCCAGCTGGCGTCGGTGTCGAAGTCGCTCGCCGCGACCGTCGTCGCCAAACAGGTCGCCACGGGCGCCGTCCAATGGAATACGCCGGTGCGCGAGCTCATGCCCTCGTTCGCGCTGAACGATCCGTACGTCACCGAGAAGGTGACCGTCGGAGACCTTTTCGCGCACCGGTCCGGTCTGCCCGATCACGCCGGTGACCTGCTCGAGGACCTCGGCTACGACCGGGATCAAGTGCTCGAGCGCCTGCGGCTCCTGCCGCTCGACCCGTTCCGCGACTCCTACGCGTACACCAATTTCGGACTCACCGCCGCCGCCGTCGCGGTCGCCGAGGCCGCGGGCACCGACTGGGAATCGTTGTCGGACAAGGAGATCTACCAGCCGCTCGGCATGGGCTCGACCAGCTCGCGGTACAGCGACTTCCGCGCCCGCGCCGATCGCGCCGACGGCCACGTGCTCGTCGACGGCACGTACCGGGTCGCCGACCCGCCCCGTCAGCCCGACGCCCAGTCCCCCGCGGGCGGAGTGAGTTCGTCGGTGGACGATCTCACCGAATGGATGGCGATGGTGCTCGCCGACGGAGCAGCGGGCGGGCGGCCGTTCCTCGCGCCCGACGCGCTGCAACCGGCCGTGTCGCCGCAAGCGGTGTCGGCGCCGCCGAAGACCTTCGACTCGCGCGCCGGGTTCTACGGTTACGGCTTCAACGTCGGGGTCTCCCCGGCGGGACGGGTGGTGCTCGGGCATTCGGGCGCTTTCGATCTCGGCGCCGCGACCGCGTTCACCCTGATCCCCTCCGCGAACGTGGGCATCGTGACGCTCACCAACGCCGCGCCGATCGGGGTGCCGGAAACGCTCAACGCGGAATTCGCCGACCTCGTCCAGTTCGGCACCGTCCGCGAGGACTGGCGCGCGCTCTACCGCGAGGCGTTCGCCCCGTTCAGCAAGCCGAGCGGCGGTCTGGCGGGCGCGACGCCACCTGCTCAGCCCGTACCCGCCCAGCCGTTGCCGTCCTACGCGGGTCGCTACGACAACCCGTACTACGGGCCTGCCACGGTCACCACCGAAGGCGATTCGCTCATCCTCACCCTCGGGCCGAAGGACATGCGTTTCCCGCTGCGCCACTGGGACGGCGACACCTTCGTGTTCACCCCGAGCGGCGAGAACGCCACCACCGGCTCGGTCTCGCGCGCCACGTTCGCCGGAAACACCCTGACCCTCGAGTACTTCGACGCCGATGGTCTCGGCAGATTCACGCGGCCCTGACGGGGTTTCACCTCGTCCGGTCGAACACTCCGCGCAGGAACGCCGCCTGACCGGCGTGCTGGAGGTCGTCGGAGATCACGCTGACCAGACGCACACCGAGGGTGACCGGCGGGTCCCAGCGGACGTCGACCACCTTCGACAGGTCCTCGTCGGACAGGTCGCGCACGAACGCGAGGGTTCGCTCGTGGACGGCGTCGTAGTAGCCGCTCAGCAGTTCGGCGGGGGCGCGGATGACGGCGACGTCGTCGGGGCCGTCGCCGTAGCCGGTCGCCCGTTCGTCGAGCGGCAGGCCGAAACGGCCGTGCCAGTCCTGCGCGGTCCACGCCTGCTCGGTGCCCGCCACGTCGGCGAGGTGGTCGTCCTGGACGCGGGTCAGATGCCAGATCAACCAGGCGATCGTGTTGGCGCCCGGATCGATCCGGAAGGTCAGCGCGTCCTCGCCGAGCCCGTCGACGGCCTCGTGCACCACCTCCTTGACCCGCTCGTATCCGTCGGTGAGCAGCTGTGCGCTGGTCATCGCCACCGCCTTCCTGGGTCGTCGATGTGCTCCGTGTTCGGAACTACCCACTGCCGCGCGCGCCACGCCGCGATGTCACAGCGGCGGACCGGGAGGCGATATGCACTGCACGCCGCCGAACCAGATCATCCTTCACCGACCGGAGCCCCCGTTGCATCGACGCAGTTAGTGAGGACACCGTGATGTCACCCGAATTCCCGCACCTCGGACCTCGCCTCGACGACATCGACCAGCTGCGCAATCAGGCCCGGCTGTCGGTCCGCCGCCGCGACCCATTGGGCGCGGTGCGCGATCTGCGCCGTGCCCAGACCATCGCCGAAGAACTCGCAGGCGACGCCGAACGGCGGATACCGGGCCACGCCGCGCTGCTGACCGTGCTGGTGCGCGTGATCGAACTGGAAGCCGAGATCGCCCGCGGTATCGACGACGGCACCCTCGGCGATGTCGGCGCGTTGAGCGAGGCGCTGATCAGGTTCTCGGTGCGGCCGTGTGTGCACGGCCACCCGAGTGTCAGCGGCAAGTGCGGGCCGGAGTGCGAGTGAATCGTGCGTCGATCCGAAATCCGGCCGGCGGAACTGTCCGAGCCGACCCTGCCATCGGCCACGACGAGCGCGCTTCAGGCGCCGTAACGCCTGCGCTGTGCGTCCTCGGCGATGAGGCGCAGGCAGGTGTCGTGCTCGGTCTCCGCGGGATAGCGTTCGTTGCGCAGCCGCAGCATCGCCTGCGCCACATCGATGCCCAGTACGCTCGACAGCCGCACGGCATCGACCTTCGACATGTGATTCCTCCGATTGAACTCTGTTGAAAAGCGAATGATCCGACCATGACGTACCCGAACCACGGGCCGCCGAACCCTCGGAGATATTGCCGCGTACGGATTTCCGGCTCACAACCGCCCCCGGCACGTCCGCCCTCCGCGTTCGGATCGCGCTTGTCCGGCACGCTCCTGCGCAACGGATGCCACCATGGATGCCATGGGCGACATCCGGATCGGCACCTCTGGATGGGTGTATCGACCGTGGCGCGGCGTGTTCTATCCGCAAGGGCTGACCCAGCGGCTCGAACTCGCCTACCTCGCCGAGCGACTGAACAGCGTCGAGATCAACGGATCGTTCTACTCGCTACAGCGACCGTCGAGCTACCTGCGCTGGGCCGCGCAGACACCCGACGACTTCGTGTTCGCCGTGAAGGGCAGCCGCTTCATCACCCACATGAAGCGGCTGCGCGACGGCGACACGCTGCTGGCGAACTTCCTCGCCTCCGGCGTGCTCGCGCTCGGCCCCAAGCTCGGCCCGATCCTCTGGCAACTGCCGCCGACCATGCCGTTCGACCCGGAACTGCTCGCCGAGTTCTTCGCACACCTGCCACACAGCACCGCGCGGGCCGCCGACATCGCGCGCCGTCACGATCACCGCGTCGGCCCGGCCCACACCGCCATCGACGCGGACCGCCCGCTGCGCCACGCGCTCGAGATCCGGCACCCCACCTTCGTCACGCCGGAGTTCCCAGAATTGCTGCGCGCACACGGAATCGCACTCGTCGTCGCGGACGCGGCGGGCAAGTATCCACTCCTGGAGGACGTCACCGCGGACTTCGTGTACGTCCGGCTGCACGGGCACGACGAGCTCTACGTCAGCGGATACACCAATGCCGGACTGGACATGTGGGCCGAGAAGATCCGTGCGTGGGCGTGCGCCGGGGACGTGTACGCCTATTTCGACAACGACGCGAAAGTGATGGCGCCGCGCGACGCGCTCGCCCTGCGCGCCCGGCTCGCCGACGCGACCGAGTCTCGATAGACGCCACGCCGGCATCGAAGGCAACGTCGCGGTGCATCGCTCGCCGAGTCCCGCGGTTTCCGGCGTCTCGTTCCCACCCTCGTTTTCGCGGCGGCGCTCGCCGCCAGCATGCTCGGCCTCGCGTTCGCCATGGGCAGCCTGCCCACCGGCACCGCCTACGCGGTGTGGGTCGGCGTCGGCGCGGTGCTCACGGTCGTGTGGGCCGTGGTCACCGGCAAGGAGCGGGCGAGTCTGGGGCGCACGCTGCTGCTGTGCGGGCTGGTGGGCTGCGTCGCGGGCCAGAAGGCGGTGAGCTGAGATGCCGTGAGCGCGGTGTTCGAGGCCGTGTGGGCGACCGCGCTCGGCATGTCGGCCGGGTTCTCGCGACCGGCGCCCACCGCGGGGTTCGGAATCGCCTTGGCCGCCAGCATGATCGGGCTGGCGCTGGCCACTTGGCGGATCCCGATCGGCGTGGCCTACGCGGTCTGGATCGGCGTCGGCGCGGCACTCACCGTCGGCTATGCCATGGCCACCGGCGCCGAGACCGTCTCGGCGGGCAAGATCGGCTTCCTCGCGGGCATCATCGCCTGCGTCGTCGGCCTGAAGTTCGTGAAATCCCCTCCCGCGCGGTCCCGCCCGCGGCCTTCCGCACACGAACACGCCGACTAGGGTGCGACAGACGCCGGCGTGGCGTGCACGGCGGTGTGAACACGGAGGTGACCCATGAGCGAGCGAGGCGAAGGCATGAGCGACGACCTGGTTCTCTGTTCGATCGACGGCGCGATCGCCACGGTGACGCTGAACCGGCCCGACAAGCTCAACGCGCTCACCGCCGACTCCTTCGACCGACTGCGCACCCACCTGGAAACGCTCGCCGCCGACGACACCGTGCACGTCGTCGTGCTCACCGGCGCGGGCCGATCCTTCTGCGCGGGACACGATCTGGCCGCGCTCGCCGAGGGCGACGCGCTCGCGCACCGGTTCCGCGAGGCGGAGACCATCGGACTGCTCGAGGCCCTGCCGAAACCCACCATCGCCAAGATCCACGGGCACTGCTTCACCGGCGGCCTGGAACTGGCCCTCGGCTGCGACCTGCTGGTGGCGGCCGAATCCGCGCAGCTCGGTGACACGCACAGCCAGTGGGGGCTCGTTCCGCTGTGGGGCATGTCGGTGCGGCTGCCCGAACGAGTCGGCATGTCCAGGGCCAAGGAACTCAGCTTCACCGCCCGCAGGCTTTCGGCTGCCGAGGCGGCCGACATCGGGCTGGTCGACCACTGCGTGCCCGACGCCGAGCTCGACCGGCACGTCGCCGATCTCGCCGCCCGCATCGCCGCGAACTCGCCCGGCTCGAACCGCATCTACAAGGCGCTCTACGCCAACACCCGGTCGATGGACCGGGCCGCCGCGTTGCGCGCCGAAACCGAGATGACATTCGGTTTCCCGGACGACGCCGCCGCGCGACTCGCCGGAGGAACCCGCGGCTGACCACCGCACCCGGCAGACTGTCGGTATGGCAGCGCTGACGATCCGCCGCACCCACGCCAAGCAGGTCGCCGTGTGCGGGCCCACCGCGTGCACCCGCGCCGACGCCGCGAACGCCACCGAGGTCGGCAGATTGCTCGCCGCCGCGGGCGCGACCGTGCTGTGCGGCGGTGGCGAAGGGGTGATGGCCGCCGTCGCCGACGGCGCGTCGCGGGCGGGCGGGCTGGTGATTGGAGTGCGCCCCGATCTCGACCGCGACGCGGCCTGCCCCGGTCTGTCCGCCGTGCTGTTCACGAACATGGGCGAGGCGCGCAACGCGATCCTGGTGCGCTCGGCCGACGCGGTGATCGTCATCGGCGGCTCCTGGGGCACCCTGTCCGAACTGGCGCTGGCCCGCCACCGCGGCGACATCCCGGTCGTCTCGCTCGGCGGCTGGCAGATCCTGGACGCCGCCGGCGAACCCCTGCGGGCCACGCTCACCGCCACCGACCCCACCGACGCGGTGCGGCTCGCGATCGGCACGCACAGGCGCTGAGTTCAGCGCGCGGCGGCGCGGGACAGATTCCAGCTCTGCCAGGTGTCCGCGGGCAGGTCCTCCCGGATCGGTGCGAACACCTCAGCCCGCATCGGCTCGGGAAGCCGGTCGAGCGCGGGCAGGACATCGGGCGAGAGTGTGCTCAGATACTCCGTGTCGAGCCGCTTTCCGTCCACCCAGCGGTCGATGTTGCGCTCGGCGACCAAGCGTTCCGGATTCAGGATCGCCAGCGCCAGCAGTGTCGCGAGGGCCGTGCCGACCGCGGCGCGCGGCAGCCACGCGCGGCGCAACCGGACCACTGCGGCGAGCACGAGCACGTAGATCAGCCCGAGCCACAACTCGCTGACCTCCACCAGCAGGCGAAGCACCGTGAACCCGTAGGCCTGCTGATAGATCCACATGCGGCCCAGCGCGGACGCGACCAGCACCAGCGACAGCGTGCTCACCGCGCCGAGCAGCGCGCGCAACCACGTCCGGTCGCGCGCCGAATCCTGGGCCGCCCACCGCAGCACCGCGAGGATCACCGCCAGCGCCAGCATGGTGACGATGGACAGCTGCCAGAATCCGCTGCGCGCGTACTCCGCGTAGGTGAGGCCCGCGGTCTCCTGCACGTAGTCGTCGCCGCCGAACAGCGCCGCGAACTGCGCGGCGACGAACGCCGCGAACAACGCCGTCAGCGCGCCCACCGGCAGTGCCCACTCCCACCGGCTCAGCGTGCGACCCGAAACCGCTTCGCGCGCCGCCGAATCCGCCGACATCGGCGGCCCGGCCAGCAGGAACATCGCGGCGACGCAGCCGAGTGCCACCGCCCCGGAGACCAGCGTCCACCGCACGAGCGGCTCCGCTTCCACCGTGGGTACCAACCGGTCGAGCATCGAGCCGAACGTCGCATCGGCGCTGCCGAGCAGCGGCGCGAACACCGCGAGCAGCGCGATGGTCGCGCCCACCGACAGCCCGGCCCGCCACGTGCGCGCCGTCCGCACATCGGGCAGGCGACGCGCGCCGTCGTACACCCACAGCGCCGCAGACACCGTCTCCAGCGGCACCGCTATCGCGTCGTACCCGAGGCCGTGCACCGACCGGCGCGGCACCACCGCCAGCGAACCTGCGATCACGGCGGCAAGCACGCACAGCGCGAACAACCATCCCGCCGCCCGCACCACTCCCACCGCCAGCAGTGTCAAGGCGAGCGCGGTCCACCACAGCCGCGCCGGATTGCGGCGCAGCAGAGCGAGTATCGAACGGTCGGCGGCTTTCTGTTCGGCACCCTGGCGCGCACGGCGATCGACCTCGAACACAGCGCCCGCGGCGATCACACCCGCGAGAACCCACCCGATGCCGGGACGATCCCACGGAATCGTCACCGCCGCGGCGACGCCTGCGACGGCCGCGGCGGGGAGCACCGCGCGCGGATAGTTGACCTTGCGCCATCGGGGTATCGGCGGTGGGCCGAAGCGCACGGTGACCGGCGTCATCGGCCGGGGCATGCCGTCGTGCGAATTCGACGAGGTGGCAGGATCTTTCGAGACGGGGTCCGCGGGTTTCTCGGGATTGTCGACCGTCTCGGATGTCTCGGTGTGGGTGTCGGCGATCGACGCGACCTTCCCCTCGGCCTGCGTGCCTCGAGGAGCGACGGTCTCGGCGTCGGCGGAAATGCTGGCGGATGTCCCGCTCTTCGGTGCCACGGCCTCTGCCGAGGCCGCCGCCTCGCTTTCGGTCACCGTGGTCCGAGATTTCGGCACGCCGGTTTGCGCGCCGATGGATTCGGCGGCACCGGGTGCGGCCGAAGACGTCGGAACACCTTCTTTCGATGACGAATCAGACGAATCGTTCCGTTCGGTCTGTTCTTTGGTCATGTTCCCCTCCGTCTTTCGGGTGTGCGTGATCGCCCCGGGACCTCGTGGCGGTCCAGGTTGCGGTGGATGGATTGCCGGTCGGGTCCGGCCCGTCAGGGGGCGGGCAGGACCACGCGGATGCGGGAGCCTGGGTCGGCCACGGCGATGGTGCCGCCGTGCAGGTCGACCAGCCAGCGGGAGATGGCGAGACCGAGTCCGGTGCCGCCGCCGTTGCTTCGCCCGCCGCGGGTGAAGCGATCGAAGACGGCGGCCCGTTCCGCGAGCGGGATGCCCGGCCCCTCGTCCTCGACGTCGATGAGGAGTTCGCCATGCTGCGCGCGGGCGGTGATCCGCACTTCACCGCCCGCCGGGCCGTGCCGCGCGGCGTTGTCGAGCAGGTTGATCAGCACTTGATGCAGACGTGCGCGGTCCGCGTCGACGCGCGCGCTGCCGGGCTGGACGTCGGCGCTGAATCGCACGCCGCGGCCGAGCGCCGCCGCCATCACCTCGGCCTCGGCGACCACCTCGGCGAGTAGCGGCGCGACCGGCAGGTCCTCGCGGTCCAGCGACCGTGCGCCCGCCTCGATGCTGGACAGGTCGAGCAGTTCGGAGACCAGCAGCCCGAGCCGTTCGGTCTGCGCGAGCGCGGTGCGCAGGGTGCCGGGATCGGGTTCGGAGACACCGTCGACCAGGTTCTCCAGCACCGCGCGCAAGGCGGTGATCGGTGTGCGCAACTCGTGCGAGACGTTGGCGATGAGGTCGCGGCGCTGCTGGTCCACGGCCGCGAGGTCGGCGGCCATCCGATTGAACGCCTCGGCCAGCTGACCCACCTCGTCACGGGAACTCGCTCGTACCCGGCGGGTGTAATCGCCCTGGGCCATGCGCTGGGCGGCCGCGGTCATCTCACGCAGCGGCCGTGTGATACCGTGCGCCAGAACCTGCGAGGTTGCCAGGGCGATCAGAACCGCGGTCAGGGTCGTGCGCGGCGGCAGCCAGCCGATCTGGAAGCGGAAGAACGCGAACGCGACACCGCCCGACACCACCATCAGGATTGCCAGCTTCAGCTTGATCGACCGGATCGGATCCAGCGGCCGCGGCAACACTTCCGCCACCACGTCAGCGAACTCGCGGCAGCGGCGAGCGAGAAGTTCGGACCGCGAAGCGTCGGAATTCATCGCGCCTCCAGGGCGTACCCGACGCCGTGCACCGTGCGAATCAGGTCCGCGCCGAGCTTGCGCCGCAACGCCTTCACGTGGCTGTCGACCGCGCGGGTGCCCGCGGCATCGGCCCAGTCCCACACCTCCTCGAGCAGACGTTCCCGAGCCAGCACCGCGCGCGGCCGCCGCGCCAGCCGGACGAGCAGCTCGAATTCGAGCGGGGTCAGTTTGGCTTCGGCCTCGCCGCGCCAGACGCGATGCTGCTCCAGATCGATGCGCAGATCACCGACGACGATCGCGGCGTTCTCCCGGTCGGCGGCGCGCTCGACGCGGCGCAGCAGAGCGTGGACCCGCGCCGCGAGAACGCGCAGCGAGAACGGTTTCGTGAGGTAGTCGTCCGCGCCGACGCCGAGACCGACCAGCTGGTCGGTCTCGTCGGTCCGGGCGGTCAGCATGAGCACCGGCACTCCGCGCCCGGCTTGGATGCGCCTGCACACCTCGAGTCCGTCGAAGCCGGGCAGCATCACGTCCAGCACCACCAGGTCGGGCTCGCTCGCCTCGACCGCGGCCACCGCGCCTGGGCCGTCGTGCGCCAGTTCGACGGTGTACCCCTCCGCCCGCAGCCGCGCGGCGACGGATTCGGCGATGGTCACCTCGTCGTCCACCACCAGAATCCGCCGCGCCGCGTGCCCGTTGGCCGCGACGCCGCGCTCGACATTCCGAAGCTCCATGCTCGGAACCCTAACCACCCGCTGTGGAGAGCAGTGTCGGCAATTGTGGAGATTCCGTGCGCGCCACCACGAAATGTTCGAAAACCATTCGAACAGATTCTGTACTTGCAGATGTGCTTACAGCTGTTCTTGCATCTCGCTCCTGGTCGACCTAGGCTCTCCGATGATCGGGGCGATGCGCCCGCCTGACCTCCCGATCGAGCCCAATTACGTGATACGTCAAGGTGTTTCACAAACCGAGGAATTCCACAATGGAGAGCAATTCCAGGGGCCCGGTGATCGTCGGCTTGGTCGTGGTGGTGCTGATCGCCGTCATCGTCGGGCTGGTGGCGGCAATCTGCGCCAGGGCCGCGAGCAACCCGGTTCCGAAGGCCATTCTCATCGGCGGCGGGGCGTTCGTCTCCGCGGCGACTGTCGGAATGATGGGACTATCGCTGCTATACGGCTAGGCGCAAGCCCCCATGGCGGCACCGACCTGGCGTGCCTCGTCATCAAGCCCTGACCCTCCGCGACGGGAAACCCAAGGTGGAGCCCGTCATCCGGAGGACTCGAACCGGCAATGGCCCCGCAATCGATCGTCTCTAGCCTGGTCGTGAGCAGCACCGCCGAGGAAAGGGGAGCGCCGTGGACGTCTCGCGGATGCCCTGCTCGTATGGGGCGCGGTTACCGGAATGGGTGATCGAGGAACTGGCCGCCGCGCCCGCGACACTGCCCACCGATGCCGATCGCATGGCGCTCGCGCACCGCCTCGCCGCCCGCAATCCCGTGGAAGGCTCCGGCGGGCCGTTCGCGGCCCTCGTCGTCGACACCGATTCGGGAGAGTTGCTCGCGGCCGGGGTCAATCTGGTGCTCGACAGTCGCATTTCCGCAGCGCACGCCGAGATCGTCGCCCTGTCGCTCGCGCAGACCAGGGTCGGCGGCTGGGACCTTGGCGCGGCCGGATCGCCCCGGCGGGAACTCGTGGTGAACTGGCGTCCGTGCGCGCAGTGCTACGGCGCGGTGCTCTGGTCGGGTGTGCGACGGCTCGTCATCGCGGGCGAAGGCCCGGAGCTGGAACAGCTCACCGGGTTCGACGAAGGCCCGATGCGCGCGGACTGGTCCGAGCAACTGGAACTCCGCGGCATCGCGGTGACCTCCGGCGTGCTGCGCGAGCGGGCGGTCGAGGTGTTCGGCGAGTACCGCCGGATGACGGTCGAGCGCGGGCTCACGGTGTACAACGCGCGCGGCGCGGGCTGACCCGACCTTCGCGACCGTCCCGAGACCGAACCGTGTCCGCGCCGCAACGGGACGACCGGGTCCGGTCTCGGCATCGCCACGCCCGCCGCCGACGGCCGCCGGGACCGACCGGACGAGCGAGCCGCGCCGCGCGGTACACCGAACCCATTGGTAGCCAGCCATTTACCGCGCGCATCAGCCTGCACTGCCACCGGCCCGATCCCCCACGACACCCCTCCGCACCGAGGCGCCCGCCGCCCCGAAAGGCCCCGTCGCGGCCGGATTGCATCTCGGCATCGCTCTCGACAACCACGCCAACCCCCGCATCCGCGCGCGTAGCGTGACTGACCCGACCGAAGTTTGCCGACACGATGCCCACGCCGGTGACACGGAGGCGATATGACCACGCACTCTCCTTACGCAGCCGCTGCGGACCTGCGGCACCAGTTCGCTGGTTCGGTGCTGACACCCGACGATCCCGGTTACGACGCGGCGCGGACGATCTTCAACGCGATGGTCGACCGCAGGCCCGCGATGATCGCGCAGTGCACCGGCACCGAGGACGTCCGCGCCGCGCTGGCCTTCGCCGACCGCACGGGTCTGGAGGTGGCCGTGCGCGGCGGCGGCCACAGCGTCGCAGGCGCGAGCCTCACCGAAGGCGGACTGGTCATCGACCTGCGCGGCATGCGCTCGGTCACCATCGACCCGAACGCGCGCACCGCCGTCGTCGAGGGCGGCGCCACGTGGTCGGACTTCGATCGCGCCTGCCAGCCGCACGGCCTCGGCACCACCGGCGGCCGGGTGTCGAGCACCGGCGTGGCCGGGCTGACCCTGGGCGGCGGCTCCGGGTGGTTGGAGCGCAAGTTCGGATTGGCGTCCGACAGCCTGCTCGCCGTCGACCTCGTCACCGCCGACGGCATCGAGATCCACGCATCCGAGGACGAACATCCCGACCTGTTCTGGGCGCTGCACGGCGGCGGCGGGAACTTCGGGGTGGCCACCCGACTCACCTTCGGGCTGCACCCGCTGCCGGTGACCTCGCTGGCCCTGTTGTTCTGGGAAGCCGAGCACGGACCCGACGTCCTCGCCGCCTACCGCGACCTCGTCGTGCGCGGCGTCACCGAAGACCTCGGCGGGGCCGTCGCCTACCTGACCGGACCACCGGAGGAGTTCGTCCCCGCCGAACTCCAGGGCAAGCGATTGGTGGTGTGCATCGGCATCTATGCGGGCACCGCGGCCGAACTGCGCGACGTCCTCGCGCCGATGCTGGCGCTGAAACCGGACGGCGAGCTGCTCACCGAAATGCCCTACTGCGACATCCAGTGCGCGCTCGACGATCCACCGGGCCTGCGCAACTACTGGTCCGGCGAACACCTCACCGCCCTGCCCGACGAGGCACTGCGACGGTTCGACGAACAGGGGATGACCATGCTCGTCCCCACCGCCTCGCAGAGTCTGCTCCTGCCGTGGGGCGGCGCCGTCGCGGCCGGCGCGCAGAACTGGCCGCAACCCCACCGAAGCGCCGCGTGGGTGGTCCATCCGTTCGGTCTGTGGGAGGACGCCGCCGACGACGCGGCGGGCATCGCATGGGTCCGCGACTCCATCGCCGCGATGCGGCCCTTCTCCACCGGATCGGTGTACCTCAACTTCATCGGCGACGAGGGGATGGACCGGGTGATCGCAGGCTACGGCCGGGAGAACTATGCCCGGCTGGCGTCCGTCAAGCTGGAATACGACCCGCGCAACGTCTTCCACCTGCATCACAACATCCACCCCGCGGCCGCGGCCCGACGCTCATGAATCCGGCGCCAACGCAACAGGTCCGGCCCACAACGCGACGGTCGGGTGTCACTCGCATCGTGCTGACCGCGGTGTCCGCGATGCTCATCGCCATCATGTCGCCAGGGCGCGCGTCCGCGGTCGAGCCCGCCGTCCTCGGCGGCGGATCGGGCATCGTGCTCGGCCAGTCGGCGGCCTGCACGCTGACCACGATCGGCTACGACAACGCCGGGCGTCTCGTCGGATTGACGGCCGGACACTGCACCATGCCGGGCATACCAGTGCGGGCCGAGCACGCGCCCTGGGTGGGCCCCGTCGGCACCGTAGTACAGGTCGACCGCTGGGACGACTATGCCGTCATCGAGTTCGACCGCGAACGCGTCGTCCCGCTGCGCAGCGTGGGCGGGACCGTGATCGCCGACATCGGCGGACCGCCCGCGCCGGGCACGATCGTCTGCAAGAACGGACGCACCTCCGGCCACGGCTGCGGCGTCGTGTGGGATCAGAACGAGGAGTGGTTCCGCAATCAGGTCTGTTCGCAGCCAGGTGATTCCGGCGGGCCTGTCACGGTCGGTGATCGCCTGGTGGGCATGAACATCGGCCACACGGGCGTCTCGGCGTTCGGGGTGACGGTGTTCGACGTGGCGTGTCAGCATCCCCAGGTGGCGGTGCACGATCCGGCGGTGGCGACGCAAATCGGCAAGGTGCTCCACGATATCGATCGGGCGGGCGGGCCCGGAGCCGGATTCGAGCCGTTCTGACCGATCCTCCGGCGTCCATCGCTCAACCGATTTCGATCGGCTACGGCAGGCGGGTGCCGACGAAGAACTGGATACGGCCGGGATAGTTTCCCGAATCCAGGCGAAAGACTTGGACGGCGACGCGATCGGCCCGGCCGGTGGCGGGGTCGGCGATCAGCATTTCCGGTCGATCGCGCCCGTAGGCGACATTCCCCTCGTGCCACAGCCGGCGAAAATCCGGATACTCCGCCAACTCGGCGAGCACATCGCCCGGCCATGTGGCCTCCGGTTCCTGTCCGGACAGCCCGCGCAACCAGTGCACGAAAACCCGGGCTTCCGCCTCCCATTCGACCAGCACGCCGCGGGCGATATCGCTGCCGAACAACCAATGCAGCAGACTGACTTCAGCGTCGATTCCGGGAAAGGCAGCGGCGAAAGAATCGTTGCACGCCAGCACATTCCAGCGGGTGTCGAGATAGGCGGCCAGCGTCGGTTCGTGCAACGTGAGACGGTGCCGCATATCCGAGGAGATCTCGGCTCGCAACGCGTCGACGCCCGGATAGTCGATGGTGCTGAGCCCGGCGAGATCGAACAGGTAGCGGAGTTCCGCTCCGCTGATCGCGCGGATGTTCCGCAGGTAACGCACCAGCGCTTCCACCACCGAACGGGTGGGATTCGCGCGCACGCCGTTCTCCAGGTGACTGATATAGCTGGTGCTGACCCCGGTTTCGAAGGCGAGCTTTTCCCGGGAGATCCGGCGCTCGTCGCGTAAACGACGCAGCACGCTGCCGAAAGTCGGGAAGGGTAGTTGTCTGATTTCGGCTCCCCCGGCAGGTTGAATCGGCAAGGCGATGCTCCTAGGACAATGGTTCGACGAACCCCGACATACGAACCACAGCGAGGTTCGGCTCCCACTCGCCGACCGCCTCCGGCGATGTTTCCACGCCGTCGTCGAGCTGAATCCCCCAAGCCTGCTGGGCACGCATAATTAAAAGCAAAACGTCCGGTATTCGCAAGACGAGGAGGCTGGTGTTGCGCAACTCACATTCTCGGCGCGAGCCCTTCTAAGACCGTGTGCCGCACCATGTTTCGGCCCTACTCGACTATCGATGACTACCGTCGTCCGGCGACGATTCCCCTGAGAAAGGCATTCTTCGAACCCCCGCCATTCCGATACCAACCGGAGCAGGTACCCGACAGTGCAATTCCGATACCGGCGAGTGTATGGACTCTTCCGCTGTTCTCGATTTGGATCAGTTTGTCGGACGCCATCGAACGGGGAACAGGTATGACGACCAAGAATGACGCACCGGCCCGAGAAATCACCCTCGCGGTCGCCGGAGACATCGTGGCGGGCACCTTCGCGGTGACCGATCGCTACGGACGACCGCTCTGGTACGGCCCGCTCGGACGCGACGCCGGCGGCGGCGAACGCGTGGTGCCCGCGACGATCGCGGCCCTGCACGGCATCCGGCTCGCGGCGCAAGCCAGAACCGCGGCCGGAGTCGCGCACGCGAGGCTTCGCCTGCTCGTCTCCTCCCGCCAGGTGGACGCACGCAGGCTCACCGAAGCCGCCGCGAGCGGGGAGCTCGATCTCGACCTCGTCGTCGAACCCGACAACCCCGCCCACGCCTGGTGCGCCACTTACGGCCGGCTGGAATGGGATCCGACCACCGTGGCCGAGCTCGTCGAATACGTGGTGCGCCCGGCCGGGCCGGAAGATCTCGACGACACCCTGCCCTTGCGCGAGGCCCTCGAACGCCTGCTGTTGGACCATTGCGTCTTTCACACCGACGACAGACACGCGATCGCCGCCGCCGTGCACCTCGCGGTCGACGCTCCGCCGACGCCGCCGCGGGACGCGGACGAATTCCTGCTGCGATTCGACGCGGGCTGGCTCGGCACCGCCTGGGAAGGACACGACGTGGAACTGTCGCTGCTCGACACGCTCGCCCGGGGCGCGAACCCGGCGCTGTCCTGGTGCGAACTCATGTTCATCACCGCCCTGGCGCCCTGGTCCACCGCCGAGCCCGCGGTGCACGGACGTGGCCTCTTCGCACACACTCCGGAGCCCCGCGCTGGAATGGCCCGAACCCTCCCGCGCTCGTAGGATGTTGCTGCACCGGAGGTGACCGGTGCGCGCGCGTCGCCGCCTACCTGCAGGAGCCGAACGTGGACACCGGATCCGCCCCCTCCTACCACCGCTTCGTCGCGCTCGGCGACAGCCAGACCGAGGGCATCGGAGACCCCGACGGCGCGGGCGGACACCGCGGCTGGGCCGACCGCTTCGCCGCACTGCTCGGTGCAGGCACGCCCACCCTGCGCTACGCCAACCTCGCCATCCGCGGCCGCCGCGCCGCCCAGATCCGCGACGAACAACTCGGCCCCGCCGTGGCGCTTCGACCGGATCTCGTCACCGTGATGGCGGGCATGAACGACCTCATCCGGCCGCGCTTCGATCGCGCCGCCCTGCTCGCCGATCTGCACGCCATGTTCGGCGAACTCACCGCCACCGGCGCCCGCGTGATCACCTTCACCTACCCCGACATCGGCGGCGTCGCGCCCTTCGTGCGACCGCTGTCCCCGCGCGTGCGCGAGCTCAACGCCGAGATGCGCCGCCTCGCAAGCCGATACAGGCTCACCCTGATCGATTTCGAGCCCGTCGCCGCCACCACGCATCCGCTGGTATGGTCCGCCGACCGCCTGCACCTGAGCCCGCTCGGCCACGACCTCGTCGCCCGCGCGGTCGCCGACATCCTGACGCTTCCCGGCGCCGACGCGACCTGGCGCGACCCGTTGCCGCCGGTGCGACGCACGGTGGCCGAGACCGTGGCGACCGAATTGGCCTGGACCACACAGCACATGCTCCCGTGGGTCGTCCGCCGGGTGCGCGGCCGATCGTCCGGCACCGGCATCCAACCGAAACGGCCGGATCTGCTGCCGATGCTCGCCTGAGACCGGCGTAGCGGACGACCGGCTGGGCCGTTCGGCCCAGTGCCGGAGTCGCGACGACTGCTGCGCGGGACGGCGTGTCGTCCACCGCGAGGGAGTGTGTCTGGTCGACGACTACGACCGGCGGTAGTATGGGCCGGTGCGTAAACCGGCGGTGGGAGCGACGCGGCTGCGCGGCGCCTTCGTCGGATCCGCCTCGGGGGCGGTCAGCATCGCCGCGCACGCGCTCGGCGGTGGTGTGATCTCGCCCGAGCAGTCGTCGGTCGCCCTGCTGATCGGGGCCTGCGCGGCGGTGGGCGTGCTCGTCGGCTCCCTCCGGACGCGGGCCGGGCTGCTCGAACTCATGGGACTGCTGGCAGTCGGACAGGCCGTCGGCCACACCGCGCTCACGATGTCCCCCGGTCATCACCACGGAGCGCACGCGACCGCGCTGATGCTCCTCGCCCACCTCGCGGCGATTCCCGTGGGGGCGTTGCTGATTCGCGGCGCCGAAGCGGCAGCGGGCAGGGCGGCGTCGAGTGTGCGGCGTGCCGTGCGGGTTCTCGGCGCGATGCCTGTGCCCGCGCTTCGCGCGGTTGTTCTCGTCGCCACGCGCGACGCCGTGATGCCGCGAAAACTGCTCCTCGGCTCCGGGATGGGAACCCGGGGGCCACCGGTCTATCGGTAGGCCTCACACCGCCATCGAGTTCCAGGCGTCGAATATTCGCCGACGCCCCTGCCCGACAAGGGATTTGCCGCCATGTCTGCTGGACGTGGTGAAGGCCGATCCCGTGTGTACTCGCGCTCGCACCGTCGATCCGAGGCAGCTGTCGGCGACGGACGCGCGGTAACTCCAGTCGAGCTGGTTTATGCGGTTCGCGAATCGAGCCGTCCGAAAGCTCGATTCCGAGTTCCGGCCGCTCAGCGACACCACGATGCCCTGTTGTCGCTCGTTGCCGATGAGCTCGGCCGTTCGCGACCGGTCGGCAAATCAGCTGTGTGACAAGACAAAGCGCACGACGACCGGTGTCTGCCGCGCACGAACGCGACGCCGGCCCAGACCGATGGCGGTCCCCTCTCACTTCCCGATTTCGAACGGAGCTTCTCCATGTTCTCCACCAACCGAACCCGCCGCCCCTCCCGCCTACTGCGCGGCACCGCGGCACTCGCCGCCGCTCCCCTCCTGCTGGTCGCCTGTTCCTCCACCGACAGCACGCCCGCCCCGGCCCGGGCCGCCGACGCCGTCACCATCCAGGACCAGTGGATCAAGGCCGCGGACAGCGAGATGTCGGCCGCGTTCGGCGAACTGACCAATACCGGCGACAAGACGCTGACCGTGGTGTCCGCGACCAGTCCCGCCTCCGCCAGGGTGGAGTTGCACGAGGTGGTCGCCGACGCGAGCGGCACCAAGACGATGCGTCCGAAGAAGGGCGGTTTCGTCATTCCCCCGCACGAGTCGCTGGCGCTGGCGCCCGGCGCCGATCACATCATGTTCATGGGGTTGAACGGCCCGCTGCGCACCGGTTCCGAAACTCCGGTCACGCTCTCCTTCGACGACGGTTCGACCATGACCTTCACCGCGCAAGTGCGTGACTTCCCCGGCAACCAGGAGAACTACGTGCCCGACGGCGACCATCACGCGGGCGCGCCCGCACCGACCCACACGCCCGGTGCCTGAGCCGATCAGACCCCGGGGCTTCACCCGCAGGCGCCTCCTCGGTGGGGGCGCCGCTACGGCGGGCGCCGTCGGCCTCGGGGCCGGTGCGGTCGCACTCACCGGGCGCGACACCGGCGCGCACGGGGCCGCGCCTGCGACCGCACCGTTCTATGGGCCGCACCAAGCGGGCATCGCGACCGCACCGCAGTCACACGCGGCATTCGTCGGATTCGATCTGCGACCGGGGCTGGATCGCGACGACATCGCGGGCATCATGAGGATCTGGACCGGCGACGCCGCCCGCCTCACTCAGGGCACCGCGGCGCTCGCCGACACCGAACCCGAGCTGGCGGCGCGCCCGGCGCGGCTCACGGTGACGGTCGGCTTGGGTCCCGCGGTGTTCACGGCCGCGGGTCTGGAGCACCGCAGGCCCGCCTGGCTGCGGCCGCTGCCGCCGTTCACCATCGACCGGCTCGAACCGGTCTGGAGCGACGGCGATTTGCTGCTACAGATCTGCGCCGAAGAGGCCACCGCGGTCGCGCACGCCGTTCGGGTGCTGTGCCGGAGCGTGACCTCGCTGCTCACGGTGCGCTGGGTGCAGCGCGGGTTCCGCGACGCGGCGCCCGGTCAGACCCCGCGCAATCTGATGGGCCAGGTCGATGGCACGGTCAATATCGCCGCGCGAGACTTCGACCGGCTGGTCTGGGACGACGGCGCCGCCCAGCCCTGGCTCGCGGGCGGCACCTCGCTGGTGCTGCGGCGCATCGCGATGGCGCTGGACACCTGGGACGAAATCGACCCGGAGGGAAGGGAACTCACCATCGGGCGCAAGCTCGGCAACGGCGCCCCGCTCACCGGCAGCCGGGAATCCGACGACCCGGATTTCGCGGCCGTCGACGCGCACGGCATTCCGGTGATCCCGCCTTCCTCGCACATCGCTCGCGCCCGCCACACCCACGACGGCGAGCGATTCCTGCGCCGCGGCTACAACTACGACGACGTCCCCGCGCCGGGCCAGACCTCCAACTCGGGTCTGCTGTTCGCCGCGTACCAGCGCGACGTGGACGCTCAGTACCTGCCGGTGCAGCAGCGGCTGGCCGATTTCGATGCGCTGAACGTCTGGACGACGCCGATCGGATCGTCGGTGTTCGTGATTCCACCCGGCGTCCCGGAACCCGGCGGCTACCTCGGGCAGACTCTGTTCGAGTCGTGAGGTTGCTCGGGGCCCGCCGATCAGCGGGCCCCGAGCGCTTCCCGCCTCGATCAGCTCCAGAGCACCGCCACGAACACGTTCACGATGCCCAAACCGCCCGCCGCGTGCGTCATCCAGGGCACGTCCTTGCCCCGCTTGGCATCGGCGCGCCCCATCTCGGCGAACGCGGCGACCAGCACGGAGATCACCAGCTTGACGCCGATCTTCACCATGTTCAGGTCTTTGTCCAGCGAAGCGATCGACTCGGCCATCCCGACCAGGATGATCCCGGTGATGATCTGGGCCCGCGCACCCCACACCATCACCTCGTTGACCTTGGGCTGCCCAGCCGCATACCCGCCGATCACCGCGGCCATACCGAGCAAGTGCGTCACGACCACGACGTTGTAGACGAAATCCATAACGCCACACGCTAGTTCATCCCGCCACCGTCTACTACGCGGTGTCGTGAATTCACTGCCGTGTCGCCGGACCTCCCGCCCTCACATCCGGCCACCGGCGGTGCACCCGTGCGCGATCCGACGCCTGCACAAGGGTGGGCACCATATCCGAGGCGGCGTTGCACACGGTGATTCCGCTCGAGGTCTCAGCTCAGACCCCCGGCAGAATGATCAATCGGCGTGGACTCCGGTCCCGCCCTCGCTGCGCGCGGCGCCCTGCGGTGGGCCTACGACGTGGCGGGCCAGCCGGCGCGATCGGCCAAGCGGGCAGCGTTGTCCAGCGGTCAGGACTGGGGATTGGGCTCCACGATGCGAGCGAGGGCCGCCAGGTCCGACTGCAGGGCGTAGAAGGTGCGCAGGGCGACGGCGAAGCCGATGAGCCCACCGATACAGAGGGCAACGATCGGGGTGGTCACCGCTGCCTGCTGATGTGGAGTCAGGAACATCAGCCCTGCCGGCACACCGATCAGCGGAACCGACGCTGCCACACCCAGATACACGCGGCTGCGTCGGGTCAGCCGATGGAGGCGGATGGCGTCGTCGGGGGAGGTTTGCCCAGCGACGACCAGACCGGGGTAGTACCAGCGCATGACGAAGAAAGTGGCGGGAAAGTACGTGTACACGACCGCCACCGCGGCCGCGACGAGGATCGAGGCGATCAGATTCGCCAGCAATCCGATCGGCATCGGCCCGAGCGACAGGAGCTTCACCACGAAGATGATCGTGGCCAGGGTCCATCCGATGAATGCGACCGCCGCGATTCGGTCGCCGCAGGCGAGGGTGTCGGCGCGCGCCTGCGCGAGGGTGGTCTCGTCGAAGTACCTGCCCTTGCGCAGGCCGTCAGGCACCAGGAAGACCTTGCGGCACCAGTACAGCAGGCCGACGACGGCGACCGGGTAGGCGATTGCCATCACCACGTATCCCAGGTGGGTCATCTGCCCGGCGGCGTTTTCTCCCAGTTCGAGTTCGATCAGCCGGACGTCGTGATAGGACAGGTAGAGCCCGGCCACGATCTGGCCGAATATGCTTGCCGGAATCACCACTGGTATCGGCCGCATGTGCAGCCGCGCCCGCAGGGTGTGTGCGGGCGGGTCGACCAGGTCGCGAGCGGTCCGGTCCTGACTCAATTCCAGTCTCTTGGCCAGTTCGGCGCCGTTGGGGTATCGGTCGGCGGGGTCGGGTGCAAGGCAGGTGAGCAGTGCATGATGCAGTACGGCCGGGCAGTCGGGGGGCACCTGGGCCTCCAGGGCCGCGTCGATGGGCCGGCGGCGTCGATCGATCATCGCTTGTAACGACTGCTCCGATTCGCCGGCCCTGTGCCCATCGTCGAACGGTCGCCGTCCGGTGAGTAGTTCCCACAGAAGCACTGCCAGCGAGTAGAGATCGCTGCGGGTGTCCAGATCGGCGGCAGTAGTGGCCAGGTTGGGGTGGCAGGCTTCGAGCTGCTCAGGGGACATGTAGGCCAGGGACCCACCGAAGTAGGCGACCGGGTTCGCGCCGGGCAGGTGCCGACTGAAGCTGATGTTGAAGTCGGCCAGTTTGGGCTGGCCATCGGCGGCGAGCAGCACATTCGCGGGTTTGATGTCGCGGTGCAGGACACCATGGCGGTTGGCGTAGTCCAGAGCGGTCGCGAGGCGGCTGCCCAGCCACGCGACCGCTTCCGGCCAGGTGAGCCGTTCCAGACCCGCGCGCGCAGCCGAGAGCTGAGGCTCGAGCACGCCGCCGGTCGTGATGGCGGCGTCGATGGCCTCCAGCAGCAGCTTGCCATCGCGTTGGGCCGGTGGACAGCGTCGCAGCAGTCCCAGCACGTCCAGCAAGGTGCCGCCGGGTACGTACTGCATATACATGAGTTTCAGATGCTGTTCGGCGATCTGACGCTGATCGAAGACCCGGACGATGTGGTCGTGGTCGAGCTGGGCCAGCGTCTGTGGTTCGGTACCGCGATCGTGGGAGATCTTCACCGCGACCAGTCGGCTCATCGACCGCTGCCGAGCCAGGAATACGCGCGCGAAGGCACCGCGACCCAGCGACAGCAGCAGATCGAAGTCATCGACGGTATCGCCCGGATTGATGGAGTCGAGAGCGTCGAGCGCCTTGGGCTCGGCCAGCAGCGTGGTACGTGGGCCGCCGACATCGAAACCCTCGGTGATGCGGGCCAGCTGGGTAGGGTACTCGTCCTCGTACTCGCTCAAGTCGACGTCGTTGCGGCGACTGCGGGCGCTGATCTCCTCGTAGACGAGATCGGGCGGCAGCGGGGTAGCGCACAGTTCTGGGAACTGTGCGCGATAGTCGGCAAGGCGCGGCGCGGCGCCGCTACGCCGCCAGCGTTCGTGCAGATCCACTTTGATCAGCTCGATCAGCGCGGTCCGCCGCAGCGCAGGATCGCCCGGCAGGTGGGCCGACAGATTGGGCGGTTCGTTCGATGATTTCCAGTGCTCGGCGAACTGGGCAACCAAACCCGTCAACGCGGTCTGCGTTGCCGTCACGCGACCACCACCGGGTGCGGCCGCGCCGGGGCCCTCATCCATCGTCGCTCGCTTTGAAGTGGTTGACTCGGACCTCCGCACCGAGTGCATCGGATCCTAAGGCGAGTATCGGCACTGCCCCACTAGCCTTACTCCGCTGCTGCCCAGCTGTCCACCCCGACCACGGCCACCGACGAATGTCCACAGTGACCGCCGTGTCGCCGGACCTCCCACCCCCCACATCCGGCCACCGGCGGTGCACCGTGCGCCGATCCGACGCCTGCACAAGGGTGGGCATCATGTCCGAGGCCTGCGCGCATACCCGACACCCGAACCCGCCAGGTGTGCGGCATCCACTACTCAGGCCCGCAGCTCACAGATCACCACGGGGATGTCGCGCGTGGTTCGTTGCTGATAGTCCGCATAGCCCTTGTATGCCGCAATGATCTGCGGCCAGAGCTCCGCCTTCTCCCGCGGACTCGCGGTACGTGCGTGCACTTTGCGCCGACGGCCGAAGATGACCAGCTCAGCGTCAGGGCGCGACTGGAGATTTCGATACCAATCAGGGTTCCGATCGTCACCGCCCTTCGACGCGACGAGCACTACCCGATCGGAGTCGTGCACCGGAGCGGTCAGGTAGCACGACCGCGGAAGCCCTGACTTGCGCCCGGTCGTGTGCAACTCGACCACCGGCATACCGAATGGGTTCGCCAGCAATCTGTTCCCGCTGACCGTGAGGACGAACCGATGGGCAAGGTTCATCAGCTTGGCCCCGCCATCTTTCACCGTGTACTTGTTCACCGCGTGCTCCTTGTCCCGACCACACCGAAGCCTTTCGCAGACCGCCAGAGTCTAGTTAGCGGCGCATACATTACCAGAGGTGTGAGCAGCGCCAACATACATCGAAGAGCACGATGCCAAGCATCGGTAGAGCTGCCTGAACCTACGGTGGACATGCGGTAAGTCCAATCAGGAGATACGCATCGGCGGCCGAAGCCCCGCGTCTCTGTCGCCATCCACGAGAGCGATTCGCCATCCACACTCCGCTCATCGCACGACCCGCGGACGGGCGGCGGAGCCGATGACAGGATGCGCACCGGAGATTCAGCGGTCGGCGAAGATACCTTCGAGCATGCCGGTGGCTTGGCCGATCTCGATGAGGTAGCCGTCCGGATCACGCAGGTAGCAGCGAATTTCGGCTTTGCGGTCGAGGGGCTCGGTGAGGAACTCGGCACCCTTGCGGCGTGCGTCGGCATAGAAGGCGGCGATGTCGGCTACACGTACGTTCAGGAACGCCGAAACGGCATCGGTGGGCTCGGGGGGACGCAGGACGATATCGGGTTTGTCGGGGGTCGGTCCACCGCCGGGGTTCATGATGATCCAGCTGTTGGCGACTTTGACGATGCACGGGTTCTCCTCGAGCACCACCCGGCCGTGGAAGATGTCGGCGTAGAAGGCCCGGGAGCGACCCACGTCGGACACGGTCAAAAAGTGCGTCACCAGTAGTCCCTGGTCAGGGGCAGGGAAATCGGTACCGTTCATGAACGCTGCCTGCTTTCACGGTCGGTCGGTGGAATGCGGTGTGCCATGAACTGCGCCCTCGGATCGCCGGCAACCCCATCGTGCCACGCCACCACCAGCGATTATTGGTGCCACACCGCCATCAATACTCGAGCAGTCGGGCCGTCGACTCGCTATAGGCGATCGCCACGCTGTTCTCCCCCTCCCGCTCGGCGGGTACCACAACATCTCGGCGCCCGGAGCGAAGGGGCCGCCAGCTGGCGAATTTCGGCGGCCGTCAATCCAATTGGGCGACGGCAACTGTGCCGATCTTGTGGTCGGCGATCGAGGAGGCCGCGCCGTATACGCCCAGCGCGCCGATAACCGTGCCGCGGACCCAGATGATCACGCCACCGCCCCGTTGGGCACCAGTGAGTCTGCACCCGACTGCTGCGGTCCACCGACCAGCGGCTGTCCCTGTGGCGTGGCGGTGGTCATGTGCACTGTGTCGAATCCGAGCGCAATGGCCGTGTCTGCCTTGCGTTTTGCGATTTCGGTCGTATACCGAGGTGCGCCGTCCATACACGCGAAGGCCACCAGTTTGCCGCCGGCCTCCACGACCGCAAGCGAGACGGCCTCCCCCAGCTCGGCTGCCGCCTGACGAGCGGCCGAGATCACCGAGTCGGCCTGGTCCAGCGAAATAGCCACGAGCCACTACTCCCTCACCCGCAACATCCATCGGCCCGCTCGTCGGCGGCACCTGCCGCCGGAGTGCACCGTAGATGACGACAGCGCTAAACGGTGCGCCTCCCCGCCAGATCAGGACCCTCCAGCCGCTAATTGAACAATGGTGTTCAATTATGCGTCCACTCGTTCGATCCTGCTACAGTCTCAGCTGATTGGACACGAGCGGGCACTGGATCGGAACCGGGGCGCATGACACCGACGGAAGAGCGAATTTTCATCGCAGCTGTTCAGCTGTTCGTGGACAAGGGGACCACCCAGATCACCATCAGCGAGTTGGCACAGCAAGCCAATGTCGCCCGAGGCACGCTGTACCGCAACATCGGTTCGATCGAGGGCCTGTTCGATCGCGTCGTGCACGACATCAGTACAGACATGCACCAGCGTGTCGCCGCGACGTTCACCGGCATGGACGACCCCGCCGCCCGGATGGCAACGGGCGTACGGCTGTGGATTCGAACCGGCCACGACAACCCGTTGATGGGTCGCTTCGCTGTCGAGTTCGGCCTGCTCACCAAGGAAATACTCCGAACATGGTTGGCCGGGCCGCCGCAGGAAGATTTCCAGGCCGGAGTTGCCTCAGGGCGCTACATACTCGGCTCGGCCAGCATCGAGAGCGTCATCTCCATGGTTCTGGGCTCCACATTGAGTGCGATGTGGATGGTGCTGGAAGGTCATCAAACATGGAGAGAGGCAGGGGCGTCGACCGCAGAGCTGCTGCTGCGCGCACTGGGCATCGATCCTGAAGAGGCGCACGAGATTTCGACTCGAGAACTGCCAGCACTCGCTCCCAGCACAGTCCTGTAGACCACCACCATCACCGCCACCGTGGACGCCGACGCCTCGTCGCTCACAGTTCGCGGCACCGATGACGACCGAGGTTCGACTCTGGTTCACCGTTGTCCTGAGCTGATCGGAAGCAGTTTCGCAGATCGGTTTCCACGCGGAGATCGCTGACATCTGTGCACCGACAACGACTTTCCGTCACGGTGGATCGCCGACCCCGCCGGACCGGAGCTCACACGCCCGGACCACCGCCACCGTAGCCGTGGTGCCCGCCTCCCGCCGGACCACCACCGCCGGGACCACCCGGCCCCGGCTGGTGCGGGCCGCCGTAGCCCGGAGCTGCGCCCGGCCCGCCCGGTACACGACGCGTGGACCGGCGGGTCACCAGCACGACGATCAGCGGAATACCGATCACCACGAGCGCGATCAGCCCGATAACAGCGAGCCAGACCAGGTACCGACTGAGTTGCAGGAACTTCTCCGACTCCGGCGGCGGCTCGGGAGTGGGATTGCCGACTTGCGCCAGAATGTCGTACGCGGTGGCGAGAAGCATTGTCGTGCTGCCGATCTGCTCAGCGGATACGGAAATCCTCGACGGATCGTATCGTCTCCCGGAGCGGTGTGAACGTCAATGCGGAACTCCGTGTCAGGGGCGTGACAGGCCGGTGTCAGGCCGGGTGCCGATGGTGGTCGCATGAGTAATTCAGCGATCGCGGTTTCCGGGCTGCGGAAGGCATACGGGGACAAGGTGGTGCTCGATGGCATCGATCTGGATGTCCCTGCGGGAACGATCTTTTCCCTTCTCGGCCCGAATGGGGCGGGTAAGACGACGACGGTGAACGTGCTGAGCACGTTGATCACGGCCGATGGCGGGACGGTACGCGTTGCCGGCCACGACGTCGCGACCGAGGCCAAGGCGGTGCGCGCGGCGATCGGGGTCACCGGTCAATTCGCGGCGGTGGACGAGCTGCTGACGGGGCAGGAGAACCTGCAGCTGATGGTGGA
Source organism: Nocardia sp. bgisy134 (assembly GCF_057708325.1). Classification (NCBI taxonomy): domain Bacteria; kingdom Bacillati; phylum Actinomycetota; class Actinomycetes; order Mycobacteriales; family Nocardiaceae; genus Nocardia; species Nocardia sp. bgisy134. The sequence goes on from NZ_JBYIRW010000004.1 coordinate 185,433, forward strand.
CCTCAACGGGATTCCCGACCAGGCAGGCAAGCGGACCGTCACAGAACTGCTGGAACGCTTCGAGCTGGTGGAGGCGGCGCACAAGCCCGCGTCGACCTACTCCGGCGGTATGCGCCGCAAGCTCGACCTGGCGATGACGCTCGTCGGCAACCCGAAGATCATCTTCCTCGACGAGCCGACCACCGGACTCGACCCGCGCAGCCGCCGCACGATGTGGTCGATCATCCGCGACCTGGTGGCCGACGGCGTGACCATCTTCCTCACCACCCAGTACCTCGAGGAAGCCGATCAACTCGCCGACCGGATCGCGGTACTCGACCAGGGCCGCCTGGTCGCTCAGGGCACTCCCCACGATCTCAAGCGCCAGATCCCCGGGACGCACGTCCGGCTCCGGTTCGCCAACGGCTCACAGCTCGGCGCGGCCGCGCGTCTGTTCCCCGACTCCACGCAGGACGACGAGACACTGACCCTGCGGATTCCCAGCGATGGCGGCACGAAATCGCTTCGGGTGCTGCTGGACCGGCTCGACGAGTACGGACTCACCGCCGACGAGTTCTCCGTGCACACACCCGACCTCGATGACGTTTTCCTCGCCCTGACGGGCCACACCACGGAGGTAGTCGCGAAATGACCGCCAAGTCCCCTTCGATTGTCATGTTGCGCCGCAACTTCAAACACATCGCCAGGAACCCGACCTCGGTGTTCAACGCGGTCCTGATGCCGATCATCATCATGCTGATGTTCGTGTACATGTTCGGCGACGCTTTCGACGTCGGCGTCGACTACATCGACTACGCCACGCCCGGCCTGATCCTGTTGGCGGTCTGTTACGGGCTGGGGGCCACCGCGACAGCGGTGAACTCCGATATGACGAACGGCATCATCAACCGGTTCAAGGTCATGGACGTCTCCCGCGGCGCGGTGTTGAGCGGTCATGTCATCGCCACTGTGCTGACCAATCTGATCGCCATCACGGCCCTCGTCGGAGTGGCGTTCCTGCTGGGATTCAGTCCGTCGGCGAATGTCCTCGACTGGCTCGGTGTGGTCGGCATCGTCGTGCTGCTCGGTGTCGCGGCCAGCTGGCTCACGGTCGCCTTGGGATTGGCGGCGAAGTCTCCGGAAACGGCGGGCATGGCCTCCGTGCCGCTGGTCATGCTGCCGTTCTTCAGCAGCGCGATCGTGCCTGCGGAGAAGATGGGACCGGGCTTGCGGCAGTTCGCGGAGTACCAGCCCTTCACGCCGATCATCGAAACCCTGCGCGGGTTGCTCGACGGCGCACCGAACACCGGCGATGCGATCACCGCCATCGCCTGGTGCGTCGGGATCGCGGTCGTCGGGTACCTGTGGGCGCGTTCGACATTCAGCAAGCGAGCGTGAACGCGGCCAACTCGTGCCAGCTCGCCCACGCCCCCTCCTGTGCCGCCTCGGTGAACCGCGTGTCGCCGAGGCGGCTTCGCGCGGCCTGCTCGATCCTGACCACATCCGGTTGAGAGTGATCCGCCAGACCACGCACGCCTGCGCTCGCCGCGAGCAGCCGCGCGGCTTGCTCGTAGTTTTCGTCACGCAGCGCCAGATCCGCGATCCCGACGAGCGCCCGGGCGATCAGGGGTGCGTGCCCCGCCTCGGACGCCGCTTGCAAGGCCGCGACGCGGTGTGCGCGCGCCTCGTCGAGATCCTCGGCGAGATAGCCGAGCAGATCCTGTTTCATCGCGCGGCCGATTGCCCGCTCGGCGTCATCGCCGAGCAGCGTTGTCGCGATGTCGAGTTGCCGGTATGCCTGCTCGGCATCGCCGATCCAGCGCGCGAGTTCCGCCTTCGACAGCGCCAGCTCGGCAAGCACATTCGGCCAGGCGACTCGTTCCGCGGACCGCTGCGCCTCGGCCATGGCCGCCGCGCTCGACTCCTCGTCGCCCGACAGCCAGTACAACTGGGCCTGCCGCGACCGCAACGGCACGACATCCTCGATGGCGCCGATCTCGGTGACGACCGCGATCGCCTGTTCGTAATGCTCACACGCACTGGCGAACTCGCCGCGCATGGCGATGCGATTCGCCAGCTCGGTCTGGGCGAACGAAATCCCCCACCGTTCGCCGAGCGCGCGAAACTCGGTGAGCGCCGCCTCGAGATAGGTGTCCGCATCCCGGCCGCCATAGCCGAGCTGGATCCGCAATTTGCCGAGCTGCAGCCTGCCCAGGGCGCGCACCCAGGGGTCGTCGTCGGCCAGCAGTGATTCCCACGCGGGCAGGAACGCGTCCGGCCCTTGCAACATGCGTTCCAGCGGGGCGGCAAACCTCAGCACCGGGTGACGGCTCTGAACACGCCTGCTGGATTCGTAAGCTTTGCGGATCCACTCCTCCGCGTTGTACTGGTCACTCTGCGGCCCGGAGATCACGAACTGAACGACGAACGCGTACACCACTGCCCGGATCTCGTCGGCCACCTCGCCGGGCATGGCCGTGGCCGCCAGGATCAACTCGTTGCCCTCGGCCTTGTGCCCGCCGAGCCACCAGTACCAGCCTGCGGCCGCGGCGAGCCGCATCACCCCGTCGGCCTCGCCGGCCGCGAGCGCACCACGCATCGCGGCAGCGATATTGTCGTGCTCGGCCTCCAGCGTTGCGAGCCATTCCAATTGCTCGGCGCGGCGCAGATGCGGATCCGAGATTTCGGCGAGTTCGGTGAAATACGCGAGATGCGCACGACGCGCCGAATCCGATTCCCCCGCCTCCGTGAGACGCTGTTCGGCGTACTCCCTGATCGTGCCGAGCATCCGGTAGCGTGGCGCCAAGTCGCCCTCGGTGAGCACCAGCGATTTCTCGGTCAGCGCGGTCAGCAACTCGAGTACCTCACCCGCCTCGACCGCCTCGCTCCCGCAGACCCGCTCGGCTGCTTCCAGGCTCGCCCCGCCCGAGAACACCGAAAGCCTGCGCAGGACAACCCGTTCCGCGTCGGTGAGCAGCTCCCAGCTCCAGTCGACCACCGCGCGCAGCGTCCGGTGCCGCGGCAGCGCGGCCCGGCTGCCGCCGGTGAGCAGGCGGAACCGATCGTCGAGCCGGTGGGCGAGCTGATCGAGGGACATGGTGCGCAACCTGGCCGCGGCGAGTTCGATCGCCAACGGCATCCCGTCCAGTGCCCGGCAGACGCGCGCCAACGTCGACAAGGTGTGGGCGTCGGTCGTGAGGTCCTTGCGCACCGCGCGGGCTCGGTCCAGCAGCAGCAGGATGGCCGGAGCCGACGCGATCTCGCCGGGGTCGGCGTGTTCCGCGGGTAAGGCCAACGGTGCGACCGGCCACAGTGCCTCACCAGTGATGCCGAGGGGTTCCCTGCTCGTCGCGAGGATCCGCAGCTGCCTGCACTCTCCGAGTGCTCGATGGGCGAACGCTGCCGCGGACTCGATCACGTGCTCACAGTTGTCCAGAACGAGCACCATCGCCCGCTCGCGGACCGCGGCGATCACCCGATCCGTCGGCTCCGCGTCCGGCGCCTCGCCGAGCAGCGCATCCCGCAGTTTGAGCGCGGCGAGCGTCGCTTGCGCGATATTGTTCCCGCTTCCCTGCCCTTCGGGCCCATCCCCCGTGCGCCCGCCTCCGGTGTCACCGTCGGCGCCGATGGCCGCGAGTTCGACCAGCCAGGCACCGTCCGGCAGGTCGCCGAGCAGCGTGCGCGCGGTTTCCGTGGCCAGTCGGGTCTTTCCAGAGCCGCCCGGCCCGATCAGGGTGGTGAGCCGGTGTTCGGCGATGAGTTCGCCGACCGCGGCGACATCGGCGTCCTTGCCGACGAAGCTGGTCAGCTCGGCACGTAAGTTGGTCTTCCGGTTGTCCTCCCGCCGTCCCAGCTCGCCCCGCAGCAGCGCGATGTGCAAGGCGGACAGCTCCGGTGCGGGGTCGACGCCCAGCTCGTCGGCCAGGGTTTCTCTCGCCCGCTCGTACACCAGCAGCGCCTCGGTGTCGCGACCGGTCGTGACGAGGGCACGCATCAATGCGGCGACGAGCCGTTCTCGCACCGGATGCGCGGCCACCGAGTCGGTCAGTTCCGTGACCAGCTCCGCACCGTGGCCGAGGCTGATCTCGGCGTCGAACCGATCCTCCATGGCGGTCAGGCGTAGCCCCTCGAGACGGGTGACGACCACGTCGAACGCCGCACTGTCCTGCAGACCGACGTCCTGCATGGCCGCGCCGCGCCACAACGCGAGAGCCTCGCGCAGCCGCCGTACTCCCTGGGGACCCTCGTCATTGCGGGCCTGGGCGACGAGGCGTTCGAACCGCACGGCGTCGACGGCATCGGGTTCCACCCGCAGCCGATAGCCGTCCGTCTGCCCTTCGACCATCCCTTCCGGCAGCGCCTTCCGCAGCCGGGAAACCAAGCGGTGCAGCGCATTCGCCGCGTCGGAAGGAGGTTGTTCTCCCCAGATCCAGTCGATGAGCGTCGCTTTCGGGACCGCGTGACCTGGTTCGAGCGCGAGGGCGATCAACAGCCCGCGCAGCCGCGCGCCCGGCACGTCGGCGTAAACGCCGTCTGCCGTGCGTATCTCGAATGGTCCAAGTATCCCGATCTGCACCTGGCTGATCTTGCCATGGGCGGTCTGCGGGCCTGTGCCGCTGACGTGGTGCGGAAGCCGCGCGTGCGCTGGTCGGTGTCAGAGCCGTGACAGTCGCATGTCAGGTCCGTCGGCGAGTGTTGCCACAACAACCGCCACGAAAGGAAATCCGATGAGTCAGACGGTTCCCATCCCGCACGGCCTTCCCATGGAGCGCGATGCGGGCCCCTTCGACCCGCCCCGCGACATCACCCGGCTGCGCGAGGCTCGCCCGGTCAGTCCCCTGGTCTTCCCCGATGGGCACGAGGGCTGGCTCGTCACCGGCTACGACGCGGTCCGCCAGCTCATGGCCGACACCCGGTTCAGCTCCCGCCAGGACATCGGCATCGTCCACATCCCGTACGAGACCCCCGGCATGCCCGCGGCAACCGAACCGTCCCCACAGATTCCGGGTCTGTTCATCGCCATGGACCCGCCGGACCACACCCGGCTGCGGCGCATGCTCACCGGCGCCTTCACCGTCAAACGCATGAAGCAGCTCGAAGAGCACATCATCGACATCGCCGAGCGGCAACTGGCGGAGATGGCACGCCTGACCCCGCCGGTCGACCTCGTCAAGGAGTTCGCCCTGCCGGTGCCCTCGCTGGTGATCTGCGAAATGCTCGGTGTCCCTTACGAGGACCGGGAGACCTTCCAGACCAACTCCGCCCAGTTCTTGGTCAAGGACCAGTCGCTCGACGAGAAGATGGCCGCGTACGGCGCGATGACCACGTATCTCGCCGAACTGGTCACGCGCAAACGCGCCGAACCCGGCGACGACCTCCTGTCCGACCTGGCCCGCCAGGACGACCTCAGCATCGAGGAACTGATCGGCATCGCCTTCCTGCTGCTGCTCGCCGGCCACGAGACCACCGCAAACATGCTGGCGCTCGGCACTTTCGCGCTCCTCGAGCATCCCGAGCAGCTGGCCGCACTGCGCGCCGACCCCGATCTGGTCCCCGATGCCGTCGAGGAACTCCTGCGCTACCTGTCCGTTGCCGACATCTTCTATCGCTACGCCACGGAGGACATCGAACTCGGCGGCGAACTGATCGGCAAGGGATCGACCGTCGTCGTCTCACTGCTGGCCGCGAACCGCGACCCCCGGCGCTTCGACAACCCCGACACCCTGGACATCCGCCGCGAGGCCCGCGGTCGTCTGGCCTTCGGCCACGGCATCCACACCTGCCTCGGCCAGCAACTGGCCCGGATCGAGATGCGCGCCGGGTTCGAGGGGCTGCTGCGTCGCTTCCCGACCCTCGAGCTCGCCATCCCCGCCGACGAGGTGAAACTCAGGACCGACATGAACATCTACGGCGTCCACGAGCTGCCGGTCACCTGGACGAGGAAGTGACCGGGATGCGAATCTCCGCGGATCGGGAGCGCTGCATCGGCGCGGGCATGTGCGCCCTTGTCGCACCGGAGGTCTTCGATCAGGACGAGGGCGACGGCCGGGTGCGGTTGTTCGCCCCGAGACCACAGGGCGGTCACGCAGCGGTGCGGGAGGCCGTGGATGCTTGCCCGTCCGGGGCACTGGAAATCGACGAGTCCTGAGACCGGAGCCTGATACCGTCCGCGATCACCTGCCGGGACGCACGTGTCCCGCAGGTGGATCCGGGGACCGCTGGTGCGTTGCCGACACAGCACCCAGCCTCGTGACCGATTCGCCGTGCCGACAAGGAAAACCGCTGTTCGGCACAGGTCTGTACTCGCCGACCCGGAGGGGAACGAATTCTGCCTGCTCCGGGCCCGTGTCACGGCGGTGGAGAGCCACCCGAACCCTGCTTGATCCAAAACATCCCGCGACCGGACTCTGCGGGAGCGCGCTTTTCGCGAGGCTCGATCCGATCGAGACGATAACCGAGCCGGCGAGCGACCGCAGCGCTGCGAAGGTTCGCTTCATCGCAATGGATCTCGACCTGGTCGACACCGGGCAAAGTCAGTGCGATGCGGGTCAACTCAGCCACGCTACGGGTCACCACACCACGACCGGTGTGCTCGACATGGCACCAGTAACCGATCTCGACCGCTGGAGGACCGAGGCCGTCGAGCAGGCCGATCCCGCCGAGCAGCCTGCCATCGCCGTCGAAGATGCCGTAATGGAAGCCTCGATCGGCAGTAGGCCAGCTCTCGGCGACCGCCGCACCGAATGCGCGTTGCCGCTCCAGCGTGGTCGGCTCGGCAAGCCAGTCCATCCAGGGATGGATGTGTTCATAGGACGCTGTGATCGCATCGAACTGTGGCACCAGGTCCTCCGGCAGCCATCGTCGTATCAGCAGATCTCCCAACTCGATCCGCTCCGGCGGACCGACGCCCGGTGCGAGTGCAGGCAGCAGTTCGACATCCATGCAGGCATCGTGGCAGCCCAACTGGTCCGCCAGTGTCTCGTCCCCCAACGAGGTTGACGCCAAACCTGATTCGAAATGGGCGAACTTTCAGAAGACGAAGCCGCGCAGTACCAGGAACCGCACACCGCCGACCGCCGCCATGACGGCGGTCACGGCGCCCGCCTGTGCGATCTCGCCGAGGCCGGGCGCCAGGAACTCCAGTCCGGCCAGCGCCGCCGTGCTGATCAGAAGGCCGATCAGCGCCAGCCCGCCGCCTTCCCACTGTGCGGTGAACCAACCGACTCGTCCGGCCGCGCGAAAGGTGAGCCGCCGGTGCAGTTCGTTCGCGATCACCGTGCTGACGATCGAGCCTGCGATATTGGCGACCAGCGGGCTGATCCCGTTCGTGGCCATGAACAGCAGGACATAGGCGATGTTGCTGGAGCCGCCGACCAGGGCGAACCGGATCAACTGGGCGAAGGCGTGGTCGCCGCGCAAGTACCGCATCACGCGGGCGAGTCGGTCGAGCCATTCCGTGCGCAGGCTCGGGTAGGGGCCAGCACCGATGTTCTGAGCGATGCCATCGAGGATCGTCTTGTCCCCGTATGCCTTCCGGAGCCCATAAGCCGCAATTGCTGTGCTGTTCACAGGAATACTGTCGCCAGCCCGGCTTACACCGAGCTGACGTCGGCCTGACAGTCCACTTACACGATGTTCGGCCTGATCACAGCGGGCAAGCACCGGCTCGAAGCCATCGAGACCCGCCCCAGTTCGTTCCCGCTGGGGCGGACCTGCACCGGCTCCGCACCCGCGCGCTCAGACGGTCGCGACCGGAGCCGCCGCGCCGGTCTCGACCAGGCTTCGACGCCGGCTCGGCACCATCAGGGTCGGATGGTTGACGCTCCACACGGTGGCCTTGCAGATCAGCTCCTTCACGCGGGCGGCCTTGTGGCCCACGTCGACCTTCGAGGTCGGCTGATCCTCCTTGGTCACCTTCTGCACGATGGCATCGCGGCGGCCGAGGCTGATGCACTGGCTGTTGTAGCCGATCGGGGCATCGGGGACTTCACGTCCGGTCAGTCGGGCGGCAATGGCGTCGGCGCCCAGCCAGGCCATCGGGGAGGCGGTGGCGCAGCCCATGCGCAGCGTCTTGCCGCCCACTCCCGCGGCGTGCGCGGCGTCGCCGAAGGCGTACACGTCCGGGTGCGAGACCGAGCGCTGGGTGGCGTCGACGACGATCCGCCCGGCCTCGGAGACGGTGAGTGTGCTGGCGGCCGCGATCGGGTGCACGGCGAATCCCGCTGTCCAGATGGTCATTTGCGCGAGGATCTCCGCGCCCGATCGGGTGGCCACGCCCTCTTCGGTGACCCGGGTGACGTCGGCGTGCTCGTGGACGGTGATACCGAAGCGTTCGAACGCGCCGTGCAGGTGGCTCTGTGCCTTCTCGTCGAGCCAGTCGCCGACACCGCCGCGCGCGGCCATGGCGACCTTCAGATCCGGGCGCGCCTCCGCGATCTCGGTGGCGATCTCGATGCTGGTCAGGCCGCCACCCACGATCAGCACGGTCTCGTCCGCCCGCAGCTGGTTCAGGCGTTCCCGCAGCCGCAGCGCGGCCTGCTTGCTCGCCACCTGGTGGGCGTGCTCGACGACGCCGGGGACGCCGAAATCGGCGACGGTGCTGCCCAGGGAGTAGACGAGTGTGTCGTAGGCGAGGGTCTCGGCCCCCTGCTCGCCGATCAGTTCGACGGTCTTGCGGTCCGCGTCCACCGAATCGACCCATGCGATGCGCACCTGAACGCCGGTGCCCGCGAACATCTTCCGCAGTGGGCGGACCGGCAGGTCCTGCCCGGCGGCGAGCTGGTGCAGGCGCACCCGTTCGACGAAGTCGGGATCGGCGTTGACCAGGGCGATCTCGACGTCGTCGCGGTGCAGTCGCTTGGCCAGGCGGCCGGCGGCGATGGCTCCGGCGTACCCGGCTCCGAGGACGACGATGCGGTGCTTCATGGTGTTGCTCCTGTCTCGGTGGGTTCGGACCTTGAACCGGACAGCCTCACGAATGCTGACAGGAGCGGACTGTGATGTGGTTCACCATAGATCGGGCAGGGGCGCTCCCGGTGCGTACGTGGCCCACTGGCGGTTGGCGTGCGCCAGCTTGTCGGGATTGACGTGGGCGTGCACGGCGGCGATGCCGTCGGTGGTCACCTCCAGCACCACGACGCCGACGATCCGATCCTCGGCCGCCAGGACCAGCGCGGGCCTGCCATTGACGATCGCGGCGAACGGCGTGGGCTTGCCGCCGAGCTTGTCCCACTTGGTGCCCGAGGGTTTGATGGCGAGCCGCACGAACAGCGCGATGCGCTCGGCGCCGACGAGCGGCCTGTTCAAGGTGGCGAAGAAGGCGCCGCCGTCGCCGATGATGGCGGCGTCATCGGTAAGCAACCGCACCAGCTCGTCGGTCCGGCCGCTGACCGCCGCGGCCAGGAATTCCTCCACGATCCGGCGGGCGGCGGCCTCGTCCACCTCGATGCGCGCCCGTTCCACGGCCAAGTGCTGTTTGGCGCGGCGATAGACCTGCTGGCAATTGGATTCGGTGATGTCGAGCAGGTCGGCTATCTCGTGGTGCGGATAGCCGAAGGCCTCGCGCAGCACGTACACCACGCGCTCCTTGGCGGTGAGCCGCTCCATGAGCGTGAGCATGGCGATCGACACCGATTCACGCTGTTCGACGGTGTCGGCCGGGCCCAGCATCGGGCCACCGGCCAACACCGGCTCCGGAAGCCATTGCCCCACATAGGTTTCCCGGCGCGCTCGGGCCGAGGTGAGCTGGTTGAGGCAGAGATTGGTGAGCACCTTGGTCAGCCACGCCTCGGGCGTCTCCACGTACTCGCGGTCGGCGGCCTGCCAACGTAGATACGTCTCCTGCACCGCGTCCTCGGCGTCGCTGGCCGAGCCCAGCAGGCGGTAGGCGATCGCCTCCAGGCGGCCCCTGGAGCTTTCGAACAGATCGGCCTCGCGCGTGAGCAACATGTCAGCCATGGTCGGCTATGCGCACCGGTCGCGTCCAGCCGTACCGGACCTTCGCATCCGCGCGAGAACAAGGCTTCCTCGGAGTGCACTCACCCGGATGGCAGATCGGCTCTACACCCACCGCGGCACGGTCGTGCGTCGCCTGGCACGGGTCGACGAGCTACTGCCTCGACCCTTCGCGACCAACACAGTCGCGGTCGGCGCGACACTCGAGGTTCTCCGCTGGTCCAGGTGACACAAGTACGCAGACCTGACCACCTGCCGTCGCCCTTGCCTCTGGTCGGTTGCACCTCACGAAGCCGCCGAGGGCGGTGGTCTAGGCGCGAGTGGGAGTCGGTTCGCGGGCCGCTTGCCGGGCCGCGTCAACGTCGATATCGGCGCCCGGCCGCTGTTAAACGGATTAACACAAACTTTCGCCGATACTTTGTTAACTCCACAGGGCGACCGCACAGGGCTACCCGCGGGTAATGAGAACGTGTTCTGATGGGCCCCGTCCCGAACCTGGGACGCATCACATTGCACGACCAGAGGATGAAGTATGACCTCCAGAATTGCCCGCCCACTTGCCATCACCGCCCTAGCGCTGTCCGCAGGCGCTCTCAGCGCCGGCACCGCCGCCGCACACCCCATCGCCACTCCCACGTCGGGTTCGGTGGAAGTGTGCACCGGTATCCCGGTCGGCCAGATCGAGATCAGCTTCTGCCTGTAACCGCCTGGGTCCAGCTGAGCCAGCGGTAGTTGCGAAACCGTTCGTGGTGAAACCGCCCGCTCAATCGGTCCGGAATCGCCACCACCGCAGAGTGTTCGGACGCATCTCCGCCTGGGGCCGCACGACCCCAGGCGGAGACCGCGTCCGCGCCGAGCGCAACGGTTCGCGTCGAACAGCCCGCGTCGCGGATCGCGCGCTTCACCGCCCGGCGCACTCGATTCGCCTGCCGCAGCACGCCACCCGGGCACCCTCGGCCGCGAACGGCGGCGACGAGATCGTCGTCAATGGCAGCGAGCGCTTCATCACCGACGCACCGGATTACGACCTGCCCATCACCTTCGCGCAACTGAACGCGACACCGGGAGTGAAGGGCATCGGCGCGGTGGTCGCCGAAAAGGGGAGGTTCCCACAGCCTTTGGACGTTTCCGTCGCCAAACTGCATGCCGCCGACATGGGCCGCGACGTGTGCTGGAGGGTGGCTGGAGCTACATGGCCTGGGCGTTCGGCAGTCCGACGAGGTCGGCCATCAGGTTCATCTGGTGGTGGAAGTAGTCGGCCCGGGCTTCGATGGTGCCTTCGAGGCGGCCGTAGATCTCGAAGCTGACGAGGCCGAAAAGCTGTGTCCAGGCGGCGAATACACGGCCGAGTGTGTCCTCGGGGAGGTCGGTGGTAAGTTCTTCGGCCTGTGCTCGTTGGTCGATCAGCGCACGGAGATCCGCGCGGACGGGTGCGGGGAGCAGTGTTGGCACTGACGGGGGGTCGATGCGTCCCGCGGCCGTCGCAGCGATCGCTATGTCGGAAAGCAGGAGGACGACGGTCGAGGCTGGGCGGATGGTGTCTTGCGGGGCGTTGTATCCAGGGACCGGGCTGCCGTAGAGCAGGCCGTATTCGGTCGGGTGGGCCAGCGCCCAGTCGCGAACAGCGGTGCAGACGGCGATCCATCGGCCCCGGTAATCACCCTCCGGCACTGCCGCCGCAGCGGAAGTGGCTGCCGCGCCGAGGGATTCGTAGCCTTCCAGGATCAGCGCGGTCAGCAGGTCGTCGCGGCTGGGGAAGTACCGGTAGAGCGCCGAAGCGACGATGCCCATATCGCGCGCGACCCCGCGCAGCGAGAGAGTGGCCCCGTCCACCGCCAGTCGGCGGCGCGCGACGGCCTTGATCTCCTCGATCATTTCCGTGCGAACACGGGCTCGTAGCGAAGGGGCGGACATACCGCCAGTGTAGAGAACGCGTGGCCAAAAAGAGAACAGTAGGCCGTTTCGAGAACACTGTTCTTGACAGCCTTCGACCTCGGCATCTAGCGTGAAAGCGTCGCGAGAACGCTGTTCTCGAAACGGAACACTTGAACAGGATCGAGGACCACCATGTCCCTGCACGTCGTCGTCGGAGCCGGCCCCGTCGGATCGGCCGCCGCACTCCTGCTGGCCGAGCGGGGCGACGATGTTCGCCTGCTCACCCGCAGCGGATCGGGACCCGAGCATCCGCGCATCGCACGCATCCGGGTCGATGCCACCGACGCCGCGAACCTCACCGCCCAGTGCGCGGGAGCGACCGCACTGCATCACTGCGCCGGGCTCGAATACGCCCGGTGGGCCACCGGCTTCCCGCCGCTCATCCACGCCGCGATCGACGCGGCCGAAGCCTCCGGCGCGCTCCTGCTCACCGTCGGAAACCTCTACGGCTACGGCGAATTCGACGGCCCGGTCGACGAATCCCACCCCCTGCGCCCCAACTCCACCAAGGGGCGGATCCGCGCCGATCTCTGGAACGAAGCCCTGACCGCGCATCGCGACGGCCGCATTCGCACCGCGGAAGTCCGCGGATCCGACTACCTGGGAGCCGGAGCCAACTCGACTTTCACCGCCGTGGTCCTGCCCGCCGCCATCGCAGGCAAGACCGCACTGTTCCCCGGCGACCCCGACGCTCCGCACAGCTGGACAGCCATCCACGACGTGGCACGTACCCTCCTCGCGGTGGCCGATGACGAAACATCCTGGGGCAGAGCATGGCACGCGCCCACCGCCGCTCCCCTGTCGGTCCGCGCCCTCGCCGATCTGACGGCCACGCTCGCGGGCGCGTCCCCGGCACGAGTCCGCCGCATGCCATCGGCAATGCTGCGGGCCGCCGGCCTGTTCAACGCCGACGCCCGTGAAATACGCGAGTTGCGCTACCAGTTCGATCGCCCGTTCGTGGTCGATTCCACGGCCGCGACCGAGAAATTCGGTATCGAATCCACATCGACCCGAGCGGCGCTGCAAGCCACACTCGAGGTGCGGCCGTGACCGACGGTCTCCTTACTCATTTCGCCGGGATGGCAACAGTCCCAGAGATCCGCACCTCGTAAAGCCGACGCACGCAACGGTTCACAGCTTCTTCGGCGCAGTACCCGGCGACCACCATCAGGAACGTCAACAGCGCATCGGGGTTGTCGTACCGGAACATCAGCGCCGCGACGGGCGTGCCAGCCAACGCGACCCCGGCGATCAACCCCGCCGCCGGGGTCGCTGCACCGCGGCATACACCAAAGCCACCGAGCCGATGCCCATCAGCGCTTGCGACAGCATCACCGACCACCCACTGAATCCGACTGGCAACAAGCTGGGAGCGCCCTCTCCTCACCGATCCGGGTGGGGCATCAGGTCGCTGTGATACTGGCGGTCGGAACCCAGTTCCCGTGGAAGCCGGCCGGAACGCGATGTGGCAACGGAATATTCGCGATCGTCTCCAGCGTCCCGGCGTCGAGGATCGCCAACTCGCTGCGGTCGGCGGGGAGATCGGTGACATACCCCATCAGAACGCCATCGTCTTCACCGGAATCGGCGGCAGCAGGCTGGAAGACGAACTCCCCCACGACCTTTCCCGCACCGAATGATCGGGTGCGCGACGTCCTCGCGTCGAGGTCGTGCTTCAGCAATACCGGGCTTCCTCCCAAACCTGTCCCGACCGCGGACGCGTACCCGTACCGATGCCGCCTACCGACCAGGCGTTCGTCGACGCGCGGGAACTCCTGCGCCCGATCGTCGAGCCGCGACTCGCGGACCCGCCCTCCCGCCAGGTCCACGACCCAGCGATCCAGCGTGGGCGGCCCTTCCCACGGGCCTGCGGTATTCCGGTCGAACATCTTCGGATGACGCACGACATCGAGCACGACGGTTTCGCCGTCGTCGTAGGCGTTCATCGGGTGGAAGACGTAGCAAGGCTCGATATCGAACCAGCGGACATCGGCATTGTCGCCGTCTCGGGGCAGCACGCCGATGCGGGCCGGATAGCGCGGATCCCAGCTGAACGGAAGCCGAAAGGACAGCCCGCCCAGAGCCCGCGAGCGCGACTGATCGAGGCAAGCATCCGGTTACTGGAAGAGGTGGGACCGGAGGCGTTGCGGGCGCGCACAGTCGCCGCCGAGATCGGTGCGTCCACGATGGCCGTGTACACGCATTTCGGCGGCATGAACGAACTGCTCGACGCCGTCGCGGCGGAGGCATTCGCACGCTTCGGCGCCGCACTCGCCGTTCCCGAGACGAACGATCCGGTCGCCGACTTCTTCGCGGCGGGCAACGCGTACCGCAGCTACGCACTCGCCAATCCGCAGCGCTACCGGCTGATGTTCGGGCTGGTCTCCCCGCAGACCACCCGCCCGGCGGCCGGGAACCTCAGCGCCACCGGCACGCCCGCCGAATCCGCCGTCGAAGCAACGTCTTTCAACCAGATGATGCACGTCGTCGAGCGGATGATCGAGGCCGGTCGCATCCGCGCGGACCCGGTCGCCGATGTCGCGGGACGGCTCTGGAGTTTGGTGCACGGCGTGGTCCTGCTCGAAATCACCGGCTACCTCGGACACGAAGGGCACGCCGCCACCAATATCCTCGGCCCCGCGACCGTGGACCTGCTCGTCGGCATGGGTGACGAACGGAGCCGAATCGAGCAGTCGAGGGCCTACGCGGCAGATCGGCTCGCCGAGCAGGCACCGGGCAGCTCGTAGCCGCTGCCGCGCGTCCGGCGGACAGGCGCCGGACGGCCTCGTGCTGCACCGCGGTGAGTTCGGCGTCCGGCAACGGCGGCATCCGATCGGCTCGGCCGGGTGCGGACGCGAGGGATTCGCTCATCGATACCTGCTTCAGTCGGTTCGCATTCGGGCCGGGCCGGAGCGTGGGCCGCCGGGCGAGTGCAGGAGCGAACTCGCCCGGCGGCGGCAGAGTGCAGCGATCGACGATCTTGGGGCTGCTGTCCTTGGCGGTGTGCTCGGCCAACACGACGACCCGCCCCGCATCGCAATCCGGTCGAGCACTGAAATCAGTGCTCGTCTCAGGGGCTTCCCCGATGTCCGGCCCTGGCGTGTCGATCTACGGTTTCGGCACCAACGGGTAGCGCGAATGGAGAACCCAGTGAAAGCGATCATGCAGGACCGGTACGGATCACCGGAGGCTCTCGAGTTCGGCGAGATCGCCGTCCCGGTGCCTGGTGACGACGAGGTTCTGGTCCGGGTGTACGCGGCCGCGGTCAACGCCCTCGACTGGCATGTGATGCGGGGAGATCCGTACCTGGCCCGGCCGATGATGGGACTGCGCGGGCCGCGGGCGAAGATCCGCGGCCGCGATTTCGCGGGCCGGGTGGAGTCCGTTGGGCGAAACGTGACGCGGTTCAAGGCCGGTGACGAGGTGTTCGGCGAGTCCGATGGCGCCTTCGCCGAGTACGTGGCCGCCCCGGAATCCGTGGTCGGGCACAAACCGGCTCGCCTGACGTTCGAGCAGGCGGCCGCGGTTCCCTTGGCGGGCAACACCGCACTCATAGGACTGCGTGACCTCGGCCAGGTCCAGCCGGGGCACCGGGTACTGATCAACGGTGCGTCCGGCGGCGTCGGCACGTTCGCAGTGCAGATCGCCAAAGCCTCCGGCGCGCACGTGACCGGCGTGTGCAGCACCAAGAACATCGAGCAGACGCGGTCGCTCGGCGCGGACCAGGTCATCGACTACACCGAGGACGACTTCACCAGCGGCACAGTGCGTTACGACCTGATCTTCGACCTGGTCGGTAACCACTCGTTGTCCGATTTGCGGCGAGTGCTGACACCGGATGGAAGGCTCGTTCTGTCCGGCGGCGGTGTGTACCGCGGGGGTTCGGTTGTCGGGCCGATGGCGCTCATGGTGACGGGAATGGTGTTGGCGCGCTTCGCTCGCTGGGTGGACGTCCTCCAAGTAGTGCAGCGCGCCGACAATCTGACCGCGCTCGGCGAGCTGGCCGAAGCCGGGAAGCTCACACCGGTGATCGAACGGACTTACCCGCTCAGCGAGGCGGCGGCGGCCATCCACTACCTCGAAACCGAGCATGCGCGAGCGAAAGTCGTCATCACGGTCTGACACAACCGCCGCACTGCTTGCTGCGCGCCACCCACGCGCGCAGCAGGCCCTCGGTACCCACTCGAACTCGCCGCCGGGTGCCGACGGTGGCGCGATGGCCGAACACTTCGAAATCGACGTCCTCGATGCGGTCGAGAATCTCGGAGTACAGCAGTAGCGCGGTCGCCACGCAGGGACGAGACCGCGGTACCAGCCGTTCGATGCCTCCACGCGCAAAGTCGTATATCTGCCTGGTGATTTCGTGCTGCGCGGCGAGTGCGCGGCGCACCCGGACATCCGCGCGGCCGTACCGGCGGCACCACACGAGCAGTTCCCGGTCCACGCCGTGAGCGGCCAGTTCGTCGGCGGGCAGATAAACGCGGTCGCGGGCTAGATCCTCGTCGATATCGCGCAGAAAGTTGGTGAGCTGAAACGCCTTTCCCAGCGCGGCCGCATACGGCGCCGCGTCCTGCTCCGATGCCGTCGTGCCCAGAATCGGCAGCAGTTGCAGACCGATCACTTCGGCCGATCCGTAGACGTAGCGATCCAATGTCACGCGATCGGGATAGTCGGTGACCGACAGATCCATTCGCATCGACGCGAGAAAGGAGTCGAAGAGATCTTCCGGTATGTGGTAACGGTCGGCGGTGTGCAGCACCGCGGCCAGCACCGGATCGCCGGCCGTATCACCCGCTGTGAATTTGGCTGCCAGACTGTCCAATTGGGATGCTCGCTCGGCGGTTCCGAGCCGTGGATCCAGATCGTCGAGAATGTCGTCCGCCCGGCGGGCGAAGCCGTAGAGCGCGTGCACGCCGGGTCGCTGGTCGGGAGCGAGCAACCGGGTGGCCAGAAAGAACGTCTTGCCGTGCCGGGCATTGAGCGCCCGGCAGTGTTCATATGAACGTCGTAGCGATCGATCGGTGATACCTGCCGCATCCAGTTCGACGCGGCCTGTGACAGTGCGCATCGTATGCCTCCTCTACCGCTGCCGCGCGGTGCACAGCATCGCCATCTGTTCCAGCGCCACCCGCTGCCCGATCCCGAACGAGCTTTCGCTGAGCGCGTCCGTGGCCGTTTCGACGCGATCGGCAATCATCGCCTCGACGTATGCGGGCGCGCCGGATGCGGCGATCAGCGCGCGGCAACGGTCGATCGCGGCACGATCGACCACCGGGCGGCTCGTCGGTTCCGACAGTTCGCCAGAGCGGTCTCGTCCATCGTACCGCGAAAACGATGCATATTCGATTCAATCAGGCATTCCCTGCGGAAGCGCAGCTGGATCGCGACCACGGCGGCACGGTGGAACGGCACAACTCGATCGTGCTCGACAGTGTGTCGCGAGAATTGTCATCACACCAACCCGCCCGCGCACGGCGGTCGACACCTAAGCGACACAGGCAGCCGAGCGGAAACGCACCGAGTCGGCGGGAACATCGGGACTCGCCGTTCAACACCTCTCGGGGTAGCGTCGAATTGATGCACAGACGATGCGTATATGAGGATGCGAGGTGCGGACATGCGATGCGTGGTGTTCGGAGCGAGCGGATACATCGGAGGCCGTCTGGTTCCGGAGCTTCTCCGAGCCGGTCACTCGGTACGCGTGGTCGCGCGTAGCCCGGGAAAGCTCGCCCACGCTCCCTGGCGGGATCGGGTCGAGATCATGCGCGGCGATGTCCTCAGCGATGAGGATGTCCGCGATGCCGTCGCAGAGCAGGAAGTGCTCTACTACCTCGTACATTCGCTCGACCGTGCGGATTTCGGAGAGATCGACCGTGCGGCCGCAGCTCGCGTCGCCGCTGCCGCCGCGACGGCAAGGGTGAGTCGCATCATCTACCTCGGCGGCATCACTCCCCCGGGACAACCGCTCTCGCGTCACCTGGCATCGCGCGCGGAAGTCGGACAGATCTTCCTGGCCTCGCCCGTCCCGACGCTGGTGCTGCGCGCGGGTGTAGTCATCGGGTCCGGCTCCGCGAGCTTCGAGATGCTTCGCTACCTCACCGAGCGGCTACCCGTCATGGTCACGCCCCGGTGGGTCCGGAACAGAGTTCAACCGATCGCTGTCCGCGACGTCCTCTATTACCTGGTACAGGGCGCGGAATTGGCGCCGGATCAGGTCGGCGCCTTCGATATCGGAGGCCCGGACGTCGTCACCTACGAGGAAATGATGAGGACGTATGCCGAACTGGCGCAGCTGCCTCGTCGTGTCGTCATCCCCGTACCTCTCCTGACGCCCTGGCTGTCTGGCCAGTGGGTCAACTTGGTGACACCGGTGCCACGCGCGATCGCGATTCCGTTGATGGAGTCGCTGATCAACGACGTCGCGTGTTCCGACCATGCCGTTTCACTGATCATCCCGGACCCGCCGGCCGGGCCGATACCGTTCCGCGAGGCGGTGACGCTGGCACTCACCAGAATTCGAGATCTCGACGTTCCGACCCGCTGGTCGGATGCCAGTCCACCGCAAACACCCTCGGATCCATTGCCGTCGGATCCCGATTGGTCGGGCGGCTCGCTGTACCGCGATCTCCGCGAACGACCGACTCACGCGGATCCCGACGTTCTGTGGTCGGTGATCGAATCGGTCGGCGGGGAACATGGCTGGTACTCGTTCCCGCTCGCGTGGGCACTTCGTGGGTGGCTGGATCGAATCGTCGGCGGTGTCGGTCTACGTCGGGGACGGCGACATCCACATACCCTCCGCCAGGGTGAGGCGCTCGATTGGTGGCGCGTCGAAACCCTCGAACGTCCACGGTTGCTGCGGCTGCGCGCGGAGATGCGCATTCCCGGACGGGCGTGGCTCGAACTATCCGTCACACCGACACCCACGGGCGGCGCGCTGTACCGCCAATGCGCGGTGTTCGAACCACGAGGACTGGCCGGACATGCGTACTGGCAGTCCGTCGCCCCCTTCCACGCGCTCGTGTTCGGCGGCATGGCACGCAACATCACGGCAAAGGCGGAAGTCACAAAACACGCTCCGCGATCGATCGCACCGCTGCCTGGCTAGCGATGCGCCAGGTTTTTGCTGGCAGCTGACCGAATATCGCCGCCGCTGACGTGTCCACGTTGATTTAGCGACGATTTCGCATCACAACGTACTGCTTGCTGTATGTTTGCCATCGTCGTACACAACTTTCGGGAGGTTTGTCATGATCGATGAGCGCGACCGATTCGCTGATCTGTCCGAGGTCAGGATGTGCTACCGCGACGAGGGTGATCCGTCGGGGAAACCGCTGCTGATGATCATGGGGCTCAGCTCGCAGCTGATCCACTGGCCCCAGGAAATCGTCGACCGCCTCGGCGAGCGCGGCTACCGGGTGATCCGTCCCGACAACCGCGACAGCGGTCTGACCGAGTGGAAGATCACGCCGCGCCAGTACTTCCTGAGGGCGATCGCGCGCGACTCCGTCGAGCTGCTCGATCATCTCGGCATCGAGCAGGCGCACGTCGTCGGCGCCTCGATGGGCGGGATGGTCGCCCAGCTACTCGCGATCGAGCACCCCGCGCGGGTGCTGTCGCTGTGTTCGATCATGAGCACCCCGCACATCAGCATCGGCATGGCCGATGGGGAGGTACTCCAAGAGCTGACCAAACCGCTGCCCTCGGATCGTGAGGAGGCGATCGAGCAGACCGTCGACCTCTACACCCTCATCGGCTCGAAGACCTACGCCGACAGGGAGCGCCGCCGCGCGCTCGCGACCCAGGCCTACGACCGCGCGCGCCACCCCGACGGCCCGGCACGCCAGGTGACCGCGGCCGTCATCGCTCCCGACCGCAGGAGGCGCCTCCAGCAGTTGCAGCTGCCCGCGCTGGTCATTCACGGCGCCGAGGATTCGCTCATCAAGATCGCCGGCGGCGAGGCCACCCACGCGGCGATCCCCGGATCGATCTACCTGCCCTTCCAGGCGATGGGCCACGACATCCCCGCGCCGCTGTTCGACGAAATCGTCGCGGCCATCGCCGACAACGCCGCCCGCCGCCCCGCGGTCGTCTAAGGCTCTCACCGCTCCTCCACGTTTTTGCCGGGTGGCCTCTGCCGGAGGCCACCCGGTGTCGTATTCGTGCAAACTGCCTTCTTCGCTCCGCCGGCGGAAGCTCGAGCAAGCGCACGGCCTCCAATGATCGGCGGCAACCAGGCCAGTAGGAACTGGCTGGTCATCAAGCGCCGGGCTCGGGCGACAGCCGGCCGACCAACCAGTCGCGGGCGAGTTCGGCGACCTGCTCCAGTGCGCCGGGTTCCATGAACAGATGTGTGGCGCCGGGCACTACCTCCAGCGCTGTCTCACACGACATCTCCTGCGCTGCGCGGCGGTTCAGCTCCAGCACGGCATGGTCGTCACCGCCGACGATCAGCAGTGTCGGTGCGCGCACCGCGGCCAGTGCCGGACCGGCGAGATCCGGTCGGCCGCCGCGCGATACCACCGCGGCGATCTGCACGTCAGGGGCGGCCGCCGCCCGCAACGCCGCGGCGGCACCGGTACTGGCTCCGAAGTATCCGATCCGCAGGCCGGCGGCCTCGTCTCGACCGGTCAGCCGGACGGTGGCTTCGATCAGTCGCCGCGACAGCAGCTCGACATCGAAAACCCGTGCCCGATAACCCTCTTCGTCCACGGTGAGCAGGTCGAACAGCAGCGTGCCCAGCCCGGATCGGTTCAGCACCTCGGCCACGTAGCGGTTGCGCGGGCTGTGACGGCTGCTGCCGCTGCCGTGGGCGAACACCACCATCCCGATCGGGTTCTCCGGAATGGTGAGATGCCCGGTCAGTTCGACCTCTCCGGCTCGGAAGCGCACCTCGTCGTCGCACAGGGGCGGATCGCTCGCAGAACCTGGTTGTAGCTCCCGCGGATGATCGGACGACCGGCGCAGCAGCTCGGTGACCTCGGTGTCGCGGACCTGGCCGAACCGCCGGTACCAAAAGCCGACGGCGCCGAACCGAGTCGGTGTGTGCAGGCATATCAGCTCGTCGGATTCGTCCTTCAGCATCGCCAGCGTGTCGCCGGGCGCGACCGGCACGGCCAGCACGACGCGGCGTGCACCGTGCGCCCGCGCCACCTGGCAGGCGGCCCGCGCTGTGGCACCGGTGGCGATGCCGTCGTCGACGACAATTACGGTGCGACCCGCCAGCGGGACACGCGGGCGTGTGCGCCGCAGCAGTTCGACACGTCGCGCCAGTTCCTCGCGTTCGCGGCGCTCCACCGTCGCCATTTCCTCGGGCGTGAGCTTCGTGTGGGCGACGACGTTGTCGTTGATCACGAGGACGTCGTCCTCGCCGATCGCTCCGAAGGCGAGTTCCGGTTGATAGGGGACGCCGAGTTTGCGCACCACGATCGCATCCAGCGGCGCATCCAGAGCCTGAGCGATCTCGAAACCGACGGGGACTCCGCCCCGCGGCAGGCCGACTACGACGGCATCCTCGCCGCGGAGGTATTCCAGCCGCCGCGCCAGCTGGCGTCCGGCGTCACGGCGGTCATCGAACAACATCGCAAAAACCTTCACGGATCCTCTCGACATGGACTTTCCCGTGCTACGTCAACGTACACGCGGCCTGGTAACTACCACTGTGCTCCCGCGTCGGGCGCTGCGGCAGGGGCCATCGACACCGGCAGCAGATGACCTATGCCCTTATCAGCGGAGCGAGCAGACTTGGTAGTACGGAACTACGACGAACACGAAGGCAACAGACGATGGGCCCCCGCGAATCTCACATGTCGCAATCGGACCTGTTCTCGTGGAAGATGGAGCGGGATCCGGTCCTGCGTTCGACGATCGTCTCGGTCCTGGTCCTCGATACCGATCCGGACTGGGATCGGCTGGTGCGCACGATCGAGCGTGGCACCCGTCTCGTGCCGAAGTTGCGGCATCGGCTGGTCATCGCGCCGTTCGGGTTGACTCCGCCGCGCTGGGCCCTCGATCCAGGTTTCGACCTGTCCTGGCACCTGCGACGGGCGGCGTTGCCGGCATCGGCGAACATGTCGACGGTCCTCGAATTCGCGCGCACCGAGGCGATGACGGCCTTCGATCCGGCCCGCCCGCTGTGGCGCATCACCCTGCTCAGCGGTTCGACGGGTGGCTGCGCGCTGGTGATGACAGTGCACCACAGCCTCACCGATGGCATCGGCGGCATTCAGATCGCCACGGCGCTGTTCGACGTCGATCGAGCCGAGACCGATCGCGGCCATCCGCCCGAGCCGCCGCGCGAGAGCGACGGTGTGCTGCGTGACATCGTGGCGTGGAATCGGTCGGTGGGTTCGGATCTTGTCCGCGGCGGGATCCGTACGACGCGGCAGATCGCATGGCGCGTCGTCGCGCATCCCGCGCGGGCGGCACGCGACGGCGTCACGCTCGCGGCCTCGCTGGCTCGCCTGGTCAAGCCCATTACCGCGACGATGTCGCCGGTGATGACCGAGCGCGGTCTGGGTCGTCGGCTGGCGGTGCTCGATGTGCCCGTCGAGCAGCTGCACCGCGCGGCGCGGGCCGCGGGTTGCACTATGAACGACGCTTTCCTGACCGCGGTGATCATCGGACTACGCATCTATCACTACCGGTACGGGGCGAAGATCGGTCGGCTGCGGCTGACCATGCCGATCAGTCTTCGCACCGCCGATGATCCGCTCGGCGGCAACCGGATCACTCTCGCGCGTTTCTCGTTGCCGGTCGACATCCTCGCTCCCGAGGAGTTGATGCGGGCCGTCAACGGCACGGTCGATGGTTGGCGACGCGAGCCGGCGATACCGCTGTCCGGCGCCGTCGCGGCGGCGTTCAACCGGCTGCCGGTCGCGATGGTCACCGGGATGCTCAAACACGTCGACTTCGTCGCCTCGAACGTCCCCGGTTCCCCGGTGCCTCTCTACCTCGCCGGGGCGCGGATCGATCGGATGTACGCCTTCAGCCCCACCATCGGCACGGCCGTCAACGTGACCTTGATGTCGCACGCGGGAACCTGCTACATCGGCGTCAACGCCGACTCCGCCGCGGTCCCCGACATCGCGAACCTGACCGATTGCCTAGCCACCGGATTCGCCACCGTGCTGGGTCTCGCAGACGCGCGCGACCGGGAAGCCGGTGCCGACGTCACGGCCGAACCCCTCGATCGGCACCGCTCCCATCGGTGACCGGATTCCAGGCACCTGCCCGGCGACAGAGTCCGTCAGGTTCCTGGTTCCGGCGGCAGACGGAGCGTCTCCCCCGGCGCGAGGCGTGCGATCTCACCACGGCAGTCGATCTCGATCGGCGGTGACGCGCCGGGATCGGAGCTGATCTCGATGCTGTCGCCACTGACGCGCACGGTCAGGCGGTGGCCGCGATACACGATCGGGAACGACAGCGCACCGAGCGAGACGGGCCAGTGTGGACAGAAGATCAGCCGGTCGGAACGGATCTCCAACCCGGCGAAGCAGCGCTGCAACAGATCGATACTGCCCGCCATGGCGCCGAGGTGAATCCCCTCCGCGGTGGTGCCGCCCTGAATGTCGGCGACATCGGATTCGAGGACGAGGTCGAAGAATTCCACCGCGCGGTCGCGGTTGGCTCGCGCGAGCACCCACGCGTGCACCAGGGCGCTGAGCGTCGAGCCGTGCGAGGTGCGCGCCAGGTAGTAGTCGATGGTGCGTGGGATCATCTCGCCGGGCAGCTCGTATCCGAGGTGGGCAAGCAGGTCTCGCAATTCGTCGGCGGAGAGCAGGTAGAACAGCATCAGCACGTCGGCTTGTTTGGCCGCGCGGTAGCGGTTGACGTTGTCGCCCTCGGCTTCCAGGATGCGATCCAGCCGCTGAATGTCGCCGTAGCGCTGCCGGTAAAGGTCCCAATCCAGTTCGGCCAACTGCTCGTAGCCTTCGAACTGGCTGATGACGCCGTCGTGGAACGGGACGATCATGCGGCGGGCGACATCGTGCCAGTGCGGCGGTTCCGAAGGCGGCACGGATAGTGATTGCAGCAATTCGGTCCGCGTGCGCGGGGCGAGCAGGTCCAGAGCGTCTATCGCCCGCAGGATCACCCAGGCTGCCATGACATTGGTGTAAGCGTTGTTGTCGATGCCTGCCTCGGGCGCCTGCGGATACCCGGAATGGAATTCGTCGGGACCGATCACACCGCGGATCGTGTAGCGGTCGCGCGTGGCATCGTAGGTCGCCAGGCTCGCCCAGAATCGAGCGATCTCCACCAGCAGTTCGGCTCCGCAAGCGGTGAGGAATTCGAGGTCCCCGGTGGCCTGGTAGTACTGCCAAACGGTGTAGGCGATCGCGATTCCGCTGTGGTACGCGCGCCTGCTCGGATCCGGATTCCAATGTCCCGACAGCGGGTTCAGATGCATCCGCTGGCTTTCTTCGCGACCGTCGCTTCCCGACTGCCACGGGAACAACGCTCCGCTCAGCCCGGCCGCGGCGGCCGCCTGTCGCGCCATGGGCAGGCGGCGGTATCGGTAGCGCAGCAGCGCTTCGGTCACGGCGGGGAACCGCAGATTCAGCACCGGGAAGACGAACAGCTCGTCCCAGAACACATGCCCGCGATAGGCCTCACCGTGCAGACCGCGCGCCGGGACACCCACATCGAGATCGGTGCTGTTGGGTGAGACGGTTTGCACCAAGTGCAGCAGATGCAGCCGCAGGATCCGCACCGCGTGCTCGCGGCCGTCGAGATCGAAGCGCAACCGCCGCCACAGCTGCTCCCACGCATCGGCATGGCCCTCGCGCAGTTGCGCGTAACCACCGGTGGCGGCGAGCCAGCGGACGGCCGCATCGTCGGGTGCGGAGATCGCGCGGTCACGTCCGGTGAAGACCGTGACGATCTTCTCCAGCACGACCGAGGTACCGGCGTCGATTTCGACGGTCAGATCGTGTCCTACGAGGCCGTCGCGATCCACGAGTTCTCTTGCCGCACAAACTGTTTCGCGCAGCGAGGTGCGGGCCGCCATAGCCACCGAGACTTCGGACTGATTGGTGCGGACTGCCAGCAGTACCGAGTCCGGCGACAGCGGTCGCGTCCGTACCGCCGTGAGATGCTCGTCGGACAGGTCACGATAACGCGCGACCAGGCTGTTGCGGACATTGCCATCGATGGCCGATCGGATGATCAGCCGACCCGACCAATTCTCGGCGGCGATCGTTGTCTCCAGCGCGCCCACATGCGGACGATGCATGGCGACGAACCGTCTTTGGGTCACCGAGGTGATGCGCCCGGCGCTGTCACGGATCCGGAACCGGCGGATCAGCTCGGCGCGGCGCAGATCAAGTTGCTGGCGGTAGCACAGGATTTCGGTGGAATCGATGTCGAACCAGTCGCTGTCTTCGATTCGGAAGGTCACCGGCAGCCAGTTCGGCAGGTTCACCGAACTCTCGTTGTCGATCGTGTGCCCGGCGATCTCGTCGCGCAGCCGGTTGTAGACGCCTGCCACGTACATGCCGGGATAGTGGTGTTCTCCGGCTCGGGATTCCGGGGCGGCCCCGCGGACCGCGAGATAGCCGTTGCCGACGGTGCACAGTGCCTCACGCAGCTTCTCGCGCCCGGGGTCGTACCCGTCGAAGGTGAAGAGCCAGGCATCGGATGCTGCGGAATCCGCCGCGGCGCTCAACTGGCGGGCCAGACGGTCCAGGAAGACACCGACTGCCGCCGGGTCGGTCACGGCGAAGCGCGCCGCGGTGTGTCGATCGCCGTTCTCGCCGTGGCCCACCACGATGCCGAGTCCATCGGGTTCGACGGCGTCGAAGGCGTCTTCGTCGGTCAGATCGTCGCCGAGGTAGATCGGCAGCACCGGGACGGTGAGCTGCTCCAGAACCCACCGCAGCGCAGTACCCTTGTCCCAGTTCACATCCGGACGCAGCTCGGTGACCTTGCGCCCGGTGCTCACCCGCAAACCGGTCGCCCGCGCGATCTCGTGCACCGCCGCCACGACCGGACCGACATCGTCGAGGTCCGCACGGCGATGGTGGACAGCGACAGCGAATCGCTTGCGCTCCACCACAACTCCCGGGACCGAACGCACCCGTTCACGTAGTCGCTCCGCGGCCCGCTTCAGCGCCTGCTCGACCCCCGGCGCGGCGGCGTCGTGCACATGCCGGGTGCCGTCGGGAGCGAGCAACTCGAAGCCGTGGCTTCCGGCGTACCAGATCCCCTGCACCCCGACCCGGTCGCGGACATCCCTCAGATCGCGGCCGCTGACCACGGCGACCGGGCACAGCGCGGCGAGCTTCGCCAGCGCGTCGCCTGCCCCCTCGACCAGGGCCGCGGCCGCCGGATCGGCGACGATGTCGGACAGCGTCCCGTCGAAATCCAGGAGCACCGCGGGTGTTTCGGTGTCGAGCAGATCGACCAGACGCGTCCAGGACCGCAGCGCATCCGGCAGCTGCGAGATCCGCCGGAACCCGCCTCGCAGCGCCACCCGCGCCGCATCATCGATGACAGCATCGGCGCCACCGGCCCGCAGGCGTTCGGCATGCCCACCCCGATCGATGCCGATCACCAGCGCGAACCCACCCCGATGTCCGGCCGCCACCCCGGCCTCGGAATCCTCCACGACGACCGTCCGATCCGGCGCGGCCCCCAGCCGGTGCGCCGCCTCGGCGAGCATCGCCGGATCCGGTTTCCCCGTCAGCCCGAGCTCCTCGGCGACGAGACCGTCGACCCGGACCTCGAACAAATCCCCGATCCCCGCGGCAGTGAGCACCGGAAGACAGTTGCGGCTGGCCGAGAAGATCGCGGCGCCGATGCCCGCCGCACGCAGCCTCCCGACCAGCGCGATCGTGGATTCGAAGACTCGAACCCCGTCGCGGGCGAGCCGGTCGTGGAAGATGCGGTCCTTGCGGTTGGCCAGCCCGCATACCGTCTCGGCTTCCCCGGAATCGGTCGTTTCACCCCAGGGCAACGAAATACCCCGTGAGGCAAGGAAATCGGCGACGCCGTCGTAGCGAGGCTTGCCGTCGACACAGCGCAGGTAGTCGCTGTCGGTGAACGCGGAAAGATCCTCACCTTCGGCCGGTGCACGACGGGCCATGAACGAGTCGAACAGTTGTGCCCAAGCCGCGGCGTGAATGGACGCGCTATCGGTGACGACCCCGTCCATATCGAAGATCACCGCGTCATAGCGGCGGGAATCGATCAGTACCGCGGAGTCGCTGCCGACCACCCTTTCAGCGTGAACCGATCGCCCCGGCGGCAGCAAGAGCCGAAAGCCGCCGACTATCCACCTGCCCCTCGCCCACCTGACCGAACTCACCCGCGGCCGCGCGGTCGTGCGCGAACTGACCGGCCGCATCCAGCAACCACCGCCAGCAGCGAGCCGTCACCGCACCCGAGATCGAGCACACGCCGGGCGCCCGCGACCCGTTCGGCGAGGAACTGCCAAGTGCCACGTCCGAGTCAGCACAGTCCCGCAACCCGAGAAAGACACCTGGCGACACCATGGCGCCCACAATCGGAAATCCTCGAGTCGACAGCCCCACGATCGCCGACCGGGGCACTGAGCACTCCGGTTTCCCGGATCAGCAGTTGTCGTCAACCGGAGACCCCCACGTCGCAGTCAGTATCCGGTGTCGCGGCGGCGGAACCCGGCGAATCCGGCCGCCAGCCCGGCCACCGCTATCGTGGTGACGACGAGTATCGGTGCGGCGGTCACGGTTTCGAGCGGCGTCCTCGGAACGTGTGTGAAGGGTGAGGCATCGTCGAACCAATCGGGCAGGTCGAAGGCAGTCGTGAAGAGGGCGGCCACCGCGCAGTAGGCGAAGACCGACCACGCCAGCGGGACAGCGGCCCTCGGCGTCCAGCCACAGGCGATCGTCGCGATCGCGACGATCGACCAGACCGCAGGTGCGGACGCGAGCGCCGCACCGGTCAATCGAAGCGGCTGGACGGCGTCGGCGATCGACAAGCCGTAGGACAGCCCGGCGCCGAAGCCCCCGCAGAACAGCACGAACACACTGCCGGCCAACGCGACGGTGAGGTGGCTCGCCAGCCAGCGATCTCGGCTCACGGGTGCGGCCAGGATCGGCTCCGCGCGACCCGCGGTCTCCTCCCCACGGGCGCGCAGCACACTGGAGACGCCGTATGCGGCGGTGAGCAGCGCGACGATCGACATGGCGAGTGACAGATACGAATCCACCGCTTGGGCGGCGCCGCCCGGCAGGTAGGCGGCGATCTCAGGGTTGTCGGTGAGAAAGTCCTCGATACTGTCCGCGAACGAACCGTACGCCGCGCCCAATGCGACAACGCCGACCGCCCAACCCGCCAGCGACCCGCGCTGCAGCCGCCACGCCAAGCCCAGCGGCGACCCCAGCGCCCAAGAAGCGGTCGCACGCCCCGTGCCGTAGGGGAGAAGTCCCGCGCCGAAGTCACGCCGGTCGAGCAAGAAGAACGCGACGGCGGTGAGCACGGCGGTCGCGGCAGCGAACAACAGCACCGTCCACCACCGGTCACCCGTGTACGGGTAGCTGCGTTGGCCCCACCCGATGGGTGAGGTCCAGGAGGCGACTCCGTTGCCGACATCTCCGACCGCGCGTGCCACATACGCGGCCGCCAGCGCGAGCCCGACCGCCCCGTACACGGTGCGTGGGTTCTCGAACACCTGCGCGGCGACGGCGGTGACTCCGGCGAAGGTGACCCCGACTCCCGCGGTGACGACACCCAGCAGCAGCGACCCGGCCATCGGAAGCCCGGTACCCACCGCGGCGGCGAAGACCACCAGCACCACGGCGATATCGGCCAGCCCGGCCAGTGCGATCGAGGCGACAGCGGGAGCCCAGCGCCCCACCCGCGCCGAACGAAGCAATTCCGCCCGCCCCGTTTCCTCGTCCGAACGAGTGTGCCGGCCGACCAGGAACATATTCATCAACACGACCACGACCGCCAGGTAAGCGAAGACCTCGAACACGATCTCGCCGCCGATCGTGTTCAGCAGCCGGGTCGGTCCGCCCATGGCGATGGTGGCCGCGCTCGCGCTCATCGTCTCGCGAATCTGCGCCAGCTTCTGGGGCGTGTCATAGAAACGCTGACTGCCGAGGGACTGCAGGGTGATCAGCGCGCCCGCGCCGAGCAGCCAGCACGGCAGCGTGAATCGCTCGCGCAGGAACGCGAATCGCAACAACGTGGCCACGCCGGAGGTGTTCGCCCGCAGCGGCGTCGCGAGGGCGTTCACGGTTCGTCCTTTCCCGTCTGCTCCGGAGTGGCGCCGTAGTGACGCAAGAAAATGTCCTCGACGGTCGGTGGTGCGCTGGTGAGGCTACGCACGCCCAGATCGGCGAGTATGCGCATGGCGGTGTCGAGGTGAGCGGCGTCGACCGCGAACTTGGCGTGTGTGCCGTTGCGGACCAGATCGTGCACACCCGCCGCCGTGTGCAGATCCGTCGGTGGCCGGGCGGTTTCGACGGTGATGGTGGTGCGGGTCAGATGCCGGAGTTCGGCGAGCGTGCCGGATTCCACCGTGCGCCCGAGACGGATGATGCTCACCCGGTCGCACAGTGCCTCCACTTCGGCGAGTATGTGGCTGGACAGCAGCACGGTCCGGCCCTCGTCCTTCGCTTCCGCGATGCAACGCTGGAATTCGGCCTCCTTGAGCGGGTCGAGGCCGACGGTCGGTTCGTCGAGCAGCAGCAGTTCCGCGTCCGAGGCCAGCGCCGCGACGAGCGCGACCTTCTGCCGGTTGCCCTTGGAGTACGCGCGCGCCTTCTGCCGGGGGTCGAGGTCGAACCGGTCCAGCAGTTCGTCGCGACGCCGCCGGTCGATGTCGCCGCGCAAGCGCGCCATCAAGTCGATGACCTCGCCGCCGGTGATCCCGGGCCACAAGGTGACCTCGCCGGGCACATAGGCCAACCGGGCGTGCAGCGCGACCGCGTCGGTCCAGGGGTCTCCACCGAGCAAGCGCACTGTGCCGGAGTCGGCGCGCAGCAGTCCCAGCAGGATCCGGATCGTCGTCGTCTTGCCCGCACCGTTCGGCCCCAGGAATCCGTGAATCTCACCGGTGTGCACGGTCATGTCCAAGCCGTCGAGGGCTTTGGTCGCGCCGAACGATTTCGTCAGGGCCACGATCGAAACAGCAGCGTCCCCGGTCATCGCGGCATCCTTGGGTCGGTGAATCGCGTCTTCGGATCTCTCACAGAGTATCCATCCGAGCGCGTCGGATCACCGATCGGTGGCGTTGTCCGGCGTCGTGGCGTGAGGGATATGGGCGCCACCGGACGACACCGGGGGTAGCGGGACCGACCAGCGAATGACGGTCCCCTCGCTGGGGCCTCGACCGGCGCTGAAAGTTCCACCGGCCTCGTAGGCGCGCGCGGCGATGTTGGCCAGTCCGCTTCGGCGAGGAATGTCTTCCGGCAGGCCGATGCCGTTGTCGGTGATTTCGAGGATGACGTCGTCGCCGATGGTGAGTTTGACCGAGACCGCGCTGGCGTGGGCGTGCCGGACCACGTTGCTGAGTGTCTCTCGAAGCACTGCTTCGACATGGTCGAACATGGTGGAGGTCAGCACCGAGACCGGTCCGGCCAGCCGGATCGAGGTCCGCAGGTCCGTTTCGGCGGTCATCTCGGCCACCACAGCGTGCAAGCGCTTGCGCAGGATCGGTGCTTCGGCGGAGGTACTGGAGTGCAGATCGAAGATCGAGTGGCGGATGTCCTGCACGATGGTCTGCACGTCGTTGATGGTCTCGCTGAGCCGGGACTTGACCTCCGGCGCTCGAGCGCGCTGCGCGGTCCCCTGCAGCGACAGCCCGACCGCGAACAACCGCTGGATGACGTGGTCGTGCAGATCGCGGGCGATGCGGTCGCGTTCCGAGACGACGTCGAGTTCGCGCATCCGGCGCTGGGTGTTCGACAACTGCAACGCCAGCGCCGCTTGGTTGGCGAACCCTGCCATCATCATTTGTCCTGCGGCATCCAGCGCGGGCATCTCGGCCGAGCGCAGGGTGGCCAGCACGCCGATCACCGCCTGCCCCGCCCGCAGCGGCGAGGTCAACACCTGCCCGTACTTCACCGGCGAATCCAGCTCCGGTTCACCGCAGGGTTCGTCGGTGGGAACGTACTGTTCGTCGCGGAACGCCGCGCCGGTGCGCGACCCCCGAACCGGGATCCGCTGTCCGACGATCTGCTGGGCGTCGAGTCCGGACGCCGAGACCACGACCAGTTCGCCGACTTCCTCCGACGGCATGTCGGGATCCTCGGGCAAGGCGAGATAGGCGCAGGCCGCCCCGGTCAAAGTCAACGCGCGGGCGGTGATCAGTTCGAGCGCTTCGTCCGGGTCCCCGCCTGCCAGCACGACAGCGGCGACATCCTGAGTGGCTTCCAGCCATTGCTGGCGGATCCGGGATTCTTCGTAGAGGCGAGCATTGGCGATGGCGATACCGGCGGCCGCGGCCAAGGCCTGCACGACCACTTCGTCGTCTTCGGTGAATTCCTGGCCGCCGGATTTCTCGGTCAAGTACAGATTGCCGAAGATCTCGTTGCGTACCTGGACAGGCACACCGAGGAACGTGCTCATCGGTGGATGATTGGCGGGGAAACCGACCGATGACGGATGTGCGGACATATCTGCCAGCCGGATCGGTTTGGGTTGCTCGAACAGCAGCCCGAGCACACCGTGCCCACGCGGCAGATCACCGATCATCACCCGCGTGCGGTCATCGATACCCTCGTATACGAACTCGGCCAACTGCTTTGAGCTCTTGTCGGTTTCGCGGACACCGAGGGCACCGTAGCGGGCATCGACCAACTCGATCGCGGTGTGAACGATCGTTCGAAGCGTGTTGTCCAGGTCCAGGCCTGCGGTGACAACCAACATCGCCTCGATGAGCCGATCCATCTGGTCGCGCACGCCGACGATCTCCGCGATGCGGTCTTGAACCTCGGCCAGCAGCTCGCGTAAGCGGGACGGGGCCAACGTTCCGATCACCGGGGGCCTGTCGTCTGGGCCGAAGTCGCACGATGGACCATGCATACCCAGCATTCTGGCATCCCCGCCATCGCTCGAGCCGTGCGATACCCACCGTAGAAGATCGCCACCGGTCACACAGAGGCGCGTTCTCGCACATGCGTCGCGGCGGCTGTTCACCCCGGCTCCACGGTGGATGCACACGATGGGCCGCCGCGGTAGCGGCAACAGCGTGGACCGACCGAGCAGCGGCCTATCCAACGGTTGTGGTGCGGTGTCGGCCGAGGTGTTCGCTGCCGGTGGCGGCCCGGCCGCCCTGTGGCACCACCAGCACCGGGCAGTGCGTGTGATGCAGGGCCAGGTGCAGCATCGGATTCAGGTGCGCTCGCCATCGGTGGTGCTCGTCGCGGGCGATCACCAGCAGTTGCGCGGCGGCGCTGAGACGTTCCAGCGCCGTGTGGCGATCACCGGCGACCGTCGCGCACTGTGTTGTCACGGTCGCGAACTGCTCGCGGTAACGGTTGATCAGGGCGTCGAGGTCGTCCGTGGCCACGGCGCGGTGGCGGAGATCGGCGACCAGCAGCGAACTGTGGTGGGTAGCGGCAACGCGAAACGCCGCGGGCAGCGTCTGCTCCGCGGAGACGGTGTCCTCGACCGCGACCAGCACCGGACCGACCGCAGACGCGGCGTTGTGCAAAGGTCGTATCAACGCGACCGGGCACCGCGAAGCGCCGGCGAGTGTGGCCGCTACCGAGCCGTGCAGAATGCCTGCCAACGGTCCTGCCTGGGTGTCGCCGACTACCAGCAGGGCCGCTGTCGCGGACAACTCTTCGAGCCGGACGGCGGGGTCGCCTACCAGCACCTGCGGCTCGATCACCGGCGCCGAACGCTGCGAAGTCCGGCTCCATCTGTCCAGCACGGCCTGGCGAGTGGCCAGCAGCACTTCCATGCCTTCCACGCCGACCTCGTCGCGTGTGGCGATATGCACCAGGTGCACCGGGGCCTGCCGTGCGTCGGCTTCGACGGCGGCCCAGTACGCTGCCCGCACTGCCAATTCCGATCCATCGACCCCGGCGACGACCGGTGACAACGCGACCGGGACGGCGGAGGCGTTCTCGGCGGGTTCAACGCGAATGTCGGATCCCATGACTGCCAGCATGAGTGAATCCTTCGGACGCGGACAGGGCCTCGATGCTCCAACCCGAAGGACCTTCGCCACACACCGAAGCCGGTCCGGGCGTGGGAAGTCGTTGGTCCTTCTTCCCGGCGACTTTCGGCCCTAACAGGCGGATCCGCACAGTTGGTCACATGAAACGGTCACCGCCGAGGTGAGCACATGCGCTGAGGGATAGGGCATCACGTGGAACCTTACGAACCGACCAGCACGGTGGTGGGATTCACCGGCTGCGAACAGCGTTCCCGCCCGGTCGGTCGAAGCGACGTCGGCCGCGGCGCGGCGGTGAGCGGATCCTCCTCCACCGCAAGCCAGTTCGACGGCAACGTCGTCGAACTGGATCGCGAACAGGCCCTGTCGCTGCTCGCGCAAGCCCCCTTCGGGCGAGTCGTGTACACCCGCGACGCGCTACCCGCGATCCGCCCCGTCAACCATCTTTTCGACGACGGCCTTGTCATCGTGCGCACCCGGCTGGCATCACAGTTCTCCACCGCCGTGCAGAGACGAACGGGGGTCGTGGTGGCCTACGAGGCCGACGACATCGACATCGACCGGCGCACCGGGTGGTCGGTGGCGGTGACCGGAATCGCGCGTCCGGTCACCGATCCCGCACGTATCGCCCGCTATCAGCGGCTGCTGCAGCCGTGGATCGGTTCGCCGATGGACGGCGTAGTCGAGATCGAACCCACGATCGTGTCCGGCATCGAACTCGTCGACGAGACCTACTGAAAGGCAGCAGCAATGACCGACCGGCACCGTCGCGACCTCCACAATTCGGCCTCGTCGGCGGTGGTGGTCGGGACCGACGGCTCACCCGCCAGCTCCCACGCGGTAGCGTGGGCCGCCCAGACCGCGGCCGATCGAGGACGGCGCCTGGTCATCACCCACGGCTACGATCTGGCTGCCACCCGCGCGGTGCTGGGTTCCTACGAGGTGCTGGTGCCCTCGGTCGTCGAGACCCTTCGCGACTACGGGCTCCAAGCTTTGGACAGCGCGCAGCGCATCGCGCGCGAGGCTCACCCGGACCTCGAGGTCGCTACCGAATTGTCCGAGCGCAACCCCGCCGAATTGCTCATCGAGTTGTCCCCGGCTGCGCACCTGGTCGTCCTGGGCGCCACCCCCGGAGTGGGGTCCTTCGCCCATCTGGGCTCGACCCTGCTGGCGGTGACCAGCCAGGCCAAGGGGCGCATCGTGGTGGCCCGCCACGACGGCAAGAAACAGCAGGTCCGCCGCAGCGGCCCGGTGGTGGTGGGCGTGGACGGCAGCCCGGTCGGCGAACCCGCGATCGAAGCCGCGTTCAGCGAGTCGTGTGAGCGGGACGCCGAGCTGGTGGTGGTGCACGCGTGGAGCGATCTGTCGGAGGGACGGTTCGCCGGAACCAGTTATCTCGACATCCCGATCGCCGAGCTGGAAACCGGCGAACATGCGCTGCTGGCGGAACGACTGGCAGGCTGGCAGGAGAAGTACCCCACCGTCGCGGTCACCCGCCGGGTCTCTTTGGCCGGGCCCCGTAAGAAGCTCGTCGAGTGGTCCGAGACCGCGCAATTGGTCGTCGTCGGCAGCCGCGGCCGCGGTGGGTTCCGCGGGCTGCTGCTCGGCTCGACCAGCAATCATCTTGTCCAACATGCCCATTGCCCGGTGATGGTCGTGCACCCGGACTGATCGGCCCACGGCGCCGGGCGATCAGCAGACCGACTCGCGCCGGGCGGACGAGCCGGGGACCCTGCCGATGCGGGGCACCCGGCGCGGCTGGGAGCGAAGCCGAGCGAGGGCACGGGCGGTGGAATCCGCAGGGCCGGAATCCCGAGGACGAGGTGGTCGGGGCTCGAGAACTGTCGATACGGTCGTAGGTCCCGGCAGTCGGTGACCAACGGCAGGCGCGAGCAGGAACATGCGCCGCTTAGCTTATGGATAGCTGGTCACGCCCAATCCTCGTGGGACAGAGAGGCACACGCCGATGTCGGCCACCAACCCGCCCGTCGTCGTCGGAGTCGACGGGTCCGAGCAGTCCCTCGCGGCCGTGCGCTGGGCAGCGCAGTACGCCGCCCGCCACCGAGCCCCGTTGCGCCTGATCCACGCCCTGGGTGTGCCGATCGATTTCAGCCCGGGGATGGCAGGCCCGGTCTTCGACCTGGAGTCCTGGCGCCGCGCCGGGCACGACCTGCTCGCCACGGCCCGCGACGCCGCCCGAGCCGCGGCCGCGCCGATCGCGCCGATCGCGCCGATCGAGATCTTCTCGGTCGTCGCCGACAGCGCACCGGTGCCGACGCTGCGCAACCACGCCCAAGACGCGCGCCTGCTCGTCGTCGGCAGTCGCGGCCTCGGCGCGTTCGGCCGGGTCGTGCTCGGGTCGGTGAGCACCGCGCTGGTCCGCCAGGCTCCCTGCCCGGTCGCGGTGATCCCCGAATCGAAATCCCCGGCCTGGCATGGGCCGGTGGTCGTCGGAGTCGACGGCTCGACCTCCAGCGCGCAGGCCATCGCGATGGCATTCGAGGAGGCCTCCGAGCGCGGCGTCGAGGTGATCGCGGTCCACACCTGGTCGGAGTTCTACCGCTACGAATCACGGGCGGAGATGCAGACCGAGGCCGAGGCACTGCTGGCCGAAGGCCTCGCCGGATACGGTGAGAAATATCCCGAGGTGCCGGTGACCCGCATCGTCACCGAAGACCGTCCCGCCCGCAGCCTGCTGCGCGAGGCGGCCACGGCCCAGCTGATCGTGCTCGGCAGCCACGGCCGCGGCGCGTTCCCCGGAATGACCCTCGGCTCGGTCACCCACGCTGTCCTGCACCGCGCCGAATGCCCACTCCTCGTCGTCCGCCCTCGCACCCAGCACTGATCTCGTCGGCGGCGTTCAGCGTTGACGCAGCACCACGATCGGGCATTCGACGACGTGCAGCAGCGCGTTGCTGGTGGATCCGAGCAGCATGCCGGTGAAGCCGCCTCGGCCGTGGCTGCCGACGACCACCAGCTGGGCGTCGGCCGATGCCTCGAGCAGCGCGCGAACCGGCCTGTCCGACACCACGATTCGGCGCACGGTCACATCGGGGTATTCCTCGCCGAAGCCCGCCAGCCGCTCGGCGAGCAGCGCCCGCTCCGACTCCCGGATCGAATCCCAGTCCGTCACAGGCAGATCGACGCTGCTGGTGTCGCGCCACGCGTGCAGCGCCACCAGCTCGACTTTGCGGCGCGCGGCTTGGTCGAACGCGTAACGCACGGCGGGCACACTGTTCTCGCTGCCGTCGACGCCGACGAGGACCGGTTTGGTCAGTGACACCGCGTCGGTCGCGGAGCGATCGTGGACTACCGCCACCGGGCAGTGCGCGTGCCTGGCCACCGCGGTGCTGACCGAGCCGAGCAGGCCACGCTGGAATGCGCCGAGACCGCGGCTGCCGACCGCGAGCGTGCGCAGGGTTGTGGATCGTTCGACGAGGGTGGGAATCGGCAGGTCGAAGGTGACCTCGGTGGTGAGGTCCAGCTCCGCGTCCTGCACCGCTTCTCGTGCGATGCGCGCGGCTTCGGTCACGATCCGTTCGCCGTCGGTGCGCAGCCACGTCATCTCCGCCTCGGGCAGGCTCATCGCCGGTCCGAGGCCACCGATCAACGCTATCGAGGTGAACACATGCAGCCGGGACCCGTGGGTGACCGCGTCCACCGCGGCCCACGCGGCGGCCTGGTACGAGCTCGCCGAGCCGTCGACCGCGACGAGAACCGGTCGGTCGGCGGTATCGGCGCGGAGATTTCCCTCGGTCATCTCGAATCCTTTCCCGGGCGGCGAAACTTCCACGGCCTCGCTGTCATCTCCCACAGCTTTGCTGCGCAGAGCATCGACCGCCAGTGACGAATGTCCGCGATCGCCGGGACCACTGTCACCAGCCCGCGCCCGGCGGCTTCCCGACGATCCGGCCGCGCTTCGTGGCGGCCGGAGGGGCGAATTCGGCCCGGCGCCAACGGCGCTCGCCGGATTTCGAACGCGCGACCGCGAGTTGCCGCTGCCGAATTCGCCCCGAAGATCGCCGCTTATGCCGGGGCGGCCGCCCAGCTGTCCGGCCCGAAGACCTCGTAGTGGATGTTCTGCGCCGCCACGCCCTTCTCCAGCAACGCCTCGCGCATGCCGAGCATGAACGGCAGTGGACCGCACAGGTAGGCGCGAGTGTCGGCGGCGATGGTGATCTCGCCCAGGTCGGCGCGGCCTTCCCGCAGCCGGTCTTCGGGGCTGCGGGCGCCGAGGTTCTCGTACCAGCGATGCATGATCGCGAACGGCAGGCGGTCGACGAGTTCGGCCAGTTCGGCCCGGTGGGCGTGGCTGCTGTGCGAGCGGTCGGCGTGCAGCACCGAGATCGGGCGGGGGTCGGCGGTGTCGGCGAGGTGGCTGAGCATTCCCATCATCGGCGTGCATCCGATGCCCGCGGAGACCAGCAGCAGCGGCGCGTCGTCGTCCTGGAGCACCAGGTCGCCGAACGGGGTGGTCACGTCGAGCACATCGCCTTCGAAGACGTTGTGGTACAGGAAATTCGACACTTCACCGGCCGGTGCGTGCGAGCCGTCGGGCAGGATCTTGGCGTCGACGCGTTTGACGGTGATGCGCCAGTCGGCGTTCGACGGCGCCGAGGACAGGCTGTACTGGCGGATCTGGCGGGCGCCGTCTTCGAGGTGCACGCCCACCGACAGATACTGTCCCGGCGAGAAGGACGGCAGGGGTGCGGCGTCGACCGAGGTGAGCACGAAGGAGACCGTGTCGGCGGATTCGTGGCGCCGCTCGCGCACGCGCACCTTCCGCCAGACGTCGCCCACCGCGACACCGGCGGATCGGTAGAGGCCTGCCTCCATCGCGATCAGCGTCTCGGCCATCAGCCAGTACACCTCGTCCCATGCCGCGGCGACCTCGGCGGTGACGGCGTAACCGAGGACTTCGACGATGGCTTCGAACAGGTACTTGTGCACGATCTGGTACTGGGCGGGCTCGATGCCCAGCGAGGCGTGCTTGTTCGCGATCCGCGACAGGATGAGGTCGACGCGCGCCTGATCGGGTTCGAGTTGCAGTGCCGCGAAGGCGGCGATGGCGCCGGCGAGCGCTTTCTGCTGACCGCCCTGCTGCTGGTTGCCGCGATTGAACAGGTCCCGTTCGAGTTCGGGGTGGGCGGCGAACATCTTGCGGTAGAACAGCGTCGTGATGTCGTCGATGGCCGCACCTACCGCAGGTAGGGTGGCGCGGATCGTCTCCTTCGCGGTGGCCGAGAGCATGTCATTCTCCGTTCGTTGCTGAAATCTGTGGGTCGGCGCCGCCGAATCGGGGCAGGGCGAGCAGGACGGCGCCGGTGGGACTTCGGGTGAGGTCTTCGATGGTGAGGGTGTCCAGGGATTCGAAGAACGCTTGCTGGGCGCGGCGCAGCGCCGAGCGCAGCCTGCACCCGGAGCGCAGCGGGCACGGGGTGGCTCCATCGCATTCGACGACTTCGGCGTCACCCTCGAGGCGGCGTGCCAGCCATCCGACGGTGGCGGTGCGGCCGAGTTCGGTGATCGCCAGGCCGCCGCTGCGTCCGCGGCGCGCGTCCACGACGCCGAGCTCACCGAGGCGGGTGATCACTTTCGCGGCGTGCGCGTAGGACACCGACAGTTCCTCGGCGATCTCGCGGCTTCCCGGGCGAACACCCTCCCCCGCCACCGCCAAGCGCATGACGACTCGAAGTCCGAGGTCGGTGAAGCGGGTCAGCTGCATGCCCCGACGCTACGATAATTCGCATACGAGATACCAATTATGTGAGCGGGATAACCGGGGCGGTAAACCGCGGCGACCGGGTATGCCAGAGGTAGCCAACCAAGGAGTCAGCGACCGAGAGGGATGATCGGATGAGTGAGCTCGGTCCGTTGGATTCGGGATTCATGGAACTCGAAGACAGCGATCAGCACGTCAACGCCGGTATCGGCGCGGTGGCGATCCTCGACGGAAACCCCGGCACGCGTGCGGAATTCACCAGCCGCATGGCCGAGCGGATCGGGGTGGACCCGCGCCTGCACCAGAAACTGCGGCGCGCACGCTGGGATCTGAGCGCCCCGCAGTGGGTCGAGGACCCGCACTTCGATATCGGGCATCATCTGCGCTGGGTGGCCCT
Organism: Nocardia sp. bgisy134; assembly: GCF_057708325.1. Classification (NCBI taxonomy): domain Bacteria; kingdom Bacillati; phylum Actinomycetota; class Actinomycetes; order Mycobacteriales; family Nocardiaceae; genus Nocardia; species Nocardia sp. bgisy134. The sequence continues at coordinate 224,532 of NZ_JBYIRW010000004.1, forward strand.
GCCGCAACCGTGCGACGAACGAGCGCTGTGGGAGATGGTGGCCACCGTGATGGAGCAACGCCTCGACCGCGACCACCCGCTGTGGCGCTGCACCGTGGTCGAGCACCTCGACGGTGAGCGATGGGCGCTGATCGTCACCGCCCACCACAGCATGCTCGACGGCGTCTCCGGCATCTCGCTGTTCCAACGCTTCTGCGACCCGACCTCCGACACTCCGATCCCGAACCGCCACGAGCCGGACAGCGACCGTGACGACGGCTGGAATTGGCGAACGATGCTCGCGGACGGACTGCGACTGCCGGTTCAGGCACCCGCCGCGCTGCTGCGCACCGTGCGCGCGGCGGCGCCGCTGGCGTGGAACGCGATCGTGCCCGAGGGCGAATCCTCGCTGACCGGGTCGATCGGACGCCAACGCCGCTACGCCGTCGCCCGCGTGTCGCTGGCGCAGGTCAAACAGATCGGCGCTGCCTTCGAGGTGACGGTCAACGACGTCGCCCTCGCCGCGGTGACCGCCGCGTTCCGCGCGATGCTGCTCGCCCGCGACGAGCAACCCGACACCGAGACGGTGCGGATCCTGGCGCCCGTGTCGGTGCGCACCGCCGATGCCGACGGGACGCTCGACAACCGGGTCTCGGCGATGCTGCCGCGGCTGCCGATCGAACTCGACGACCCGGTCGACCAACTGCGCAGCGTGCACGCAAGCCTGAGCAAACACAAGGCCAGCGGCGAAGCCGGCGCGGCGAATTCGATTCTGTCACTGGCCCGCTGGGTGCCCTTCGCGCCCCTGGCGTGGGCGGTGCGCACCGCGTTGCGTTTCCCCCAGCACAGCATCGCCGGACTGGCCACCAACGTCCCCGGCCCCACCCGCACCCTGCGAATGCACGACCGCGAAGTCCTCGAAATCCTGCCCTTCGCGCCCATCGCGATGCGGCTGCGCACCGCCATCGCCATCCTCAGCTACCGCGACCACCTCGGCTTCGGCATCACCGGCGACTACGACACCACCCCCGACCTCGACCTGCTCGCCGACACCATCACCACCACCGTCGACCGGCTCCTCGACCACTGCCCCCGATAGGCGAGGGCCCCCGCAGGCTGCACGTCAGGCCGTTTACGCTGCCACCTGCCACCGGAATGGCAACTCGTCAGCCCAGCGGCACGACGTCGAGGGCGCCGCGAACGGCGGCGAGCGCCGCGACGAGACCGGGCGGGCTCGCCATGTGCACCCGCAGCGTATGTTTCATCGTGACCTGCCCCGACGGCGGGGTGACGAGCAGCCCGAAGCGTAATCCGGCTGCCACGCTCTTGGACAGGCTCGACAGCCAGAACGTGCGTTCCGGCGCCCGCGAAACCAAAGGCGCGGGAGCGGGTTCGGCGAGAAACGCGTACGCCGCGTCCTCGATGACGATCAGGTCGTTGGCGCGCGCGATGCGCACTCAGTGAGGCTCACTGCCGGACGGTAGCAAGGCAAACGGTTAGCGGACAAGGGAAATAGATGGCCGAGGCCGCCGAGGGTAAGAAACGTATCGCCAGCCACAAACGACTCGGGTGGAAGTCAGGTTCGTGGTGTGGGGCCGCTGATGATGTCGGTGGATGGTGCAGCGGCGGCAACAGTCCGGTTTCGGAGCCGTTGGATTCGTCCCTCGTGCAGCCCGGCGAGTCGTTCACCACCATCGAACTGCGCACGGTGTTCCTGCGCCCGGTCTGGCGCGACACCCTGTGCTCCACCGCTCGCGCCGTCCACACCGCCCGCACCCTCACCCACTACACCTGCGAGGTCACCCGCGCGGACGGCAAACCCGTCGCTACCGCCTCCAGTATCGTCACCACCCTGCGACGGCGACCGATCCCTCGGACGTTGACCGAACCGCGAGCCGGTGGTGGCAGGAACCCGGCGGCTGGCACAATCACCGTCCGTGCAGGGCCCAGTTCGGTTGCGACCGGCCACATCCGGAGATTACGAGGCGGTCGTCGGCGTCGTCGACGCGTGGTGGGGGCGCCCGGTGGCCGCGGCGCTGCCCAGATTGTTCTTCGATCATTTCGCCGCCACCAGCCTCGTCGCCGAATGCGACAGCGAGCCGGTCGGGTTCCTCGTCGGCTTCTTCTCACCCGATCACTCGGACGAGGCATACATCCATTTCGTCGGTGTCCACCCCGGCCGACGCGGCAGCGGCTTGGCGCGACGGCTGTATCAGCGGTTCATCGATGCCGCCCGGCGGGACGGGCGCACGGTGATCCGAGCGATCACCTCGCCCCGCAACACGAACTCCATCGCCTTCCACGAAGCGATGGGATTCGAGGTCCACGACACGGTGCGCGACTACAACGGCCCGGGACGCGACATGGTGACGTTCGTCCTGTCGCTGTCCGATCAACGGGTCGCAGAGCCGAGGTGAGATTCGCTCGGAGGATGCTCCTCGTGGTCGCGAAGGGTGAGGATCTCGCTGACGGGGCGTCGCGGCGTCGGTGATGGCGCTGTGGTGTCGACGGACGCGGCGCCGACGCGGAGGACGACCTGCGGTATGCCCGCACCGGTCAGCACCCCGTGGATCGACTCACGGGCGGCGGGCAGCTCGGTGATATGGGTCAGCGCGCAGGTCGCCAATCCCATCGAGGTGCATTCGAGCAGCACCGCGGAAAGGGCTTCGCCGACGTGGAGCCAGTCGGAGACGGTGTGGCCGGGCGAGCTGAGCACCAGTAAGGCGGCTTGGTCGTCGAGGTCGCCGCGGCGTTCGGAATGCGCTGCCGAAGGGAACTTGCGGGCGATCGGCACGTGGGCGGCCTCGGCGTCGGAGGCCAGGGCCGTGCCGGGCACCCCTTCCTTGACATCGGAATGTCCTGCCCACCAGTGCAATTCGGTCTGGTAGTCCATGTCGTAGCGGCGGTTGGCGTCGGCGTGCTCGGAGGCTGCCGCCAGCAAGGGACGCGCGCTGTCGTCGAGGACGTCGAGCTCGACGTCGTGCGGGCTGGCCAGCATCCGCGCGGTGTGCACCAGCTCGCCCAACCCCGGCGGCGGAGTCAGCGGCAGCCGATCGGTGCGACGGTGCTCGATCGCCTGCGCGCGAGTCAGGACCCCCGCGGGCGGGTCGGGCCATGCGCGGAAGGTGATGGCGGCCAGCAGGTCCGGCCGGGTCGGCACGGGCACGCGCTGGGTGTCGGTGTGCCAGCCGCGGGCGGCAAGGGCGGTGCGCAGATGGTGCAGCATCGCGCCGCAGCTGATCACCAGCTGGCGTCCGTCAGGGTCGGCGGAGGTCAGCAGCCGGTCGTCGTCGCGGAACAGGTCGAGCCGGGTGCCGTCGAACTCCCAGCGCCACGGCTGGGTGTTGTGCACCGAGGGGGCGCGGGCGGCGAGCTGCAGCGCCGCCAGCAGGGTGGGCGTATCCGGCACGGAGGATGCGGGAAGTACGGTGCTGTCGGTCATGATTCCAGTGTCGGCGCGGCGCGGGCGCATCGAGACGGCCATAGTGCCGCTCCTCCGGGGCCGATCGTCACATTCCCAGCCGATCGGCATCGCATGAGCGGGCCGTTGGTCCTCCGCTGCGGCGACCTTCGACCCTAGGGGGCATTCGGGCGAGCTGGTGGCATGAAACGACCGGCACACACGCGCGAACGGATGGGGGCATCACGTGAGACCTTCCGAACCGGCCGTCACGGTGGGATTCGCCCGCTGCCAACGGCGTTCTCGCCCGGTCGGCCGCGTCGGACGAGGCGCGCACAGATGACCGGCCTACCCGCCGCGGGCCGCACCGTCGTCGAGCTGGATCGCGAGCAGGCGCTGTCGCTGCTCGCCCAAGCCCCGTTCGGGCGAGTCGTCTACACCCGCGACGCACTGCCCGCGATTCGGCCGGTCAACCATCTGCTCGAGGACGGGCGGGTCATCGTGCGCACCCGGATCGCCTCGCAGTTCTCCACCGCCGTGCAGAAACGAGCGGGCATCGTGGTGGCCTACGAAGCCGACGACCTCGACATCGACCGCCGCACCGGATGGTCGGTCGTGGTCACCGGAATCGCGCGCCCGATCACCGACGCCACCCGAATCGCCCGCTACCAGCAGGTGCTCCGGCCCTGGATCGACGCACCGATGGACGGCGTGATCGAGATCGAGACCACGATCGTCTCCGGAATCGAGCTCGTCGACGAATTGTGATCGGGCAGCGGGCTCGCGCTCCACGCGTGTCGAGCGCGGCCACCTACCCGCCGTAGATCATGGTTCAGGCCCTGGCCCGCTCCCGCGCGAGGGCTCGCTCACGCTGTTCCTCGAACCGTGGGATCCGCACGCGCTCCAAGTCGTCGAGGAACGCCGCCAAACGTTCCCTGACGATCTCACCGCGAGGCCCGAAGTCGGTGCGCTCGAAGATGTTCCACTGCCGCAGCACCGGTTCGAGTACCTCCTCCAGATGCTGGCGCAGATCGTAGACACCGTGCTTGGCCATGAGTACGCCGTTGCGCCGGAAATCCGGCATGCCCGCCCCCGGCATGCGGAAGTTCTCCACGATGGCGTCGATGGCGTCGATGGCCTGGTCGGGCACCAGATCCAGCGCGGCCGCGCAGATGGTGCGGTAGAAGATCATGTGCAGGTTCTCGTCGGCGGCGATGCGTTGCAGCATGCGGTCGGCGACCGGATCGTGGCAGACCCTGCCGGTGTTGCGGTGGGTGATGCGAGTGGCGAGCTCCTGGAAACTGACGTAGGCGACCGAATGCAGGAAACCAGCGCCGCTGTCGACCTCGGTGCGCCCGATGCCGGGGTCGAAACCGTGGGTCATGTGCGCCATCCTGGCCTGTTCCAGCGCGACCGGATCCACGCCCCGAGTCACCACCAGGTAGTCGCGAATCACCGTGCTGTGGCGCATCTCCTCGGCGGTCCAGCGACCCACCCAGGTGCCCCAGGCGCCGTCGCGGGAGAAGTTCTCGGCGATCTCGCGGTGGTAGGAGGGCAGGTTGTCCTCGGTCAGCAGGTTGGTCACCATCGCTGCCTTGGCGACCTCGCTGAGCGCGGATTGGCCAGGCTCCCAATCCGATCCGCCGAGTGCGGCGAAATTGCGGCCCTGGTCCCACGGCACGTAGTCGTGTGGCTGCCAGTCCTTCGCCAGCGACAGGTGCCGGTTCACGCAGGTCTCGGCGACATGCTCCAGCTCGGTGAGAATCTCGCGCTGCGTCAGATCGCGTGTCATCGTGGTGATTCACCTTCCCGTTTCGGTGGATCGCGGCGCCACGACGATCAGATCGCCGTCGTGGCCTCGGTAGAGCAACCTGCCCCGCCCGTCGCCCGGGTCGTTGAAGAACACGAACGACAACCCGAACCGGCACAGCCGCTCCACGGCCTCGGATTCCTCCAGATACGGCGTCGGGCGCGCGTCGACGGTCAACGCGGGCGCCTCCGAGTCGCCGGGCAAGCCTCGGCGGTGCTGGCGCGCCAAGCGCACGCCGTAGGGCCCGCCCCGATACAGCACCGCGTCCATACCGGTCTCGATGTCGGTGAACAGCAACGCCTCCCGGCCGCGGGCGACCAGTTCGGCCGCGGCCTCGGCGACCGAACCCACCAGCAGCACACGGTGTTCGCGTCGAACCACCGGCCTCGCGGTCCCTGCCGCATCCTCGATCTCGCTGATCGCTATGTCGGAACCCACCGAATCCTGCCTCCTCGCTCTGGCAATGCGCCGTCCCCATGCCACCAGCGAGCCGCCCGCGAACCCAGGGTCGAAGGTCATCGCGGGCGGGGACCGAGGACCTGCACCTGCACGAATCGTGTGTTTGCCCGCAGTGCGACGTGCGAGCCGGTCAGCTCCAGAGGAGCAGTCGGCTATTGTGGTCCCGGCTGGAAACGCTTGTCCGAGAGCCGGAATCGGTCTGTTCGTCACCGGTTCTGCTCGACATAATGTGGTGATGATCATGTCGACTGTGGAGAGCGCGCACCCGGAGAACGTGAACGTGGAACTCGTGCGTGCCGTCTTCGATCGAATGGCCCGCGGCGATATGCGCGCGCTCGGTGAAGCCATGGCCGAGGACTTCGCGTGGACCTTTCCCGGCGACTGGTCCTGGTCGGGCACGTGGGCACCGAAATCCGTAGTCCTGCACGGTTTGCTGGGGCCGCTGATGGCGCAGTTCGTCAGCTATCGCCTGGAGGCGGACAGTGTTCTCGGCGACGGTGATCGCGTCGTCGTGCAGGCTCGCGGCCACGGCGTCACCACGCGCGGCGAGGCTTACGAGCAGACGTACTGCATGATCTTCCGTGTCGCCGAGGGGCGGCTCGCCGGGGTCGTCGAGTACTGCAACACCGCGTTGGTGGAGCGAGTACTCGAGCCGATCGGCCCTCCGCCGGGCGGGGTGATCGAGTCGACACAACACGATCGACGGTGAAACGGGTGCGGGCTCAATATCCCACCGGTGGCCTTGCGATGTGGCGGCAAGCCTTGTCCCCGCCATGGAAGCGGCGCACGATCTAAGGGAGTCGGGTTTGTTGTAGTCGCTCTCAGCAAAGGATTATGGAAATGCTCGCCAAGGCTGCCGCGGCCCTCGCCGCGATTGTGATCCCCTTGTCCGTCTGTACCCTCGCCGCTCCCACCGCCTCGGCCGCGCCGGCACCCGAGACGACCCCCGCGTTCCTCGGGCCGGTGGCGATCTGCCTGAACATTCCGCTCGGGTCGGTGTCCGTCAGCTTCTGCCTCTGAGACCCCGACAACCTGGGACCTGGCCTTCTCTACGGCCAGGTCCCGATTTGTGTGCAAGTCCGTTGCCGGGCCGCGAGGTTCGGACGCCACCGAGCGCCGGAGGCCGAGAACTCCCCTGCCGCATGCCCTGTCGGCTGAAAATTCCGACCGTAAGTGGATCTACGGCGGCGGGCGTGCGCGGTAGCCTGGGGCCAGCGACCGGCGGAAGGTGTCGAAAACCCATGAGCGCTACCACAATCGCCCGGCAATGCACGTTGTGCGAGGCGCACTGCGGGATTCTTGTGACCGTCGAGGACGAGCGCGTCACGCGCATCGAAGGCAATCCCGAAGACGTGCTGTCGAGGGGGTACATCTGCCCGAAGGCGACGGCGATGGGCGGATTGCACCACGACCCGGACCGGTTGCGGACGCCGGTGCGGCGAGTGGGCGAGACCTTCGAGCCGATCGGCTGGGACGAGGCGTTCGCCGAGATCGGGCGACGGCTGCGGGCGGTGCGCGCCGAGCACGGATCGAGCGCGATCGGGATGTATCTCGGCAATCCGGCGGCGCACAGCTCGTCGGTGCTCTACGGCGCGCTGCTGCGCGCGGTGCTCTTGACTCGCAACTTCTACACCGCGTCCTCGATCGATCAGTTCCCGCAGGAGTTCGCGGCGTGGCGGATGTTCGGGTCGAACGTGCTGATGCCGGTGACCGACATCGATCGGACGGATCGGCTGGTGATCCTCGGTGCGAATCCCGCGGTGTCGAACGGGTCGATCACCACGATGCCCGGTGCGAAGCTGCGTATCAGGCAGGTGCGCAAACGCGGCGGCACGGTCGTGGTGATCGACCCGCGCCGCACCGAGACCGCGCGCCTGGCCGACGAGCACGTGGCCGTGGCGCCGGGTGGTGACGTATATCTGCTGCTCGGCATGCTGCACGTGCTGGTGACCGAGGAACTGTGCGACCAGCAGTCGATCCGTGCGCAGTGTTCGGGGTGGCCGGAGTTGCGTGCGCTGGTGGCCGGGGTGACGCCGGAGGCGATGGCCCCGCACGCGGGCGTGGCTGCCGAGACGATCCGCAGGCTGGCGCGTGAGCACGCGGCGGCGCCGTCGGCGGTGCTGTACGCGCGGATCGGGGTGTGCCAGCAGGTGACCGGCACGCTGACGCATTGGTTGGTGAACACCATCAACGCCGTCACCGGGAACCTGGATCGGCCGGGCGGGCAGATGTTCGCGACCCCGCCGATCGACGCGGCCCGGTATGCCAAGTATCTGCCGATGGGATACGGGGCGTGGACCGACAGCTCGGGCGCCTACAAGTCCTTCCGCTCCGAACTGCCGGTGGCGGCGCTGGCGGAGGAGATCCTGACCGAGGGGCCGGGCCGGATCCGGGCCATGATCACCTACGCGGGCAATCCGGTGTTGTCGACACCGCAGCGCGGTCGGTTGGGTGCGGCGCTGGAAACGCTGGATTTCCATGTGGCCGTGGACATGTACGTCACCGAGACCACAAGGCACGCCGACATCGTCCTGCCGCCGGTCTCGCCGCTGGAGCGGGAGGATCTGAACGTCCTGTTCCCGGTGTTCAGCGTGCGCAACAACGTGCGCTACGACGCGCGAGTGTTCGAGCCGCCCGCCGACGGGTTGGAGGATTGGCAGATTCTGGCGCGGCTGGTGACCGAGATATTGCCGTTGCCGGTGCGCGGGGTCACCGGGCGCGTGGCGAACGCGGTGTTCCAGCGGCTGAGCCCGGTGCGGCTGGCGTCGGCGGCGATGGCCGCGGGCCCCTACGGTGTGTTGCGGAAGGGGCTGGCGGGGTTGACCGTGGCCAAGGTGCGCGAGTCGGCGGGTGGCATCGATCTGGGTCCGCTGCGTCCGCGGTTGCGCGAATTGATCGGGACGTGGGACAAGCGGGCGCGCTTGGCGCCGCCGGACTTCCTGGCGGCGGCCCGCGAACTGGTACAGAACGCGAGCCGAGGCCGGTCGTTGACGGCGCCGTCGGAAGATTTCGACCTGAAGCTGATCGGGCGAAGGCACCTGCGCAGCAACAACTCGTGGTTGCACAATGTGCCGTCCATGGTGAAAGGCAAGGACCGCTGCACGGCCCTCATGCACCCGGACGACGCCGCAGAGCGCGGGCTGCTCGACGGCGCCCCGGTGACGGTCACCTCGGCGACCGGCGCGATCACCGTCGCGCTGGAGGTGAGCGACGAAATCCGGCGCGGCGTCGTCGCGATCCCGCACGGATGGGGACACCGCGAGCCGGGCGTCGGCTGGACACTGGCCGCATCGCTGCCCGGGGCGAATGTGAACCTGCTCCACGACCCTGCCGCGATCGACCCGTTCTCCGGCGCCGCGGCGGTCAACAACACCTGGGTCCGCGTGACACCCAGCCCGGTCGTGCCATCCGACGACCCGGAGTCCGAGGCTCTCGCGGAGTCCACGCCCAGCGCCTGAGCCGCTGATCCCGAAGACGCTCGGCGCCACGGACGCATCAACCAGAGCACCCTCGATCGACCTGGACCACGAAACCCGGGCATGGCCCGGGTTCTCGGAAAGCGACCCGGAAGACCCGCGATGTCAGCGGGTGGCGATGATGGCCGAGCCATGGCCGAAGAGGCCTTGGTTCACCGCGATACCCGCGCGAGCGTTGTCCACCTGGCGGCCGTCGGCCTGACCGCGCAGCTGCCACGTGAGCTCGCAGATCTGGGCGATGGCCTGTGCGGGGATCGCCTCACCGAAACAGGCCAGTCCGCCGCTGGGGTTCACCGGCACGCGCCCGCCCAACGTTGTTGCGCCGCTGCGCAACAGTTCCTCCGCGCCGCCCGTCTGGCAGAGCCCGATGTCCTCGTACCAGTCCAGCTCCAGCGCGGTGGACAGGTCGTAGACCTCCGCGAGAGACAGGTCGGCGGGACCGAGCCCAGCCTCCTCGTACGCGGCGTGCGCGAGGGCGGAACGAAACGCGCGGGGCGGGGCCTCGACGGCCACAGTGGAGTCCGTCGCGAAATCCGGCAGGTCGAGAACGGTTTTCGGGAACGTCGGCGTGACCGTGGACAGTGCCCGGATGCGGACCGGATCGGCGACGCCGTGCCGACGCGCGTACTCCATCGACGTCAACACCAGTGCGGCCCCGCCGTCGCTGGTCGCGCAGATGTCGAGCAGCCGCAACGGGTCCGAGACGATCGCCGAGGCGGCGACCTCCTCGACCGAAACCTCCTTACGATAGCGGGCATACGGGTTGTTCAGGCCGTGCCTGGCGTTCTTCACCTTGACCGCGGCGAAATCGTCGAGCGTGGCACCGTGCAGCGCCATCCGGCGGCGGGCATACAGCGCGAAGTAGATGGGATTGGTAGCGCCGAGCAGATGGAAACGCAACCAGTCCGGATCATCGCGTCGCTCACCGCCGACCGGCTGGAAGAAGCCCTTCGGGGCGGCATCCGCGCCCACCACCAGCGCCACGTCGCACAACCCCGCCAGGATCTGGGCGCGTGCGTTGGCGATGGCCTGCGCACCGGAGGCGCAGGCGGCATAGCTGCTCGAGATCCGCGCACCCGACCAACCCAGCGCCTGAGCGAAAGTCGCGCCCGAGACGAAACCGGGGTATCCGTTGCGGATGGTGTCCGCGCCCGCGATATAACCGACGTCGAGGTGGTTCACCCCTGCATCGGCCAGCGCCGCGCGGGCGGCGACCAGCCCGTATTCGACGAAATTGCGCCCCCATTTGCCCCACTGGTGCATGCCCGCACCGAGGACGGCGATGTCGCGGTCGTTCGTGTCAGTCATTGACCGGCCTCCACATCCACACCGTGTGCTCCGCTTCCTCGTCGGCGTACAACGTGCCGAGAGTCAATTCGACCGGCATGCCGACGGCCAGGTCGTCCACCGTGAGGCCGCGCACGACCTGCCCGAGAATCACCATCTGCTCGACCTCGAGCTCCACTGCCGCAACGACATACGGCTCGAACGGATCGGGCGACACATAGGGCGCCGGAGGTTTGTACCGGGCGTCCGCATACGACCAGATCCGCCCACGTCTGGAAAACAGATGCTCGACGAGCTCGGAGCCATCCCTCGGACCGGAACACTGCGGATTCCGACAGGCCAAAGTGTTTCGCGGGAAATACGGTGTGGCGCAATCCTTGCAGCGACTTCCCTTCAGACGCACCACACCGTCGTCCGCAGTGAACCAGTCTGCCACAGCGGGCCGTTGTTCTTTCTGCACAGCCCGACGGTATAGGAACACGTTCTACTTTGGGGCCGAATTTCGCTCCAGCAATCCGCGGGCGGAGGTACGGTGAGTCTGGATCGAGGACGTCCCGACACCTCGAATCAATCTGGAGTACCACGACGCAATGGGCGCCAAAGCCATTGATCCACAGACAATCCGCAACGTCACCATCATCGGCGACCCCGACGAGACGACCCGAGTGGCTCACCTCCTCTGCCGCCGCCGCTCCGGTCAGCCCGGCTCCGGCACCCGGGCCACGGTCGATTGGACGACGGGCCGCGTAGAGCACACGATTCGTATCGCCGTGCTGACGAGCCACGCGCCCATCGCGGACCTGGAGCGGTCCATCCGCGTAGCCGACGGTGTGATCGCGGTCATGAACGCCGCCGCGAACCCCACCCCGCGCCTCGAGACGATGTTCCGGGTCGCCGACGACTACCAGGTCGCCCGCCTGTGCCTGATCAACGGACTCGACCACCCCGCCGCGGATTTCGACCGCTGCGTCCGCACGATCGCCGACACTCGCGGCGCTGTCCCACTGACGCTACAGATCCCCCTCGGCGCAGACCCCACGTTCGAAGGCGTCATCGACCTGCTCCCGCTGTGGGCACTCGAACCGCTGGCCGCCGAACTCTACGGCAGCCATTGGGAAGTCGCCGAGCGGTGGTACGGCGAACTCGTGAAAACGGTCATGGAACAATCCCCCTCGGATCCGAACGCCTCCCCCGCCCTGTGCGACATCTCGCTCGACCAGTTGCATCAGCGCATCCGCTACCTCACCCGCATCGGTGACGTCGTGCCCGTCCTATGCGGTGCAGCCCCCACGAGCGATGACATCGCCACGCTCCTGGACGCCATCGCCCGCTATCTGCCCTCCCCCATGGATGTCTGCCAACCGGAACACGCCCTCGACTATTGAGGCCCTGCGAGGCGGGCGCAGCGTCTGCGAGTAACTCCGTGAGCCGGGGTCAGCCGGCGGGTTCGATGCGGGCGGGGACGTGTTTGTGCCAGGGCGTGCCCGCGATGGCGTCGCGGAGGGTGGCGTCGGTGAGTTCGTTGAGTGCGACGCCGGTACGGGCGTGGCCGGGCAGGTCGAGGCCGAAACCGTTGGGCAGGGACGCGTGGCCGGGCTGCATGCGGTCGGTGAGTTCGACGGTGGTGACCGCACTGCCGCGGCGGGTGGTGACGCGGGCATGGTCGCCTGCGGCGAGGCCGAGCCGCGCGGCGTCGTCGGGGTTCATGCGCAGCGCGCCGTCCGTGTCGCGGCGGCGCCAGCTGTCGTCGCGGAAGATGGTGTTGGCGGTGAACGAGCGCCGCTCCCCCGCGGCCAGCACGAACGGGTACTCGGCGCTGGTGTGCGTGGTCGGCGTGGTGTCGAGTTCGCCCAAGGCGTGCAACAGTTCCGGAATAGCCAGCGGGATGCGTTTGCCGGGGTGCGGGATGTAGTCCCAGGCGTCGGCGTAGTCGTCGACGGTGAAGGTGACGCCGGAGCGTCCCGCGAGGATGGCATCGAACAAGGCGTCGGCGTCACGGTGCCCGGCGCGGCGCATGGCGGCGCGATGGGTGCGGGCGACGCGTTGCGCCAGCGCCCAGAGCACGGCGGCGGCGCGAGCGTTGCCGGGCAGAGTCGGGCCGAGGGTTTCGTAGAGCAGATAGGGCGCCAGGCCTGCTGTGTTCTTGTCGGCGGCCAGCAGTGCCGCGAAAGCCAGTGCGTACGGGCGGCGCCCGAGACGCGCGGCAGTGCGCAGTAGCGCCAGCCGGGTGCGGGAGACCGCGCCGAGTTCCCGCAACAGACGGGCGTAGATCTCGGGTTCGGGCAGGGTGCCCGGCAGCGGATCGAGCAGCGGCGCGCGCAAATGGAAAGTGTTGTGCGGGAATTCGAGGGTGAAGAAGGTGGCTTCCCACTTCTCGAACTGGCTGGCGGCGGGCAGGACGTAGTCGGCGTGGCGGGCGGTTTCGGTGAACGCGACGTCGATGACGACCACCAAGTCCAGTGCGTCGAGCGCGGCGCGGAAGGAGGTCGAATCGGCAAGGGAGTGCGCGGGATTGGCGGATTCGACGATCATCGCGCGAAACCGATCGGGGTGATCGGTGAGGATTTCCTCGGCGATGGAGTTGCAAGGCAGCATGCCGCCGAGGACGGGTGCGCTGGTGACCGGGCTGCGGCGGATGTCGCGGCTGTAGCCCGCGAGCGGGACCATCCAGGAGTGCGGCTGCATGGCGCCGGGCGCGGCGAAATTGCCGGTGAGCAGCCACAGCAGCTTGTTCAGATAGGAGATCAGAGTGCTGTTGGGGCTTTGCTGAACGCCGAGGTCTTCGTAGGTGGCGACACTGGCAGCCGTGCCGATGCGATGGGCGGCGGTGCGCAGCAGGTCGACGGGCACGCCGCAGCGGTCGGCGTAGTCGGCGATGTCGATATCGCGCAGCGCGGCGGTGACCTGCTCGCCCTGGGCGGTGTGGGCGGCGAGGAAGGCGTGGTCGAGCAGATCGTCGCGGACCAGGATCGCCAGCAGCGCGGCCAGGCACCAGGCGTCGGTGCCCGGGCGAACCTGCAAGTGGATGTCGGCGAGATCGGCGGTCTCGGTGCGCACCGGGTCGATGACGATCATGGTCCGGGCCGGATCCTTGGCGATCTGCTGCAGGATGGTGCGGGCGCGGGGCACGCCGTGGGACTGCCAGGGGTTCTTGCCGAGGAACACCGACACTTCCGCGTGTTCGAAGTCGCCGGTCGTGTGGCCGCCGGTCAGGTGGGCGTCGACCCAGCCTTCGCCGGTCTTCTCCTGAGCGAGCGCGGTGGAGCGATAGCGGCTGCCGAGAGCGCGGCGCAGGGCTCCGCTGTAGGCGCCGCCGAGGTGATTACCTTGCCCGCCGCCGCCGTAATAGAAGATCTTGTCGCCGCCGTGCAGGTCACGCACCTGCGCCAGACGCGAGGCGACCTCGGAAATGGCGGTGTCCCAGTCGATTTCGGTGAAGGAGCCGTCGGGTTCGCGGCGCAGCGGGCTGGTCAGGCGGGCGCCGCCGTTCTGGTAGTGGTCGAGGCGCAGCGCCTTGTTGCAGGTGTAGCCTGCGGAGGCCACGTGGTCTTTGTCGCCGCGGATCTTGGCGAAACGGCGGCCGTCGAGCTGGATGAGCAGACCGCAGTTGTTCTCGCACAGGATGCAGGCGGTCTTGTGCCACTGGGCTGGGTTTTCGGCGGGAGCCATGTCGCGGGCGGGAGCCGTGTCGGCGGCGCGGGCGTTCATCGGCTCACCTGGTCGACGCGGGTGCCGTCCAGCCACGGTTTCGGGTCGGCAAGGAACGGGGTGTCGCCCAGGCGGGCGAGATCGTCGAAGAAGGCGCGGGTGGTGCGCGCCGCGGCCGCGGTGGTGCCGACGGAGACGAATCCCGCCTGTTCGCGGTCGAGGCCACGGGCCAGGCGAGTATCGGTGCCGAAGTAGACGGCGCGTTTGAGTTCGGCGACCACGACCGGGTTGCGTGCGGCCAATCGGGCTGCGGTGGCCTGGGTTTCGGCCAACAACTGGTCCTCGGGGACGACGCGGTGCAGCAGTCCGAGGCGGTGGGCTTCCTGCACCGACAGCGGCGCGCCCTCCAGGGTGACCTCGAGGGCGGCGGCCGCGCCGAGCAGTCTGGTGAGGCGCTGGGTTCCGCCGCCGCCGGGGATGAGGTTGGCCATGGTCTCGATCTGACCGAGCTTGACGTGCTCGGCGTCGGCGGCGTAGCGCAGGTCGCAGGCCAGCGCGATCTCGTGACCGCCGCCGAGCGCGGGCCCGTTGATGGCCGCCAGGTACACCGCGTGAGAGCGATTCATGCGCAAGGTGGTTCGTTTCCAGCGGTGTCCCCACACCAGGCCGACGCCGAGACCGCCGCCGAATCGCTCCACCGCCGAGGTCGCTCCGGGAATACGCAGCGCAGCGCTGGCGGCGCGCAGCAGCGGTGCGGCGACGCGGGCGGGTACGAACGGGTGCGGCAGTTCGATCATGCCGGTCAGTGCGCTGGGGTCGGCGTGGGTGAGGAACCGTCCCGGCAGTCCGCCGGTGAGCACGACCGCGCCGACCGTGTCGTCGGTGTCGACGGTGGCGGTGAAGCGGTCGAGGTCGCGGACGAACTCGGTGGTCACGAAGTTCAGCGGCGGCGCGACGGCGCGGGCGGTGAGCACCCGCCCGTCCTGGGTGAGGTCGATGGTGTCCAACCGGAGGTCGGCTGCGCGGGACATCGGCGGCTCCTAACGGCGCGCGACGGCGGGCGGTGCGGAATGCGGCCTCGGCCCACGGGGGTCGGCCACGTCGGCAACTATGGCATACACCATAGTCCTCCTGTCAAGAGTCACCGCTCGCGCAGGTCCGTACCGCGCCGCCGTCGCGCGACGGGAAATGGTGTGGCCGCGCTGGGTGCGGCTGTCCTATCGTCGCGTCCGTGACCACCGCTCTGCTGCGACCGGCCCTGACCGCCGACGAACCCTTCCTGTGGGAAATGCTGTACGAGGCATCGCATGCCGCCGACCAAGGACTCGCGGTCGCCGACCTCAGGACGATCCCCGCGCTCTCGCGCTACGTCGACGGCTGGGGCGCCGAGGGCGATCTCGGTGTCGTCGGCGGCCCGGCCGAATCCCCCTGCGGGGCGGCCTGGGTGCGGCTGCTCACCGGCGCGGACGCCGCCTACGGCTACGTCGACGACGCCACCCCGGAACTCGCGATCGCCGTCGCACCGCGGGCGCGCGGTACCGGACTCGGCACGGCCATGCTCGAACGGTTGATCGCCGACGCCGCCGGACCCTTCCCGGCGATGAGTCTCAGTGTGCGCGAGGATAATCCGGCGCGCCGCCTGTACCAGCGCTTGGGCTTCGTCGAGGTGCCTCTTTCGCAGATCGTCAACCGGGCGGGCACGACCAGCATCACCATGGTGTTGCCGCTGCGCTGATGTTTTGGCAGCTGCGCTGATGTTTTGGCAGCTGCGCTGGGATCGATCGGCTCCTCGAGCGGCCCGCAGAGCAGCAGAGCACTCAACAGCGGCGCGGGACAGTTTCTGGCGCGATGTCGATGTCGCGCTTCACCGTTTGGCGCGCTGCGCGTCGGCCAGTGTCGCCGCGATCTTGTCCGCGCCCCCGAGCCGCTGCACCCGCGCGGCCAGGCCCGGCGCGATGCCCGCCAGCAGCACGCCGACGCGCACCTGGAGCGAGGCCACGTCGATCTCGCCGATATCGCGTTCGACGGCGCGGCGCACCGCGGCGGCCACCTGCTCGGGGCTCGAGGTGCCCATGCCGGGGGCGGCGGGGACGCCGGCGTCGGCGAACATGCCCGCGTCGCGGACGAAGCCAGGGAAGATCGTCGACACGCCGACGCCGTGCGGGGCGAGATCCTGCCGCAGCGCCTGGGCGAAGCCGCGCAGCCCGAACTTGGTGGCGTTGTAGAGGGAGGCGCGTGGCGAGGCGAGTTTGCCCGAGATGGAGGAGATGAACACCAGGTGGCCGTGTCCCTGGGCGATGAGGGGTTCGGCGAGCAGGCGGGCGGTCACGATCGGGGCGCGCAGGTTCACGTCGAGCGCGCGGTCGATCTCCTCGATCGAATAGTCGGTGAGCAGCCCGCTGGCGGGCAGAGCCGCGTTGGCGACGACGATGTCGACCGGTCCCGCGGCCGCGAGCAGCGCCGCGACGCCCTCGCGGTCGGCCAGGTCGGCGGGCACGGCGCGGGCGCCGGTCTGCTCGGCCAGCGGGCCGAGCACGTCGACGCGGCGACCGGTGAGCACCAGTTCGGCTCCGCGGTCGGCGAACGCGTGGGCGATGGCGTGCCCGATGCCGCCGGTGGCGCCCGTGATCAGGACTCGTGAATTTTCGATCTTCATCCGCTCTACCGTCCCCTGTCGCCGCGGTACTGGAAAGCGGGTCTGTCCCGCTCTGGGATGCACGGTAGCGAGCCGACGCCGCCCGCACATCCGCGTGCGGTCGGATCCGCGGCTCCGCCCACGGTAGGGGGGCGGGATCAGCGCGGGGTGGCCGCGTAGAGGGTCCGCAGTTCCGCCACGGCGTCGTCGAGGGGCTCGATGCTCTGCTGCACCCGGCACAGCGCGATCGCACCCTCGAAAGAGGCGACGGTGAGGATCGCCAGGCGCCGGGCCCGGTCGGCGGGGACCTCGTGCCGGGTGAGGACGTCGATGAGCGCGGCGTGCCACCGGTCGAAGACCGCCGCGGCGGCGCGTGCGAATTCCGGTGCGTCGTCGTTGGTCTCGACGGCGACCGCGAAGATCGGGCAGCCCGCGCGGAACTGGCTGTCGCGCAGCGTGGTGCGCCACATGTCGGCGAACTTCTCCAGCGCCTCGACCGGGTCGCTGTCGCGGGTGAGCCGTTCGATATAAGTGGACATGATGTCGCCCGCGGTGGTGACCGCGTCGTTGATGAGCTGGGTGCGGCCGCCGGGGAAATGGTGGTACACCGAGCCGCGCGGCGCGCCGGTGCTGGCGAGCACCCGGTCGACGCTGGTCCCGCTGGCGCCGTGCACCCGCAGCGAGTCGATGGCGCCCTCGATCATCCGCCGTCGCGCGTCGGGCAGGCGGGTGCGAGAACCGTCGGTATTGGATCGGCGTACCACGCGTCTATTCTATGGGGCTGCCCATAGTGCGCGGTGTTCGCCGGTGCGGTCGGCGATCACCTGACCCTCGTGCGGTGGAATTCGAGGAACGCGTCCAGGGTCCGCTGCGGCGCCTCGATCTGCGGGTAGTGGCCGATGTCCGGCAGCTCCACCACGTCGGGTCGCTCGATCAGCTCGCGATAACGCTTCACCATGTGCGCGCCGGAGACCGGGTCGCGCAGCCCGTCGATCAACCGCACCGGCATCTCGGCCCGTTGCAATGCGCCGACCCAGCGTTCCCGGTTCTTGCGACGCTCGGCCATGTAGCGGATCAGCTTGTGCCCGTTGCGTTTACCGTGCTTGCTTGCCCACAGCAACCAGAACTGGTGCAGCTCGGTGGCGCTTGGCCTGGTGTCGGGCCCGAAGATCGCGGACAGGCTGCGGCTGAACGTTTCCTCGCCGCCGAGGATTCCGACCAGCGGTCCCAGCGGCCCCGCCAGCAGCCGCTGCACCGGGCGCGGATGGTGGGTCTCGGGGAACAGTCCCCCGTTGAGCAGGCACACCGATTCGATGGTCAGCGAGTCGTCTCCGGACGCGCGGCGTTCGGCGGCGCGGGCGAGCATCTCCTGGGCGACGGTGTCGCCGTAGTCGTGGGCCAGCAGGTGAAAACGCTGGACGCCTTGTTCGCGCAGCAGTTGTTCCTGCAGGTCGGCTTGGTCGGCGATGCTGTAGTCGTAGGTGCGTGGTTTGGCCGACCAGCCGAAGCCGATCATGTCGGCGGCCAGGACCCGCGCGAATCGTTGACACAGGCCGGGCCACACGGCATGCCAGTCCCAGGACGCGGTCGGGAACCCGTGGACGCACAACAGGACCCCTTCGGGTCCGCCGCCGCCCTCGGTCCAGAAGATCTGGTGCCCGCGATGGGTGAACCTATGTCCGTTCGCACGCCAATTCGCAAACTCCTCCATATCGAATAAGCATTGCGTGTGCGGGGCGGCACGGCAGGGATTCGCGGGAATCGGCGTGGCGAGGGTGTCGTCCACCGCAGGGCCGACCCCGCGGTCGCCTTTTGCGAGAATGCTTTCGTGCATGTCGCGATTGGCCTGGTGGTTCTCGTCGCGTCGGCGGCCGCGCTGGCGGCCCTGGCGCGCCGGTTCGGCGTCTCCGAACCCTTGATACTGACCCTGGCCGGGGTGGCCGCCTCCTATCTGCCGTTCGTGCCCGCGGTGCACCTCGAGCCGGAAGTGGTGCTGCTCGGCTTGCTGCCGCCGCTGCTGTACACCGCGGCGATCAGGACCTCGCTGGTGGACTTCCGCGCCAACATCGGCACCATCGCGTCGCTGTCGGTGGGTTTGGTGCTGTTCAGCACCTTCGCGGTGGCCGCGGTGGTGTGGTGGCTGCTGCCGGTGCCGTTCGCGGTGGCGGTGGCCCTCGGCGCGGTGGTCGCGCCACCGGACGCGGTCGCGGCGACTGCGGTGGCGCGCCGGATCGGGATGCCCCGGCGGATCGTCACCATCCTCGAGGACGAATCGCTGTTCAACGACGCGACCGCGCTGGTGGCGTTGCGGACCGCGATCGCGGCCTCGGCGGGTGCGGTGTCGGTGTGGCAGGCGGGCGGCGATTTCCTGCTCGCCGCCGGCGGCGGCGCGCTGGTCGGTCTCGCCGTGGCCGCGCTGCTCGCGCTGCTGCGCAGACGGATCACCGACCCCGTGCTGGACACCACGCTGTCGTTCCTCGCGCCTTTTGCCGCGTATCTGCCTGCGGAAGGTATCCACGCCTCCGGCGTGATCGCGGTGGTGACCTGCGGCATGATCCTCGGGCACGGCGCGCCGGTATGGCAGTCGGCGGCCTCGCGCATCGCCGAACGCACCAACTGGCGCACCATCCAGTTCATCCTGGAGAGCTCGGTGTTCCTCATCATCGGCCTGCAGGTGCGGGCGATCCTGGAAGGCGCGTGGGGCAGCGGCCTCGACCACACCACCCTCATCGTGTCGGCGATCACGGTGCTGCTCACGGTGATGGTGGCGCGGCCGCTGTGGATCTTCCCGTGGTCGTTGCTGTTCCAGCGGCTCGGGCGTTCGACGACGCCGCTGAGCTACCCGACGGTGGTGTCGTGGGCGGGCATGCGCGGCGTGGTGACGCTGGCGGCCGTGCTGCTGTTGCCCGAGGACACCCCGCAGCTGCCGGTGCTGAAGCTGCTCGCGCTGGTCGTGGTGGCGGGAACGCTACTGCTGCAAGGCACCTCGCTGCCCTGGCTGGTGAGCCTCCTGCAGCTGCGCGGTCCGAGCCGGTCCGAGGACGCGCTGCAAAAGGCCAATCTGCTCACCCAGGCGAGTACCGCGGGGATGGCGGCGCTGGACGCGGCCGTCGGACCCGACACCCCACCACAGGTCGTGCAATCGCTACGGGATCGGCTGACCTGGCGGACCAACGCCGCCTGGGAACGGCTGGGCCGCGCGGAATCCGAACAGCGCACCCCGACCGCCGAATACCGCAGGCTGCGGCTGGAGATGCTGCGCGCCGAACGCGAAACCGTGCTGCGGGTGCGGGATTCGGGCGGCATGGACTACGAGATCCTGCAGCACGTGCTGGCCAGGCTGGATCTCGAGGAATCCATGATCGACCGTTTCGACGAGACCGAGGAAGAACGCCGCGAACCCCTCGCCGCGCCCGTCTCGACCGCGGACTGCGAGCACCTGCGGGCCGCGCCGCTGGTGCTCGAACCCACCGAGCCCGACCGGTGCGCCGAATGCGTCGCCGAGGGCCTGACCTGGGTGCACCTGCGAATGTGCCTGTCCTGCGGGCACATCGCCTGCTGCGACTCCTCGCCCGGCAATCACGCCACCAAACACCACGCCGCGACTGCCCATCCGGTGATGCGCAGCGTGGAACCGGGCGAGGCGTGGCGCTGGTGCTACGTGGACGAGCTGCTGGGCTGAGCGCCGACCGCCACCGAGCGGCGGGCATGCGAGTAGATCAGCCGGGCGTACTCGTTGAGCAGCCGCTGCAGTGACACCTCGCCCCCGCACGCGCTGATCTGCTGGTAACCGATCAGCATCGCCATGCCGAGCGAGGTGACCACGGTGGCGGTCTCGTCGTCGCCGACCACGCCGTTGATCACCTTGTGGACGGTGCGGCGACGCGACTCGTCGACCCGCTTGACCGCGAGATTCACCGATTCGTCGTTGGCGGCCCAGGCCCGGATCGCCGCCTCGGCCTCGTGATGCAGGCCCGCCGCGAGATCGGACATGGCGCGCACGTCGTCGTCGGGATCGCCCTGATTGAACTTCAACGTGCGCAGGATCAGCACCTGCCGGTTCTCCCAGTGCTCGAGCAGCGCGTCGACGAAACCCTGCCAGCTGCCGAAGTGGTGATAGAACGAGCCGCTGGTGACCCCCAGCCGGCGGCACAGCAGCCCGATGTTGAGGCCCTTGAAACCGAGTTCGGCCAGCACCTCCAAAGCGCTGTCGAAGTACTGCTCCTTGGTGACCACTCGTGACATGCGGAAGCCGTTCTGCTCGTGCGGGCAAGGGGGGAGGGCCAGAACAGTACCGCATCGGTTCGGTCGCGCGTGCGGGCACAAGCGAATCCGCTAGGTGACTCGAAGTAGCTGTTACCTGGCGAAATACGCAGTGCGCGTATGGAACCCGCACCCCTTCCCGGCACCTTGCATAACAGAGCACTTGCTCTGTTATAGTCGTCGCATGCCGCGCCCCCGCATACACGACCCCGATACCGCGCTCGACGCCGCGGAATCGCTGGCGGTTCGTGGCGGTCCCGCCGCGGTCACCATCCGCGCCGTCGCCGCGGCCACCGGCATGTCGAACGGCGCGCTGTACCACAGTTTCGGATCGCGGTCCGGCGTGCTGGGGCGTGCGTGGTTGCGGGCCGCGCGGCGATTCGTCGCCGTGCAGAACGAGCTGGTCGACGCGCGATCGGACGCCGAAGACAGTGCGGCCGAGGATGATGCGGCCGGGCTCGACGCGGCGACCGAGGCGATCGTGGCCGCCGCGGAGGCGCCGAGCGTGTTCGCCGAACGCTTCCCCGACTCCTCTCGGCTGCTGCTCACCGTCTCCCGCGAGCAGCTGCTCGGCGAGGACCTACCCGAGGACGTGGCCGCCGACGTGCGCACCGCCGAACGTGCGCTGATCGATCTGATGGCGCGCCTCGCGCAGCGGCGATGGGGCCGCCGCGATCGCCGTGCGGTCGAGGTGCTCACCACCTGCCTGGTCGACCTGCCGACCGCCATCCTGATCCACCGCGACCGGATCGCCGAACCCTTTGCCCGCGAACAACTTCGGGCCGCCGTGCGCGCCGTGCTCGCGGTCGGACCGCCCCCGTGACCCTCGACAGTCCCCTACCGAAGGAACCATCATGCCCACCCTGGAATACCACGACAAGATCGCCGTCCTCGACCTCGGCGGTGACGAGAACCGCTTCTCCCCTGGCTTTCTCGACGAAGTGAACGCCCACCTGGACACTGTCCTGACCGAAGGCGCGCAGGGGTTGATCACCACCGCCAGTGGCAAGTTCTACTCCAACGGCCTCGACCTGGATTGGCTCAGCGCGAACATGGACCGCGGCCAGTGGTACGTCGGACGCGTACAGGCCCTGTTGGCGCGGGTGCTCACCCTGCCGGTGCCGACCGCGGCCGCGCTGCCCGGCCACGCCTTCGGTGCGGGCGCCATGCTCGCCATCGCCCACGACTACCGCGTGATGCGCGCCGACCGCGGCTACTTCTGCTTCCCCGAAGTCGACATCCGCATCCCCTTCACCCCCGGTATGGCCGCCCTCATCCAGGCCAAGCTGTCTCCGAAGGCCGCGGTCGACGCCATGACCACCGGCCGCCGCTACGGTGGCGAGGCCGCCGCCGAGCTCGATATCGTCGATGCGGCCGCCGCCGAAGGACAGGTGCTCGCGGGGGCGCTGGAAATGCTGATTCCGTTGGGCGGCAAGGACTCCGGCACGCTCGGTGCGATCAAGAACACCATGTTCGCGCCGGCCGTCGCGGCGTTGGCCACGCCGTAGGACCCTCGAGTCTCGGACACCTCCGGCGACCAGGCTTCCACCCCGATGCCCGGTCGCCGGACGCGTCCGCCCCACGTCGTCGGCGCACCGTCTCGGTCGAGGCATGCTGTCGCAGACCTCTCATACGCCTCGCACAGGTGGCAAGTTGTGCGAGGCGTATGAAAGACCTGCGAGGCCTGAGGATTTCGCGAGTGCTGGTGTCACTCGAGCGTTGGTGCCGATCGCGAGATCGGGTCGGTGGCGCGTTCGTGTGGGTGGGTTCAGTCGATCGACGAGCTCGCCGTCCAGGGCGAGTAGCCGACGAGGAAGACCCGCACCGCCCGCCGCACCACGGCGTCGATCTCGTCATCGGTGACGGCCTCCCCGAGCAGTGCCTTCTCACGGAGCCCGCCGTAAGCCAGCATTCCGAACTGGCGGGCGGCGGCCTCGGGATCCGGAACGCTCAGGGTGCCCAGCGCGCACTGTTCGCGCAGGTACGAGGCGAGGGTGGCGCCGAAACGTTCCATGACGTCGCGGTAGACCGCCGCCAATTGCGGAAAGCGAATCGCCTCGGCGGCGACGAGCCGATAGAGCCCGACTTCGGCGGGAGAGGTCCAGGCGCGAGCTATCTGTGTCCCGAAGAGAGTCAGCACGTGCTCGGGGTCGCCGTCGGAGGTCGCCATCGCGGCGGTGATCGCCTCGTGTGAGCGGGCGGCCAGATCGCCTGCCGCCGCCAAGAGCAACTCGTCTTTGCTCGGATATCGGGCGTAGATCGTCTTCTTCGACACCCCAGCCTCGCGCGCGATGCGAGCGAGGTTCGCCTCGGCGTATCCATGGGTCACGAACTCCGCCGACGCGACCGCGATGATGTGACGCCATCGCGCGGCCAGCGTGGACGCAGGCGGCCGACCGGGGCTCACTGTCCGCGGCCGGGATTGCTCCGACGATGCGCTCCTTCCTGCTGTCACGTTCTCGACCATCGCACACCCGCCCGCATTTCGGCCAACCAACCCTTGACAAATGGAACTCACGAGTTCCTATACTACAAAGGAACCCGTTGGTTCCGTTAATGCGCGGCCAGTACGGAGTCGCCGCGGAGAGGCCAGGACCCGCCGCATGACTCCATGACTGCGCGCGACGCCTCGAACATTTCCCCGGATATCGAGCTGATCGGTCGTTCGCCGACCGTGTGGAAGGACGCTGCAATGCCCATCGACCAGATTTCGGCGACACGCGCCGAAGTGACGAGTTGGTTTTTCGAGGACTATCTGCCGCGATGGGTCGGCGTTGCCGCCGGGACCTCCTCGGACGGACCCGAGTGCATCCTCGACTACTGGGGCACACCCATGCACGTGACCGTATCGGACCAGTCGTTCTGGTGCCTCGATCACGCCAGCGTTCTCGCATTTCTGGAGCTCAACCTCGCGCCGTTGCGCGAGTCGGGCTACAGCCACACCGTGGTGCCCGATCGCCGCGTCACCGTCTACAACGCCGTCGGCGCCGCGATCGAGGTGATCTGGTCTCGTCGCCGCGCGGACGAAAGCGAAATCCAGCGCTGGGCCGTTCATTTCGAAGTCGCCAAGTCCGCCGCCGGGTGGCGGGTGATCGCTGTCCAAGCCATCGACACCGCCACGAGCGTGCTCGGGGAGATCTGGTCCTGGGAATCGTCGACCGAGGTGGCCAGCCATGGCTGAGCAGAAGTATCCACCGCTGGTCATGCCCGAGGGTGTCCTCCGCGAGAAGTCCACGATCTGGAGCAACGGCATCCCGCTCGACGCGGACGTGTACCGCCCGGCGACCATCCCTTCCGAGGCCGCGCTACCCGCGGTGGTGTTGTGTCACGGCTGGGGCGGTAGCAAGCACACCGCCGAACGCTATGCCGCGCTGTTCGCCTCCGCGGGCATGATCACTCTCACTTTCACGCAGAGCAGCTGGTTCGGCTCCGGATCGCCACTGCATCTGGTCGGCGACGCCCCCGAACGTGACGACAACGACGAGGCTCTGGCCCGAGTGCGGTTCGTCCGAGATCTGGTCGACCCGTTCGCGTGGACCGCGAATCTCCTTGCCGCCCTCGACTACCTCGAAGGCGAGCCCAACGTCGACACCGCTCGTATCGGAGTCTGGGGAACCAGCTACGGCGGCGGCATCGCCGTCTACACCGCCGCCCACGACACCCGCGTCAAAGCCTTGACCGTTCAGGTGCCCGCCATCTCGCTCGGGCAGGGACCGCTCTTCGAATTCGCCCGCAAATACGCGATCGACACCGCCCGCGGCAATGCCGACGCCATCCCCAAGGGCATCGACCGATTTCCGACCGCGGAGGGCACCCCGTTCCTGGCCACCATGGCGCACTTCGATCCACTCACCCAAGTCGAGCGGTTGCAGGTGCCGACCTTGATCATCGATGCCGGCGAGGAGGAGTTGTTTCCCACTCCCGACAACGGGCGCCGCGCCGCCGAGATCCTCGAGGACGCGGGCGTCGTCGTGGTCGACTACCAGGTCATCCCCGGCATCACCCACTACGGCATCTATTTCGACGGCTACGAGCCCGGCAGCCGGGCCGCACTCGACTGGTTCGAGCGCTACCTATGACACCGTCACGGGCCCGCGGTCTCGTGGTGCCGACCGCACTCGGCGGGCTTCATGTGCACGACGCCGGGCCGGAACACAGTCCCGCAGTATTACTTTGGCCAAGTTTGTTCACCGACGGACAGACCGGCTGGGGGACACAACTCTCCGTTCTGCACAAGCTCGGGTGGAGAACGCTGCTGGTCGACCCCTACGGCACCGGCGAAAGCCCCTCGCCGCCACGGCTGTTCACGATGGAGGAATGCGCCGACGCAGCGGTACAGGCACTGGACGCCGCCGGTGTCGACCGCGCCGCCATCCTCGGGCTTTCCTGGGGCGGCTTCGTCGGATTGCGGGTCGCGCTCGCCGCACCCGAGCGTGTCGTCGCGCTGGTGCTGTCGAATTCCAGCGCGCGCCGAATGTCCCCGCTCGAACGTCAGCGCGATCGTGTGCTGTCGCTGCTCGTGCGGATCGGAATTCCCAGCCGCCCAGGCAAATCGGTGGTGGCTCAGTTGCTGGGCGAGTACACCCGAAGGCACGACCCCCAATTCGCCGCCGAACTTGCCGATTCCATCGATCGCCTCGACAACGTCGGCCTGTCCAGAGCCATGCGCTCGGTGCTGGCCGAACGCACCAGCGTGGTCGACGCCCTGGCGCGGATCACCGCCCCCACCCTGGTGATCGACGGCGCCGACGATCCCGCGTTCACCCGTGGCCACTCCGCGGAATTGGCGAAACGCATACCTGGCGCACAACTCGAAATACTCCCCCGCACCGGCCATCTCGCGCCGCGCGAATCAGCCCTCGCGGTCTCGAAACTCATCGAACAGTTCCTGACCGGACTGAACCCACGGTGACTTTACGCAGCAGCCTGTGCGAGCTGCACTGAAAGGAGCAAACAAATCATGACGGAATTGCGCTACGAAGTGCTGGTGAGCGACGGGGTTACCCGCAACCGGCCGGAACGCCTGCCCGACGGCGGGCCCATCGTGTCGTCCCCGTTGGCCTCGACGCTGATCATGGGCGAAAAGACGGCCGTGCTGGTCGACCCGCCGTTCACCCGCGAGCAGACCCGGCAGGTCGGCGAATGGGTGGCGAGCTTCGGAAAACAGCTGACCTATATCTACGCGACCCATGGGCACGGTGACCACTGGTTCGGCACCGGCGAACTGCTCGAACGATTCCCCGGCGCGATTCCGTATGCCACCGAAGGAACCATCGAAATAATGCGCAAGAATGTCGAGCTTCGGGAGTATTTCTGGGATTCCGACTTCCCGGGCCTGATTCCCGACACTCCCCTGGTCTACCAGCCGATCCCGGCCGAGGGATTGGAGCTGGAAGGTCATCGGATCACCGCCGTCGAAGTCGGCCACACCGACACCGACGACACCACCGTTCTGCACGTTCCTTCGATCGGCCTGGTCGTCGGAGGCGACGTGGTCTACAACGGAGTGCACCAGATGCTGCTGGAAACGGGTGGTGGCGGATTCGAATCATGGCTTGCCGCACTCGATATCGTGGAGTCGCTCGAACCCCGCGCGGTGGTGGCCGGACACAAGAACCGCGATCTGCCCGACGATCCCAGCATCATCGACCAGACTCGCCGATACCTGCGCGACGCACAACAGCTGCTCGCGGACAAGCCGACGCCACAGCAGTTCTTCGACGACATGGTCGCCCGCTATCCGGAGCGGCTCAACCTCGGCCCCGTCTGGTACGGCGCGCACGGCCTACTGGGGGTTCCTCTGCCGCACTGATCGCGGCGAGACCACGGAGTTGTCCGCAAGCCGTGGCGCGAACCAGTGCGCTACCGCAGACCTTCCGCACGCCTCGCACAGGCCACAAGCTTTGCGAGGCGTGTGAAAGGTGTGCGAGGCAAGCGGTGATCGTGCGGGCTCGATCTCGGCGGTTACCGCGACGGCGGGTTCTCCTGATCCGCCAAGTGGGTCTCGAAGAAGGCGAAGATGCGACGCCAGGCGTCGGCGGTCGCGTCGGCGTTGTAGCCGAGCCCGGTGACGCGCAGCAGCCGGTCGCCGGGGAAGGTGTTGGCGAAGCCGTGGGTGACGCCCGGGTACGTCTTGATGTCGTGGGCGACACCGAATTCGGTGAGCGTGCGCTCCAGTTTGGCGGGTGCGCCGACCAGGGACGGGTCGAGGCGGCCGTAGCTGGCGACCACCGGGCAGATGCCGTCGAGCAAGGTCCGGTAGTCGCCGTAGAGGCCCGGATAGAAGGGGGCCGCCGCGTCGAAGCCGCGGGGTGCGGTCAGTAGCGCGAACCCGCCGCCCATGCAGAAACCGATCACGGCGGTGCGGCCGGTGCACGCCGGATCGGCCACCAGGCGATCGCGTGCCGCGAGGATGTCGCGCAGCGGGACCGCGTCGGCGTCGGATTTGCCGCCGGTGAACCACAATGCGCGCATCACCGCCCGCATACAGCGTGCGCGGCCGCGCGAGAACAGATCGGGGGCGATCGCCAGGTAGCCGTGCTCGGCGAGCATCGCCACGTGCCCCTCGAGATCCGGGCCGAACCCCAGCACGTCGTGCACAACGACGACGCCCGGCCACGGACCCGCACCCGAAGGCCGGGCGATCAGCGCGGGCAGGGGGCCGTCCGGTGCGCTCAGCTCGACCGTGTCCATGATCGGAAATGTACGCCGTGCGGGTCGAGGGCGGGCCGCGTTGACGGAAGCGCGATTCGCCGGGCCTCGGCGGTTGCCCGGAGGATGCGGGCCCGACCGAAACTGGACCACCGACCGATCCGGCGCTGGTGCGGCGGGTTCGTCATCGCCTTCAGCAGGATGTCGTCGAAACCGGCGCCGGAGAAGGTCGCGACGCCGCTACCTCGAGATGGTGAGTGTCACCGAGGCTCGATACCTCGCGGTTGTGAAAGAAGTCGTCCTCGGTGAGCACGGTGATACTGCCCGACGCCGCTCGGAAGGCGACGTAACCCGCCGAATCGATCGGCATCCCGATCCACGCCGCCACCACGAATGTCATTGCGCCGCCGTGCGTCACGATCACTTGGTGCTCGCCGGGGCTGTCCAGGATCTCTCCCATCGCGGCGTAGATGCGCTGCGCCAGAGACATTTTGGTCTCCGCACCCGCGATGCCCTCGCCGTGGCGCAGACGTTCGCCGACCGCGGGCGGCGGAACGAATCGCCGATCCAGCCACGCCTGCGGCCGTCCGCCCGCCTCGCCGTAGGACTTCTCGCGCAGTCTCGCGTCGAGAATCGGCGCCACGCCCAACGCCTCG
Source organism: Nocardia sp. bgisy134 (assembly GCF_057708325.1). NCBI lineage: Bacteria > Bacillati > Actinomycetota > Actinomycetes > Mycobacteriales > Nocardiaceae > Nocardia > Nocardia sp. bgisy134. The sequence continues at coordinate 252,796 of NZ_JBYIRW010000004.1, forward strand.
CCGATCGCTTCGGCCGTCTGCGCGGTGCGCAGCAGATCCGAGGAGTACACCCGCACATCGGCGTCCTCGGGTATCCGCGCCCGCAGTGCCTCGCCGATAGCCGCCGCGGCGCACAGGCCCGCCGCGGTGAGCTGCGAGTCGTACCAACCGCCGACCACCCGGTCGACGTGATGGGTCGCCTCCGGGTGCGTGACGACGTAGATCTTGCGCACCGAATCTCCTTCTCGCGCGGGCTGCCCGGAGCAGTTCGGGTGGCGCGCACGGCCGATCGCCGACCGCGCTGAAAGGGACTCCCACCCACTTTCACAGTAACGGCTCGGACAAGGAAAAACATCGGCCCGCAGGGCGATGTTCGATGGGAGGCACTTCCCTAGCCTGGTGACCTCTACCCGGATCGATCGATACGGAGGAACAGTGGACAATCTGGACGACAAGGTCGCCGTGGTCACCGGCGCCGGCAGTGGTATCGGGCGCGGGATGGCCGAAGCGTTCGTCGCGGCGGGTATGCGTGTGGTGCTCGCCGACATCGAGGAAGCCGCGCTCGGCGCCACCGCAGCCGAGCTGCGCGACGCGGGCGCCGACGTGCACCCCGTGGTCACCGACGTGTCGGTACCCGGCGACGTCGCCGGCCTGGCCGAATCCGCGTTGCGCGCCTACGGCGCCGTGCACGTGCTGTGCAACAACGCGGGCGTCTTCGCGGGCAGCAAGCCCAGCTGGGAGAGCACGCTCGACGACTGGGCGTGGGTGCTCGGCGTCAATCTGATGGGCGTGGTGCACGGCATCCGCGCGTTTCTGCCCGTGATGATCGAGCAGGGCGAGCAGGCGCACATCGTCAACACCGCGTCGATCGCCGGATTGATCGCGGGCGGCTCGGTGTACGGGGCGTCGAAAACCGCTGTGGTCGCGCTCTCGGAAACCGTCCAGTTCGAACTCGTCGACGGCGGATACCGGCCGCGCGTCTCGGTGCTGTGCCCCGGACTGGTCGACACCGGTATCTACATGTCCGAACGCAATCGCCCGGCGCGATATCCACGGGTCGGCCCGCGCCCGAGTGGTTGGTCGATCGACGCGGCCAGGCAGGCGTTCCAGCAGGGCCTCGATCCGCGCGGCGTCGGCGACCTGGTGGTGGAGGCGATCCGCGAGGAACGCTTCTACGTCCTCACCGGCACCGGATACCTCGAGCACATCCGGCACCGCGCCGAACAGATCGTCGAGCAGGAGAACCCGACGATGCCGCCGATGGTGGCGAACTGATCCACCCGGGTGCGCACCAGCCTTCACCGAGAATCGGGCGCCAGGCATTGCGGCGGCAGCGGGAACCAGCGCAGCGCTTCGAAATGCGATGGGAGGCCGGTGTAACCGTCGGGGACCTCATCGGGGCGTGCCTCGAACAGGGCGCGGGCCGTACGGAGGTGTTCGGCCAACGCGTCCTCGTCGAGGGTCTCGCGGTCTGTCGAATAGTGCAGCGCGCCCGCGCTGTCGTACCAGAGGTCCGCCAGACGCAGCGGGGGCTGGTGGGTCCCCTCGCGGTGGCGCCACAGGCCGGTGTCCGGACTGAAGACGTAGTCGGTGAGGAGACGGTGGCCGAACGAGGCCAGCAGTTCCACGGCCTCGATCAGATAGTCGCGCACGGTGTCGGAAATGAAGTAGTTGAAGTTGACACGTGTCCAGCCGGGTTTGATGCCTTCGCAACCCAGGGCGATCTCGTCTCGGTAGGCGGCCGAATTCTGCGCATCGATCGCCAGGAGCCGGTGCCCGTACGGGCCAGCGCAGGAGCAGCCGCCGCGAGCTTGGATGCCGAACAAATCGTTGAGCAGCGCGACGACGTAGTTGTGGTGCAGGTAGCGATCCACACCGGACCGGACGCGGAAGGACACGATGGACAGTCGTCGGGCACGAGGGTGGCCGAGGATATCGATGTTCGGGTGATCGCGCCACCGGCCGAAGGCATGACGCCACAGCCGCTGTTCCCGTTGCTCGATGAGGTCGGTACCGACCGCGTCTTTGAGCGCGAAGACCAGACCGGCACGGATCGACTCGATGATCGCCGGGGTTCCGCCCTCTTCCCTGGCAACGGGATCATCCAGGTAGCGGTGCCCGATCGGGTCCACGAACGCCACCGTGCCGCCGCCCGGCACGGTGGGCACGGCGTTGCGCACCAACTCACGACGGACCACCAGAACGCCAGGAGTCTGCGGTCCGCCGACGAACTTGTGCGGCGAGAGGAAGATCGCGTCCTTGTGGTCGCCACGACCGGGAGCGCTCTCCCGCACCCGGATCGGCACGTAGGGACCGGCAGCAGCGAAGTCCCAGAAGGACAACGCGCCGTGCTCGTGAAGCAGGGCGGCGATCCGGTCGGTATCCGATAAGACGCCGGTGACATTCGAGGCGGCCGAGAAGCTACCTATGCGCAACGGCCGGTCCGCGTAGTGGATCAGCCGCTGCTCGAGTTGTCGCTGATCGATCTGACCGTCGGCGTCTTCGTCGATCACCACCAGGTCGGCGATGGATTCCCGCCATGGCAACTCGTTGGAGTGGTGTTCGTAGGGACCGATGAAGACCACCGGTCGCTGCGCATCGGGAATCTTCCCGTCCCACCGGTAACGCTCGACCAGCCCGGACGGAACGCGGAGCTCGAGAATGCCCACCAGCTTGTTTACCGCCGCCGTGGCCCCGGACCCGCAAAAGATCACCAGATCGTTCTCGGTGCCGCCGACGGCGTCGTGGATGATCCGGCGTGCGTCCTGCCGCAGCAGTGAAGTCTGCAATCCGGTGCCGGAGCTCTCGGTGTGGGTGTTGGCGTAGCGCGGCAACACCTGCCCGCGGATGAAGTCTTCGAGGAAATCCAGCGACCGGCCCGAGGCGGTGTAGTCGGCGTAGGTGATCCGGCGCCGACCATAGGGTCCGTCCAAGACCGCGCCTTCACCGATAACCCCCTGCCGAACTCGCTCGAGCAACGGTGAGGTGGGGACCGGCGCGGCCGAGACATCCACACTTCCCATTGTCATGTCCATGCCGTCCCTCTTTTCACCGTGGAGCACCGATACCCGGCTACCAACCACCGTGCCCCGGAGCCACGCGCCGCGCCAGGGCCATTGGTCCGCCTGCTGAATTATTCGAGCAACTATTTGCTGAAGATATGCTGTATCGGTGGTGTCCGCGCCGCCGCCGATGCTGGCCCGTTCCGGACGACCGCCCGCTGACCCGGACGGTTGGGCTTTCGAGATGAAATGGGACGGCATGCGCGCCATCGCCGCGGCGGCCGAAGGGACGTGTCAGCTCTACAGCCGCAACCGCAAACAGGTCACCGGCTCGTTCCCCGAGATCGCCGCCGCCGTCGCCGCCGCGGCAGGCGATCACCGGGTGACCATCGACGGAGAGATCGTCGCGCCGGAGCGAGCGAGCGGCGCACCGTCGTTCTCCCGGCTTCAGCGACGCATGCACGTGCAGACGCCGTCCGCGCAGCTGATCCACGACGTTCCCGTGCTCTACATGATCTTCGACCTGCTCGCCCTCGACGGGCACGCCACCGTCGCCGTGCCGTACTCGCAGCGGCGAGAACTGCTGGCGCGGCTCGACCTCGCCCGCCCGCCGATCCAGTTGTCGCCCTATTGGACCGACGTCGATCCCGAGACGCTGGCGGCGGCCGCGGCGGAGAACGGGCTAGAGGGCCTGGTCGCCAAACGCCTCGACTCCACGTATCAACCCGGCGAGCGGACGCGCAACTGGATCAAGACGCCGTTCCGGAAGACCGCCGAAGCCGTCATCGCCGGATGGTTGCCGGGAAATGGCCCGTTCGCCAAGACATTCGGCTCTTTGATACTGGGAGCACACAATTCGGCGGGGCGGCTGGTGCCGATCGGGAACGTCGGCACCGGATGGACACTCGTCGAACGCCGCAGCCTGCGCGCCCGCCTCGACGAAATCGCCCGTCCCGATACGCCTTTCGATGTGCCGCCGCCGCGCGCGGTGGCAGCGGCGGCGCACTGGGTCGAGCCCGAATTGGTCGCCGATATCGAATATCGCGAGGCCACATCCGAGGGATTGCGTCATCCCAGCTGGCGGGGGCTGCGCATCGACAAGACTCCCGCCGAGATCACTTGGGAAGCACCAGAGTAGAAGCAACGAACGCTCACGCTCAGCGCCTCTCACCGCTGACCTCACCCGGAGAACGAATCATGAGCCGCTACAGCCTGCGAGACAAAGTCGTCCTGATCACCGGCGCCACCGGCGGCATCGGAGCCGCCTGTGCCCGTGAACTGCTCGACCGTGGAGCTCGGCTGGTCCTCGTCGACCTGGACCAGGCCGCCCTCGACGCTCTCGCCGCCGAGCTGGGGCGCGACGCGGTGCTCGCGGTCACCGCCGACGTGACCTCCCTCGCGCGGATGCGCTGGGCCGCCGATCAGGCGGTCGCCCGCTTCGGCCGCATCGACGTCGTGTTCGCCAACGCCGGTATCGCCGTCGATCCGCCGGTCACCGTCGCCACCGCCGACGTGGCGGCCTACGAAAAGGTCATCGAGGTGAACCTGCTCGGCGTGTGGCGCACCGTCAAAGCCTGCCTGGACGAGGTCGTCCGCAACGACGGCTACGTCCTGGTGAACGCGTCGATCTACGCGTTCATGAACGGACTCGCCAACTCCGCCTACGCCACGTCCAAGGCCGGGGTCGAAATGTTCGGCCGCTCGCTGCGAGCCGAGCTCGTGCACACCGGCGCTCGCGCAGGCGTCCTGCTTCCCGGCTGGGTCGTCACACCCCTCGCCCGCCCCGCGCTCGGCGGCAACCGGACCGCGACCACCATGGCCGAACGCGCCTTCAAAGGCCCGCTGGGAAAACCGGTACAGCCCGAACAGATCGCACGCGCGGTCGCGGCCGGTATCGAACGACGAGCGGCCCGCATCGTCGAACCCCGACGCTGGGTACCGTTCTCACTGCTCCGCGGCCTTTTCGCCACCGCAACCGACGCCTGGCTCGACCGGGACACCACCATGGCCACACACATTCAGCGTCTCGAATCCGAAGCGAAACGCTGACCCGGGCGCGGTCGGCGCATCCCGTACCACCCGGGCGCCGACGGGTTGCCGCGATACCCCGGTGGCCGGATCGCCCGGGCAGAGTTCGCCGAAATCGACGACGCCGGACAGTGTTCCGTCCGCGACGACGATGCCGCGCTGCAATCGCCACAGACGCGACCGGTGCGGGGTTTGCCGACCTCACCGCGCTCGATGCCATCGGTGCCGCGCTGCGGATCGGCACACGCGCAACCGGTGTGAAAACTGTCGATCTCGAGGCGGGTGGCGGACGTCAGCGGCGGAAACGCTGCCACCACCGGCGCGGCGGCGGACTCGCGGCCTCCGGCGCACGCCGCGGAGCAGCAGACGACGACGTCCCGGGCGCGAGTGTGTGGTCGGCACGCCAGTGAGCCACCACCGCGTCGGCGTCCACCGGCCCGACCGGCACGTGCGGCGGCGTCGGCGCCCGCAGATAGCGGACCACGCGCCGATTGAGTTCGGCGATCGCGGCGCGAACCTGACGCTCGGCATCGAATTCGGCCACCGTCTCCTCAATGCGCTCCACATCGCGGCGCAGAACGAGCGAGTCCGGCAGCATGCCGTCGGCGCGCACCCCTTCGCGCCGCAGGTAGTCGCGCAACCACCAGTTCTCGTCCACGGGGGTGCCCGCCCCGGGAATCGGGCGGCCCGCGCCGCGCAGATTGTCGAACTCGCCGCGCTCGGTAGCCTCGCGGACCTGTTTGTCGATCCACGATTCGAAGGTCAGATCCGGCGGTTTGCGCTCGGTCACGTCATCCAGCGTACCGAGGCGGGTGTGGCGGCTTCGCGACGTCGGAATGGGATTGTCCGAGAACAGGATTCGGGGAAAGTCCGCGCGTGACCGCTGGCGCGACCTACCGTCGAGGCACAGTGCCGGGCGTCGTGAGTGAGACCGAAATGACCGAACCGAACACCTCCTGTGCCGCTTTTCAGCGCGTGGCCGCGATCGATCCGGACGCCGTGGCCGTCCGATCGATCGGAGGGAAACAAAGCCTGACATGGCGCGAGTACGCCGACCAGGTCCGTGCCGTCGCCGGCGGACTCAGCGCGCTCGGCGTCGGGCGCGGCGACACCGTGGCGTTGATGATGGGCAACCGCGTCGAGTTCTATCCGCTCGAGGTCGGCGCGCAGCACACCGGCGCCACCTCGTTCTCGGTGTACAACACGCTCTCCCCCGACCAGTTGCGGTACGTGTTCACCAATGCGGGCAACCGGGTGGTGATCTGCGAGGAACAGTACGTCGAGCGGGTTCGCAGCTGCGGTGCGCCGATCGAAACCATCGTCTGCGTCGACGGCGCGCCCGCCGGAACACTCGGCGTCACCGAACTCATGGCCTCGGCTGCCGCCGATTTCGATTTCGAGGCGACCTGGCGGGCCGTGCGCCCGGACGACATCGTCACCCTCTGCTACACCTCCGGCACCACCGGCAACCCCAAGGGCGTGGAGATCACCCACGAGAATCTGCTGTTCGAGGCGCGCGCGTTCGCCTCGGTGCTGCCGGTCGAATTCGGCGACCGCCAGACCTCGTACCTGCCGACCGCGCACATGGCCGACCGATTCACCGCGCTGTATCTGCAGGAGGTGTTCGGCACGCAGATCACCGCCGTCCCCGATCGCGCCCAGTTGCCCGCCGCGCTGCTCGACGTGCGCCCCACCATCTGGGGCGCCGTGCCGCGGGTGTGGGAGAAGTTCAAGGCGGCGATCGAGTTCTCTGTCGCGAACGAGGCCGATCCCACTACCAAAGCCGCCCTGCAGTGGGCCCTCGACACGGCCCGCCGCAAGGCCGAGGCCCGGCTGCGCGGCGAGTCGCTCGATCCCGCCCTCGCCGAGGAATGGGCGCGCGCCGATGCCGCTGTGCTGTCGAAGCTGCGCGCGAAACTCGGCCTGGACCAGGTGAAGTGGGCGATGTCGGGCGCCGCGCCGGTGCCGCCGGAGACGCTCGGCTTCTTCTTCGGGCTCGGTATCCCGATCTCCGAGGTGTGGGGCATGTCCGAGCTGACCTGCGTGGCCAGCGTCAGCCCGCCGCAGCAGGCGCGCCTCGGCACCGTCGGCAAACTACTGCCCGGGCTCGAGGGCGCCGTCGCCGAGGACGGTGAATTCCTGGTGCGGGGACCGCTGGTGATGCGCGGTTACCGCAAGGAACCGGACAAGACCGCCGACGCGGTCGACGACGAGGGCTGGCTGCACACCGGTGACATCATCACCGTCGACGCGGACGGCTACCTGAAGGTGGTCGACCGCAAGAAGGAATTGATCATCAATTCGGCGGGCAAGAACATGTCTCCCGCCAATATCGAGAACGCCGTCAAGGCGGCCACGCCGCTGGTCGGATCGCTGGCCGTGATCGGGGACCGGCGGCCGTTCACCACCGCGCTCATCGTGCTCGACGCCGAATCCGCGGCACCCTATGCCGCACAGCACGGACTGCCGGATTCTTCGGCCGCCGCGCTGGCCGCCGACCCGGGCGTGATCGCGGCGATCGCGCGCGGCGTCGCGGCGGGCAACGCGACGCTGTCGCGGGTCGAGCAGGTCAAGCGGTTCACGATCCTGCCCGTCTTCTGGGAGCCGGGCGGCGACGAGATCACCCTGACCATGAAACTGCGCCGCAAGCCCATCGCCGAGAAGTACGCGGTCGAGATCGAGGCGCTCTACGCGGATCGGCCGGACGGTTCGGTGCACGAGCCGATCGAAGCGCTGGACATCGCGGTGAGCTAGGCGGCGACCGCCCGCACACCGAACCGACCGGCCTGAACGGTACCCCGCATAGTTGTATTAGTGTTCCCGCAGATCTAATTTAGGTAGTACGAAACTTTGCGGAAAGGCGTGAGCAGTGCAGCGGGACTCGATGAGGGGAGCTTCGCGGCGGGGTTTTCTGGCGGGCGGCAGCGCGCTACTCGGCCTCGGCGGCGCGGCGGTGGCGGCGCGGGCGGGCCTGTCGGAGGCACAGCCGCGCACGGAACAGACCGGCGGCGGACACGGCATGCACGGCGCGGTCGCCCACGGCGGCGGCGCCAGCGGGCCGACGTTCCGCATCGGCTCGACGGTCGACCACGACGCCAACGGATTCAACCCCACCGACATCCTGCGCGACTTCGACTACGGCACCGTCTCGAAAACCCGTGACGGGCGCACTCTGCGGGAGTGGGAGATCGCCTCCAGCGACAAGGAACTCGAGGTCGCGCCGGGCGTGAAGTTCCCGGCCTGGGTGTTCGACGGGCGCATCCCCGGTCCCACTCTGCGCTGCACCGAAGGCGACCTGCTGCGCGTCACCTTCACCAACGGCTCCCAGCACCCGCACACCATGCATTTCCACGGGATCCACCCCGCGGCGATGGACGGCACCCCGGGTCTCGGCGCCGGGCTCATCGAACCCGGGCAGACCACCGTCTACGAATTCGACGCGACTCCCTTCGGGCTGCACCTCTACCACTGCCACGTCGGGCCGCTCGCCGAGCACATCGCGCGCGGCATGTACGGGACGTTCATCGTCGACCCGCCGCAGCCGCGGCCCGCGGCCGACGAACTGGTCATGGTGCAGCACGGCTACAACACCACCTTCGACGCCGAAGGCAATCAGCTCTACGCCGTCAACGGCATCCCGTTCCACTACATGCACGAACCGGTGCGGGTGAAACGCAACGAGCTGGTGCGCATCTACCTGGTCAACGTGCTCGAGTACGACCCGATCAACAGCTTCCACGTGCACGGCAACTTCTTCGACTACTACCCCACCGGAACTCGCCTGCAGCCAACGGAATACACCGACACCATCGTCCAGGGCCAAGGCCAGCGCGGCATCTGCGAACTGCGGTTCCCGTATCCGGGCAAGTACATGTTCCACGCGCACAAGTCCGAGTTCGCCGAACTGGGGTGGATGGGATTCTTCGAGGTGACCGAATGAGCGAACGCAGTGAGCGAATCATGTGCCGGCGCGCCTCACGCATGCCGGAGCCGAGCGTCAGCGAGGCGCAGGCATGAGTGAGCGAACCGAGATCGAGATCGAGACCGAGCGCGAGCCGGTCACCGCACCCGAGATCGAGGCCGAGGCGAAGCGGGAACCGGCGAGCGGGTGGCGCGGCTGGGCGTCGACCGTCGCGGTGGTGCTGTTGCTCGGGTTGGCGTTGGCGGCGCTGGCCGTCGTCGGCGGGCGTTCGCTGCCCGAGCGGATCGGCCCGCCCGTCGAAGAGATCGCGGTCGAACAAGTTCGAATGTCGCCGGGCCGTATCGATCTCACCGTCCGCAATGCCGGACCCGATCCGGTGCAGGTGGCGCAGGTGTTCGTCAACGACGCCTTCGTCGACGTGCGCGGCGGCGAGGAACCGATCGGGCCGCGTCGCAGCACCGTGCTCACCCTGGACTACCCGTGGCAGGAGGGCCAGCCGTATCTGGTGTCCATGCTGACCTCCACCGGGCTGGTCGTCGAACACGAGATCGGCGCGGCCGTCGAAACGCCCACCGGCGGTCGCGACCTGTTCGCGGTGATGGCGCTGCTCGGCACCTACGTGGGCATCGTCCCCGTCGTGCTCGGCATGCTGCTGCTTCCGGTGCTGCGGCGAATCGGCAAGGGCGGCATCCGTTTCCTGCTCGCGGTGACCGTCGGACTGCTGATATTCCTTGCCGTCGACGCGGTCTTCGAAGGGTTCGAACTCGGTGACCGGTCGGCTGGCGCGTTCGGCGGGATCAGCCTGCTCGCGCTCGGGGCGATCCTCGCCTTCCTCGCGCTCACCTTCGTCGACCGCTGGCTGCACCACCGCACCGACGGCGCGGGCGGACGCGGCGGCGGACGGCTGGCGCTGATGATCGCCATCGGCATCGGCCTGCACAACCTCGGTGAGGGGCTGGCCATCGGATCCGCCTACGCGCTGGGCGAACTCGCGCTCGGCGCGGCGCTGGTGATCGGCTTCGCGCTGCACAACACCACCGAAGGGCTGGCGATCGTGAGCCCGCTGCTCGCGGCGCAGCGCCCCGGCGTGCCGCGACTGCTCGGGCTCGGGCTCATCGCGGGCGCGCCCGCGATCCTCGGTGCGGTGCTCGGGGCGGGCGTCAACAATGCCGAACTGTCGCTGCTGTTGCTCGGTTTGGGCATCGGTGCGATCGCGCAGGTCGTCGTGCAGATCGCGCCCGCGTTGCGCACCACCGACGATCGAGCGACCGGAACCGTGGCCGCGATGGACGCCACCGCCATCCTGGGCGTCGCTGTCGGCGTAGCGGCGATGTACGCGACCGGCCTCTTGGTGCTGGCCTGACCTGAATTGTGGCTGGACCACAGGTTTCGCACGCCTCACATAGACAGCGTCTGTGTGAGGCGTGCGTGCGGTGGGTGGGATCGCGGCAGTTCGTTGTCGCGGTTGGTGGGTGAAAGTGTTCTGCCGGTTCAGAGTGTGAAGGTGAGGCGGGCTGGGCTGAGGTAGTCGGTGGGGTCGTGCATCGTGCGCAGTTCCGGGCGTCGCCCGGGGGCCAGGCGCGCGAGTTCGGTACGTAGCGGTGCGTCGTAGGTGGCGGCGCTCGCCGTCAGGCCGGGCAACCAGTTGTCGTGGTGGGCCGGGACGAAGAGCGAGGAGCCCAGTGCCTCGATGTACTTACGCGGGTCGCGCAGTCCGTTGGTGATCTGGTTGTAGCCCTGCACCGCGCCGATGTGCACGTCGGTGCTCGGCAATCCCGCCAGCACGTCGAAGACGTCGGGCGCCTTCTCCGTCAGCGGGCCCGCCGAATCGTGCCAGGTCAGCGTGAAACCGGGCACGCGGAATTGGTACAGCAGGACACCGCCCTCCGGATCGAGCAGGCGCGGCAGCGTCTGGCGCAGATCGGTGAGCGTCGGACGATGGCGCCGGATCGGGCCCAGTTCGGGACGCGGGAAGAACCGCCGCGCCTCGTCGGCCGGGTCCTCCGGGGTGCGCGCCGAGTGCAGGTGCCGCACCGCGGTGATCTCGACCCCGGCCACGGTGACCTCGTGGCGCTGCCCGATGGGGGTGTGCGCGTCGCCGAGCGCCGCCGTCGGGAACGTCGCCTCGGGGACTTGGCCACGGATGGCGGCGCAGTGTTCGGCCGTGCCGTAGACGGTCGCGCCGCTCGCCTCGGCGATCGCGCCCGCGTCACCGGCGTGATCGAAATGGCCGTGGCCGATGAAGATCGCGGCGGGACGCAGGTCCGCCAACTCCTGCGGGGTCGCGGGCACGTAACCGGAGCTGGTCACCCGCGGCACCCACGCGTCGAGCAGGAACACCGAACCGCCTAGCGCGAGCGCGTACGTCGTGCACCCGACCCACGACAGCACCGCCCGATCGGCCTGCACCGCACCGGTCTCGGGATCCGCCGCGTCGCCGAAGAATCGCCGTCGCGCCGCCACCGTCCGCGCGTCCCCCGGCTCACCCACCGGGTCCAGCCGCAGCGGCCCGCCCAGTGCGCCACGGAGACCGGCGATCAGAGAACCAGGATGCAGATTGCACATTCGTGAACCAGATCACGGAACGCGACGTTCGGCAAGCCTTCGGAACCGGTCGCCCGCGGGCGAGTCCCCGTCGGCACAACCCGTCGCCTCGACGGAAAGCTTCGCGCCGAGAATGCGGTGGGTGACGACGCGGTTGCGTGTCCGTCGTTGTGCCGCAGACCCTCACCCGTCAGCGTGGTTCGCCCGGCGGTCGCTCCGAGCACGAACCCGCGCGCGAGCTGATCCGCGGCCCGCGTCGACACAATCGACGACCGGCCCAGACCGGCTCCCGTGCCCGGTTCGCGGGCTCTCATGGCCTCGGACGGGGCAGCGTGCGGGTCGAACCCCTAGAGCTCGACGCCGAGCAGCGCGTCGAGGGCCGTCGCGATCGAACCGGGCGCTGCGGCGTCGGGGCCGCCGTAATCGAGCGCCTGGGCGACCCAGTTGTCCACGGCGGCAAGGGCTTTCGGGGTGTCGAGATCGTCGGCCAGGTGTTGGCGCAGGCGGGCGACGGTGTCCTCGGCGGCGGGGCCGGAGGCCAGGGTGGTGGCGCTGCGCCACCGGTCCAGACGCGCCACGGCCTCGGTCAGGACCTGGTCGGTCCACATGCGGTCCTGGCGGTAGTGCCCGGCGAGCAGGCCGAGGCGGATGGCGGCCGGGTCGACGCCGGACTCGCGCAGCTTCGAGACGAGCACCAGGTTGCCCCTGGACTTCGACATCTTCTCGCCGTCGAGGCCGATCAGACCGGCGTGCACGTAGTGGCGGGCGAAGCGGCGGCCCGCGACGAGGGATTCGGCGTGCGCGGCGGAGTACTCGTGGTGCGGGTAGATCAGATCACTGCCGCCGCCCTGGATGTCGAACTCCGGGCCGAGGCGGTTGAGCGCGATCGCCGAACACTCGATGTGCCAGCCGGGACGACCCGCACCGAACGGAGCGGGCCAGGACGGCTCGCCGGGGCGGGCGGCGCGCCACAGCAGCGCGTCGATGGTGTCGCGCTTGCCAGGGCGGTCCGGGTCGCCGCCGCGCTCGGCGAAGAACCGTTCCATGGTCGCGCGGTCGTAGCCGGATTCGTACCCGAACTGATCGTTGGCGTCGGCGCGGAAGTAGATGTCGGGGTACTCCGCGTCGTCGACGACGTAGGCCGCGCCCGAGGCGAGCAGTTTCTGCACGAACTCGATCACTTCGTCCACCGACTCGATGGCGCCCACGTATTCGCGCGGCGGCACGATGCGCAGCGCCCGCATGTCCGAACGGAACAGATCGATCTCACGGGTGCCCAGGTCACGCCAGTCGATGCCGTCGCGGGCGGCACGCTCGAACAGCGGATCGTCGACGTCGGTGACGTTCTGCACGTAATGCACGTCGTGGCCCGCGTCGCGCCACAGCCGGTTGACCAGGTCGAAGGTCAGGTAGGTCGCGGCGTGCCCGAGGTGGGTGGCGTCGTAGGGGGTGATCCCGCAGACGTACATGGTGGCGGTGGCGCCCGGGGTGACCGGCCGCACCCGTGCGTCGGCGGTGTCGTACAACCGCAACGGTGGCCCTGCTCCGGGGATGGTTGGTAGGGCGATATCGGACCAGGACTGCATGGTTCGAGGGTAAAGGTGTGGCCGAGCTCATCACCGCTCGACCCGGCTCCCCGGGCCACCGCGGTACCCGCGCACCCCTGTCGGGACCAGCCAAAACGAGACGGCTACCAGAAGTCAATGGTTTTGCTCACGTGGACGGGAACATCCGATGAATCCGGGAGTCCACGGTTCGCCCAGCAAACTACCCCGGGTCGCGGAAGCCATCCAAACCGGAGCGTGGCGCCCGGTCGCCGCTCGGCGGCGTGGCAATCTACAGCGAAGCGCCGCGCCGCCTGTCCACCCTGGTCGCGGCGGTGCCGAACACGAACGGATGCGGTTCGCACTCGGCCAGGAAATCGCCGGGAAATCCGCGCTCGAACGGTGCGGCGGCCTCCAGACAGCGCACCGCGTCCTCCGGCAGCGTCAGCTCGGCGGCGGCCAGGTTCTCGGTGAGTTGTCCGACACTGCTCACCCCGACCAGTGGCAGCACCGCGGGCGACTTGTGCTTGGTCCAGGCCAACGCCACCTGTGCGGGCCGGGCGCCGAGCTCGGCGGCCACCTCGGCCACCGCCTCGGCGGCCGCACGCTCGCGCGCGGTGAGCGCGGCCGGATCGACCCGTCTGCCGGTCGCGCCGGACAGCTTTCCCGCGGCGAGCGGCGCCCACGCGGTGACGCTCATCCCGAACGCTTCGGCCATCGGCAACAGTTCGCGTTCGACGTCGCGGTGCAACAGGTTGTACGGCACCTGGAGCCCGGCGAACGGCGTCCGATCCCGCCACTGCGCCAGGGTGTTGGCGCGCGCGACGATCCACGCGGGCGCGTCGGAGATCCCCAGGTACAGCACCTTGCCTGCCGACACCGCGTCGTCGAGAGCGCGCACGGTCTCCTCCAAGGGAGTGTGTCGATCCCAGACGTGCACCCAGAGGATGTCGACATAGTCGGTGCGCAACCGGCGCAGGCTGCGCTCCAGCGAGAGCGTCAAGTTCTTGCGGTGGTTGCCCGCGGCGTTCACATCGTCGGGATCGCGGCTGAGGGTGTACTTGGTGCCGAGAACGAAACGGTCGCGCCGGGCGCCGAGGATCTCGCCGAGAATGTCCTCGCCGTCGCCGTAGGCGGACGCCGTGTCGAGCACATTGCCGCCCGCGTCGGCATAGGCGTCGACGATCTCGCGCGCTCGCGAAGGATCATCGAATCCCATTGTGCCGAGAACGATTTCGGATACGCGGAGGCCAGTGGTGCCGAACGGTCGGTAGCGCAGCATGGATCGAGTCTCGCGGAGGGGACGCGCCATAGGGAGGCCCTGAGAGGGTCACCCTCTGACCGGACGAACTTGTCGGCGCCGACCGCTACCTTGGGTCGAGTGACGGTACTCGGCGCGATCGCGCTGCCCCAGATCCCGCCCGAACGGCTGCCCGAGGTCGCGGCGGCGGCCGAACAGAGCGAGCTGGCCGAATTGTGGCTGTGGGAGGACTGTTTCTGGGCCGCGGGCAGCGCGTGCGCGGCCACGGTGCTCGCCCACACCGAACGTCTGCGTGTCGGAATCGGCGTGCTGCCAGCGCCGCTGCGCAACGTCGCGTTGACCGCGATGGAGGTCGCGGCGCTGCTGCGGATGCACCCCGGACGGGTCATCCCCGGCCTCGGACACGGTGTGCAGGACTGGATGGGGCAGGTCGGCGCGCGCGTCGACTCCCCGCTGGGTCTGCTGCGCGAACAACTCACGGCGCTGCGCGCACTGCTGCACGGCGCAACGGTCGACATGTCCGGCAGATACGTCCATCTGGATCGGGTCGCCCTCGACTGGCCGCCCGGCACACCGCCGCCCCTCGTCGCGGGTGCGAGCGGACCCAAGACCCTGCGGCTGTCCGGCGAACTGGCCGACGGCACCGTCCTCACCAGCGCGACGACCCCGGACGGTATTCGCGCCGCCCGCCGACTCGTCGACGAAGGCCGCGCGAAAGCCGGGCGCACCGAACCGCACGACATCATCGTCTACCTGCTCAGCGCCAGCGGGCCGAACGCGACCGAACGCCTCGCCGCCGCCCGCCGACGCACAGGTCTGCCCGACACCGTCGGCGTCGCGGGCGATGCCCACGCCATCGCCGACGCGGTCCACCGTTGGTCGGCGGCGGGGGCCGACACCGTCGTCCTCGAACCCCTCCCCGACGAGCCGGATCCCCTCGCCTTCGTCCGCTTCGCAGGCGAACAGGTGCGCCCCCTGGTCGAATGATGGCGACATCGGGTGATCGGCGCGAACCTGAGCCCGGCGTACAGGGTCCCTAGTTGATCGGCCGCAAACCCGCACTCACCGCATCCCGGCACCGAGTGCACTTCCCGCCCTTCGGTTTCCCACCGCCGGGAACGAACAGTGGGCTCAGAACGCAGGCCACGGGATAGGCCGCGACGTTCGCGGCAGCGGCATCACCGGCTGGTCCAGCAGTTCCTTCGTGCGGCCCGCGAGCGCGTCGATTTCCGCGTCGGTGATGTGCGCGGCCAGCGCGTCGGCGAGTTCGCCGGGCAGCGCGGCGGCGAAGGCGGCGATGTCGGCGACCACATCCTCGCCGATCGGTCTGCCCGCCCAACCCCACAGCACGGTGCGCAACTTGTGTTCACTGTGCAGGCAGATGCCGTGGTCGACGCCGTACACCTGACCGTCGACGCCTTCCAACGCGTGCCCGCCCTTGCGATCGGCGTTGTTGAGCAGCACGTCCAGCACCGCCATGCGCCGCAGGCGCGGGTCGTCGGCGTGGATCAGGGAGACCTCGTTGCCCGCACCGTCCAGCGCGCGCAGCACCTCGCAGAAGCCCTCGGGGACCGCGCCGGGCGGGCAGAGGTCGACCAGATCGAGCCGGTTGCCCCGGTCGGTGTGATTGTCGACCGACTCCACCCAGCGCTGCACCATGCCGGGACCGTACGGGCCGTCACGCAGAATCGTCTCGGGAATCACGCCCCAGCCGAGCGCATCGGAGATCAGATACGACGCCACCTCGCGCCCGGCGAGGGTGCCGTCCGGGAAATCCCACAGCGGCCGCTCCCCGCGCACCGGCTTGTACACCACACGCAGTGGATCCCCGTCGACATCCTGGTCCACATCGCAGACGAGCGTCACGTTGCTCGCGGTGCTCACCCGCCCGATCACGCTCAGCTCACCGGTGGAGAACCCCTCGTCGACCCGCGCCACGCATCACTCCTCTAGCTCGGCCGCGCCGAAGATGTCTCCGCGCTTGTAGCCGTTCGTCCGCACGCACATGTGCCCGCGCGACGAAAGCGGTTCCCCGCACAGCGGACACGGCGGACGGCCCGCCGCGATCACCCGCGCCGAACGCAGCGCGAACTCGCGAGCCTGGATCGGAGTGAGGAACACCCGGACCGCGTCGGGGCCTTCCTCGGTGTCGTCCAGCACCACCGACTCGTCCACCTCGGTCTCGGTGATCGCCAGCAGCTCCACCACGACGGCGCCCGCGTCGGCGTCCCAGCCCAGACCCATGGTGCCGACCCGGAATTCGGCGTCGATCGGCGTCACCAGCGGATCGGTGTCGGTCACGTCGTCGGCCTGCGGCGGCACCTGCGCGCCGAAGCGGCGCGCCACCTCGTCCAGCAGCAGTCCCATGCGGTCGGCGAGCACCTTCACCTGCTGCTTCTCCAGCAGCACGCTCACCACGCGCGGCTGCTGCACCGCCTGCAGATAGAAGGCGCGATCGCCCGGCTCACCGACGGTCCCGGCGACGAAACGATCGGGGGTGCGAAATACATGGATTGCTCGTGCCATCTGCACCTCCTGATGCGTGACCCTGATCGACTCTCCGCGGCGCCCGGACTCCCGAAACACCGACTACTCGTTTACAAGGAATCTCAGCGCTCCGCATTCCCATTATCCGCACTTGGGGTACCACCTAGCTCGCCGCCGGGAACGGGGCCGGACGTATCGGATCGATTCGCCTCCACGTCGTTCGCTTGCGGTCGGGGTCTGATCGCCTCCAGCGCGCTCAGATCCGAACCGGTGTCGTTGAGCCGCCACACGTAGGGAGCGTGCGGGGTGTAGCGGACGACGCTGATCGACGCCGGTTCCACCACGATGCGCTGAAATCCGTCCAGGTGCAGGCCCAGTGCGTCGGCGAGCACGGATTTGATCACGTCACCGTGCGTGCACGCGACCCATAGCACGTCGTGGCCCTGCCGCTCGGCGAAGACGCGATCGTGTTCGCGGATCGCGGCCACCGCGCGGGCCTGCACCTGGGCGAGACCTTCGCCGCCGGGGAACACCGCGCCCGAGGCGTGCCGCTGTACGACCTTCCACAACGGTTCGGTGAGCAGGTCGGCGATCGGCTTGCCGGTCCACTCGCCGTAGTCGACCTCGATGAGCCGGTCGTCGTACTCCGGTTCCAGCCCGAGCTTGTCGGCCAGCGGACCGACCGTGCGCTGGCAGCGCAGCAGCGGCGAGTGCACGATGTGCTGGATCGGGAGTGCGCCGAGTCGTTCGGCGACCGCGCGCGCCTGATCGGCGCCGTGCTCGGTGAGATCGACTCCGGCGCTGCGGCCGGCGAGTGTGCGGGCGGTGTTCGAGGTCGACACGCCGTGTCGCAACAGGATCACCGTCATGCGGCCAGCTTAGTGGGCGCTGCCGGGCGAAGTCCGCCCACAGACCTGCGCACGGCCGGAGCGAAAGTGGTATGTCCAGTGGGCGCTGCCGGAGCGAAGCGGCTCATGTCGCCTGCACCACCCCGCCCGCGAGCAGACCCATGATCACCAAGCCGAGCACGATGCGGTAGCCGACGAACCAGTTGAACGAGTGCTTCGACACGAACTTCAGCAGCCACGCCACCGAGGCGTAGCCGACGACGAAGGACACGAGCGTGGCGACCAGCAGCTGCGGGCCGGACGCGTTGAGTCCCTCACCGGCGGGCGCGAACGCGTCGGGCAGGCTGAACAGGCCGGATGCGGTCACCGCTGGGATGGCAAGCAGGAACGAGAAGCGCACCGCGGCCTCGCGTTCCAATCCGAGGAACAGGCCCGCCGAGGAGGTGGCGCCGGAGCGCGACACGCCGGGGATCAGCGCCAGGCACTGGGCGAAACCCATCACCAGCCCGTCTCGGTTGGTCAGCTGCTCGATCGGTCGCCGCTTGGTGCCGTAGTACTCGGCGGCGGCGATCACCAGCGCGAAGGCGATCAGCATGAACGAGACCAGCCACAGGTTGCGCGCGCCGGTGCGGATCTGGTCCTTCAGCACGAAGCCGATGACGCCGATCGGGATGGTGGCGATGATCACATACCAGCCGATGCGGTAGTCGAGATCGCGCTGCCGGTCCTCGTCCAGTCCGTACGGAACGCCGCCTGCGGTGACGATGGGCAGTTTCGTGGTGACTTGGTCGGTGATCGGCACCATCTCCCTGGACCTGGCGCTGACCTTCTCGGTCAAGGTGGTGAACCAGGCGACGACGATGCGCCAGATGTCCTTGGCGAAATACACCAGCACAGCCGCCTCGGTGCCCAGCTGGGTGACCGCGGTGAACGAGGCGCCCGCGTCGTCGCCGAAGAACACGGAGGACACGATCCGCAGGTGCGCCGAGGAGGAAACCGGTAGGAATTCCGTCAGACCTTGCACCAGTCCGAGTACCAGTGCCTGCAACCAGGTCATCGACTCGCCCACGCAACCTCCTCTTCCACTGCCCGAAAAATCCATTCCGACTGGGCAATTGGTCCAGCGACGACCCCGCTCGCCGGAAAAAAGCGGCGCCGCAATACGGCAGCGACAGTACATGTCGCCCGGTGAACGCGTGATTCCGGCCGCTGCCGTGCCCTCCGCTACGGCGGTGCGCGCCGTTGATGACGGCTTCCGGCGGGCTCAACCTTTAGGCTTGGCGCCGTGATGAATGCGCGGATCCGGTGATGGAACAGCGGACGGTGGGACGCAGCGGCCTACGGGTGTCCCGGATAGGGCTGGCGACACACACCTGGGGCGCGCAGACGGACGTCGACGACGCCGCGGTGCAGTTGGTGGCGTTCACGGAGGCGGGCGGCACGCTGGTCGACACCTCCCCCGCCTACGCGGGCGGCGCGGCGCAGCGAATCCTCGCCGATCTACTCGGCGACCTGGTGTCGCGCGACGACCTGGTGCTGAGCGGCTGCGCCGGTGTGCTGCCCCGCACCGAACCGGCACAGACCACCGTTCCCGGTCCCGCGCCACGCGCCGAGATCGACGCGTCCCGCCGTGGACTGCTGCGCCAGCTGGACCGGACGCTGCTCGAACTGGGCACCGACTACCTCGATATCTGGCATGTCGCGGCCTGGGATCCGCACACTCCGCTCGACGAGATCGCGGGCACCCTCGACCACGCGGTGCGTTCCGGGAAGGTCCGCTACGCGGGCGTGCGCGGCTTCAATCCGTGGCAGCTGGCCAGCCTCGCCGCCATCGCGCCGATCTCCGTCGCCCATACGCCGTATTCGTTGCTCGCGCGCAGCGCCGAAAGCGAATTCGTGCCCGCCGCACGGCATCACGGCGTCGGTGTGATCGCCTCGGCGCCGCTGGCGGGCGGCATCCTGACCGGCAAGTACCGCGACGGCGTGCCCGCGGACTCGCGCGGAGCCGACGAGGCGACCGCGGCCGAGATCCGCCACCGCCTCGACGAGCGCGCCACCCGGGTGGTCGACGCGCTGGTCACCGCCGCCGACGGGCTCGGCACCTCGCCGCTCGCGGTCGCGCTGGCGTGGATCCGGGACCGGCCCGGCATCGCCAGCATGATCGTCGGCGCCCGCGACATCGGGCAGCTGACCGGCGTGCTGGCGGCCGAGACCCTGGAATTGCCGCGCGCGATCGCGGCCGCGCTGGACGACGTCAGCGCGCGCGCCGAATGAGGCGGACCCGTACCTCCACCGTCGCTGCGGCCGTGCGCGGGTTCGCGGGCGGACTCGGTTCGACGGCGCATATTAGGCTTGCCTACATGACGTTCCTCGACCGTGTCCGTCCCGGGGTGGTTCGCTACCTTCTCGTCGCCCTCGCCCTGACGCTGTTCGCCGGAACCGCGGCATGCGGCAGCGACAGCGGCGCGGCGGGTTCCGGACAGCGTGGGCCGAGCACCGCGACGATCGCGAACCAGGAGCCGGTGCCGATCGGCCCGGCCCCGACCCCGGCGCTGCCCGCGACGGTGCGTTCCTTCGACGGCACCGAGGTCACCGTCACCTCGGCCGGCCGCATCATCGCCGCCGACCGTCACGGCACCCTCGTCCAGACCGTCTGGGCGCTCGGTCTCGGCGCCAATCTCGTGGGACGCAGCACGTCGGGGGTGTTCCCCGCGATCGAGAACCTGCCGATCGTGATCGGCGGCAGCGGCTCGCTGAACGTGGAATCCGTTCTGGCACTGCGCCCCACGGTGTTCCTGACCGACACCACCAGCGCGACGCCCGCGGTGCGGGAGCAGCTTCGCGCGGCCGGGGTGACGGTCGTCTACTTCGACCCGCAGCGAACCATGGACGGTGTGGTGCCGCAGATCGAGGCCGTCGCCGCCGCGCTCGGCGTCCCGGACCGCGGTCGCACTCTCGCCGACCGCACCCGTGACGAGATCGCCGCCGCCTCGGCCGGGGTTCCCGCCAAGGACAAGCCGTTGCGCATCGCGTTCCTCTATCTGCGCAGCACCGCCATCACGATGATCGCCGGGCCCGGCTCCGGCGCCGACGAGCTGATCACCGCCATCGGCGGCGAGGATGCGGGCACCGCGGCCGGATTGACCGAGCCGTTCACCGCCATCACCAGCGAGGCGATGATCAGCTCCGCTCCCGATGTGCTGCTCGTCATGACCGACGGCCTGAGCTCGGTCGGCGGCGTGGACGGGCTGCTGAAGGTGCCCGGCATCGCGCAGACACCGGCCGGGAAGAACCGCCGCGTGGTCGACATGGCCGATGGGGTGGTGCTCAGCTTCGGCCCGAACACCGGGCGCGTGGTCGCCGCGCTCGACGAGGCCGTGTACGGCCGTGCGCAGGCATGAGCGAACGGAGTGAGCGAATCGTGTGCCAGCGCGCTTCGCGCGTGCCGGAGCTGAACGCCGGCGAGGTGCAGACGTGAGCGAACGAAGTGAGCTGATCATGTGCCAGCGCGCTTCGCGCATGCCGGGGCCGAGCGCCAGCGGAGCGAAGGCATGAGTGATACGGCGGGCACGTCGTCCGTATCGTCGGCCAACGGCACCGGGCCCGTGCGGGAGAACGGCACGCTCGAATCGCAGCCAGGAGCGCGGCCGCCTGCCGCGCCGGTTCCCGCCGGCACCCGTTCGGTCTCGCGGATCACCGTCGCGTTCGCGGTGGCGATCGCCGCGTTGGTGGTGCTGGCCTTGGCGTCGGCCGCGATCGGTCAGGTGCCGACTTCGCCCGCAGAGGTCGCGGGCAGCGTCTTTCACCGGATCGGTCTGGACTGGGGGCCTATGCCCGCTCATCCGGCCGGTGACGTGACGCTGTGGGAGGTGCGTTTCCCCCGGGTGGTGCTGGCGATGCTGGTGGGCGCTGCGCTGGCGACAGCGGGTGCGTTGTTGCAGGGTGTGTTCGCCAACCCGCTGGCCGAGCCCGGCGTGATCGGCGTTTCGGCGGGCGCGGCGGTCGGCGCGGGCACCGTGATCGTGGTGGGCGGCGCGTTCGTCGCGGCATGGTCGGTCGCCGCCGCGGCGTTCGTCGCCGGACTGTTCACCACGCTGCTGGTGTATCTGCTCGCGCGTTCCAATGGCCGCACCGAAGTGGTGACCTTGGTGCTCACCGGGGTGGCGATCAACGCCTTCGCGGGCGGTCTGATCGCGTTCCTGTTGTTCGTCGCCTCCCCCGCGGCCCGCGATCAGATCGTGTTCTGGCAGCTGGGCAGCCTCAACGGCGCACGCTGGGAGTCGGTGGCGGTGGTCGCGCCGCTCGCCGCGCTGGGCGTGCTCGCGGCGATCGTCGTGGCGCCTCGTCTGGATCTGCTTGCCCTCGGTGAATCGGCCGCCCGTCACCTCGGCGTCGACGTGGAACGGCTGCGTCGCAATGTCATCGTCATCGTGGCGGTGCTCGCCACCGCGGGCGTCGCGTTCACCGGCATCATCCTGTTCGTCGGCCTGATCGTCCCGCATCTGGTGCGGATGATCGTCGGTCCCGGCCACCGCGTGCTGATCCCGCTCAGCGCCATCGTCGGCGCGGTGGTCCTGCTGGCCGCCGACGTCGCCGCCCGGTCCCTCGTCGACAACGCCGATCTCCCCCTCGGCATGCTCACCTCGCTCATCGGCGGTCCCTTCTTCTTCTGGTTGCTGCGCCGCACCCGCGCCCGCGCTGGAGGGTGGGGATGAGCGCGGCCCGCCCGGACCTCTCGCACGGCTCGGCAGTCGCTGCGCGGGTGCACCATGCGCCGTTCGAGTGGGATCGTCGAGCGCAGCCTGCTGTCATCGCCCGTGCACGGCGCGGTGTCGTACGGCACACAGACGCGTCGATCGATCGCACCGGTCTCGACCGAGATCAGCGGGTCGATCACGATGACGCCCGTGTCGCCCTGGACCAGCGTCATGTTCGGCAGGTCGCGGCCGCGGATCCGGCGCTCGGGCCTGCCGCCGCGGACGATCCGAGGATCGGAGGTCGCCGATGAGCGGGATGCGGCAAGGGTTGGGCGCGATGCTCGGGCGGGCGCACGAGGAGCCGCGGCGGCCCGAGCGCGGGACGGTGACCTTGCGGGCGCGCGGGGTGAGCGTCGACCGGCGCGGTGGCGCGAGCGGGCACGCGCGGCGGGTGCTCGACGCGGTCGATTTCGCGGTGGCCGCGGGTGAGGTCGTCGCGCTGGTGGGGCCGAACGGGGCGGGCAAGTCCACGCTGCTGGCCGCATTGGCCGGGGAGCTGGCGCTGAGCGAAGGGGCCGTCGAACTGGACGGCCGCGCGCTGGAGCATTGGACGCCGCTGGACATGGCGCGCAGGCGGGCGGTGCTGCCGCAGAGCCACACCGTGGGATTCCCGTTCACCGCCCGCGAAGTCGTGGCCATGGGCCGGGCGCCGTGGGTGCGCACCGCGCGTGGCGAACGCGACGACGAGTTCGTCGCGGCGGCCATGACATCGGCCGACGTCGCGCACCTTGCCGCGCGATCGTTCCCGACGCTGTCCGGCGGTGAACGCGCGCGCGTCGCCCTGGCCAGGGTCCTCGCCCAGGACACCGCCACCCTGCTGCTCGACGAACCCACTGCCGCACTGGATCTCGGCCACCAGGAAGCGGTGCTGCGGCTGGCCACCGAGCGGGCAGCGGCGGGCGCCGCGGTGGTCGTCGTCCTGCACGACCTCGGTATCGCCGCCGCCTACGCCGACCGCGTCGCCGTGCTGGACTCCGGCCGCGTCGCCGCCGACGGCCCGCCGCGCGAGGTGCTCACCACCGAACTGCTGAGCCGGGTCTACCAGCATCCGGTCGAAGTACTCGACCACCCGGTCACCGGTGCGCAACTGGTTCTTCCGGTCCGCCGTTGACCGAGGTCTGCTCCCCTCGCCTACCCGGTCACCGCCAGATCAGCTTCAACACCGCGGGGGTCAGCAACATCCGGATGACGGTCGCGTCGATGATCAGCGCCGCGATCATGCCGTAGGCGATGTATTTCATCAGCACCAGATCGGAGAAGCCGAACGCGCCGGTCACCACGATGAGAATCGCGGCGGCCGAGGTGATCACGCCGCCGGTGTGGGCGATGCCGTAGCGGATGGCCTCCGGTGCGCCGGCTCCCGCCTGCCGCGCCTCGGCGACCCGGGACAGCAGGAAGACCTCGTAGTCGGTGGACAACCCGAACACCACCGTCACGATCAACGCCAGCACCGCGAACATCAGCGGCCCCGGCGTGAACAGGAAGACCTCGGCCCCGTGCCCTTCCACGAAGATCCAGGTGAGGATGCCCAGCGTCGAGGCGAGACTCAACGCGCTCATGGCGACGGCCTTGAGCGCCAGCACGATCGAACGGAACGCCACGAACATCACCACCAGCGCGGTACAGGCGAGGATCGCGACCAGTGCGGGCAGACCCTCGAGCAATCCGTTGATGCTGTCGCGCTCCAGCGCGGGCACACCGGCCACCATCACCTGCACGCCCGGTGGTTCGGGGATGGCACGCAGCGCGGCGATCACGGCGTCGGCGTCGCGTTTGTCGGTCAGCCCGGCGCCGAGGACGTTGACGCCGTCCTTGGTCGTCGCCGCCGGTTCGAAGCGCCCGGTGAGGCCGGGAATCTGGTTGGCTTCGTAGCGGATGTCGCTGAGCTGCTGCGGATTCGCGCCGACCACCACGAGTTTCAACGGCTCGGTACGGAAGCTGGGAAACAGCTCGTCGAAGCTCTCCTGGGCGACGCGGGCCGGATTGTCCTCGGCGAGATAGCGTTCGCTGATTCCACCGAATTCGATATTGCGGAACGGGATGCTCAACGCGAGCAGCACCAGCACGATCGGCACCGCCACCGCCCACGGCCGCCGCATGGCGAACAGCGCGAGCCGGGAGAAGAATCCGGCGTCGATCTGGGCTTCGGTCTTGGTGCGGGAGAAGCGTTTCCAGCCGAGGAAGTCGATGCGGCGGCCGACGATGCTCAGCGTGGCGGGCAGCACCGTCACCGAGAGCAGCGCCGCGAGCAGCACCGAGCTGATGCCGCCGTAGGGCACCGAGCGCAGTACTCCGATGGGGAAGATGAACAGCGCCGCGAGGCTGATCGCGATGATCGCGGCGGAGAACATCACCGTGCGACCCGCCGTGGCGACGGTGCGTGCGGTCGCCTCCTCCACGCTGCGCCCGGCCGCCAGTTCCTCGCGGAATCGGGTGACGGTGAACAGGCCGTAGTCGATGGCCAAGCCGAGGCTGACCAGCGTCATCACCGCATTGGCGAAGACGTTGACCTCGATGTGATCGGTGAGTACACGCAACATGCCCTGGGTGCCCAGGATGGTCATGCCGCCGATGATCACCGGCAGCAGCGCCCCGATCACCCCGCCGAACACGAAATACAGCATGATCGCCACGATCGGCAACGCGATCAGCTCCGCGCGGTGGATGTCGTTCTGCATCCCGGTGTTGATGCCTTCGACGACCGGTTGCAGTCCCGCCAGTTGCACCGTGGTGCCGCCCGGTCCGCCGCCTTCGCTGCCCGCGCCGAGCGCGCTCTTGATCGCGAGATAGTTCTGAATGGTGGCGGTGCCTTCGCCGCGGAGTCCGACGCTGGCGAACGCGTGGGTTTTCGTGGCGTCGCTGGCGTTGGCCGTGAACGGGCTGTCCCAGTAGCTGTCGATCTTGAGTATCCGGTCCGGATAGCGTTCGAGCAGGCCGCGCAGCTGGGCGGTGACCGCGGCGCGCACCTCAGGAGAGTCGACGGTGCTGCCCTCGGGCGCGGTGTAGAGCAGGATCAGGTCGCTGTCGGTGTCACGGCCGAAGGTGGCGTCGGCCAGTTCGGACGCGGCCACCGATTCGCTGCTCTCATCGAACCAGCCCTCCTGGTTGAGCCGCTCGACCAGGTCGCGCCCGTACCAGCCGGACAGCAGCACGGCCAGCGCGACCCCGGCCAGCACGAGATAGCGGTAGCGGTGGACCAGCCGACCCCACCCCAGGAAACCGGAATGCAGCATCGAGAGGGCCGCGCCGCTAGCCGC
This sequence comes from Nocardia sp. bgisy134, assembly GCF_057708325.1. Taxonomy (NCBI): domain Bacteria; kingdom Bacillati; phylum Actinomycetota; class Actinomycetes; order Mycobacteriales; family Nocardiaceae; genus Nocardia; species Nocardia sp. bgisy134. The sequence goes on from NZ_JBYIRW010000004.1 coordinate 278,425, forward strand.
ACGCCGCGGTGCGATAGTCGGCCGAGCGCAGAATTCCGCACAGGTCGGTGCGGGAGATCTTCCAGCGGCCGTCGAGGTAGACGAAGTGCACCACGGTGGTGCGCACGGCGGTGCCGGTGCCGTCCCTGTCCAGTCGCATGGTGGCGGTCAGGGTGCCGTCGCGGTTGTCGAACACCGGATCGGTGACGCCGTAGATGGCGCGCGGGTTGTCCTGGAGCGCCCGGTACATATCGGGGATGGCGTCGCGGAAGGCATCGCCGTCCTCGATCAGCGCGGTGCGCTCGCTGTCGGGCAGCGCCGGGTCGAGCGCCCGCTTGATCTGGGCGTCGAGTTCGGCGGCGGTCGGCAGCGGCCGGTTGGCGATGGCGCTGGACGTGGCAGCGGCGGAGGAGGACAGCTCGGCGATGGCCTTGGAGCGGGCCACCTCGACCGAGGCCTCGTCCGGACCCGAATTGCATGCGGCGGTCGCGGCCACCGTGACACAGGCGAGCGCGGCCAGCGCGATTCGGGCGATTCGTGTGGAGTGCATCACTACCTACATACCATCGATGACGGAACTGATCCGTCCGAGCAGGGCGCGCACGGTCGTGACGTCCCGGTCCGCCGCCGCCTCGACCGGAACGGCGTCGGGGATCATGTCGCGCACCAGCGCGACCACGCTGCGCTCGTCGTCCACATCGACGTCGGTGACCCGCACCTCCGCCACCGCGACCACGTCCTCCGGACCCGGCACGTCGCTGTCCAAGTCGGCGCGGTAGATCTCGAGCGTCAGGATCTGCCGCACCGTGCGGAACGCGTACGGCCTGCCGTCGGCGGTGGTGCCGAACCCGTGAGCAAACGGACCAACGGTTATGTCATCGATGGCAAATCCCGATGGATGGTCGGCTTTCAACCGGATCTCCCTGAGTTGGACGCTGTTTGGTTACACGGTAACCCCCATCACTGGTAATTCGGTGCCGCCGCCACCCCGGTCGGTGGCGGTGTTGCGCCATCATGGTCAGATGGTGACGTCGGGTTGATTCGTCGGTAGGAGGAGTTCGGTGGTGCGCCCTCGCGGCTCGGTCCCCTCAGCGCTCGTCGTCCTTGCGGTGCTCGCCCTGCTGGCCGGATGCTCTTCCGACAAGGGCGAACCCGAAGGTCCGACCCGAGAACCCGCGACCGCCGCGATCGCGCCCGCACCGCAGACCCCGCCCACGGGCCAGGTGATCGGCCTGAGCGCGCCGATCCGCAGCCTCTTCGCCGAATCCGGCACCGGCCTGCTCGCCGCGCTCGACGCGAGCAGCGACAGCTCCACCCTGCTCTTCCTCATCGACCCCGCCGCCCCCGCGGGCGCAGGGCAGCGCACCGTCACCCTGCCCGCGCACGGGACCAGCCTGGCCCAGGGCAAGCCCGGTGAAATCCTGGTCACCGCGCCCGGCCGGATCATCCGCGTCGACGCCGCGAGCGACGCGGTCACCGAGACGCCCGTCGAGGGCGACGTCCGCTCGGTCCGGCAGCGTGAGGACGGCACGCTGGTCGTCGGCACCGCCGACGGCGCGGTCCGCATCCTCGGCTCCGGCGGCGACGTGCTCGACTCCGTCTCCGGCCTGGCCTCGGCCGACGTCGTCGCGCTGACCGCCGACCGCATCGCGGTGCTCGACCGCCGCCAGACCTCCGTCACCGAGATCGACCCGGCCAAGGACCACCTCGGCCTCGCCCTGCGCGCGGGCGACGGCGCCACCAACATGATCTCCGACCACTTCGGCAGGGTGATCGTCACCGACACCGCGGGCGAGGAACTGCTCGTCTACACCACCGGACCGCTCGTCCTGCGCCAGCGTTTCCCGGTAGGATCGTCGCCTTACGCGCTCGCCTACGATCGACGGTCCGAGACCGTGTGGGTGACGTGCACGCAGAGCAACGAAGTCGTCGGATTCGATCTGTCGACGGGTATACCGAAGGAAGTGGGACGCTATCCGACCGTCCGGCAGCCCGACTCGGTGACCGTCGACGACCGCACCGGTGATCTGTTCGTCGGATCCGCCACCGGTGACGGTGTCCAGCGGATCCGCGCGGACCAGCTGAAGAGAGGGCAGTGATGGCGCCGAAAAGCTCCCGCGCAGCATTACCGGCGAACTGGGAGACCAGCAGCGACGACTACGAATACGTCCCGCTGCGCTTACCGAAAGACGTGACCAGGGTGACCGCCTCGATGCGCCTGGCGATTCAGGCCGAATTCGGCGGATGGGAGCTCTCGCGCGTGCGCGCCTACACCGACGGCAGCCGCAAGGTTCTGCTGCGCCGTCGCAAGACCTCGCTACTACCCCAGCCCGAGCCGGGGATGTGACACGGATGTACGCACTGCTGCTTCGACTGATGTTCCTGGTTCCGCCGGAACGCATCCACCACCTCGCCTTCGCGGCCATGCGCGTGGCCGCCCGGTTCGCGCCGACCCGGCTGCTGCTGAAGCGGCTCGCGGTCGTCGACGACCCGATCCTGCGCAACACCGTCTTCGGCGTCGAGTTCCGCGCCCCGCTCGGTCTGGCGGCCGGTTTCGACAAGAACGCGGAGGGCGCCGACATCTGGGGTCCGTTCGGCTGGGGCTTCGCCGAAGTCGGCACCGTCACCGCCCAGGCTCAGCCCGGCAACCCCACACCGCGGATGTTCCGGCTGCCGGCCGACCGCGCCCTGATCAACCGGATGGGCTTCAACAACCACGGCGCCGCCCGCGCCGCCGACCAGCTGCGCACCAGGACCGCCACCGTCCCGATCGGCGCCAACATCGGCAAGACCAAGATCGTCGAAGCGGCCGACGCCGCCGCCGATTACGCGATCAGCGCCGCCCTGCTCGGCCCGCTGGCCGACTTCGTCGTGGTCAACGTCAGCTCCCCCAACACCCCCGGCCTGCGCGACCTGCAGGCCGTGGAATCGCTGCGCCCGCTGCTGCGGGCCGTGCTCGACACCGTCCAGGTGCCGGTCCTGGTCAAGATCGCCCCCGATCTGTCCGACGACGACATCGACGCGGTCGCCGACCTCGCCCTCGAGCTCGGTCTCGCGGGCATCGTCGCCACCAACACCACCATTCGCCGCGACGGCCTGCGCACCGACGCCGCCGAGGTCGCGGCCATGGGTGCGGGCGGCCTGTCCGGCGCGCCCGTGGCCGAACGCTCGCTCGAGGTGCTGCGCCGCCTGTATCGGCGCGTCGGTGATCGCCTCGTGCTGATCTCCGTCGGCGGGATCGAAACCCCCGACCAGGCTTTCGAGCGCATCCTCGCGGGCGCCAGCCTGCTGCAGGGTTTCACCGGCTTCATCTACGGCGGCCCGTTCTGGACTCGCAAGATCCACCGCGGCCTCGCCGCGCGTCTGCGCGACCACGGATATCGCTCGATCGCCGAGGCGGTCGGTGCGGACAACGTGGCGAGGACCTGAATCCGGCTTTCTCTCACCCGAACACGCGCGGTGGACCGCCCGCGCGCCGCGGAAGGCCGTGCGCGCGAGAACCACTGCCGCATGCGCCGACCGGGCCCGGAGCCGACTCGTCTGGCCGGTCGCGCAGTCGCGCGACGATCCGCTTGTGCAACAAGATGATCGCGTGATCGAGCAAGATGCCCAACCGGTCGGCGCGCTCGGCGGCGCGGGCGTGGGTCATGCGGTCGTGCACCATGTCCGGGTCGCTGAGCAATTCGTCCAGCTCCATGCCGGCGAACGCCTGCTCGCGGGAGAGTGTGCGACCTGGCAACCAGCTCAGCCGCCACGCATCGGCGCTGGGTTCGCCGTCGCGGTAGGCCGATTCGGGGGTCAGGTCGCTGATCATGGTCCACTCGGTGGTGTGAATGGTCATGGCTGCCTCCGGTACTACAGCCCGAGCAGAATCTGCTCCAGGGGAATTCCGAGTTGTCCGGCGTAGTGCACCGCCCGCAGGTGGGCGAGCCGATCATGCCGGTAGGTCTGGGTGCTGACGATCTCGGCGAGATCCATCCCCGCCAGTGCCTGCTCGCGAGTGAGCAGGCGGTCGGGCAGCCAGCTCAGCCGCCACGACTTGGGCCATTTGTCGGCGACGCGCTGCGCCGATTCGTTGGTGCAATCGCTGGTCATCGACCAGTCGGTGACATAGATGGTCACGAATGCCTCCTGTCGAGCATCCGAGGTCGAAGGGGGTCACCGAAGTTTTCGGAGAGCGGCGAGCCCCGGCGAAGTGCGCGAGAGGCGCACGGGCCGGGGCTCGCTGGACGGCGAAGCGGAACCGGCGGTGAAAGCAGTTCGGACGGTGCGGCGTTCGGCCGGGTACTATACGGCCGGACGGTTCGGTCCGAGTTCGGTGTCGGCCGCGCCGGGCTTGCGGCGCCTGCGCCGCCTGTCACGGCGTATCAGCAGAATCTCTTTCATCACCAAGGCCCTCCCGAGTCCGCTGGTGGGGACGACCAGATCGCCCAAAATCAGTGTGGCATTTGCCTTTCCCCCGGTCAATTGCCGGAGTATCTTGGGAATTGCCGGACTCATCGCCCGTTAAACCCGGGAATGAGGGCAATCTCCGCAAAGCACAACGAAACGACAACGACGTGATGGAGGGCGGACTCGCCGATGGCTCCGCAGAATCCCCGCACGATCGCGATTCGCGACATCCTCACCCGCTTGTGCACCTATTACGGTCTGCGGCCGGAACGCTTGGGCAACACCGAGATCGACGTCACCAGCCTGCTCGAGCTGCCGATCGTGCGCCAGCACGCGCAGCGCACCGGCCTGCCCGCGGGCGAATCCCTGTTACCGGTCGTGCGCGAGACGGCGCGCCGGCTGTCGCCGACCGATCGCCTCATCGCCGATTCGGCGTTGGCGCTCGGCCTTTTTCGTGACAACCCCCCTGACGGCGTCGATCTCGCCCGCCTGTACGCGGACAAGCTCGGCCCCCGGCGCGAATACCTCGTCGAGCACTGGCGGCGGCTGCACCAAGCGCTCGGGGTCGACCGCGTTCCCGAGGCGCCGACGGTGAAGCGGCTGCGCACGTCGTCGGAGGGCGACACCTTCACCGCGCTGGCCGACCTGCTCACCGCCGACACGGGTTACGTCATCCCCCAGGCCATGCCGAGCGGGAAAATTCTTGTCGCACTGCCCGATTCGGTTCGGCGGCCGAAATCGGTGACAGTGGTCGGCGACGCGGTCATCGATCACCTCTACCGCGTCGACGGTTTCCCCGCCGCGGACCGCGCGGCACGCGGCACCTTCACCAGGCCACCGGGTGGAAAGGGGTTGAATCGCGCGGTGGCCGCCGCGCGCCTCGGCTTGGACGTCGCGCTCGTTTCCGCGGTCGGCAACGACAAGGACGGCGCGGAGATTCTGAGCTTCCTGACCAACGAGAACGTCCGCTGCGATCTGGTGAAGATCGTCGACGGCGGCCGGTCCCCGGTGACGGCCGTGATCATGGATTCCAGCGGCGAGACGAGACTCATCGGATGCAAGGACGACAGGGTCAAACTCGATGTGGCGGACCTGCATACCGGCGCCGTGCAGGCGGCGCTGGCGAGCTCGGAGGTGGTGTTGCTGACGTTCGAACACCCCAAGGGCATCGCCGAGAACGTCCTCGCGATGGTGCGCGAGATGCGGCCGCGGCCGCAGGTCATCGTCTGCGCCACGCCGAGTCCGGCTGTGCCGCAAGATCTTTACCAGCACCTCGAGGTGGTGGACTACTTGGTGGGATCGCCGTCGGAACTGAAGGCGATGCTGCCTGCCGTGTCGACCGACTCGGCCGGGGACAGTGCGGAGATCTTGCTCGGGCTCGGGGTGCGCGCGGTGTGCGCGATCGACAAATTCCGCTGCTCGGTGCTCTCGGAACAGTTGAAGTTCGATGTCAGCCGGTTCCAAGGGGCGCTGAAGAATTCGGTGGGCGCCGCCGCCGCATTCTCCGCCGCGCTGGCATGCCGTGTCGTCGAAACCGGCGGCGAGCTGGCCGCGAAGGACTTCGTCTGGGCCACAGCGGCGATGATTCCCACCCAGCAGCTGGGTGCGGTGCCGCGCGCGATGCCGGACAAGGACCGTATCGACCAGGTGGTCCGGCAGGGCAACGAACGATGATCCGCGCGGCGCGGCAGCGTATTTTAACACAAAAGACCTGGTAGTAACATGCGTGTTACGTCACACGCAGGGTACGGTTGCGAGGTCATCTCGGATGTGCGGCAGCTGCTGCACCTGTTGAGTCGGAGGAGCGGTTGACGACGGTTGCGTCGGATCTTGCCGAAGCCGGTCATCGGTTCACGCGCAAGGGGCGTGACACTCGCGTTCGCGTGATCGAACTACCCGATCGCGGCGACGGAGGCGGCCACATTCTCGTCTTCGGAGACATCGTCGACGGATGTCTGGTTCGAGTTCATTCGCGTTGTCTCTACGGTGAGGCGCTGCGATCGGACGACTGCGACTGCGGTCCGGAACTGGACAAGTCCCTCGACATGATTCAGGAAGCGGGGTCCGGCGTGCTGGTCTATCTCGAGCAGGAGGGCCGCGGTGCGGGTCTGCTCGCCAAGGCGCGCGGGTACCTGGAGAGCGAACAGACAGGCGAGGACACCTTCACCAGCTACGAGCGACTCGGCTATCCGCCGGACGGACGCTCCTACGAGCAGGCGGCCCGCGCGCTGTTCGACGTGCTGAACCTACGGACGGTGCAACTGCTGACCAACAATCCGGCCAAGATGCACGCGCTGCGCGAGGTAGGCCTTGTGGTGGAAGTGGTTCCGCTGGTCACCGAGGCGTTGAGTCAGCGCGCCGTCGAGTATCTCGACGCCAAACGCCGGAGACGCCGGCACTGGATCCCCAACGGCGAATCGCCGTGGTCGTTGGAGCAGACGATTCTGCCGCGGGCGAATTCCGGCGGCGCGCTGCCGGACGGATCCGCCCACGAAAGCGCACCGCCCGTTCTGGTGTAGCCCCTGCTGCGATGCCCGGCCTCCCGCTACCATAGATGGATTGTGCGACTGGGGATTCCGCAGTTCGCCGACCGCTGCACTGTGCATCGGAGGGGCATGGACCGAGCGGCATCCGATCTCCGTGAGACCGGGCATCGTCTGACTCGCAAGGGGCGAGAACTCCGCGTTCGAGTCTTGGCGATCCCTGGCGCCGAGGACGGCGGGCACGCCCTCGTCTTCGGCCCGATGGTCGATGGCTGCCTGGTGCGTATCCACTCGCGCTGCCTGTACGGCGATGCACTGCGCTCCGACGACTGTGATTGCGGGCCCGAGCTCGACCTGTCGATGGACATGATCCAGGACGCCGGGTGCGGCGTGCTGGTCTACCTCGAACAGGAGGGCCGCGGCGCCGGATTGGTCGACAAGGCAAGGGGTTTGCGCACCAGCGAGGTGTTCGGGCTGGACACCTTCGACAGCTACGAGCGACTCGGGCTGTGCGTCGACACGCGCTCTTACGAACACGCGGCCCGCGCGCTGCTGCACCTCGGTCTCGGTTCGGTGCGCCTGCTGACGAACAACCCGGACAAGGTGCGCGCCCTGACCGACCTCGGCATCGCCGTCACCGTAGTGCCTTTGGTGACCCGGCCGCGCAGCGAGCGCGCCCGCCGATACCTGGAGGCCAAGCGGCGCCGGCGCGGGCACACGATTCCGGCCGAGGACGAGACATGGTCGGCGCTGGGACGTTCAGGCTGGCGGTTGTCGTCCCGGCGGTCCACGCCGGGGTGCTGGTGGCGTCGGCTGCTCGCGCTGTAAAGACCGTCACATTCGGCCCGCTCTGGCTACGATAAGTGAGCCGCGCCACTCGTTGACACCTAAATCAGTGAGAAGATGACATAGAGTCTGGCGCATTGCGTCAGCGGTTGGCGCCGAGCGTATCGAGTCGGTTCACCGACAGGATCATCGGGAACAGGGAATATGAGCACTACAGAAATCGGTTTCGCGCACGAATCAGGCAAGACGGTCTACACCGTTCCCGAGGCGTTCCAGGAGACCGTCAAGCTGCGGCCGGACGGGGTCGCGCTGCGCACGGTCGGCGGCACGACGGAGATCACCTGGCGGGAGTACGGCAAGCGGGTCGAATCGATCGCGGCAGGACTCGCCGCGCTCGGCATCGGCCGCGGCGACTCCGTCGGGATCATGCTCACCAACCGGCCCGAGTTCAACCTCGTCGACACGGCCGCACTGCACTTGGGCGCGACACCGTTCTCGATCTACAACACCAGCTCCCCCGAACAGATCACCCACCTGTTCACCAATGCCGAGAACACAGTGGTGATCACCGAGCGCGCGTTCCTCGACGTGATCACCGGCGCGGGTGTCGAACTCGCGCACACCGTCGTGGTGGACGGCCCGGCCACCGGCGCGATCACCCTGGAGGAGGTGGAGGCCAACCCGGCCGCCGACTTCGATTTCGCCGCCGCCTGGCAGGCCGTCGAGCCCGGCGATCTGGCCACGCTGATCTACACCTCGGGCACCACCGGCCCGTCCAAGGGCGTGGAGATCACCCACCGCAACGTGCTCGCCCAGATCATCGCGCTGGTGTCGGGGCCGCTGCGGGTCGGCTACGACGACCGCGCGATCTCCTACCTGCCCGCCGCGCATGTCGCCGACCGCATCTCGGGACATGCCATCAGCCTGCTCACCGGCATTCTCATCACCTGCGTTCCGGATCCGCGCGAGATCGCCGCGGCGCTGCCCGACGCGCGGCCGACCGTGTTCTTCGGTGTGCCGCGGGTGTGGCAGAAGATCAAGGCGGGCATCGACGGCAAGCTGGCCACCGAGCCGAGCCCGGTCAAGAAGTCGCTCGCGGCCTGGGCCATCGGCACCGGGATCGCCGCCGCGCGCGCCGATCTCGCGGGCAACGGTCGCGGTCCGGTGCTCGGCTTGCAGTACAAGGTCGCCGACGCGCTCGTGCTGTCGAAGCTGCGCCACGCGCTCGGCCTGGACAATCTCAAGGTCGCCGCCTCCGGTGCGGCCGCTATTCCGCCGGAGACCCTCGAGTACTTCCTCGGCCTCGGCTTCACCGTCACCGAGGTGTGGGGCATGTCGGAGACCAGCGGCGTGGCCACCTATACCGAACTGGACAAGCCGCGGCCCGGCTCGGTCGGCCGCGCGGTCGACGGGCTGGAGGTGCGCCTCGGCGAGGACGGCGAGTTGCTGGTGCGCGGCCCGATCATCACGCCGGGCTACCGCAAGCAGCCCGACAAGACCAAGGAGGCGCTCGATTCCGACGGCTGGCTGTCCACCGGCGACGTGGCGACCATCGACGCCGACGGCTACGTGCGGATCGTGGACCGCAAGAAGGAGCTCATCATCAACGAGGCGGGCAAGAACATCTCGCCCACCAATATCGAGAACGCCGTGAAGGCGGTGTCCTCGCTGGTCGGCCAGGTGGTGGCGATCGGCGAGGCCAAGCCCTACATCTCCGCGCTGATCGTGCTCGACCCCGACACGGTAGCGATCCGCGCCAAGGAGATCGGCGCTCCCGCCGAGGATCTGGCCGCGCTGGCCACCCGCAAGGAGATCGTCGACGAGGTGCTCGCGGCGGTCGAGACCGGTAACCGCAAACTGTCGCGGGTCGAGCAGATCAAGCGCTTCACGATCGTCGGCACGCCCTGGGAGCCGGGCGGCGACGAGCTGACCCCGACCATGAAGCTCAAGCGCAACCCGATCGCCGCGAAGTACGCCGAGGAAATCGGGGCGCTGTACGCCAACCCGCTGCCCGAGACGGTCGTCAACGTCTCCTGAGCCGCGACCAGATGACCGTGGCCCCGAGCCAAAAGCTCGGGGCCACGGTCTTTTTTTCGCGCAGGACTACTGCTCGTAGGTGCCGATCAGGGTGGCGCGGGCCAGGGTGTGGGAGAACAGGTTGAAGCCCAAGTAGGCGGGCGACGCGTCGGGCGCGATGCCGAGGCTCTCCACGTCCACCGCGTGCACCACGACGAAGTAGCGGTGCGGGCCATGCCCGGGCGGCGGTGCGGCGCCGACGAATCCGGCGAAGCCGCCGTCGTTGCGCAGGGTGACGGCGCCCGCGGGCAGCGACCCGCCCTCGCTTCCCGCGCCGCTGGGCAGGGAGGTGACCGACACCGGGATGTCGGCGACGGCCCAGTGCCAGAAGCCGGAGGCGGTCGGGGCGTCGGGGTCGTAGACGGTGACGGCGAAACTCTTGGTCTCGGCGGGGAATCCGGACCAGGACAACTGCGGGGAGATGTCCTTGCCTCCGGCGCCGAACACGCCGCTGACCTGATCGTTGCCGAGCGGGGCGCGGTCGGTGACGTCCCCGGAGGTGAGGGTGAAGCCGGGTACCTTCGGGAGTGCGTCGTAGGGGTCGTAGGTCATCGTTCCTCTTTTCGGAGCGTTGTATGTCGGAGCCGTGGTATTCGGATCAGCTGTGCAACAGGAAGTGTTCCAGCACCTGGGTGCCGAACTCGAGGGCGTCCACCGGAACGCGTTCGTCCACACCGTGGAACAGGGCACTGAAGTCCAGGTCGGGGGGCAGCCGCAGCGGTGCGAAGCCGAAGCAGCGAATTCCCAAGCGGGCGAAGGCTTTCGCGTCCGTGCCTGCGGAGAGCATGTAGGGCACCGTGCGGCCCTGCGGGTCGTGGGCCAGGATCGCGTCGTTCATGGCGTCGACCAGGTGCCCGTCGAAAGTCGTCTCGTAGGAGTCGAGCTTGGTGACCCACTCGCGTTCGACATCGGGGCCGATCAACTCGTCCACCTCGCGTTCGAAGGCGGCTTGGCGGCCGGGCAGCACCCGGCAGTCCACCACCGCCTCCGCGGTCTGCGGAATGACGTTGGCCTTGTAACCGGCCTGCAGCATGGTGGGATTGGCGGTGTCGCGCAGGGTGGCGCCGATGATGCGGGCGATGGTGCCGAGCTTGGCCAGCTGTCCCTCGATGTCCGGGCTGTCCGGATCGAAGGGGAAACCGGTCTCCTCCGACACGGCGGCGAGGAACTCGGCCACCGAATCCGAGAGCACCAGCGGGAAGGTGTGTTTGCCCAGCCGCGCCACCGCGTCGGCCAGGATGGTCACCGCGTTGTCCTCGTGCAGGAACGAGCCGTGTCCGGCGCGGGCCTTGGCGCGCAAGCGCATCCAGCCCAGGCCCTTCTCGGCCGTCTCCACCAGGTAGAACCTGCGTTCACCACCGTCGCGGCGCGGCACCGTCAGCGAGAAGCCGCCGACCTCACCCACCGCTTCGGTGACTCCGTGGAACAGGTCGGGCCGATTGTCCACCAACCAGTGCGAGCCCCACTTGCCGCCGTTTTCCTCGTCGGCCAGGAACGCGAAAACGATGTCGCGCGGCGGCACCGTGCCCTCGATCGCGAACTGGCGCGCCACCGCCAGCATCATGCCGACCATGTCCTTCATGTCGACGGCCCCGCGGCCCCACACGTAGCCGTCGCGGACCGCGCCGGAGAACGGATGCACGCTCCACTCCGACGCCTCGGCGGGCACCACGTCCAGGTGCCCGTGCATCAGCAGCGCGCCACGGCTGGGATCGGCGCCTTTCAGGCGCGCGAACACGTTGCCGCGGCACGGCGCACCGGATTCCACGTATTCGGTGGTGTATCCGGCCTGTTGCAGTTGGTCGGCCACCCACTGGGCGCATTCCCGCTCACCTTTGGTGGTGGCCAGGTCACCCGTGTTCGAAGTGTCGAATCTGATCAGGTGACTGACCAACTCGACGACCTCGTTCACCGCACGAGATCTGCTGTTCGGACTGGAGTCTTCGCCGTTGACGGACACGTCCCTTTCCTACCACTCGTCGCCGGTACGGCGCGTCGCGGCCGCGCCGCGAGTCCCCGCGCGGCGCGGTCTGGCGTGCGTGATCGCGCGTGCGGCCGATCGCGATCAGCGTGAGCCGAACCCGTGCCCGCCGAGCCGAAACACGCTGTCGCGGCCGCAAGCACGTCGGCGGGCGGTCGACGGGAGAGGGTGGCCGCGACCCACTACACTGCCGGAGACCTGGTCAACAGACTGTCAGGGTCGTTCGGGGGGCGCGCGCACTCGGAGTTCCACCGAAGCCCACATTCGCGCTCGCCGAGCGTCGACGACAAGTGAGGAATTGATGACGTACCCCCCGCCCCAGCCCGGCTTCGATCCGTACAAGCAGTCCGACCCGTACGCGCAACAGCAGCCGCAGCCGGCGAGCGACCCCTACGCGCAGCAGCAGCCCGGCTACCCGGCCGCGCCGGGATATCCCGCGGCGCCGGGATATCCGGCCGCGCCCGGCTACCCCGCGGCGCCGGGCTACCCGGCCGCGGGCGGCTATCCCCCGGCCCCCGGCTACCCCGCCGCCCCCGGTTACGGTCCCGGCTACAACCCCGGCACCCCGCCGGACAACAACATGGTCTGGGCGATCCTCGCGACGGTGTTCTGCTGCCTTCCGTTCGGCATCGTCGCGATCATGAAGGCGGCCAACGTCAACAGCCTGTGGGCGCAGGGTCAGGCCGCCGAGGCCTATCGTGCGGCCGAGGACGCCAAGAAGTGGACGATGATCGCCGCGGTGTGCGGCGTGATCGGCTTCGTGATCGCCCTCGTCCTCAATATCGCGCTCATCGGAGCCTCCGGGGTGTGAGCACCCCCGTCTCCGTCTCGCACCGGCTGGCCGCGCCCGTCGCGGTCGCCGGTGCGGGCGCGCTGGTCTGCGCGGCCGTGCTGTGGGCCGATCCCACCACGCCGGGCGGCGTCATCCCGGTCTGCCCGTCGAAGGCACTGCTCGGCATCAACTGCCCCGGCTGCGGCAGTTCCCGCATGCTGTATTCGCTACTGCACGGGGATCTTCCCGCCGCGCTGCACTACAACGCCCTCGGCCTGCTCGCGCTGATCGCGCTGATCGGCACGTTCGTCTTCTGGACCCGCGACCGCGTCCGCGGCCGTGATTCGGTGCGCTGGTATCAGTACCGGAACGCGCCGCACCTCGTGCTCGCCCTGGTGCTCGGCTGGCTGGTGCTGCGCAACATTCCGATCGCGCCTTTCACCGGTCTGCGCGTCTGAGCTCAGGTGCGCGGTGTCGCCGCCATCGGCACCGGCCCATCGGGCCCGCCGGTGAACGAAAGCGCCCGCCGAATCGGCTCCTCGGTCGCCAGATCCAGCTCCATGCGCTGCGCCAGGACCGCCAACGACAGCGTCATTTCCATGATCGCGAAGTTCTGCGCGATGCAGATGCGTTTGCCCGCGCTGAACGCCAGCGAGCCGTGTCGGCGTTCGGTGGTCAGGTTCTCCGGCAGATGCCGCGACGGGTCGAAGCGCTCGGGGTCCTCCCATACCGACGCGTTGTGGTGCACGCCGTGCAGGCTGATCACCACCGTCGTCCCCGGCTCGATCCGGTAGCCGGCCAGGACGTCGGGGCCCTTCGCCACCCTGGTCAGTCCGATGATCGGTGGATACAGTCGCATCGATTCGGCGAGAACGGCTTTCGTCCACACCAGCTTGTCCACGTCGGCGGCCACGGGGGTGCGATCGCCCAGCACGTCACGCAGTTCCTCGTGCATCCTGGCGCGTGCCCCGGGATGCTCGGCGAGCAGTGTCCAGGTCCAGGTCAAGGCGGTGGCCGAGGTCTCCATCCCGGCGCCGATGAAGGTCATCAGTTCGTCGTGGATCTCGGTGTCGCTGTAGGCGTGGCCGGTTTCCGGGTCCCTGGCGTCCATCAGCAGGCCGAGCAGGTTGTCCTTGCGCGCGATGCGGCCGCTGCGATGATCGGCGACGAGGATGTCCACGGCCCGCTCGATGCGGCGCAGCTCGAGCATGATGTGCGGTGCGGTGAGCCAGGTCAGCCAGCGCATGGCGCGGAGGGGGATGCGTGAACCGGCCCGCCGCTCTTCGGGTGTCGTGCACCGGACGACGAACGTCGACAGCGCGCGCAGCGGTCTGCTGATATTGGTGGCGAAGCCGATGCCGAAGAACTTCAGCAGATTCGTCAGCCGGATCTGGGAGATCGGGCCGGACAGATCGGTGCCGAACATGGTGCGCGCCACGATGTCCAGGGTCAGCCGGTTCATTTCCGTGCCGATGTCCACGGGGCCGTTCGCGGCGCAGGCTCGCAGGATGCGGTCGGCGGCGTCCCCGGCCGCCTCGGTGATCGGTCCGGCGAACTGCTCGATGTTGCCGCGCGCGAAGATCGGCTGCACGAGGCGGCGGTTGCGCTGGTAGCGCCGGTCGTCCATATCGGTGACCAGACCCTGACCGAAGGTCACCGCCATCATGTCGTATTCCGCACTCTTGCAATAGTTCTCCTGGTTCGAGACCAGGATGCGCCGGGCCAGCGCGGGATTGCGCACGACGGCGTAGCGCAGCAGCGGGATGCGGGCGACGAGCACGTCGTCGGCGCCGGGCAACTCGACGGTCAAGTAATGCACCAGCGTGCGGTCACGCCAGCGTGGGATCAGCGCGGCGGCGTAGCGCCAGGACTGCGCCCAGCCGACCTCGGTGCGATGCCAGCGCATGGGCGCGGGCTGCCAGCGCGGCGGGTGCAGGGTGCTGTCACCTGGGTGATCGGTGGGGTGCTCGGTTGCCGATGTCGTCATACGGCAGTCCTCATCGTGTGTGAATGCGTCTGCGCCGAAAGGCGTTCGGCCCGTGCGGGCTCGGTCGAAGAGTAGACGACGTGTCCGGTGTGGGAACGCCCCTCGCGGCCCGCCGAAAGTACCGGCTTGCGGGAACTTTTTTCCTCGATTACCGGCCGGCAGTTTGTCGCTGCGCGCCGCGGTCGATTGGTGTACGTTGCTGTTTGTAGATAGAAATCTGCTGCTGGGGTGGGGTTTTCACGCAGCACGTCACGAAAGTTTGCTTGTGACCGAGACATTCGACGACATTGTGGTTCGTCCGGCGACGAAACAGGATGTGCCCGAGCTGGTCTCGGTGCTGGATCGGGCGTTCGCCACCGACGACCCGTTCGGCGAGTACATGTTTCCCGACGCGGCGCAGCGCCGCCGCAACCAGCCCCGGCTGACCAGGGCGATGATCCGCCGCCAGTACCTGCCCGCGGGCGGGGCGCTGGTCGCGACCGCCGACGGGCGAATCGTCGGAGGGGCGCTGTGGCAGACGCCGGACTACCGTTTCGGTCCGCTGCGCTACCTCGCCTCGATCCCGGAATTCGTGTGGGCCATGGGTTCCGGCGGTCCGCGCGCCCTCGCGATGGATGCCACGATCACCGATCTGGTCAAGGGCCTGCCGCACTTCTTCGGGGTGACCCTCGGCGTCGATCCCGTGCACCAGCGCGGCGGGGTGGGCCGGGCGGTGCTCGCCTACGCGATCGCGGAGATCGAGCGGGTGGGCGCGCCGATGTTCGGGGTGTGCAAGGACGGCAATGTCGCCTACTACCGGGCGCTGGGTGCGCTGCGGGTGGGCCGGGTGCGGATCGGCCGCACCGGCCCGCTGGTCAACGTGATGATGTGGCTGCCGCGCAGCCTGGCCGAGTGAAGGAGCACGTTCCGTGACGGACATCGCGATCGTCGGCGTCGGCTGCCGCTACGCCGGTGGCATCGACTCGCCGGAAGCGTTCTGGGATTTCGTGGTGAACAAGCGCGACGCGGTCACCGACATCCCGGCCGACCGCTGGGACTACCGCCGCTACTACGACACCGACCGCCGCGCGCCCGGCCGGATGTACACCAAGCGCGCCGCGTTCCTCACCACCGACCCGTGGGCCTTCGACCCCGATTTCTTCGGCATCTCCCCGCGCGAGGCCACCGCGATGGACCCGCAGCAGCGGTTGGTGCTCGAGGTCGCGTGGGAGGCGCTCGACGACGCGGGCATCGCAGGCCGCACGGGCGAGGCTCCGGTCGGTGTCTACATGGGCGCCTTCACCCTGGACCAGCTCGCGGTCGGTTTCACCGGTGAGGCGGTGCCGCACATCGATATGCACTCCTCGGCGGGCGCGTCCTACACGATGCTGTCCAATCGAATCTCCTACGCGCTCGACCTCGGCGGGCCCAGCGTCACCGTCGACACGGCGTGCTCGTCGTCGCTGGTCGCGCTGCACCTGGCCTGCCAGGCGCTGCGCGACGGCGACTGCCGCACCGCGCTGGCGGGCGGAGTGAACCTGATGCTGCAACCGGGCACGTTCATCTCCATGTGCAAGGGCGGTTTCCTCGCCGGGGACGGACGAAGCAAGTCCTTCGGCGCCACCGCCGACGGCTACGGGCGCGGCGAGGGCGCGGGCATGGTCGTGCTCAAGCCGCTCGCCGATGCCGAAGCCGACGGCGACCGCGTCTACGCGGTGATCAAGGCGACCGGCTCCAACCAGGACGGCCGTACCACCGCCATCACGGTGCCCAACGCCGAAGCCCAAGAGGCGCTGGCGAAATCGGTGTGCGAGCGGGCGGGCATCGCACCGCACGAGGTGACCTACGTGGAGGCCCACGGCACCGGAACACCGGTCGGCGACCCGCTGGAGCTGCGGGCGATCGGGCGAGCTTACGGCGCCGTCGAAGGACGCGCCGCGCCGTTGGGTGTGGGGTCGGTGAAGGCGACCCTCGGTCACACCGAGGCCGCCGCGGGCATCGCGAGCGTCATCAAGTCGGCATTGGCCATCTCCCATCGCACGCTACCGCCGCAGGGCTGGCTCGACGACGAGCTAAATCCCGACCTCGCGCTCGACGAGCTGCGATTGACCATTCAGACCGAGGCCGAACCGGTCAGGCCCGACGAGCGGATGACGGTGGCGGTCAACGGATTCGGCTACGGCGGCACCAATGCCCACGCCATCCTGCAAGAACACCGCCCCGCCCGGGGTCGTGGTGCAACGGCTGCGCGCTCGAGCGCAGCCACCGAGCCGATCGGCCACGCGCCCGCGTCGGTTCGCCCAGTGCTCGCAGCGGTCGAGATCGCACCCGCAGCGGCTGCCCCAGCCCCCGCAGCAGCCGAAACCACACCCGCAGCCGCTAACCCAGCCCCCGCAGCAACCACACCCGCAGCCGCTAACCCAGCCTCCGTAGCGGTCGAGACCACGCCCGCAGCAGCTGACTCATCGTCCACAGCGGTTGGCCGGGTGCTCGCTGCGGTCGAGACAACCCCGGCGTCGGTCGGCCGGGCGCTCACCTTGGTCGCCCACGCTCCGGCCGCGTTCGATACAGCTCCCGCATCGGCCGACATGGCAGCCACATCGACCGACGCAACACGCGCGCCGGGCGATGTAGCTCCCCCAGCCGCCGCCACCATAGCGCCACCGCGCGCAGACACCACCCGGCGTCACCGCGGCGTGCTGCCCATTTCGGCGCGCAACGAGCAGGCCGTGCGGCATCTCGCGGCCGATTTCACCGACCTGCTCGCCGCAGGCGCAGACCCTGACCACGTGGCCGTCGCCGCCTGGACTAGACGGCACCACCACCCGTTTCGCATCGGCGTGCCATTCGCCGACACGGCCGAATTGATCCACGCCCTGCGCGGTTTCGCGGCGGGCGAGGGGCGCGCCCCAGTGCGTACCGTCGGAAATGCCACTACCGGACCGGTTTTCGTGTTCACGGGGATGGGTCCGCAATGGTGGGGCATGGGACGCGAGCTGCTCGCCACCGACCCGGTCTTCGCCGCCGCTGCCGAGCGCGTCGATGCGGCGTTCACCGCGCTGGCCGGTTGGTCCATCCGCGCGGAATTGGCTCGTCCCGAGACCGAGTCCCGGATGACCGCGACCGAGATCGCCCAGCCCGCGAACTTCCTCGTCCAGGTAGCGCTCTTCGAAACCCTTGCGGCGCTGGGGGTCCGGCCGTCCGCCGTGGTCGGGCACAGTGTCGGCGAGGTGTCGGCCGCGTACGTCACCGGCATGCTCTCGCTGACCGACGCGGTCGCGGTGGCCTATCACCGCGCCCGCCTGCAAGCCACGACCGCGGGCACCGGGGGCATGCTCGCCGTCGGACTGCCCGCCGAGCAGGCGGCCGACCTGCTCGGTGCGGGCGTCGACATCGCCGCGATCAACAGCCCCACCGCCGTCACCCTCTCGGGCGCGGTCGACCGGCTGGATGCGATCGCCGAAACACACACCGGCCAGGGTGTTTTCGCGAAGCGCCTACAGGTCGAGGTCCCTTACCACAGCGCGCTCATGGATCCGATCCTCGAACCACTGCGCGCCGCCCTCGCAACGCTCACCCCGCGACCTCCGTCGATCCCGCTCTACTCCACCGTGACCGGTGACCGGGTGAACGAGGCGGACTGGGACGCCGACTACTGGTGTGCGAACGTACGTCGGCCGGTGCGCTTCGCCGCGGCGATCCGCGGCCTGATCACCTCGGGCGAGCGTGTCTTCCTCGAGGTGGGCCCACATCCGGTGCTGGCCGCCAACCTCCGTGAGCTGTTGCTGCACGTGGGCGAGAGGGGCGCCACCATCGCGACGCTGCGGCGCAAGCAGTCCGACGCGGTCAGTGTGCGCGAAACAGTCGCCGGGCTGTACGCCGCGGGCGCTCTCGACATCCCCGCCCTGGTCGGTCCGGCACCGGTCGCACACCTGCCGCTCCCCCGCTACCCGTGGCAGCGCAAGCGTCTGCGCTCCGACCTGCCGGAATCGTCGCAGCAGCGCTACGGCACTCCCGGCCTGTACACCATGCTCGGCGATCCTGGCCTGGACGAGGAGCGGCACTGGACCGTCCAGATCGCTGCCGAGGTGCTGCCCTGGATCGACGACCACGTCGTCGACGGCGCCCGAATCCTCCCCGGCGCCGCGTATCTGGACGCGGCATTGAGCGCGGCCGCCGTCGAATACGGCGCGAGCGCCGAGCACGGCATCGCCGCGGTGGAGCAGGTGCGGTTCATCGCGCCGCTGGTCGTCGAACCCGGCGACGTCCCGGTGATGCAGTTGCGCGTCGAGGAGTCGACCCGCCGCTTCACCATCCGCTCCCGAACCGCGGTGGGGACGGCATGGACAGTGCACGCCACCGGCCGACTGGTCGAGGGCGCGTTCGAACCGGTCAAGATCGCGGTCCCCGACACGGCCTCCATGACCCCCGTCGCACCCGAGACCCTCTACGACGACCTGACCGCGACCGGCGTCGCGCACGGCCCGGCCTTCCGGCTGGTCAGCGAAGCGTGGGTGGACGGCGACACCGTGGTCGCGACGCTGGATGCGGGCATCGCCGGGCGAAGCGGGCATCTGGCGCACCCGTGTGTGCTGGACGCGGCCTGGCAGATCGTCTCACTCGGCGACGCGGGCGGCCCCGAGCTTGCGGGCGCGGTCATCCCGATCGGCGCGGCCACCGTGCGGATGTTCGCGCCGCTACCGTCGCGCGCGGTGGTGGTCGCCCGGCTCACCGAACCGTTGCGCGCCGACGTCGCGGTGCTGGACGCCGAGCACAATCCGATCCTGCAGATCGTCGGCGCGAAGTTCCAGGCGGTGCCGTTCGGCGGCGGGCTACTGCGCGGGCTCGAAGACCTCTACTACGAGGAACGCTGGACCCTGCGCGACCCGCTCGACCGCGCCGCGCTCGACCGGACCGCCACCGGGTACACCCTCGTGGTCCCGCTGACGGGTGCCGCACGCGCCCGCGTCGAGCAGCTCACGCGCTCGACCGAGTCGGCCGAGATCATCGATCCCGCAACCGATTTCGAGGAGACGCTGGCCGATCGGCTGCACGCCGCGCACGCCAGTCGCGGCATCGACCGCGTGCACGTCTGTGTGGTCGCCGGGACGGGCGCGGACCCGGTCGCCGACCTGTGGCTGCTGAGCAGGCTGGCACTGGTCCTCGCCGACGTCGCCGATGCCGTGCACCCCGAACCGCTGCCGTTGACCGGAGACGGCTCCTTGCACGTGACCCTGGTGACCGAACGCGCCTTCGCGCACCCGGAGGACGCGACCCTGCCCAACCCCGCCCACGCCGCCCTCGCGGGCGCACGCCGGGTGCTGCTCAACGAGCAGCCGTCGCTGCGCTGGCGTCTGGTCGATATCGAACCGGAGACCTCCGAAGCCGAGCTGCTCGCCGAACTCTGCGTGCCGGGTGCGTTCAGCGCCGACGGCACCGACGAGGTGTTCCTGCGCAACGGATTACGGTGGTGCACCGTCGTGACGCGCGCGCTGCCCGACCGGCTCGCCGCCCTCGACGAGCCGGAGCCGCTGAACGACCCCGAGGCCAACTTCGTCCTCGACATCCCGCGCTCGCGCGTGCTGTCCCAGCTCGGGTGGCGCCGTGCCGCGCGCCGGGCGCCAGGTCCCGGCGAGGTCGAGGTGCGGATGGCCGCGATCGGACTCGGCTTCAAAGATCCGCTCAAGGTTCTCGGTGTGCTCGGCGCGGACGACTTGGCCGACACCCATTTCGGCGTCGCGCCGGGCATGGAGGGCGCGGGCACGGTGGTGCGGGTCGGCCACGATGTCACCCGGTTGCGCGTCGGCGATCGTGTCGGACTGGCCTCGGCGGGCATGATCGAACGCTTCCACGTCGCCGATACCGAGGTGGTGGGTCCGGCGGCGGAGAGCATCCGCCCGGAACTGTGCACCTCGACGGTCTCCCTCGTCACCGCCGAGTACTCGCTGCTCGACCTGGCCCGGTTGCGGTCCGGGGAGACGGTGCTGGTCCACGGCGCTGCGGGCGGCGTCGGCGCCTGCGCGATTCAGGTCGCCAAACGGCACGGCGCCAGGGTGATCGGCACCGCGAGCACCGACGAACGCCGCGCCTACGCGCTGGAGCAGGGCGCGGACGAGGTGGTGAACTCGCGGTCGCTGAACTTCGTCGACGATGTCCTCGGCCTGACCGGTGGCCGCGGCGCCGACATCGTCATCAGCACCGCGCCCGGCGAGATCGTGCACCAGAACTTCAAGGCCGTCGCCGAGTTCGGTCGCATCGTGGAGGTCGGCAAGGCCGACATCTACTCCGGCGGCGTGCTCGATCTGCGCAACTTCGACAAGAACGTCGCGTATTTCTCCTTCGATCTGGACCGCATGCTGAAACTGCGTCGCGCCGAGGTGGTGGCCAGGGTGCAGGCGGTGAACGAGAAACTCGCCGACGGCACCTACCGCCCGCTGCCGTACCACCGTTTCGGTGTCGACGAGGTCGGGGCCGCGTTCGAGGAGGCCCTGCGCTCGACCCGCCTCGGGCGCATCGCCCTCGACCTCACCGGCGAAACACCGTCGGTGCGACCGCAATCCGCCGACGTGACCATCGACCCGGCGGGCCGCTATCTGATCACCGGCGGCTTCGGCGCTTTCGGCCTGGCCACCGGCCGCTGGCTTGTCCGCCGCGGCGCGCGGCACTTGGTGCTGATCGGTCGAAGCGGCGCGGGCACCGACGCCGCCCGTGCGCACCTGGACGCCTGGCGCGCCCAAGGGGTGCAAGTGCTCGTCGAGCGGGCTGACGTCACCGACGCCGACGCCATTCGCGAGGTCGTGGCGCGCGTCCACACCGAAGCGCATCCGCTGCGCGGCATCTTCCACGCCGCGGGCGTTCTCGACGATCAGCGCATCGCGACGATGGACCGAGCCAGTCTGACCGCCGTCTTCCGCCCGAAGCTCGACGGAGCGCTGGCCTTGCACGCAGCCCTGACCGCCGCCGATGTGCGACCCGACCTGATCGTGCTGTTCTCCTCCGGCAGCGCCATCATGGGCGGAATCGGCCAATACTCCTACACCGCGGCCAATCTCGCGCTCCAATCGTTCGCGGACCGGTTGGCGCGCCGCGGCGAGCGGGTGCTGTGCATCGGATGGGGCGCGATGTCCGGTGGCGGCATGGTCGACGCCGACGAGAACGTGCAGCGCTACCTGCGGATCGCGGGCTTCGACGCGATCGACATGGACGATGGCACCGAATACCTCGGCGAGGCACTGCGTCTCGGTGTGCGGCAGGCCGCGATCATTCCGGTCGACTGGAGCAAGGTGGTGCTCGCGGCGCCGCAGCTGGCCGACACCGCGCGGGTCGCCGACCTGATCGCCTCGGCCTCCGAGGACAATTCGGCGGCGGCGCGGCTGCGCGGCGAGATCATCGCGCTGGACGAGGCGCCGCGCGCGGCCGTCGTCGGTTACGTTCTCGCCGAACAGCTCGCCGAGGTGATGGGTGTGGCGCCGGATTCCATCGACCTGTCGGTTCCACTGCCCGAGCTCGGCCTGGATTCGCTGATGGCGGTCGAGTTCGGCGCGCTGGTCGGCAAGACGCTCGGTGTGGAGATGAACAGCATTCAGCTCGGTCGTTCGTTCAGTCTGGCGCAGGCCGGGGCCAGGATCGCCGACATCATCGTGGGATCCGCGGGCGCCCAAGAGGTCGCGGCATGACCGACGAGCGGGCTATCGCGCGACGGCTGCTGGCCGGTGCGCGTGAACGCAACACCACGACGTCGACCGGAACCGATCGGCCCGCGGCCGCGCAGACGGGCGCCCGCACGACAGTGCGGCGCGGGCCGGGACGCCAGTTCGCCGACCATCCGGCGGTAGTGGCGGCGCTGGAGAAACAGGCGGCGATCCAGCGCCTGATCGACGCCACCGGGCTGCCGCATCCGCTGTTCTTGTCACCGGAAGGCCACAACGGCGCGGTGATTCGTTCCGGCGGAAACGAATTGGTGAACTACAGCTCCTACAACTATCTGGCACTGGCCGCGCACCCCCGGGTTATCCGCGCCGCCAACGAGGCCGCCGAGCGGTACGGCACCTCCGCATCGGCCACCCGCATCGTCACCGGGGAGATCCCGCTCTACGGCGTCCTCGAACGCCGCCTCGCCGACATCTACCGCGCGGGTGCGGCACTGGTGACCTCGAGCGGGTTCCTCACCAACGCCGCCGTGATCGGGTTCCTGCTCGGCGAAGGCGATGTCGCCGTGTGCGATTCGCTCGCGCACGCCAGCCTGGTCGCGGGCACCCAGTGGGCGGGGTGCAGGCGGGTCACCTTCCGGCACAACGATCCCGAGTCGCTGGCTGCGTTGCTGCGGTCGTGCCGTCACCAGTTCGATCGGGCGCTGGTGATCATCGAAGGCCACTACAGCATGGACGGCGATCTCGGTGCGATCGCCGAAATATCCTCCGTGGCAAGGGCATACGATTGCGCCGTGCTCGTCGACGAGGCGCACGCCATCGGTGTCCTCGGACCCACCGGCCTCGGCAGCAGGGAACACTTCGCTCTGCCCGGCGACCTGGTCGACATCTGGGCGGGCAGCCTGTCGAAGGCGCTCGGCAGCACCGGAGGATTCATCGCGGGCGACGCCGACCTGGTGCGGGCCGTCAAGTACGCCGCGCCGGGCATGGCGCTCTACACCGCCGGACCGTCCCCGTCCAACGTCGCCGCCGTCCTGGCCGGACTCGACGTCCTCGCGGACGAACCCGACCGGCTGGCTCGCCTGTGGTCGAATGCTGGCCTGTTCACCGACGCGCTGCGCGCGCGAGGCATGAATCTCGCGGACTCCCAATCGACTCCGATCGTGCCGGTCATCGTGCCCGGCGAGATCCGCGCCGGATACGCCGCGGCGGCGCTGCTGCAACGCGGCTACAACGCGGGCGCCATCCTGTCTCCCGTCGTGCCCGCGGGCACCGAACGCCTGCGCTTCTTCCTCACCAGCGAACACACCGAACGCCAATTGCTCGACACCGTCGACCAACTCGGCGACATCCTCGACATCGTGCACCATATCCCCGACCTCACCATCGGAGCCCCCGAAACCCCGGATCAACTGGGCTCCTTCCCCATCCCCGGCCGCTGAGATCACTGCGCGAGGGCGACGTACACGGCCCAGGCGATATAGCCGATGTTCACCAGCAGGCTCGTCAGCGCTCGCCCGGTTCGCAAAGGCGGGTGATCGGCGCGGGCACGCCGGAGTGCGTCGAGCCAGACCGCCAGGAATGCAGTGATCAGCGCGGCCGCAGCCCACCCGCCGAGCGCCCGTGTCTGCGGCAGATACAGCAGGCTCGCGACCACGAGTTCGGCCAGACCACTCGCGACCACGACGAGGCCGGGCGCGGGCAGCCACGGCGGCACGAGCGAGCGGTAGTAGTTCACCGCGACGAAATGACTCAGGCCGGTGATGGTCGAATAGATCGCCAGCAGAACGGAAGCGAGGGGGCCCACGTTCTGCGGCGCTGCCATCGGACGAGCCTCGGCGACGCCGCCACGGAAGCGGGACTCTCCGCGCCTCGGCTGCGGACCTTGGCTCGCGAAACGATCGGCGTCCCCCTCGTCCGAGTCCGGCAGTGGCAGCGGTTGCGGACCGCGATCGCCGCATTGCCACACCACCGGATCAGCGAGGTCGCCGCACACGCCGCCTTCGCCGATCAAGCCCACCTGACCAGAACCGCGCAGCGAATGCTGGGACGTAGCCCCGCCTCGTTGCGCTGAGCGTCACGAGCTCTTGCCCGCTGACGGCAATCGCACCGCATCCCACGGCACCCAGTGCCGCAGCGTCGTCTCGGTGAGCTTGTTGCGGGTCCGGTAGTCGACCGCGACCTCGGCGTACCACGCGACGTAGTGCCCGAGGTGCAGCCGGACCCAGCCGTACTGGGTCGCCTGCACCCACGGCTCCTGGAACCTCGGATCCAGGCTGTTCGACGCGACACCCAGCGACGGCCGCTGGGGTCCCGGTTTGTTCGGCAGCAGCCAGATCCGCTTGGGATCGACCAGCACCGGGCGCGGGCGCGGCAGGCGCCGGACCGCCGAAAAGGCATCCTCGCTCACCGTCGACCACCCGACCCGACCGCGCCGCAATTCGAACACATGTTCCCATCATGACACGTCTACGAACCGGTCGGAATGGCACCCGCTACTAAAGTTGCTGCGCTTGTGCGACGAGCTCCAGAAACGCGTCGCCGTAGCCGCCGCGGCCACCCGCGCCTGCCTCGAGAGCGGGTTTCTCTCGACGCAGGCGCGGGCTGGACAATCGCTGAGCGGGTCGAGGATCACTTCCTGCGGTCAGCGCCTTTGCAGTCGTTGGCGGCTTTGGCGGCGTCCTCGGCGGCTCGCGTGGCTTCGGCGGCAGCCGAGACTGCGTCTTCGATCGACTACGAACATCTGGCCCGACAGTCTCGGTTGGCCGAACACATCATCACGGTGTCGGTGACGGGCCCGGTTCGCGACTGCTCAGGTACGGGTTCGGAAGCATGAAACATACGGTGCTCACAAATCCGCAGAAGCGGCGTGGAGCGAGTATCGGCACGCCGCTGCGTCGCGATCAGGATTCGGCTGATCGCGACAGCGTTTTCGCTCGAGCGCGCCCGCGCTCAACGGGTATCGGAGCTGATCGGCGAGGTTCAGCCGATCGATGCCCTGAAGTCCGCGCCTTGCTGGAAGGCTTGCGCGCCCTCCGCGATCTCGACGACAGGGTAGATCTCGTACTCCGCGAAGAAGCCGAACTTGGACGGACCGTCGGCCAGGTCGATCGGATTATCGGTCTCGACCACTGCGAATCCGCCTCTGCCGTCCAGCCGACCGACGAATTGGTGGTACTTCGTGGTGGGGGACGGCTTCCAATTCGCGAACACGTCCAACGCGCGCTGCATGCCGGCTTCATTCTCGGCCGCGGAGCCGTTCCAACGGTAGGTCCAGGAAACCACGTACTTCATTCCATCCTCCTAGGGATGCATCGAAGTTGCTGGTCTGGCGCGGATACCCACAGCGGAGCAAGACATACCCGCACGTTCTCGTCGCGCTGTGGCCCCGTCGGGCGGCACGGCACCACCGCGGCGGATCGTTGCCGTAGGACCGGATCGTGACCGGTCGCTTGTGCGCAACCTGAAGCTGCGCGAAATACGCTGCGACCGGCTGGCAACTAAAGTTGCTGCGCTTGCGCGACGAGTTCCAGGAACGTCCACAGTTCGCCCGTGTCGTAGGACTCGGGCTCCTCGCTGCCGCCGAGGAACGGGTATGGCGTGGCGATGTACACCTGCTCCGGATCGAGCGGCCCGAGCCGGTCGCGAATCCGGGAGACGTGATCGGTGCGCAGCACGAACGTGGCGAACCCCGGCTCGCGCAGGACCTGGTCGGCGAAATCGGCGGGATCGGCGAACGCGCCGTACCCCTTCGCGGCGGCGCGGTACGGATGCAGCACCGCACACTCCCCGGACTGGCTGTTCACCAGGAACGCGTGCCCCAGGTCGGAGTATCCGAACACGAGGTCGAACTGGGGAAAGTGCGGCGCCCACGCGGGCATCGCCTCGAGCATCGGCCGCTGCGCGATCAACTGAAAACCCTCGATTGTCACGCGTCGATCCAATCAGCCAAGGTGCGAGTTGTCTCGACGGCCCAGACGGTTCCGCACTCTTGCGGCAACAAATCTGCCCAAAGCGCAAACTTGCACAATCGGCAACTATTGCTACGGTTGCTGACATGGCGGTGGAGGAAGCTCCCGGTCTCCGGGAGCGCAAGAAGCGGGAGACGCGACTCGCGTTGAGCCGCGCGGCGATTCGGCTGTCGATCGAGCGCGGCTGGGACAACGTGACCGTGGAAGCCATTGCGGCGGAAGCGAATGTCTCCGTGCGCACTTTTCGCAACTACTTCGCCAACAAGGCAGAAGCGATCGCCGCCAGCCACGTCGAGCGAGCGCTGCGCATCGCCGACGAGCTTCGAACGCGACCGCGTGACGAGCCGCTGTGGGATTCGATCGCCGACGCGGTGCAGGCTCAATACGCGGCGGGCAAGCGTTCCGGCGCCGAGGCCGAGGACGACCGACGGTGGCGTGACGCGTTGCGGCTGATGCTGGCCGAGCCCGCATTGCACGGTGAGGTGGTCAAGGCCAACGCGGTCGCGCAGAACGCGCTGGCGGCGGCGGTCGCGGAGCGCACCGGCACCGACCCGGCGCGGGACGTGTACCCGCAACTGGTCGCCGCGGTGATCGGCGCGGGCACTGCCGTGGCCGTGGAGCATTGTTTGCGCGCCGACGAACCGATTCCGCTCGCGCGGGCGCTGCGTGAGGTTTTCGACCGAATCCGCGCCGGACTCCCTGTCCCGTAACGCTTTCGAACGATCCGTTCTCAGCCGAGGAGTAGATCCGATGAACACCGATGTCGTCATCGTCGGCGGCGGCCCGGCCGGGCTGATGCTGGCGTGCGAACTGAGTCTGGCCGGCATCCGGCCGATCGTGCTCGAGCGCCTGCCGGAGCCGAGCGTCGAGCCGAAAGCGAACGGGCTGCTCGGCCAGGTCGTGCGCATGGTCGATCGCCGCGGCCTTTTCGAGCGCTTGGGCGGCGGTTCCGTTCCGCCGCAGCCGAACTCCGCGTACTTCATGTTCGCGGCCATGGATCTGGACCTGACCCTGCTCGACGACAGCCCGATCTACGCCCTGCCTGTGCCGCAGCGTCGCCTCGTGGAAGTGCTCGCCGATCGAGCCTCCGAGCTCGGAGCCGAAATCCGCTGGGGTAACGAAGTTCTCGGTGTGCGGCAAGACGACGAGGTCGACGTCGACGTCGCGGGCCCGGACGGAACGTATCGGCTGCGCGCACGCTATCTCGTCGGCGCGGACGGTGCGCACAGCGTCACGCGCAAGCTGTCCGGCATCGAGTTTCCCGGTGTCACCTACGATCGGACCACGACGCGATCGGCTCACGTCACACTCCCGGCGACGTCGGTCGACCCCGACACTGGCGCACTCCGCGTGCCCGGCTACGGCACCGTCCGGCCTTTCGCGCCGCACCGCACCGAGCGCGGCGGATTCTCCTACGCGCCACTGCCCGGTCATCCACCGCTGGTGAGCACCACGGAATGGGACCAGCCGCGCACCGACGCGCCGATGACCCTCGACGAAATGCGAGCCAGTATCGGCCGCGTACTCGGCGCCGATGTGCCGCTGGCCGCACCGGAAGGCGCAGGCCCGCATGTGCTGCGCCGGTTGTTCGGCGGAAACACCCGCGTCGCGGAGCGATTCGGGCACGGCAGGGTATTCCTGATCGGCGACGCCGCCCACGTCTACGCATCGGGCGGCGGTCCCGGCCTCAATCTAGGCCTCCAGGACGCGGTCAACCTCGGCTGGAAACTCGCCGCCGAGATCGTCGGCCACGCGCCGCCCGGACTGCTGGACAGCTACGAGACCGAGCGCGGGCACGCCGCCCACCGCATGGTGATGAACGCGCGGGCGCAATCGGCGCTCATCGCTTCCGGCCCCGACGTCGGCGGGCTGCGCGACCTGTTCACCGAACTCCTGCGCGACCGGAACACCGTGCGACGCCTCGCGGATCTCATCGCGGGCGCGGACGTCCACTACGACATGGGCGCCCCCGATGCGCACCCGCTGGTCGGCAGGTTCGCCCCCGACATGGATGTGCGCACCGCCGCCGGAACAGTGCGCCTCGCCGAGCTGGTCAGATCCGCCCGCCCGCTGCTGCTCGACCTGACGGTCGACGCTTCCGCCGCGAAAGCGCTCGCCGAAGTCCGTGCCGACGACCGCATCGAAATCGTCACCGGTGGAACGGAATCCACCGATGTGACGGCAGTGCTGCTCCGACCCGACAGCTACATCGCCTGGGCGTCCTCGTCGGCGAAACCGACCGCCGCGGAACTGGATGCGCTTCGTGCCGCCGTGCGGCGCTGGTTCGGTGAGCCGGTCGGCTCACGACCGTAGCGGCGTCGGTTTCGGAAGATCATTTTCCGTTCGCGGCCGGACGTATCGGCCGGGATGTCATGCAGTGTTGTGCGAATTGATGAAGGGAATGCGTCGGATCTCGGTCATATATCACGAATTGTGCGCGGCGGTGGCGGTTTTCGAGAAATCGTCGGCAAACTGATCGCCATTCCCGCGCATACCGCGGCACTCGCCGCGAATGCCCAGGTCAGCGAGCCCGTCAATAGTGCTACGCCGCAGGCCAGAGCCGTGGCGATAAGAGCGCACAGCACGGCCGTACCGCGCTCCATGCCGATGATTCGGCCGGCTCGGTCGTTCCGTGGGGTCATATTTCGGTATTACCCAGCACGGCTCGTGATCAAACCGTGATTCACGAACGGAGCTGTCGCGGCGCGTGGCGGGAAACCGAAATATGCTGCGCCGGACGCCAACTCGCCGCCGCCGCACCTCGAATCGATGACGGCCGCCCACTCCCTCCGCACGCGAGCGCGCGATAGTGCACGAAACCGCTGCACGAAGGCTTCCCGCAGCGTCTCGGCCGACCCGAAACCGCAGCGCGCCGCCGGAATTCGTCGCGGTCACGGCCGGTGTACCCGCGCGGCTTTTCACGAGACCGCCGCTATCCCGGGGCTGTCGCGGTGTCGTATGCCGCGCGCGCCGTCGTCACCGCGTCCATGTGCTCCTCCGCCCATGCTTTGATCTCCCGCATCAGCGGCACCAGACTCTCCCCGAGCGGGGTCAACGGGTAATCGACGCGCACCGGCACCGAAGGGGTGATGGTGCGGGTGAGCAGACCATCGCGCTCCAGATTGCGCAGCGTCTGGGTGAGCATCTTCTGACTGACGCTCACCAGCGTGCGCGACAGGTCGCTGTAGCGTTGCGGGCCCTCCGCCAGCGCGTTGACGAGCAGACTCACCCACTTGTCGCTGATCCGATCCAGCAGTTGCCGTGCGGGACACCCCGCGAGATAGGCGTCGTAGGCGGCGCGCGCCTCGTCCCGTGTCCGCACAACTCTCCTTCGCGTGCCTACCGCACTTCGAAGTGCGTTCTTCCCATCAGAGAGTAACTCTCCATACGATCGCCGTCATGACGAGCTTGCAGAACGACAAAGAAGCCACGATGCGCGCCGTGGTGGTGCGGACGCCCGGCGGACCGGAAGCGTTGACGGTGACCGAGGTCCCGATTCCGGCGCCGGGCGCGGGTCAGGTGCTGGTGCGCGTCGAGGCCGCCGCGGTCAACCCGGTCGACGTCGCGACACGGACCGGAATGCTCATCGATGCCGGGCTCATGTCGCCGCGGCCAGTCATCGGCATCGGCTGGGATGTCGCCGGTCGAGTCGACGGCGTCGGCGAAGGTGTCACCGAGTTCGCCGTCGGCGATCGGGTCATCGGCCTGCGCGACAGGCTCGACCTCTCGATCGGCGCCTATGCCGACTACCTGGTGCTCGACGCGGCCGCGCTCGCACCCGCGCCGCACGGGCTGTCGGCAGTTGAAGCGGCGACCCTGCCGTTGAACGCACTCACCGCTTCGCAAGCCCTGGATCTGCTCGACCTGCCACCGGGCGGCGCCGTCCTCGTCACCGGCGCGGCGGGCGCGCTGGGCGGCTTCGCCGTCGAACTGGCCGCGCACCGCGGGTGGCGGGTCGTCGCGAACGCGGACGCATCCGACGAGGAATTCCTCCGCGCGGCGGGTGCCGAGTGGTTCGTCCCGCGCACCGACGATCTCGCCGACGCCGTGCGGCGACTCGTCCCCGGCGGTGTGGGCGCCGCGGTGGACGCGGCCGTGCTCGGTCTGCCTGTTCTCGGGGCAGTACGGAACCGCGGCACCTTCGTCTCGGTGGTCGCAGGCGCCGCGCCCACTCCCCTGCGCGGCATCACCGTCCGCGAGCAGTGGGTCGCCGCCGACGGGGCGGCGCTCGCCCGGATCGCCGTGCTGGCGGAGAATCGTCGATTGACGATCCGCGTGGCCGAGACCTTCCCGCTGGCCCACGCGGTGAAGGCTCACCACCGACTGACCGAGGGGAAGCTGCGCGGCCGTCTCGTGCTGGTGCCATGAACCGGCGATAGACAGTCGCCGAGCCCCCACGGCGCGGATGACGAGTTCCGCTGACCCGCAGCGCTTTCCGCCGCCGACGCGACTGCGCCCGGTTCGTTCCCGGCGGCGGTGCAGTCGAAGATCGCTCTCGGGAAACGAGATTCACTCCGGGCGGACACTCGGTCCGCCTGCCGGACCGTAGCGCGAGAGGTTGCGCGAGAAACCATCTGGCTATCGCGCGGCTCGCAGCAGGGCTGCGGCAGCATCGACCTCGCCGCCTGTTGCGACGCGGCGAATGACATTCAGGGCCTCACATCGGGTCATTTCAGGTTTTCCCAGCAAGAACGCGGTTACACCCCACTCGTATAGGGCGTAGCGTGCAAGTTTGGGGCCGTTGTGTGATCTGACCCACTTTTGTATACGCGAGGCTATAACTCGACTCTATTTCGCGCGCTCGATGAGAGACGGAGTAGATGGCAAACCAGGAGTGACCAATGAAGTGTGGAGTGAGGATGGCGGCGGGGGTGGGGATCGGATACTTGCTGGGACGCACGCACAAAATGCGATTTGCGCTGATGTTGGTGGGCGCGGGATTGAGCAGGCAGGCGGGGGGCCCGCAGGCGCTGCTGCAACGCGGTGCCTCGGTGCTCGGGTCGTCGACTGAACTGACCAAGATCACCGACACGATTCGCGGCGAGCTGATGGATGCGGCGCGGGCCGCGGCGGTCACCGCCGCGAGCAACCGTATCGATGCCTTGAACGCTCGCCTCCAGGAGCAGGGCGAGATCTCTGAGGCGGACGAGGACGAGCGCCCCGAAGGCGCGGAGGACTATGCCGAAGAGGACTACGAATCCGCGGACGAGGACCGGGAGGACGAGGACGACACCGAGCCCGAGAAGGCCAAGAGGTCGTCGTCGACCCGCGCGCGGCCGTCCACCCGCCGTCGAGCGGCGGCATCCAGCTCCCGGACACCGGTCAAGAAGTCCGGCTCCGGGGAGCGTAAGCCGACGGGCGCCCGACAGCGTCGCGCCCGTGCCGGTACCGCGGACAGCGCGCCGGTACGACGCACGAGGAGGTGATGGTGATGGCCGCGAAAGCTCTAGGAGACGTCACCCGCACGGTCGGCAAGACCGCGACCGGAGCCGCAGGCCGAGCCAAGAAGGCGGCCGCGCCTGCCACACCGCAGGGGCAGTTGCAGGACTCGTTACGGAATCTCACGGAAACCATTGCCGAACGCGCTCTCATGAGGGTTGCCGGCCGGGTAGCCGGGACGGCCGATCGCCTCACCCAGGTGGCTGAAGGCGGCGGTGGCAGCCTGTTGTCGGCGTTGACCGGCGTCGAGAAGCTCGCCGAAGGCAAATCACCGATGGGCGCGGCGATGAGCGCGGGCATGGACAAGCTCAAGCACACCGCCACGGAGAAGTTCCAGGACGTCAAGGAATCCTTGACTGGAGGCAAAGGTAAGGGCAGCGGCGGCAAGAAGCTCAAGTTGACCAATATCGTCGAGCACATCGATGTCGGTGTGCCGATCGAGCTCGCCTACGACCAGTGGACCCAGTTCGCGGACTTCCCGAAGTTCATGAAAAAGGTCCAGCAAGTCGAGCAGGTC
Source organism: Nocardia sp. bgisy134 (assembly GCF_057708325.1). Classification (NCBI taxonomy): domain Bacteria; kingdom Bacillati; phylum Actinomycetota; class Actinomycetes; order Mycobacteriales; family Nocardiaceae; genus Nocardia; species Nocardia sp. bgisy134. Next base: position 310,436 of record NZ_JBYIRW010000004.1, read on the forward strand.
TCCGACGAGAAGCTCGAATGGTCCGGCAAGGTGTTCTGGTCCAAGCGGACCTGGAATTCCACCATCATCGAGCAGGTGCCGTTCGAGCGGATCGTGTGGCGTTCGAAGGGCCACAAGGGCTACATCGACGGCGCGGTGACCTTCCACGAACTCACCCCCGATCTGACGCGGATCATGGTGGTACTCGAGTACCACCCGGCTGGGCTCTTCGAAAAGACCGCCAACCTGTGGCGGGCGGCAGGCCGCCGGGTTCGACTCGAGCTCAAGCATTTTCAGCGTCACGTCATGACCGAGAGCGTGCTGCACCAAGACGACATCATGGGCTGGCACGGCGAGATCCGCGACAAGAAAGTGGTCAAGGACGACGAGACCGCTCGTCGCGAGGAGCAGGAAGAGACCGAGGACGAAGAACGCGACGAAGCCGCCGGAGACGAAGAACGCGACGAAGACGAGGACGAGGAGACCGACGAAGACGAAGAACGCGACGAAGACGAAGACGAAGTGCGCGACGAAGACGAGGAACGCGACGAATTCGACGAAGACGAGGAAGACGAGCGCCCTGCCCGTCGGCCCGCGGCGCGCCGTCGGACCGCGTCGACGAGTCGTCGCACCACGTCGGCGAGCAGGCGCGCCACACCGGCACGCCGATCGACCGCGCGGAGGAGGCAAGAGGCATGACTATCGAACCTGCCGGTGGCGGTGGCGTGGCCACCCGCCCGAACGCTTCGGGCTTGGCCGACGTCATCGACACCATTCTGGACAAGGGACTGGTCATCGACGCGTTCGTGCGCGTGTCGCTGGTCGGTATCGAACTGGTGACCATCGACGCCAGAGTCGTGGTGGCCAGCGTCGACACTTATCTGCGATTCGCCGAGGCCGTCAATCGACTGGAAATCTCCGACACCGAGCCGAAGGGACTGCCTGACCTGGTCGGGGAGGTCGCCAGCGGCGGAGCCAAGCACAAGACCCAGGGCGCACTCGAGGCCGCGGGCGAGAAAGTCCTGAACTTCATGGACGACGTCGAGGCGAGGCGCCAGAAGCAGAGCCGGTCGTCGAGACGCAAGGAGGATTGATGTCCACCGAACAAGCGACCGAAGCGCGAGGAAAAGAAAGCGCTGGGCGTACCGCGGTGTACGTCTACGGCATCGTGCCCTCGGACGTGGAGCCCGAAGAGCATGCCTCCGGTGTCGGCGACCACGGCGTCAGCGTGGTGCGACACGGGGAGATCGCCGCGTTGGTCAGCGAGATCTCGACCGACCGCCCGCTCGGCACCCCTGCCGACATGACCGCGCACGCGGAGCTGCTGGACGGCTCGGCCGCGGTGACGCCGGTACTGCCGCTGCGGTTCGGCGCCGTCATGTCCGACGCGGAGGCGGTGGAGAAGGAGCTGCTGGAAGCCAATCACGACGAGTTCCGCACAGCGCTGGAGGAATTGGAGGGCCGCGCGCAGTTCGTGATCAAGGGTCGCTACGTCGAAAAGACGATCCTGCGGGAACTGCTTGGCGAAACCCCCGAAGCGGCTCGGTTACGCGACGAAATCCGAGACAAGTCGGCGGACGCCACCCGGGACGCCCGGATGGCACTCGGCGAGATCATCAACCAGGGCATCGAGTCGAAACGCGCCCAGGACACCCGTCGGGTGCTCGATGCGCTCGAACCGCTGGAACCCCTCGTCAACGAGCGGACGCCGACCCATGAGCAGGACGCCGTACACGTGGCGGCCCTCATCGAGCTGTCCAAGCAGGGCGACCTCGAGGATGTGTTGGCCGGGCTCGCCGACGAATGGGACGACCGCGTCGACCTATCTTTGCTCGGCCCGATGGCAGCCTACGACTTCGTGATGAAGCGCGCACCGGAGGGCTGACCCGTGGGTTTGCTGTCGTCGATCTTGACGTTGCCGCTCGCCCCGGTCCGCGGCGTGATCTGGGTCGGTCAGATCATCCAGGACGAAGTCGAACGACAGCTGCACGATCCGGCGACCATCCGGCGTGAGCTCGAGGCGATCGACGAGGCCGCGGCGGCCGGGCAGCTGTCCGAGGAAGAGCACGCGCAGGCCCAGCAGGCCGTCCTCGACCGGATGATGCGCCCGAGCGGCGGCACGGCACCACCTGACGGGAAGGGATGATCCGAGTGAGCGCCAGGAAAGCGGACGACGACACCGAGGACGGCGGCGGCCGATCGGATCGATCGGGATCCCGGACGGCCGCACAGGCCGCCGCGGCAGCGATCGCGCAGCTGGCCGAGCTGACCTCGAAGGACGCCGAGGGGGCGACCTCGGCCGAGCCCCTCGAGGAGGGCTGGCTGGTGGAGGTCGAGGTGCTGGAGGACCGCCGCATCCCCTCGTCGGCGGACATGCTCGCGCTCTACGAGGTGGAGCTCGACCTGGACGGGAACCTGTTGGCGTATCGCAGAACCCGGCGTTACAGCCGCGGCAGCACCGACATCGGAGTCAGGGGTACGCCATGACTGTCGTGAACAGCGGATCGTCGGTGCCAGAGCCGTACGGCGCAGGCCACCGGTCGACGAATCTCGGCGACATCCTCGAGCGGGTCCTCGACAAAGGGCTGGTCATCGCGGGCGACATTCAGGTCAATCTGCTCGACATCGAGCTCCTCACGATCAAGCTGCGATTGGTGATCGCGTCGCTGGAGACAGCGAAGGCGGTGGGCATCGACTGGTGGGAGACCGATCCCTGGCTCAACAGCAAGGCTCGTAGCCTCGAGCGGCAGGATCACGATCTCGAACTCGAGAACCAAAAGCTGCGCGATCGGATCGCGGAACTGGAGCAGCGCGATGTCACCCGCAAGCCCATCGAGCGCGCACGCGAACCGCAGGAAGAGCGGGACCGTGACTGACGGCTCCGGAGTGTGGCTGTACGCGGTGACCAGCGCCGAGGACCTCGGGGATGACGTGGGCGACCTGACCGGCGTGGCCGGGGAGGCGGTGCGCACGGTGGTATCCGGCGATCTCGCGGCGGTCGTGGGGTCGGTGCCGCTGGCGGTCTTCGGCGACGAGCCGCTGCGCCGGAATCTGGAAGATCTGGCATGGCTGGAGGCGACGGCTCGGGCCCACGACGCCGTCGTCTCCGCGCTGGCGCGACGCGGCACGGCCGTGCCGTTGCGATTGGCCGTCGTCTTCCTGGACGACGATCGAGTGCGCGGCATGCTCGACGAACGCCACGCGGCATTCGAGTCGGCTCTGGACCTGATTCGCGGACGGACCGAGTGGGGCGTCAAAGCCTACGGCGACCGCGCCGCGCTCACCGCCGCGGTGGCCGAGGCCGATCTGGCCCGGACCGAAAGAGGCGGCGCGGGAACGGCTTATCTGCTGCGGAGGCGCGCGCAGTTGTCGGCGCAGGAAACCGTCGAACGCGACGCGGCCGAGCGCGCCGATCGAATCCACGAACTGTTGGTCCGGCAGGCGGCGGCGGGTCGGCGTCAGCCGGTGACGGATCCCGTACTGAACGGCCGCCGGGACTGGATGGTGCTCAACGGCACCTACCTGGTCGACGACGACCGCGCGGACGAATTCGCCTCGGCGGTCGAGGATCTCGGGAACCAATTTCCGGGTATCCGGCTCGAGCTCACCGGACCGTGGCCGCCGTATTCGTTCGCCGGCGCGGAACGGGAGACGCCATGACGCGCACCGACAGCGAGCGCCGCGTCGCGCTCGTCGACCTGCTGGATCGGGTGCTGGCGGGCGGCGTCGTCATCACCGGCGACATCAAGCTCTCCATCGCGGACGTCGACATGGTCCAGATCTCGCTGCGTGCGCTGATCTCCTCGGTCAGCGCCTTGTCCCCGCTCGAGTCCGCCTCGCACAGCGCACTGGAGCCACCCCCGGATGACTGAGTTCGACGGTCTTTCACCGCGTATCGACACCGATCCCGAATCCGTCGAACGCGGACTCGTCACGCTCGTGCTCACCCTCGTGGAACTGTTGCGCCAGTTGATGGAGCGCCAGGCGTTGCGTCGCGTGGACGACGGCGACCTCAGCGAGGAGCAGATCGAGCGCATCGGCACCACCCTGATGCTGCTCGAGCAGCGCATGGCCGAACTGCGCGACCATTTCGGACTCACCCCCGAGGATCTGAACATCGACCTCGGACCGCTGGGAACGCTGCTCCCCGAACGGTGAATGTGTCCAATTCTGTGGACACGCGAGCTCGGCGACATCTTCGACGACGCCATGACCACCGTCACGAACATGTCGATCCCCGCGATTCTCGCCGTGTACGACTTCCACGCGTTTCGCACGATCGTCGACGTGGGCGGTGGTCACGGTCGCCTGCCGGCCGCGATCCTGCACCAGGCGCCGCAAGCCGACGGAATCCTGTTCGATCTACCCTCGGTGACCGAAGGCGCACCGGCGCTGCTGAACGAGCACGGCGTCGCCGACCGCGTCACCATCGAATCGGGATCTTTCTTCGACACCGTCCCCGCGGGCGGCGATGCCTACGTCCTCAAGCACGTCGTGGAGAGTTTCGACGACGCCGAAGCAGTGCAGATCCTGCGCAACGTTCGCAGCCGGATCGCACCGGAAGGCCGAGTGCTGCTCATCGAAATCGTGCTTCCCGAGGACGATTCACCACACTTCGGCAAGCTGCTCGACATGGAGATGCTGGTGTCGGTCTGCTGCTCGGCCCGCTGATGCTGACGCCACGCATACACCAGGGCGGCGATGACGGACAGCCAGGCCGCAAGCGCGGTCCACGCACCGGCGGAGATGTCAGCCATATTGCGGGCCAGGTCCTCGAGCCAGACCACGCACCGCAGTAGACCACGGTCCGGCCGTCGGGACAGCATTCGTCACCCCGGGGCGACTGTATTTTGCTGAGACGTGGTTGCTGGTGGGAAAAGCAGAGACTGAATCGCCTTACCGGGCTGACGGGAGATTGCCGTCGACGGGCTGGTCAGGGGCCGGCGAGGAACAATTCGATGGCGCGCTCGACGATGAAACCCATGGCGAACACGGAATCGTCGTCCTTGAAGGTGTTCTGCCACACCGCGATGAACCTGCGGTCGGTCCCCATGTGCTCGACCACCGTCCCCTCCGACAGCACGGTCCTTCCGTCCTTGAGGGGGCCGCTGCCGATCTTGGTGTGGGTGACGGAGAAGTTGCGGAAGGGCAGTTGCGGTCGCCGAGTCTTGTCCATGAACGAGGGGTCCGCGCCGGCCGACGCGGACACCTGCAGGTGCGCGCTGAAGTCGTCGGAGCTGGCCGCATCGACCAAGGTGCCGTTCAAGATGTGCGCGTACATGTTCGCGACATCGAAGGTGCTCGCCCCCTGGGCCGTGTCGACGTCGTTCACGCACGGAATCCGCACCGGTGGAAAGGCTCCGGTGAAGGTGCCGCCCAGCCAGATTCCGTCTCGCGCAGGTGGGAAGAAGAATCCGCCGGCCTGCAACGTGCCGTTGATCCAGCTGTACCCGAGCGCCTTCACACACTCCGCGGCTGCTGCGTTGTCGCTATTGACGATCATCCGGCGCATGTTGGTGCGGAAGGTGTTCGTGAAATCGGCAACGAGGCCGGCACCCGTATCGCCGGCCGTGAAAATCTGGGTGTACTTGGGCACCTTCATGTCTCGGGTGATACCCGGCGTGCTGTTCACCTGAGGTACTGCATCCGCGATCGTGTCGTCGAAACTGGCCTTCACACCGTTGAACAATTCCGCCGCTGTCCCGGGAGACTGCTCTGCCGAGAAATCGTTCACCTGCTTGCGAAGCTGAAAGGCTGCGTACATCGCGGCGACCTTGAGCAGGCTGGCGGAGAAGAAGGTGCGCCCGAACGCCACCCCGCCGTGCTGGAAGCTCGTCGGCGACGTCGTTTCATCCACTGCAACCAACGAGATCGCGGTTCGGAACGGCCGCTCGAGGCTGGGGAATTCTACAAGTGCCTTTTCGATCGCGGTTTGCAACGACACCGTCATCACCGGGTCGTCGGCAAGCAATGTCTCGAACGGTGTGGGAAATGGTTCTGCCACGGCTTTCTCCTTACAGTGCGATGTGATCCGCATAGACCAGCCGCTCGGTGGTAGACAGCGTCTGCTCACCGGGCTTCGGGTCGGCGGCCAGCTTCTCGAACTCCTCGACCAGCACACGCAGGTCGTCCGAGGTGCCCGGGGTGAGCAGCTGCTCGGCGGGCTCCAGTTTCAGCACGCCTGTCCAAGAAGTCTTGAACGACGTCGCGTCGACACCGGCCAATTCGCAGTCCACGGAACGGACGTCGGTCCAATCGAGGTCGGACTTGGCGCCCGCGGCTCGCGCCTGCAGGGTCGCCGTCACTCGCCGCGACTTCGTCAGCCCTGTCCGCAGCGACGCGGTGTCGGTGGGCTTCACCGGCTTCTCGGCGCCCGGCTCGGCCGTCACGGCGGTCACACCCGTGACCGTGACTCGGACTTCGTCGGACTCCGGCCGGCTCAGCGTCGCGATCCGCTCGGGCGCAAGCTGCACGAAGTCCGTCGCAACGATCTCCGAGAACTCCATCCCGACAATCGAATTGGGTTGATACCGAGCCATCGACAGCCGCAGGAACGGCCAGACCGCATTCCCCGAATCGAGGATCACATCGACGAACCACAGTTTGCGCCCGTCGTGGAACTCCGGCCGGAACATGTACGCGTTGACGACCTTGTCCCGATCCGCGAACTTGTCCGACTTGCGTTGCCTGACGACATGCATCACGGGCCGGCCCGGCTCGCCCAACGGTGTCAACGCCAGCTGTGCGGCACGTTGCTGCCATGCCGGAAGAACGGGTACCTCATAGGTGTTCGTCATCTTGGGTCCGGCGATGATCGGATCTCGCGCCCACAGGCTGACCTTCTCGTCCGGCGTGAGTCCCGGCTCACCGGTGGTGAGCACGGCCAACAGCTCACCGTCGCCGCTCGAATACCACCCGCGCTCGAGCCAAATGCGGACTCCGCTGCGACGGATCCGCCGGATCGCGAACGGATGCTCGGGCTCGGTCGTCTGCTCCCACATGAACATCGGGATCACCGAATGCACGACCGGAAGACTGGGCCGTGCGCTACTTGGGATGTTCACCGCGACCTCGTTGCCGCCCGATGCTTCGTCGTCGGCCGGCGGAAGTTCGTTGGGCAGGAAGAACTCCCGATAGCGCGACGTGCCGAACAACCGATAATTGACCGTGCGTGCCTTGGTGTCCGGCAGCTTGTGGATGGCGGTCCGTATGTTGACCTCGCTGCGCCGCTTCCCCACGTTTTCGGCATCCGGCTGCAAAGTGAGCATCGAGTACCGCTCGTGCTCCTCGATCCGATGGTCGACGACGATCTCCTTCGACGTGGAGACCTTGGGCTGCTCGCTGGCCGGATCGTCGATCAGATCGTCCCACCGGGCACGCAGTTCGACCTTCTCGGTGCTGGCCCCGTGAACGTCGATCACACCGTCGAGATTGGCGGTCGGGATGTTCGCCGAGCGCGGTTCTGCGACCAGCCGCGTGATCACCGGCGGCCGCGCCGGCCGCGCGGTGGCGTGCACCAGGCGAAGCTTCTCGTCGGGGGTCAGCCACCACAACCAGCCGTCCCGGGCGGCCTGTTCGAGCGTTTTCCGGTCCGCCTCAGGTACATTCGGATCCTGCACCGGATGTAGCTTCCACAGCGCCATCTTCTCCAGGTGCTCGGCATCCAGTGTCGTGGAGAACGCCACCGCCACCTGCTCACCCGGGGGTAGGCCGACGTTGATCACGTTGCCGTCCTGCTTGGCGTCCAGCCGCGGAGCGTTGTGCAGCACCAGACGCAGAGGTTGCAGCTCCGGCCACTGGCCGGAGTACTGGATGACGACCGACTGCAGCACACGGGGATTGGCCATGCGGTGGTCCGCGCCGGACTCATAGAACACCAGCGCCACACCGTCGGCCATCGGGTCCGGCAGATATGGCAGCACGAGATTGTCGACGTCGTGCACGACGTACTGGCCCTCGGCCGGCTGGCTGTTCGGTCCATTCGGAACCTGAAGGTCGTCGAGCGTCACCAGATCGGTCGCGCCCGGAGTGGCCAGCAGCGCCATCCCCGGCTGCGTGATGGTTCCGGTGGGGGAGTTCAGGTCCTGAATCCGGGTATTGAAGAGGTTGCCTCGCTCCTTGAGCGCGACGGCATATGCGCGGGTGTGATTCCCGGCCCGCATCAACGCGTCGAAGCGTCCGTCGAGTTCGGCCTCCATCTGGCTGCCCTTCGGCGGCACCACGTGACGCTGACACAGGCCGGGACTGCCGACCAGCCCGGTGCGGATGACCATGCGCTGCAACGATTCACCCGGCGTGTACGCGACCCGCGGAACCAGCGTCGGCGCCGGGATCGGGTCCCACCGGAAGAACGGTCGCGGTGTGCTCACCGTGTCCGGATCACCCGAGTCGCTGAAGAGCCCGGCCAGCTTCTCGGGTTCGATGTCCAACTGCGGGTTCATCCGCCCCGACAACGCGTGCTCGACCGCCGACGCCGTCGCGCGTTCGATCTCGCCGGGCACGCCTTCGGGATGCGGCGCCCGAGTCTGCGCGAGATCGGTACGCAGCGTTACGAACACGCCGGCCTCTTCCCGTTGCCTGGCATCGGCGCGCAGCACGTCGAGATGGGCAGACGCGGCCGCAACCATCCCGTCCGCCGGCTCACCGGTGGAGAGAGGATCCATGGGAACGCTGTTGCCCGCCAGGTCGACTCCCGAGATGCGGAACGAATACTTCCGCCCATAGCGCAGCGCCGGAAGCGATTTCGTCTCGGCGGTCGACCGCACCTCGATGCCGGGTGGCTGGCCGGATTGGTCGGTGACGTCCTCCGGCTTCGCGGTGACCTCTTCCCTGCCGTTGCGGTGGATGATCATCTTCCCCGGCCGCGGCGCCGAGAGGCTCCAGCCATCCCACCCTGCGAGCACCTCGTGGATGTAGTACGGGTTGTTGGCGTTGCCGGGCACCCGATTCATCGGCGGGTTCTGCAGGTAGCCGACGTCGCGGACGCCGTCGAGGATGGACTTGTCGTCGAACGACGCGCGCACTCGCCGCTCGTGCAGGCTATGCCACATCTTGGTGACGTCGTCCCACACCTCGACGCGGTTGCCGCGATGCAGCCCCTCGAAGTGGAATTGATGCCGCGTCTGCGCGGTGCCGGGCACCTCCACGACCGGGTCGAGATCTTGGGCCTGTTGCAGCCGGACCCGAAGGTCGTCGGGCCGACTCAGCTCGGCGAGGCAGAATCCCGTCGCCCGCAGTGCTGCCGGGGCGAATGTTGCCGGATCCCCGTTGGCCTCGGTCGCCAGCGCCCGCACCACGTCGCGCAGCAGTTGCTCGAGGGACAGCCCGGCCGCATCGGGATCCAGATCCATCACCCGATACCGCTCTGGGTCACCCAGCCCGAGACGCCCGACGCGCCACCGGTCGCTGGCCGGCTTGGCCAGGAAGCGTGAACCCACTGTCATGCAATGCGTTTCGGGCGACAGGTACTCCTCGGCACCGTCGACGATCACATCGCACCGGATCAGGGTGGCGTTGCGCAGGGCATCCAGATCCTGCACCCGCACGTCGACGACGAAGCCCAGCTTGCGGGCGAGGGTGGGAACGTTGGCCGTCGACGACGCCCGTTCGTGGAAATCCGGGGTGTCGTGCGGTGTGCGCGGCGGTTCTGGCTGGCCTGCGACGGGCTTGTCCTTGTACTCCTTGGCCTCTTCCGGCCGGTTGTAGTATTTCTGCGCGGCGTGCACGTCGGCCAGCATTCGCTTCATGGGACTGTTGATCAGTTGCGGTTCGGCTAGCAGGCGGTCCAGGAACGCGGTGATGTCTGCATCGAGCGTTCGATCGGCGAGCAGAAGTTCGATGGGGGAACGCCAGGGTTGCGGCGTCACGACATCGAAAACGTGAAGATCGGGACCGGCGTCGGGGTCGAAGATCGCCGGTGTCGGACGGGGCGGATCGATCGCCGCACGGGAGGCGTTGTCCTGGCCGACGGTCAGGTCGTTCCGGTGGCCGGCGACGGCCTCCGGATAGCGGCTCAACGCGTCGATCAGACCGTTGCCGGGCCTGGCTTCTCTGAACACGTCGAGTGTCGCTTCGGCCAATCGATTGCCGGCGACGCTGGGACGGTTGACCGGGCACGAGCATGCCGACGTGTAGTGCGCGTCGAGGGCGTGGTCGCGCATTCTGTTCGCCGGGTACGAACGCCATGGGGTCTCGGTCACGACCGGCTTCGGGAAATCGCGGACCTTGGTGCTCGCGGGAAACGCTGTTGCCCAGGCGGATTCACTGGGCGGCACGATGCGTGGATCGGGATCCGGATTCAGCAGCGGCGTGCAACTGATGGCCGACGGGCTCGAATCCGTGTGCAGCCGGAACGTCGCCTCACGCAACGACTTCACCCAGTTGACCATCACGGCGTAGTCGGCGAGCGTGCCGCCGCCCTCCAGCCGATGAGTGAAGTACAGCGAAATGTGGAATGGGTCGTTCGGGTCGACCGAGTACGGCAGGACGGTCGTCATCACCCGGGTGGTTGCCATAACCTACGCTCCGATCGCAAAGGTTGAGAAGTATTGATCCCACATCGCTTGACCACCCTCGGTCGGCGGCATGATCATGGCCAGCGTCGGATCTCCCTTGGAGCCGGCCAGTTTTCGTTCGCAGGTGATTTCGACGGACGCGGAAAAGAACGCGATCTCGATCTCGACCCGAAGGCTGGCCCGGCCGACGAGCTTGCCCGAGGCAAAGTCATACGTCAGTGACAGCTCGAGGGTGATCGACGCCGACGCGATGCCGAGCACCTCGACCTCACCGCGGATGCGGAAGTATCCGGTCAGCTGGCCCTTTTCGCCTTCGAGCCGCAAAAACACGCCGATCATCACAGACACCGAACCCGAGGCCACGCCGAGGTCGACGCTCAGCGACGCGCCGGCCTCCAGCCCCATCTCGAGCATCACCAAGCCCTTGGGCGCCAAGCGGATAGCGACCCATCCGCCGCCTCCGATCGCCATGACCGTCAGCCGGAACGGGGATTCCTTGCTGCAGAAGCCGAAGCCAACGGTGACGGCCTCGCCGAGGAACGGCACCCGGCAGTCAGCCGACAGCGCGATGTTTTCCAGCGTGAACACACCGACCGCGACGCTGGGCAGCGCGAGCTCGAACCCCGCGGTGGCGCCCGCCGGGGAGATGTCGACGTACGGCGGGTCGGCGAAGCCGTCGAACGGGATGAGTCGGCGCAGTTTCTCGATGAAGCCAAGCGCTCCGAGGAACTCCAGCTTGTCGAACTGAACGTCGACCTCGGGTTTGCCCCCGGTGGCGACACGGAAACCGATGCGGCTGAACGTCATCGACATCAGCGGTGCGCCGGGCAGCAGCTGCAGCCGGAAGTTTCGCAGCTGCGCACTGACGTCGGACTGCGGGTCACCCTCCTTCGGGACGCGGACCTCGACGGCGATCGTCAGGGCCTGGTCCGGCCTTGCGGGAATGAACACGAGGTTGTCGTCGCCCGGCGCCGGTCCCCAACCCTTGATCGTCGGCGTCCACTCGTACCGGACCGTCGACCCCTCCAGCGGATTCTTCAGCGCCTCGATCAATTTGTTGCCCTGCGCGAGTGTCAACGCGCTGTCCAACGCCTTGTACGGCCGCTCGATCAGCGCGCGCAGATAGGCAGGCAGGAACTGGTTGGCCGTCAGTGCCTTCACCTCACCCAACGCTTGCTGAAGCTCAGACGGCAGGTTTCCGGCGGAGTTCGCTTCGCCCTTGGCGATCTTGATCAGCGAATCGACCAACGGTTGAACGGGTTTGGCGGCCAGCTTGTCGATGGCGAGCTGCGTCTGGTTGCGCAGGGCCTGCAGCCGCTGTTCGGCGCCTGCGGTGGTGGCCGCCGCGATGTCGACGTCCAGCGTCGCGCGCGCCTTCTGGAGCCCGGCGACCAGGTTTGCGTAATCGGCGCCGACGGAGCCGATGAAGTCGAGTTGGTCTGCGATGAGCTTCGGGGCCTCGCTGAGCGGACGGCCCTCGAGCAGGATGTCTTTCAGGTCGAACAGACCGAACAACTTCGGCAGCGCTTGGCCCAGGAAGGCGCCGGGATTGAATTTGTTGTCCTTGATGCCGTTGGGTGCGCCCTTGTCACCGACCGCACCCTGTGTACGCGAGATCGCGTTGATCGCCACGTTCGGCTCGACGAATCCGCCGCCGCGGTCGCTGCCACCGGAGAAGTTCAGCTTGTTCTCCTGGTCGAGGACCAAGAAGATCTGCGCCGGATCGTCGTTCTCGAAGCCGGCGGCCGTGTACGCGTCCTCGTACTTGACGGCCACAGGACCACCGCCCCGATTCACGGTCGCCAGAGCGGGAATCGTGATGTGCGCCTTCACCATCCACGGCGTGCTGGTGAGCGGGAAGGGGTCGCCGGTGAGGTCGAGGAACTGTAGCCGAGCCGTGGTGTCGCCGGGGGTCTTCGCCTTGGCGAAAGCGACCTCGACACCGCCCACGTCAATCGACTTGTGTTTGGCGATTTCGTCATTCCACGTTGTCAGCGCGCCCCCTGGGGCACCCTCCGGCACGGCCACAAGCGCTGTCGCCATGGTGATCACGCGGTCCGCCCAGTCGACGGCGGTGATCTTCCACAGATACTGGTCGGCCCCCACTTCGGGCACGAAAGACGTCGTCGCCGGGTCGGGCGGTTGGTTGATGTCCGGAGACACCAGCGGGTCGATCGATACCCTCTTGAACGGCAGCCGGTTCAGTCGCTCGTTCTCGTAACTCCTCGTGTGCTCGCGCAGCACAATGAAATAACGCTTGAACAGGTGCGCCGCCTGATCACCGTCGGCCGCCTTGATCCTGCGCTCGGTGAGCTTGACCAGCGTGCCGCGGTGTCCGAACGGGAAGAGGTAGATCGGTGTTTCGACGCGGACGTAGCTGTCGCGGCCCATCGGCGCCAGATGGCGGTACGCCGACAAGTGAAACCCGGTGTACTCGGCCGACCGCGGCCACGCCACCCGCCAGTCGACCCACGCGCCCAGCGCGGAAAGGAACAGCTTCTCGACCGTGAGTGGTTCGGGCTCGATGACCGTCTGGCCGTCGTTCGGCTTCGGATTCGCGGTCTGCCGGACAATGGCCCTTCTGTCGGCCGGCGTCAGCGAGCCGTAGTCGGGGTCGGCGTCCTGGGTGTCGTCGTCGTCCCGCGTCCACACGGCACGGACCGTTCGAAGCTTGTCGTCGTTCTCGTCGACACCGACGAACTTGCCGTCGACAATCCGGCGCACTCCCAACCGAGAGTGCCACAGCTCGACCCGGTTGGAATCGCTTGGCGCCGTTGCGGCATCGGCCGCGTGGGTGAAACCGCCGTTCACGTCCGGCGAGACGATCAGCCGATACGGCGCCTCGATCGCCGTCTGGTCGTCTTTGGGTGCCGCGGGCGGCACCAGCGCCTCGGGTGGTCGCTGTTGGTTGGCCTCCAGTCGGGGCACCGCCAGCGGCGGCACCCGCAGACCGAGCGTGCTCAACGCCTTCAACACCCCGGACACGGTGAACGGAATCTCTGTTTTCTTGTGGAGTTCGAACACCACGCGCGAATCGGTGGCGGCGCGTGCCCGAGCAACATCAGGGGTATTGGGTGGCTGGTGCAGCGGATCGTCGAGCGTTGCCTCTTCATAGACGTTCTGCGGGCCGAAGGTGACGATCAGATGTGCGTTGTCGGTAACGGCGACCAGACGGGTAACCGTTGGCGGCGGCGGGGGGCCGCCGATGCCGGGGATGACAAGGACCTGGCCGGGGAAGATCAACGACGGGTTGGCGATGTGGTTGGCGGCGGCGATCTCGCGATACCGGAACGGGTTTCCGTAGAAGCGCTGAGCCAGATCCCACAGCGTGTCCCCTGCGACTACGACGTGCGTCACCGGCGGAGGAGGCGGTGGCGGGCCTGGCCGCCGCGGAATGATCAGGACCTGGCCAGGGCGGATGAGGCTCGGGTTCGGGATATGGTTGGCCTCCGCGATCAGCCGATACAACCGGCCGTCGCCGTAGTAGTGGACGGCCAGATTCCAGAGGTTGTCGCCGTGGACGACAGTGTGCCGCGCCAACGGCTCCGTGGGAGCGGCCCCGTCGGCGACGACCCGGCACCCGATCGCGACGCACTGCACGTTCAACAGGTCCGCCGGCCGCAGCAACCGGAACTCGACCGGGTCGGGCGGTTCTTGCGGGTCGGGACCCGGCCCAGGATCCGGCGGCGTGAGGTCCGGAATCCGCAGCACCTGCCCCGGGAAGATCCGGCCGGGATCGGCGATGCCGTTCGCTCGGGCAATGATCGGAAACTTGTTGCCGTCGCCGTAGAACCGCTGCGCGATGCCGAACAATGTGTCGCCACGGATGACGGTATAGAAGCTGTCCATCGGCCCCTCCTGCCCTGCCGGTCCTCGCCGATGGCGAAGCTACGCGCGACGGAACACGTTTGACTTGAGTAGTGCGCTACTCGATTTCGGCGACGTAACGATGTGGAGTTCGTCGAGCACTGGTGCGTGCAGGTCGGGACACGGGCTGTGCCGGGTAGTCCGTTGCTCGGCCTGGCCGGCCTGTGCCTCGGACACACCGCTCGGCGTTTCGGGCATCTCAGCGAGGAAGCCCCTTGCACTGATGAAGTCACTGACGGCGCGTGCCGAGGCCGACCCGTCGGACGTGGACGGTCGGGCCCTCGACGGCTATGACGACGTCCGGAGCTTCCTGCACCTGTGGTGAGGTGCGGTCAGGCGGCGTTGCCTGCCGCGGATGACACGACTGACGGCCTAGGTCGTCTTGCGAAGTAGGTGGTCGTGGGGTCGGTGTGGGCTGTCGTTGGGGCCGCGATCCGTTCGACGTCACCGATCCGTGCGAACGGCCTGTGTCTCGACACAGGCGACGGCGGCGTCGAGCGCCGCCTCCAGCGGAGCGGGTTCGCGCTGGGCCCGGGAGACGAGCATGCCACCCTCGTAGGCGGTGACGACGACGAGCGCCAGGCGGTCGATATCGGCGTCCGGGCGCAGTTCTCCCGCATCGCGCATGGCGGTGAGGCCGTCGGCGACGGCGGCGGTGAGGCGGCGTAATCCGGCGGCCACCAGTTCGAGGAGTTCCGGGTCGGTATCGGGGATGTCCTCGGCGAAGGAGGCCAGCGGACACCCGGTGCGACAGCCGGTCGCGCGCGCCGCGGCGACCACCGCATCCCGCCACGCGCGCAGATCGTGTAGCGAGCGCATATCGAGCAGCCACTTGTTGGCGATCACGACCTCGGTGCTCGCTTGGATGACCGCCGCGAGCAGGTCCCGTTTGTTGTCGAAGTAGTGATAGAGCTGCGATGCGCTGACGCCCGCCTCGTGCTGGATCGCCTCCATCGTGGTGTCGTGCGCACCGTTCGCGAGCATCAGGCGCGTGGCGGCGTCGACGATCCTGGCGCGGCTACGTAGTCCTTTGGCGGTCAGGGTGTCGGGGGACGCGGGCATCGGACTTCTCCGGACTCGATTTTGGTATTGTCATTCCATTCTGTGCTCCGAGAATAAGAGCAATGGACACAACGAATCCATTGAGGGTCCCCTCGGCTTCGACCGCACTGGTGACCGGAGCGACCGGCGGTATCGGATTTTCGGTTGGTCGCACGCTGGCGCGGCTCGGCTGGACCGTCCTGGTGCACGGGCGCAGCGCGGAGCGTGCGCAAGACGCGGCAGCGCGCATGGGCGACGTGCCGGGCGGCCTGATTCCCGTCGATGCCGACCTCGAAACACGTTCGGGGGTGCGGCGACTGGTCGATCAGGTGCACCGCGCCGCGCCGGACGGCCTCAGCGTCCTGGTCAACAACGCGGGCGCCGCGTTCGATCGGCACGGCCTCACCGTGGACGGCGTCGAACGGACCGTTGCCGTCAATCACCTGGCGGTCGCCGGACTTACTCGCGGCCTCGAATCGCTCCTGAAACCGATTGGTGAACAGGGGAATTCACCAGCGCGGGTGATCATGATGACCTCGTACCTGGAAGCGCGGGCCCGCCCGATCCAGGACTGGGCGCTTCCGGGAGAGTGGACGCAGATGCGCGCGTACGCGTCGAGCAAACTCGCCAACCTCGCCTACACCTACGCGCTGGCCGAACGGTGGCGTGACCGGATCGCGGTGTACGCGGTGGATCCGGGGGTCGTGCGCACCGGATTCCAGCGCAGTGCGGGCGGTCCGCTGCACCTGATCGGCCTCGTCGGCGCACCGTTGATGTCCTCCCCCGAGCGGCCCGCGCGCACGGTGGTCGCCACGGCCACCCGCCCCGCCGCACACCCCAGCGGCAGCTATATCCGTGCGGTCCGCGCCGTGGACACCGGACGTGTCGAGCTGTCCTCGGCCCGCTCCCGCGATCGTGCCTACCAACGCGACGTCTACGACGCCACCCAGCGCTTCCTGGGCGGCTAGCGGATGGGCACGATCACGCCCGAGGTCGTCGGGCCGCCGTGCAGCTCCAGGTGGCTCGGAGCGTCCTGTTTCTTGTCGTTCTTCTTGTCGTTCTTTTTGTCTTTGCCCGGAAGGTCGAAGGCCAGCCGGATCGTGGCGGTGCGGCCGGGATCGAGCGCGATCGGGTCGGTGCCGGAAGGGTTGAGTTCGGCGGTCGCGGCGACCTCGGGTGCGACCGAGCGGCCACCGGCGGTGACCAGGCGCTGATCAGCGACGGTGAAAGCCTGCTGGTGATCGGACACATTGGTGACCGTCAACGTCACGATGGTGTACGAACCGCCCGCGGCAGCCGAGCCGCTGATGGGCACGCCGGAAACCGTGTCGGTCACGGTGAACGCGAAATTTCCGTCTCGCACGGTGCCTGCTGTGTCGAGGGGCGGTGCCTCGGCCGGAGAGGGCAGCGGAGCGGTCGTCGCCGGAGCGGCGGCTTCGGGGGTCGTCGTGTTCGGACCCGGGGCGGACCCGATGTCGATGCCGCCGGCCAGCAGCCACAGTGCCACCACGACGACGGCGGCTGCCCCGGCGGCGAAGGCAATCCACCTCGAAGGGCTTCGCCGATGATCGGGCTGTGGCGCGGGCGGGAATGGCGGGGACTCGCGTTTCTCGGTCGCCACTTTCTCGGTCGCTGTCGGGCCCACGGCGGTCATGACGAGAGTCGCGGGGCGCGTATTCGACGCGGCCTGGTGCAGCACCGGTGGGGGTGGTCGGGCCGGCGCAGGCAGGCCGAGGGCCTCGCGTGCCGCGGCGGCGAATTCCCCCGCAGTGGCGTAGCGGTCGCGCGGATCCTTGGCCATGCCGCGGGCGATCACGGCGTCGAGTGCGGCGGGGACGCCAGCGGCGGCACGCGAGGCCTGCGGTGGTGTGGAGACCAGGTGCGCGCGCATCTGCTGTGCCGGATTTCCGTCGCCGTAGGGCAGGCGTCCGGTGAGGGTTTCGTAGAGCACGCAGGCCAGCGAATAGATATCGGAGCGGGCGTCGAGCGTGCCGTCGAACCGTTCCGGCGCCATGTACTGCAACGTGCCGACGACCTGGCCGGTGCCGGTGATCGCGGTGCCATCGGCGCCCCGGGCGATGCCGAAGTCGATCAAATAGACGAAACCGCTGGTGTGCTCGAGAATGTTGGCCGGCTTCACATCCCGATGAACGAGCCCGGCAGCGTGCGCGGCATCCAGTGCCTCAGCGGCCTGGGCGATGACCTCTACAGCCCGGTCCGGTGCGAGCGCGCCCGACCGCAGCCGCGTGGCCAGATCGACGCCCTCGATATAGGCCATCTCCAGGAACAGGTGCCCCTCGACCGCACCGAAGTTGCGAATGGGCACGATGTGCGGATTGCGCAACTGCACTCCCAGCCGTGCCTCTCGCTCGAAGCGACGCTGATAGGCCGGATCCGCCGAATACGTCGTGGACAACACCTTCAGTGCGACGTTGGCACCGCTGCGGTCGCGCGCCAACCACACCTCGCCCATACCGCCACGCCCCAGCAACCGTTCGAGGTGGTAGTTCCCGAACGAGCCGCCGCCGCGCTGCCCGGACATACCCCGACCATATCGTCCGGAACACACCGACGCACGACCGTGACAGAGCGCCCGAGGGTTGAGCCGATACCGGCCGCCGCCGATGGGGCGTGAGCGGGCGCGGACGTCATCGAGGTACCAGCCCCAGCGCGTCGCTTCCGACCATGTCGGCCGACATCAGATCGACTGAGGTGAGATCCGCCCCCGCGAGCTCGACCCCGGCCAACCTCGCGCGCGCGGGATCGGCACCCGGTCCGATCACTACCCCGCCAGGGACATCGAGCACCGCGCGCAGCAACGCCGCCCCATTCCGCGACCGAACTGTCGGCAGCGCGTCGTGTTCTCGTGCAGGATCGAGGGGTGAGTGCACTCCAGAAGAAAGTGATGCTCTACGCGATCGCCCTGGCCTACGTGGTGACGTTCGCGGTGGGCATCTTCCTGGCACTGCTGGACGAGAGTCTCACCGGTCGCGAGATCGCTTCCGCTATCGGCTTGAACCTGGTTGCCTCGGCGATCTTCGCGACCTTCTTCGCGCTCATCGCGACACGCTCCCAGGACCAAACCGTGCAGGCGACGCTGCGGGAATCGTTCGCGGCGATGTCCGATCAGGTCATCGATCGCGCCTTTCAGGCCAACTCGACCTACCTACCACAGCGCACCTACCCGGCCACAACAGGATTCGATCCGGTCTTCAACCGTGATATGCAGCAAGCCATGGCGGGTTCCACCTTCTACGCGTGCAGTGGCCCGAACCCGTGGTACGTCCCAGCCAGGCTGCGGGAGAGCGACAATCCGCCCGATCAGGTTGTGGTGCGGATGATCTCACCGGCCTTCGACAAGGCGGTTCGGCGACGAGTCGCCGACCGGCGGCTGCTACCCCGCCTGCGCGGCGTACCGATGGAAGAGATGATCCGCGACTATCGCGATTCGCTGCTGACCGCTCTGGTCGCACTGTTCGACTGCCGCGACATCTGTCCGATCGACGTCGTGTTCGCCGAAGAGAGCGCGGTGACCCGCCACGAGATCTGCGACAACGGCGTCTTCATCGCTTGGTACCGGGGGCCGGACTCGCAGACGAAAACCTTTCCGCACGCCCTACACTTCTCGTCGGACGCCCTGCTCTACAAGACATTGCGGCTGGACATCCTGCGCGCCCGCGAAATCGCCGACCGCGTGCTGACATTTCGCGCCGCGACCACGGAGACCGACCTGATCGCGGCGCTCGCCACCTGTACCGGCGACATCCTCGACCACGACGACATCGCCCGCCGACGCTCGAAATACGCCACCGAGGCGGCGGCGTTCGTCCGCCACCTGCGCAGCCTCAACTGATCTCCCCTCCGTGCGGCGCGCAAGGGAGCAGAACGCAGGAACTCCAGCGTCCCGGCTCGATGACGATCGGCGAGCGCCGTCCCGCTGAGGGTCATGCGGGTTCACCGTCCTCGTCGTAAGGGTTTTCATCCAGACAGTGATGGCCGATCAAGGCGTTCGGCTCGGTGCCCACTGGGCTGCTAAAGCAACTGAACGTGCTCGATATCGAGAGCCATCACATTCTCGTGCTGATGGTCGATGACGAACGCGAACTCGACGACCGCCCCGAACTCCCCCTCGATGGCGACGTAATTCCTGTTGTAGTCCGGGTCGACCAGCGTCCAGACCGCATCGTTGTCCAGCGTGCTGTAGAACTCGCCCTTGTCCATGAGGGCCTCGTAGCCGAACGACGTCCTGACCTCGACGGTCCCGACCGAGGTACGGCCGCGATACGTTTCGACGACCGACACCACTGCGGATTCCCCCTCGAACCTCGCCGTGGAGATGGATGCGGCTTCGAGCTCTTCCGGCAGTTCCACGCCGGGCAGCAGGGATTCGGTCGAATCGTCGTAGACGTCGCGCGTCAGCGGGGCGCCGATCATGTCCGTATAGGCGTCCCGGATCGCCGCCATCAGCAGGTCTGTGACACGTGGCGAAGGCACCCTCGGCCACCAGGAGGTGTTCGTCATCGCGGCCCGGGCCACTTCCAGCCCTTCGAGGACGGTGCGAGCGAAGCCGACGGATTCCGTTCGGCCGATACTCGCCAGGTGGCCGGCGAGATCCTCGTGCGGCGTGGTCTTTCCACGCGCACAGTAATCGTTGTCGTCGGAGACCAGCACCACGAACCCGGCGCTGTCGGCGGCTGCCAGATCGCAGAAGGTGTGCCAGATCAGGGCATCTCGATATCCCTTGTCGGTGGCGTCGAACGGCCGATGCGACGCCAGCGACCAGTCCACGAGCTGATCGTGAGCCGCCTCGGGGATCGGAGCAACCGTGAACCCGAGCTCCTTGAACCGGTTACGGAGCTCGGACCGCAGTTCCTCGGTCGTGATCTCCGGCAGTTTGCGGAGTTCAGCGACCGACGGCAGATAGGTCAACGCAGGCGCGTCGAGGCGCGAGCTGCGCAGCTGATCGTGGATGGCGCGTACCGCGGTATTGAGCTCCCGGCGGGCACTCTTGATCCTCTGCTCCATATGGCGTGCCGATTCACGCACGACCACCTCCGGCACCGCGACGTCGACCTCTTCGGCCTCCACCGCCGCTACGAGCCCCTGCCATTGCGCGCTGCCGAAGTTCGGGTCCGACCTGATGATGTTGGTGTCGATGACCAGCAGCGGTCTCGGCATGTCGACATCATCGAATTCAGTTGTCATATCCCCTCATGCCCTCTCGATCCGGCGCCTTCCGATCGGCTCGGCGCTGACGATCATCGACCGATCTACAGCCGCCCTCCTAGCCACCGACCGCCAATGCCATTCTGAGCCTTGGCCGGTCGGCGAGGTCGGGTCGGCTCGCTGCACGGCATCCTCGGCGAAGCGGGCGCGCGGCGAGGAACAGCCGGCGCGGGCGGTTGCTCGCACCGGCATGGCCGGGATGATCCATTTCGGCCGTATCCAATTCGGCCAGCTCACCGTCGGTGACGCCGAGGATGCGCCCGGCGAGCGGGTCGGTGAAGATACGCGGCCCGTCTGCCGAGACCTGCCGGGCCTATCACTGCCGCTACCACCGGCAACCACACATGGACTACGGATTCATGGCGCTACTCCGCACCACCTCAACGCGGTGAGTGAGCCAGGCATCCAGCGACCAGCGGCCGGGCCCGGCCCACAACAGGAAGATCAGCCCGAGCAACATCGCGAAATCCGTTCGGGCGTCGTGCGCCATCCCCCAGAAGCCTTCCACACCTTGGAATCCACCGGGCTGTAGCTCACGCAGCTTGGTCAGCACGATCGCCAAGCTGATATCGATCAGCAGCGGCACCGCCGCCAGACGGGTCAGCAGACCTATGACTATCAAGGCGCCGCAGGCGATTTCGACGACACCGTCGAGATTGGCGAAGAACGTCGGCGCCGGTATCCCGATCCTGTCGAACCGACCCGGCCCCAGCTTGTCCGGGTAAAGGAACTTCTGGATCCCCTCGCTGAGGAACACCAGCCCCACCGCCACACGGATGCAGATCACCGCAGCCGGACCGTCCGCGCGCAGGATGTGCGTCCACGACCACCGATCCGTTCCCGCCATCGGCACTCGCCTCCCGTTGTCGTCACCCGATACGGCACGAGAGCCTACAGACGAGCACTACGCACGTAGGGTCTCCTCGCTCGGACCGGCGGGCCGCACGACAGACCTCGGCAATGCCCTCGTCACCACGATGAACAGCGCCCAAGACATTCCAGCCGTCCTCGCCGCGGGTACGCGGTCCGACAAAGCAGACCTCCACCTCGATATACGACCGCGGCGTTGCCGGGGCAGATTTGCACTGGCGTCGGTACACGCCTTGAACACAGAGATTCACGTGCCGCAGAGCGGTCAGGACTTGTCGCCGGGTGTTCGAAGCAGCCGTGTCTGCAGCGCCAGATACAGTCGCACCGCGTCGGCAGGCACTGCGAACGCTGCACCGGTGAGCCCTTCTATTCGCTTGAGACGGTGTAGGACCGTGTTGCGGTGCAGGTGAAGGCGCTCTCCTACCGCCGACGTGGAGCCGCCGAGTTCGTACCAGGCCAGGGCGGTTTGGACGAGAGCGTCGGCGTCGTCGGGATGGAGTCGATCGAATGCGGCGAGCGTGTCCGAGAGGACGTCCGCGGCGAGTCCGGGGTTAGCCGCGATCAAAGCGCGGGCCGGTGACGAAGAATAGGTGTGGATTCCGGTGTCCGCCGGGCCCAGGCACCGGAATGCGAGCCGTGCTTGGTCCAGCGCGGCAGGCGTCGATACGAGGTCGGTGAACGGTTTGCTCGCACCGGCTCGCGCCTGCACGGTACCTAGCGCGCGGTCGAGCGTGGCGGGCGAGACTGCGGCGGCAAGGGTCACTCGATCGTCGGAGAGAAGGGTGCGGACGGTGGTGACTCCGGTCGCGGCAAGGCGAACGTCGCCGACCAGGACGACAAAGATGGCTCGGGCTGGCAGGCGCATCCTTCTGCCCAAATCCTCGCGCTGCGTCGGCGGGAAGGCGGGATCGAGCAGCGCCCGCAGCAATCGTTGATCGGGTTGTTCGGTCCCGACGACGACTACGCGCCGGTAGGCGTCGGCCGCCGCGACGGAGTACTCGTCGACGGTGGCCCACATCAGCGTGGACAGCTGAGGCAGAGCGGAACGGTCGTCATGATCAGCGCGTTCGACGATCACCGCCCAGAACGCCATGCCCGCGAGGCGGAAGGCGTGCAGCAAACTGTCCAGCGGGATCCCGCGCTCGGCCTTGAGGCGTCCGGCTCGGCGAGCAGGCTCGAGCGAATATGGATCCCCGGCAAGGGAATCCAGCAATGCCGCGAGGCTGTCGGCCACCAGGGTGGCCAATTCGTGGTGATCGAGTGCGGCGTCGTCGTAGTCGCCGTCGTCCTGTTCGATTCTGGCAGTCACCATTTCGGAGATCGCAGCCAGGTCCGCGCGCAGCTCGCGAACGAGGCGCGGGCGCTCGGCGTGTGTGTCCTGGGTCACTGCCGCCAACCTAGCGTGCATTGTGCGTGCGCACAACGGAAGTGTTCGAAGTGGAGGCGTGCGCCCGTCGCCACGACGGACCGCTCCCGGCGACACTGAATTCCCTGATGAGTCACAGCATCCAGAGTGCTTCTCGCAGAACGCCTCTCAGGTCACATCGACACAACTACGATCGGAGTCGCCCATCATGTCCACTGCCACCCGCGAACTGTTCGAGCGCTACCACGCTTACTGGGCGGACCGCGACCCAGACCGAATCATCGAACTCCACACCACCGACTCGGTGTTCCACCTGCACTCGGGCCAAGAACCTGCCCGAGGTCGCGCCGCCATCCGCGAGGCCGCGGCGGGGACATTCGCCCTGGTTCCCGACCTGACCTTCCACCTGATCTCGTTGCGTGTCGGAGACGATTTCTGGGTGGTCCAATGGCAGCTGACCGGGACCTCGGCGACCGGCAATCGCGTGTGCGTCGACCTCGCGGACTACGTTCTGGTCGAGGACGGCGCAGTCAAGGAGAAGCATTCCTACGTCGACGGAGTCGCGATGCAGGCCGCGCTGAAGTGAAAGCGCCTCGGTCACATCGCAACCCCGTTGACCATGTCATCGAATAACGAAGCCCGGCCGCTGACGGTCCTCTCGTCGCGTTTGGCGAGCGGATCGGCCGGCTCGTGTGCGCGCGTTCGGATGCTCTGCCCCTCGACAGATTCGCGTAGGTGAGAGTTGCCCCCGCCCGCAAGGGTGGGGGCAACTCGAACACGTGGTGACCGGTTCTCCAGCTCGGACGTTCGAGGGGTGGGTCGCCCAAAACGTCTCGGCGTTCCGGTAGGTCGCACCGCGTCCGGCGCATGAGGTCGCGTGGACGACAGAATCGCATCTCTGGATCGGCTCGGTGGGCCACCTGAACTAGATCCTGTCCGCCTACATGGCCTCAGCCACATGACATCTCAACCATCCGCACATGGCGAGTCGAGGGTGTTCAGTTCGATCGGCCATCGGCCATCGGCCATCGGGCAGCTTTCGCAGTGCCTCAGAGCTTCCACACGTAGGTGTTGGGAGCTGGTTCGACATACTGCAACAGACCCCAATCGAAATGTGCCCAGTAGACACGATTACGCCCGGAGTCGGGGTCGATTGCTCTGAAGGCTGCCACGTCTCCGACCCCGCCGAATCCGTCGACGACGTCAGTCGGTCCCAAGGTTCCATCGTGGAACTCGTTCCGCGTGCACGACCAGGGGGTCAAGTCGGCAACAGATTCCAACCGCGGCCGTGGGCAGTCGGGGTGCCGAAGAAGCTGCCTGAACAGCCGGGGGTGAGGCGGAATCTCCATCCATTCAATCTGCAGACCGGGCCAGAACGGCAAATCCCACACCGCATACCGACCCTCGCGGTCGCCGTGGTGTTCGATCCGCTCCGAAGCCGGTGCACCCCAAGCTGTTATGTACTCAGCGATTGACCTGAAGTCGTTCGTCGCATCAGCGAACCACCACCGATGCTCGGCGACCGCAGCGTCGGCGCGGGTCGCACCGATCCGATCGAGCAGATCCGCCGCCTGAGCAGGAGCACTCGTGCACATCGCGTGAAGCATCGACAATTGGAAGTCATACAGCGTTGTCACAAGTTCGCCGGTCATCGTCCCTCCCCGTCGGCGCAATCCATGTCGAAAGTACCAGCTGACCGAAACGCACTGACATGCCACTGCGCGGGTGATCTGAGCAGTGAGATCGACTGCGGCGCAGACCGTCCGATGATGCCGCGGGACGCGCGTACCCTTGGTGACAGAGCCGACCGCATGTCCCCTGAGCGCCCTGAACCCGGCGCGTAGCGTCCTCGGGAACGCTACGCGCCGAGCGTCTCCAGAACCCGCCGCGCCTGGTAGTCCGCCCCGAGCTGATTGGGATGGAACGGCGCGGCGGGGCCGACCGGGGTGCTGGAGAACGGGACCAGCCCTTCCACCCAGCGCACGCCTGGGGGTTGGCAGGCGTCGTGGCCGGTGCTGCCGGTGTAGGTGTCGACGAATTCCACGCCGGTGGCCGCGGCGATGCGGGTGAGCATGTCATTGAGCTCGATGAGCTTGTTGCCCAGCCAGATCGCGTCGGCGTCGGAGATGGGGATCTCCGGGAAACAGCCGCCGGTGGTGCCGACGGCTTCGAAGTAGTCCAGCAGCAGGATGCGGGCGTGCGGGGCGCGTGCCCGGATGCCCACGATGGTCGCGGTCACCCGGGTGGCGGTGACATCGATGGCTTCGGTCATGACGTCGGTGTCACCGGTGATCATGGTGTCCAGGCAGGGCGTGGCGGCGGGATCGGTTGTCAGGCAGGTAAATACGGACTTGGCCAGGGCGGCGTCGTTGCCGCCGATGCCCAGGGTCACCAAATCCGTGGTAGAGGTGAGGCTGTCGAACTGCGGCGGATTGCTGCCCAGCGCCGTGGTCTCCGGGCTCGTCATATGTTTGGTCTCCGCACCGCCGCAGGTGGCGTCACGAAAGACCGGTGTCGACAGCGCGGCCGCCACTTGCTTCGGGTAGTTGCGCGCGCTTTGCAGGCAATGCACCGGCGTGAACTGCGTCGTGATCTGGCTGCCGGTGACATCGGCTGCCCACGAATCCCCCAGCGCCACATACTCCGAATAGGTGCGATCGGCGGCCGCCGACTCCGTGGCCAGTCCCGTCACTGCCGTCAGTGGCAGTATCGCCACCGCGGCGGCCGCCAGCAATGTACGCGTGGTCCCAAGCACTGTTTCTCCGCTCGAACTGCCCGACCCGGTGCGAATTGGACTAACGTCCAGCGGAAATCTAACACGGCCGTCGGGCATCGACCGACCGGAATCGCAACCAGCCATCCCGACGGCCCGAGCCCGCGAAATCTGCCGGTCTCTCTCCCTCTCCCCCCGCCAGCCGCAACCACGCTCGAGCGCCTCGGGGCCCGGTGCTGATCGCGAAGCCTTCGAGTTGACGTCCGGTTATCACTGAAAAGTCTTTGCGTACGCGGATTCCCGCCAGGTACCCCCAGCGGGCGCCGGGTAGGAACGTACGCCGCCGGCTTCAGAGCCATTCGATGCGGCGGAAGACGACATACAGCGTGCCGCAGAGC
Organism: Nocardia sp. bgisy134; assembly: GCF_057708325.1. NCBI lineage: Bacteria > Bacillati > Actinomycetota > Actinomycetes > Mycobacteriales > Nocardiaceae > Nocardia > Nocardia sp. bgisy134. The sequence continues at coordinate 336,410 of NZ_JBYIRW010000004.1, forward strand.
GTCGCCATGAGCGCGAGCACGGCCGGGTATCCCCAGACTTGCCGCAGCTCGGCCATGTGCTCGAAGTTCATGCCGTAGATCCCGGCGATCATGGTCGGGACGGCGAGGATCGCGACCCAGGCCGAGATCTTGCGCACGTCGGTGTTCTGCTGCATCGCGGTTTTCGCCAACGCGGCGCCGATGAGGGCGCTGAGGGAGTCGTCGAAGTCGTTGATGCGTTCGGCGACGGTGGTGTGGTGATCGGCGACGTCGCGCAGATAGCGGCGAACTTCCTTGGGCAGCGGTGTTTCCGGTTCGCTGAGCTGGTGGAGCGGGGCGGCGAGTGGCTTGACCGCGCGCCGCAGTTCGACGATTTCGCGTTTGAGCTGATAGATGGGTTCGATGGCGATCCGGCGGCGCGGGGTGAAAATCTCCTCTTCCATGGCGTCGACGTCGAGCTCGACCGCTCGGGTGACCTCGATGTACGAGTCGACGACGAAATCGGCGATCGCGTGCAGCACGGCGCCGGGGCCCAGCTGGAGTCGCTGCGGGTCGGCCTCGAGGTCGCGCCGTACTCCGGCGAGGCCGGAGTGCTCGCCGTGGCGGACCGCGACGACGAAGTCGGGTGCGGTGAAAATGAGGATTTCGCCGGTCTGCACGATTTCGCTGACGCTGTGGAGTTCGTGCTCGACGTAGGCGACGGTGCGCATCACCGTCACGAGAATGTCGTCGTAGCGTTCCAGTTTCGGCCGTTGATGTGCTTTCACCGCGTCTTCGACCGCCAGTGAATGCAGCCCGAAGGTCCGCGCGATGTCGCCCATCTGCGTCTCATCGGGTTCGTGCAGCCCTACCCATACGAACCCGGTACCGCGGGCGCGGACCTCGGCCAGCGCGGCGGCGTGGGTGAATTTGCCGGGGAGCCGCTGCCCGTCGACGTACACCGCACAATCGACGATCGCCCGCGCGGTGGGGATCGGGACCTTCGGCACCACCGGAACCTGCCGGTCGGACCGGCGGAACGACGGGAGATGCGGAATATGCGACACCTAACGATGCTAGTCGGTTGCACATTCTTCCGCGCTCTCTCAGTCGCAGCATCTACCAGCGAGTTGAGCGCGATCAGAGCGATTGCCGACCACTTGCCGACGGTGACAGATTCGGACGCGAGGCAGGGCGCATCGGAGGCGTCACCGCCGGAAAGCGGCTTGTGCGGATCAGCGGAAGGCGTCAATCCCGGTCAACGCCCCACCGAGGACGAGTGCGTGCACATCGGCGGTGCCTTCGTAGGTGACGACGGTTTCGAGATTGGTCAGGTGCCGCATGACGGGGTATTCGAGGGTGATCCCATTCGCACCGAGCACCTGTCGCGCGGTTCGAGCCACATCCAGTGCGGCGTTGACGTTGCCCAGCTTGCCCATGCTCACCTGTTCGGGCCGCAGCGTCCCGGCATCCTTCAATCGACCGAGGTGCAGCGCCAGCAAGGTGGCGCGGTTGACCTCGAGGGCCATCGTGGCGAGCTTGTGCTGCTGGATCTGGAACGACGCGATCGGCTTGCCGAACTGGACGCGCGTGGTGCTGTAGTCGATCGCGGATTCCAGACAGGCGCGGGCAGCGCCTGCCGCGCCCCACACGATGCCGAAACGGGCTTCGCTCAGGCAGGTCAGCGGACCACGCAAGGATGTCGCGCCCGGCAGCATCGCCGAGGCGGGCAGCCGAACCTCGTCGAAGATCAATTCGGAGGTGGTCGACGCGCGTAGCGACACCTTCTTCCGAATGTCGCGGGTGGTGAATCCCTTGGCGCCCTTGGGAACCAAGAAGCCTCGAATGCCCTCGTCGGTCCGCGCCCACACCACGGCCACATCCGCGAGCGAGCCATTGGTGATCCACATCTTCGCACCGCGGAGCACCCAATCGTCACCGTCGCGGCGAGCGTAGGTCCGCATCGAGCCGGGATCGGAACCCGAGTCCGGCTCGGTCAGGCCGAAGCATCCGACGGCGTCACCCGCGGCCATGCGCGGCAGCCACTCTTGCTTCTGATCCTCGGACCCCCAGTGGTGGATGGCGAACATGGCCAGCGAGCCCTGCACGGACACCAGACTGCGGATGCCGCTGTCGCCTGCCTCCAGTTCGAGACAGGCGAGCCCGTATGCCGTGGCGCTGGTTCCGGCGCAGCCATAGCCCTCGAGGTGCATCCCGAGCACCCCGAGTTTGCCCAGTTCGGTGAACAGTTCGCGAGGGACGCGGCCCTCGTCGAACCAATCCCCCACCCACGGCAGGATGCGCTCGCGCACGAACGCGCGAACGGTATTGCGTATGTCTCGTTCCTCGTCGGTGAGGACAGAGTCGATGGCGAGAAAGTCGAGTGGGGCCACTGCGGTGGACATGCTTGCGGATCTCCTTGACCTGACAGGCCGCGATACCTAGCCTAATCTTCGATTTTCGAAAATCGATGATTGGATCCTCACATATGGTCCCCGCGCTTGCCAACCTCCGCGTCCTGGACTTCTCCCGCATCCTCGCCGGCCCCTTCGCGACGATGCAGCTGGCCGACCTGGGCGCCACCGTCACCAAGGTCGAACGACCGGGCACCGGGGACGACACGCGCACCTGGAAACCGCCGCACGACGACCGAGGACAGGCGACCTACTTCCAGGCCGTCAACCGCAACAAGAGCACGATCGTCCTGGACCTGTCCGACCCGGCCGATCGCGCTCGAGCCCGGGAGATGGCGGTGACCGCCGACGTCGTCGTCGAGAATTTCCGCCCGGGACTGATGGCGGACTTCGGGCTCGACTACGACCAGCTCCAACCGGAGAATCCGGGCCTGATCTATTGCTCCATCACCGGTTTCGGACGCGGCCCCGGCGCCGGACTGCCCGGTTACGACCTGTTGATCCAAGCCCTCGGCGGCCTGATGAGCGTCACCGGGGCCCCCGACGCAGAGCCGCAGAAGGTCGGTGTCGCCCTCGTCGACGTGCTTGCAGGACTCTTCGCCACGACCGGCATCTTGGCCGCGCTGCACCACCGCACAGCGACGGGCGAGGGGCAGCGCCTCGACATCGACCTGCTGTCCTGCCTGCTCGCCGGACTGGTCAATCAAGCCAGTGCCTACACCTCGGCGGGTGTCGTACCGACTCGGATGGGAAACCAGCACCCCAGCATCGCGCCCTATGAACTGCTCACGTGCGCCGACGGTGAACTCGTCCTGGCCGTCGGAAACGACCGCCAGTTCTCCTCGCTGTGCGAGGTGCTCGGCGAACCTGAACTCGCGACCTCCCAAAGGTTCTCGACCAACACCTCTCGCGTTCGGAACCGGGTGGAATTGCGTGCCGACCTCGAGCGGCTGCTCGCCGCCCGGACCGCCGCCGAATGGACCGACCAACTGGCCGAAGCCCGTGTCCCGGCCGGAGTCGTCAACGACATCGCCGCAGCCTTCGCCCTCGCCGAGAAACTTGGCCTCCAGCCGACCGTCGAAGTGCCGCGCGCCGACGGCAGCACCGTCTCGCTCTGCCGAAGCCCCCTCAACCTCTCGGTGACGCCGCCGGTCTATCGGTCAGCGCCACCGGACCTGCCCACCACCACTTCTGAGCGGTAGAGGATTACCGATCGGGTGGGTGACTATGGGTAAGCTCGCCAGGTGAGTCTCCCAGCCGCCTCCGCAGGTCGTAAGGGTCCTGGTACTGCGGGCGAACATGCGCTCGAAGAGCTCCGGCGGGCGATCGTGTCGGGTCGGTACCGCCCGGGTCAGCAGGTGCGGCAGGAGCGGATCGCCGCCGATCTCGGCGTCAGCCTCGCGCCGGTACGCGAGGCTCTTCGCGCGCTCGAACAGGAAGGCCAGGTCGTCTATCGGCCTCGGCGTGGTTACTTCCTCACCGAGCTCCGGGTCGCGGATCTGCGTGAGATCTACGAACTGCGGACGTTGCTCGAGACGCGGGCCGCACTGCACACGGTGCCGCTCCTCGACGCCGACTCCCTCGACCGTGTCGCGCTGGCTGCCCGCGACTGCGCCGAAGCGGCCGAGCGCGGTGATGTGGCGGCCGAGCTGGAGGCGAATCGCCGGTTCCATTTCGGCCTGCTGGAATCGCCCGAAATGGTGCACACCATGCGGGTCATCCGGCTGCTGTGGGACTCCACCGAGGCCTATCGCGCAATGTATTACAACTCGCCCGTCGAACGTTCGCGGACCGTCGCAGACCATGAGGCGATTCTCGAGCTGGCACGCCGCCACGCGGTCGGCGAGGTGATCGTCGCACTCGACGAGCACCGGGACCGGGCGTTGCGCGTGCTGACGACGATCCTCGACGACCCGGCTGCGGACGGACGGTGATCGCAGCGCGGCGCGCGAACGCCGATGCCGGTGCGCGCATGGTCTCGCCGATCGCCGCGCCCGGGTGATCGACTACCTCACAGGCTGTTTCGAATCGCAGGACCATAACTCCATCCGCTACATGAATGCGACTGGGCCGCATAGGAATTCAGCCACAGCCGTTAACGGTCCACGTCGGAGTCGATCAGCTGGAGCTCGAGCCACAGCTCCGACCGACTCGTCGGCGACTCGAGACTGATCCCGAGCAAGCGTTCGATGCGGTCCAGTCGGCGACGCAGCGTATGCCGGTGTATGCCCAATGTCTTTGCCGCCGGATCGATCTGCCCATTGTGAGCAAGCCACACCTCGAGTGTGGAGCGGAGTGCTTCCGAACCACCGCGATCGCTGTCGAGCAGCGGCGCCAGATGAGCTTCGGCGTAGGCGCGTGCACGATCACGATCGAAGCAGGCACTGAGCCCCTCACTGATCACTGCCGTGAACTTCGTTGTCTCCTGGCGTCGCGCGGCATCGTCGGCCGCCTGGCGACTTTCCCGGATCGCGCGCGCGAGCTCGCCCCAACTCGCCTCGCCGGAAATGCCCGGGAAGAGGCCCGAAACCGATGTCAGGCGCGCGAGTGCGGAGTTCGCCGAGGCGTGCGAAGCGATCACCGACAGGTGATCGTCGATGAGAGCGAAGGCGATCGCTCCGTGCGGGTGCACCTCGAACAGCTCGCATGCTGCCGAGAGGCGTCGCGGATCTCCTTGCGCGGTGAACACCACGATCGGTTCGGTTGGCAGACCTCCCCACAACTCGTCGGCCATCGCCTCCACCGTGGAGATCTGTCCGGCGATCAGCATCTTCATCGCTGCCTCTCGCGCACGAGCGAGCGCATCTCGTGACTGCTCGGTTCGACGGACGAACAGGGTCAACAGCGACGCGGCGATGGTGACGACACCGTGGTCGAGAGAACCGACGACACCCTCGCGTCCGGCCAGCAAATAGCCAAGCACGCGGCCGTCCGCGGCGGTGAGTGGATGCGAGATGACATCCTCGCCACCTTCGGTCGAGAACACGATCTCACCAGGTCGGGACCGTCGAGCCCGTGCGGTCTGTTCGACCGCCCGTCGCGCACCGCGATGGGTGCTGTCGACGATGTCGCCTGCGGCGTCGAGCAGAGCCGCCCAGCCACCGATGAGCTTCGCGGTGCGCCGAACCAAGGTCTTGGCCCCGTCGGCTGCCAGTGTGGCGTGGATCAGTCGCCGCTGTTGCTGGTGGCTGAGCTGAAGCCGGGCGTGGTCTTCGGACGACAACGCCTGATAGACGGCCTTTTCCAGCAGGATGAACGGCACCTCGAGTGGCACCTCGAGCAACGGCAGACCTTCCGCGTGCGCGGTGTCGAGGACGGCCGCGGGTATCTCGTCATACCTGAGACCGACACCGAACCCCAGCGCCGCGACACCGGCGGCGACCAAACGCCTGACCCAGTCCGAAATCTCCTTGTCGGAGTCGGACAGCGCCACCCCTGTGGTCAGTAGTAGTTCTCCGCCGCTGAGAAACGCGGCGGGGTCGTCGAGTTCGGATACGTGGGCCCAGCTCAATTCCCGGTCGGCATGTTCGGCCCCCGCCCGAAGCGTGATGCGCAAGGTCGGGTCGGCGACAAGTTGACGGACGGTCAGCGGCACCCATCAAGTGTGCCACTTTGGCCCATCGGAAGTACGAAGTGTCCAATGTGGCCACTGGCAGCAGACTCGACGGCCAGCGACACTTGCCCTAGCTCTGGCCCTGTCCAGATCCGAGCGGGACCGGCCCGCTCGGCACATGACAAGCAAACCCCAATCCACGAGGACGAATCCGTGACCGACTTGACCTACCGGCTGGCGCAGAAACGGCAGCTCGTCACCGAGCTGCCCGGCCCACGCTCACTCGAATGGGCTCGGCGGCGCCGCGCCGCGGTGGCGGCAGGCGTCGGCTCATCGGTCCCCGTGTACGCGGTCGATGCCGACGGCGGCGTGATCGTCGACGTGGACGGAAACTCGTTGATCGATCTGGGCTCCGGCATCGCGGTCACCAGTGTCGGCGCGTCGCATCCCTCCGTCGCCGCGGCTGTCGCCGAGCAAGCAGCGCACTTCACGCACACCTGCTTCATGGTCACACCGTACGAGGGGTACGTCCGAGTCGCAGAAGCGCTCGCCGAACTGACGCCCGGCGACCATGAAAAGCGTTCCGTGCTCTTCAATTCCGGTGCCGAGGCCGTGGAGAACGCCGTCAAGATCGCACGCCTGGCGACGGGACGCTCCGCGATCGTGACCTTCGACCACGCCTATCACGGGCGTACGAACCTGACGATGGCCCTGACCGCGAAGACCATGCCCTACAAGGCGCACTTCGGCCCGTTCGCGCCGGAGGTCTACCGAATGCCCGCGTCCTACCCTTATCGAGACGCGCACGGTCTGACCGGCCCGCAAGCCGCGCAGCAGGTGATCGACCAGATCGAGAAACAGCTCGGCGCCGACGCGGTCGCGGCAATCATCTACGAACCCATTCAAGGCGAGGGCGGGTTCATCGTGCCTGCGGACGGATTTCTGCCGACCCTGGTGTCCTGGGCCAAGAACAACGGGATCGTGTTCATCGCCGACGAGGTGCAGACCGGCTTCGCGCGCACCGGCGAATGGTTTGCCAGCACGCACGAAGACATCGTTCCGGATCTGATCACGATGGCCAAAGGCATCGCAGGTGGCATGCCGCTGGCCGCGGTGACCGGCCGGGCGGACCTGCTCGACTCGGTCCATCCCGGAGGGCTCGGCGGAACCTACGGCGGCAATCCGGTCGCGTGCGCGGCAGCACTGGCCACGATCGAGACGATGTCGCGCCTGGGCCTTCCCGCACGTGCCCGGGAGATCGAAGCCTTGGTCAAGCCGCGTCTGCGCAAGCTCGCGGACGAGATCGACATCATCGGTGAGGTTCGTGGCCGAGGAGCGATGCTCGCGATCGAGCTGGTCCACCCCGGCACCGACACTCCGGACCCCGTGACCACGAAAGCTGTCGCCGCGCAAGCATTGTCGGAGGGTGTCATCGCTCTCACCTGCGGAACGTACGGCAATGTGATCCGGTTGCTCCCCCCGTTGGTGATCAGCGACGACCTCCTCGACGAAGCGCTCGGCGTACTCGAGACCGCTCTCCGCTCAGCCGCCGCGGCGCGCTGAATACATCCAGAGATCAATCACGAGGACATGACCATGATCGAAACCAAAACGCTGCTCGCCCACCTACCGACATCCGTCTGGATCGGCAACAAGGAGACCGCGGCGGCAGCGGGCGGCACATTCGCGGTGTACAACCCGGCCACCGGTGAGGTGCTGCTCGAGGTCGCCGACGCAGGCGCCGACGATGCTGCGGCCGCTTTGACCGCCGCAGCCGCCGCCCAGCAGGAATGGGCCGCGACTCCCGCACGGGAGCGGGCGCAGATTCTGCACCGGGCATGGCAGATCGTGATCGATCGCCGTGACGAGTTCGCCCTCCTCATGACGCTGGAGATGGGCAAACCGCTCGCCGAGAGCCAGGGCGAGGTGAACTATGGCGCCGAGTTCTTGCGATGGTTCTCCGAAGAGGCCGTTCGCATCAACGGGCGCTACAGCGAATCACCGTCGGGCAACGGGCGCATCCTGGTGACCAAGGAGCCGGTCGGACCGACACTCGCCATCACGCCCTGGAACTTCCCGCTGGCGATGGGCACTCGCAAGATCGCGCCCGCGCTCGCGGCAGGCTGCACGATGATCGTCAAACCGGCAGCGGAGACCCCGCTCACCATGCTTCTGCTTGCCGAGGTGTTCCGCGACGCCGGGCTCCCCGACGGCGTGCTGTCGGTGCTGCCGTCGACGCATGCGGCGGAGGTGACCGCTCCCCTGCTCACCGACGCGCGGCTACGGAAGCTGACATTCACCGGGTCGACCGAAGTAGGCAAGATCCTGTTGCGGCAGGCCGCGACTCGAGTGCTGCGGACATCGATGGAACTCGGTGGCAACGCGCCGTTCGTGGTGTTCGACGATGCCGATGTCGACGCCGCGGTCGACGGAGCGATGGCAGCGAAGATGCGCAACATCGGTGAGGCATGCACCGCCGCCAACCGCATCTACGTCGACAACGCCGTGCATGACGAATTCTGCGCAAAGCTCACCGCCAGAATGAAAGCACTGCGGATCGGACCTGGCGATGTCGAAGGCACCCAAGTGGGTCCGCTGATCACCGACAAGCAACGCAAGCGTGTCGCCGCACTCGTGTCCGACGCGGTCGACAAGGGCGCTGTCGTCGCCACCGGCGGAGACAGCTATGGCGACACCGGATACTTCTACCACCCAACGGTTTTGACCGGCGTCTCCCCGGACGCGCGCATCCTCAGGGAGGAGATCTTCGGTCCTGTCGCGGCCATTGTCGGTTTCGACGGCGAAGCGGCCGGAGTGGCCGCCGCCAACGACACCGAATACGGCCTCGCCGCCTACATCTACACCAACGGTCTCGACGGCGCCCTGCGGGTTACGCGTGCCCTGCAGGCCGGGATGGTCGGCGTCAATCGCGGCATCATCTCCGATGTGGCAGCGCCATTCGGCGGAGTCAAGGAGTCGGGACTGGGGCGCGAAAGCGGTAGCGAAGGTATCGATGAATACCTCGAAACCAAGTACATCGCCTTTCCCTGACTGTTCCGGCCACCAAGGCAACGGATTGAGACGCACACCCGCTGGCATGACCGGAGGGCTGGGAACTACGGGGCGATCTGCTGACGAGGACGCAGTCCGCCGAGAACTCGATCTTGCATATACGTATACATCTACGTATAGTCATGGTTGTTGGGTAACAACGGATTCCAAGGAGCAAGCAACCATGTCCATCACCCTCACCGACCAGGACAAGCTCACCCTGCAGACCGCCGCGTACGGTGCCGTGTCGCTGATGTCGGCCGCCGCTGCTGCCGGTGGCTCGCCCCACAAGGCCGCCACCGACGGCAGCATCGCCCTGTCCTCGGCGACCGGCCTGGTCGGGCACGTGCTCGCCAAGCCGAAGGGCATGAAGCTGAATGGCAAGTCCGTCGCCGGACTCGCCGACCAGGTGCTGCCTGCGCTGACCGCCGCGGTGGGCCTGCTCGAGAAGCAGGATCGGGCGGAGGCCGAAAACTTCCGCAGCACTGTCCTCGTCGCCATCGAAGCAACCGGCCAGCGCCACAAGGGCGAGCCCAGTCCCACCATGGCCGACATGGCTCGCAAGATCACCGCGGCCCTCGACGCCGCTTGATCGGGACCGAGAACCGGCATCGGACCGGTGATCTGGGGCGATGCGTGTCGAGAGGCCGGGCAGAGCTCGTATTGGCTCGAACGCCACCTGACCGCCATCGAAGCGGGAGCGAATCCGCAAACCCCCACCCCACGGCATCGGCCCCGACGATCTTGTTGTCGGGGCCGATCAGCACGGGTGTCCGGAGGGGGTCACCATGTTCGATCGGGCCTCAGCGTGGGCACGCGGCGAGCAGCGCGGCACCGAGTGTTTGCTGCATCGTGGCGTTGAGCCGGTCGTTCGGGATGTCGGTGTCTGCGCCGGTCCAGGTCATCGCGGCAACCCGGCTGCCGTCGTAGCTGGCGATCAGATAGGACTTCGAGCCGATACCGTTACCGCGGTTGCCCCATAGCCGCTCGGGGTTGCCGCAGGGGTCGGTCCCCATCATGAAGGCGCCGAGCCCGTAATACCCGGACACCCCTGGGGTTCTCATCTGTGTGAGCAGTTCGGCGGAGATGAGTTCGCCACCGAACAGCGCGTGGCCGAAGCGACCGAGATCTGTTGCGGTGGAAACCATATAACCGGCGGGCCCGAACCATGACGGACTCTGTTCCGCCGCCGCAAGCCGTTCATGTCCAACGCCGGTGCCACCGTCGTCGTCGAGACAGGTGCGGCCACCGGATCTGCCGAGCCGCAGCCGACCAGCACCGCCGAAACCGATGCCAGCAACCCGATTCGTCGTACCACCGCGCTCATCGACGCTCCCCCCTCGCTAGACATCCACACCATAACCGTTCGGCGGCGCGGGTGTTCGAATCCACCTTTCGGATCGGGAGAGAGCGGCCTCGAACGGATGGGACGGCGCGCAACTGGTCTCCGGCGTGTTCGTGCGTGAATGTTGCTGGCCTACAGCGGCATCGGGCGTCGACACTGCTGGTGGACATGACCGGGAGCGTTCGCTGTCGGCGTGCCGATCACGTCGGGAGCAATTCTCGTGCAATGTACGGTGAGGTATGGAAATACGTTCGGACCGCGGGGAGTCCGATCAGCCCGGGGCATCGATAACCAGGTTTCGCCGTCCACTCGCGATCGTGGCCGGCATCGTGGTGGCGATGCTCGTCGCGGGCTTGCTGCCGAGCTGGTGGTGCGGTCGCGACGCCGATAGCTGGTTCCGTGGGGATCCGGCACGGGTGCGTGGGCTCGCCGAGGAGTTGGTGGCTTCGAAGTCGAGGATGATCGACGACGAGCCACGGGCTCGGCAGGGGTGATCGACGGCATGTGGGGGCTGCTCGCGCACCAAATGACCGCGCTGGGACTGGCGCAAGTGTGTCTGGCGCACCCCGAATGGCGGGAACGCTACGCCCCTGTCGTGACCCGCGCGGCAACCAAGAGTCTGTTGCCCGAGATGCGCTCGGTATTCACCGATGCCTGGCACGGGGAGGACGGAGCAATCCATCTCGACAGTGCGAACGGCCACGCCTATCTCTCCTATCCCGCCCTCGCGCTCGGGATGGCGCGCCTCATCGATCCGGCGTTTCCGGCCGACCTCGCGACGCGACATGACGCGCTGATCGCCTCCTACGAGCGGAGATTGCTCGCCTCACCGACCGGGCTGCTGGACACCTTTCCCGGCGAGGCCTACCCCACCGACGTGGCAGCCGTCGCCGCCGCGATCGCGGTCCACGGCCGCGCGACCGGCATCGACCACACAGCGGTCCTCTCGCACTGGGCGCAGCAGGTGCGCGCGGTACAAATCGATCGGGACACCGGGCTGGTCATCCAGCGCATGGGTGTGAACGGGCGTGCGCACGACGCCCCCCGCGCCTCGGGGACCGGACTGGCGGCTTACTTCGTGGGCTTCGCGGACCGCGCGCTCGCCGAGGAGTTGGCGACCGGGTTGTTCGGCCAAGAGCGAAGTTTCCTCGGCTTCAGTGCGATTCACGAGTACGGCGACGGCTATCACGGCGCGGGCGATATGGACAGCGGTCCCCTGATACTCGGGAAGTCGGTCGCGGCCACCGGTTTCGCGCTCGCCCCGGCCCGTTCCTTCGGTCACCACGACGTGTTCACCCGCCTGTATCGCACCGCAAACCTCGTCGGTTTGCCACTGCGGAGCGGGACCCGCTTGCGTTTCGCCACCGGCGGGGTGATCGGCAACTCCCTGCTACTCGCATTCCTCACCTCCGGACCGGAGCTGGCGCGATGAGACTTCCCGGTACCTCGTGGTTGCTCGCGGGCCTGCGGCTGATCCGTATGCCTCTGATCTTGGTCGTGTTGTATCTCGCCCTGCATCCGGTGATGACGGCGTTGTCGCAGCGACAGGGGTTCGGTTCGCCCGACGGCACCGGCCTGGACTACCTGGCCGTCAGCGTCGCGCTCCTGACGCTGCGCATGGCGCTACTGGTCGTCGTACCGGCTGTCCTCACCTACCGCGTTGTGGCGTACGCGGTTACGCACATCCTGCGCCGAACCGATTCGAAACCCCGCCCGACGACGTGGCTGGATCGAACGTCCGCGAGGCAGGCGAGGCGCCTCGCGTCAGGACCTGAGCGCCCAAAGATTCTGCACACGGGTTGTGACTCGACCGAGGGCTCGAGCGACCTGTAGCTTCACGAATGACATTGTGGCGAAACGGTTTTGGGTCGAGATTGATTGTTTTCACCCGCCGCGCCTGTCGGTGCCGGGCATGAAGCAGGTCGTGGAGATGTGCGATGCCGGTCGGACTGGTTACGGCTACGGCTGGGCTGGTCGTGATGGGGTGGTCGCGAAGTGCAGCCAGGTGTCGTACAGCCACTGCTGGTAGGTGGCGGGGTCCCAGCCGAGGGTGCGCGTGAGCAGGATGTAGGTTTCGGCTTGCCCGAGCGGGCCCGCGGTGGCGATGATCCAGTCCAGGTCGGCGTCGGGGTGCAGCATGCCGTCGGCGTGCATACGGCGCCAGATTCCGGCGATGTTGTCCTGGGTGGCGGTTCGTCCGGCCTGTGCGGCCTGTGCGATCAGCGGTTCGCTGGCCTCGGCTTGGACGGCGACCGCGATGAGCGCGGCGACGCGTTCCATGAGCGCGCGTGCGCCCTGTGCGTAGGTGGCGATCCGTTCGTGCAGGGTGGGGGCGGTCGCGGCGCGCAGGTGCCAGTCGCGGTGGGCCAGATCGACGTCTTGGGTGTCGCCGACGATCGCGACGTCGATAGCGCGCTTGAGCAGTTCGGCTTTGGACCCGAAACGCAGATACACCGTGCGTGACCCCACTTTCGCGGCGTTGGCGACCGCCGCGAGAGAAGTCGCGGCGTAGCCGTCGGCGATGAACAGCCGGGTCGCCGCGTCGATGATCTTCTGTTCGGTCTCGGCCTTGCGCGCGTCCCATAGCGGCGATGTCTTCTTGCTCGCCGGACCCTTGACACTCTCGCCCATTTACCGCATCCTTACTGCATTACTACAGTAATGCTGCACCATTACATTACTTCTGCAAAGGATAGCAGCGATGATTCCCACACTCGCTGGGGTGCATCACCTCAAACTTCCCGTCTCCGATCTGACGCGTTCCATCGACTGGTACCGCACCCGGCTGGGCTACGTCGTCGGCATCGAATTCCACGAGCAGGGCATCCTGATGGGCGTGGCGCTACACCATTCGGCAGGCGGTCCGATGCTCGGTCTTCGGCGCGACCCGGAAAAGGCCGCGGCGGCAGCGGGATTCGACTACTTCTCCATCGGCGTGCCGGACAAGACGGCGCTGGAAGCACTCGCGGCGAACCTGACAGGTCTCGGCGAATCCCACGCCGGGGTGCATTTCGCCACGATCGGCTGGATCCTGCCCGAGCTGCGCGACCCCGACGGGCACGAAATCCGCTTCTACACTGTCGAATCCCACACCGAACTCGGTGACCATCCCCTGGTCGTCACCGACGCCCGCGAAACCAATCAATAGCGATCCTGTACCCGCCGTTCACGCTTCATCGGCCGAAACTCGGCCGATGAAGCCATGATCTCGCCAACTCGCAGGACCATCACCGCTCGCATCAGCGCGCCACCTCTCGCTGGGACGCTGGTCGCCCCTGCGCCCGGCCAGGCGCAGGCCGCCGACGACTCGGGAGCCCGACCTCGGGCGAGCGCAATTTTCCGATAAGTACAACGCATCGACAAGGAGTCGATCATGGCATCCAGCACACAATTCGTCACCGCCCGTAGAGGTTTCCGCGCGATTGCAGAATCGCGCGATCGTTCGAAGCGACTCCGATTCCTGATTGCCTGCGCCGCAGTGATACCGGGGCTGCTCGTTGTAGGTCAGGGCACCGCCGAGGCGGCGGGGCCGTGCGCTCTCTGGGCATTCCCCGCCGACGGATCGTTCGCATCACCCAAAGCAACGGCTGGACCGTGACCTTCACGGGCGTCGGCCAACAGGTCACGTCACGAGCGCTGGCCACCTCGTCCCGCGCCACAATGATGGACGGGACGGTCGGCTGGCACTCGAACTGGGCCAACGGCAACACCCCTGCGGTGGTCAGCTTCACGATCAACTGGAGCAGCGGCCCTCAGGGCGACTACACGGGCACCCCGGACAGCAATGGTTTCGCGCATGGAACCACACATGACAGGAAGAATCGCTCGTCCAAGGCTTCGTGGGACTCGACAACGGCCTTTCAGTGCATATCGAGATCAGCTCGATAGTCGGGTGTGGCCTCGAGGTAGACCCGGGTTCAGCCTGAATCAGTAGCTTTTCACTGCGCCATCGACGGCCGATTGCAGTTCCGTACGGACGAAACGAGCGATTTCGATGGGCCGTGAGGGCAGTTCCAGCACGGGTCTACGGAAATAGAACGAGGCACTACGCACCTCCTCCTTGGTGGGTTCTATCGAGGGATCCAGACGTTCCCCGTAGCTGATGCCGATGCAGACCAGAGCGGGCGGCGCGCCCAGCTTGGCCGCCCGGAACGCGATGTGCCCGATGCCGCTGCCCACGGCCTGCACTCGGGCCGGATCGACGGTATTGCAGGTGCCCTCCGGGAAAAGCGCCAGATAGTCACCGCGGGTCAATCGTCGAGCGCAGACATCCATCATTTGCTGGCCTGCCGCGTTCACCGCGCGAATGCCGTGGTCCTTGCCGCGGAACACCGGGATGCCGCCCATCATGTCGATCTTGCGGCGCTGTTCGGGGTCGTCGAACAACTCGTCCTTTGCCAACATTCGTACCCGCCCGATGAGGGGGCGCAACGGCGAACACCAGGCCATGGCCGCGACGGCGTGCGGATCGTTCTGCGACAGGTGGTTGAGCGCGAAGATGGCGGGCTGCTTGCCGCGCAGTAGCTGCTGCAACTGCTCGCGCGCGCCCTCGTCGAATGTTACGCGCGGCCGGAACCGGTAACCCATCACCGCATGAGTCGCCAAGGCCCGCATTCGATTCTGGCGATGTCGCAGATAGTGCTCGTAGACGGCGGTGCTGTTTTCCAGAAGGACGGGCGGTTGGTGCATGGCGCGACACACTACCGAGCCGGTTTCGGCACCGACAGGCGACAAATCGCTGCCGCGCGCGCTCGTGGCGCCCGAGGGTGCGAGCCGGAACGGGCTCGTCGCACCGGCTCGAGACCCTGCCGATCCGGCTGCCCGCCGACCCGGTTCCGGCTCCCCCGGCACGCTCGATACATGATCACCCCTGCTCATACCGGCAAGATCACGCCTGCGGTATTCTGAATATCGTTGTATCCATATTTGGAAATTGTGGGTGCGCGACACCGCACCACCGGTCGCGCGACACAGGCGGACACCCCTTCGGTGAACGGAGAATCGGTGGCGAGAATCACACCGGCAGCGCGCGTCTACGGAGGCCTGTCCGCGAGCGAACGGCGGACCGAGCGCCGGAGCCGGCTCCGCGAAGTCGCGATCGAAACATTCGGCGCGGGGGTCGGATACCGCAACACCCGGCTGGCTGAACTCTGCCGAGCCGCTGGCCTGTCGACCCGGCAGTTCTACCAGGAGTACGACACGCTCGAAGATCTCCTGAGCGAATTGTACCTGCACATCAACGACATGGTCGAACAGCGCGTGCTCGATGAAGTCGGCCGAACGGTGGGACAACCACCGACCGACCGGGCAACGGCAATGGTGCGCGCCTATCTGTTCTCCCTTTGCACCGATCGGCGCTGCGCCCGGATTGCCTTCGTCGAAGTCGTCGGCGTCGGCGAGCGGATGGATACCCAACGCCTGCAGTGCCGGTCGCGGTGGCTGGACTTGCTCTGCGACATGTTCGACAGCTTCGCCGCGCGTGGGGAGATCGCTCCCCACGACTTCCGCCTCACCGCCACCACATTCGCCGGCGCGATCAACGGACTGGTGCACGACTGGGCAGTCGGCTGGATCGATGCCACCACGGACCAGCTCACCGAGAGCGCGTTGCGCATGCTCTTCGGAGTTCTCGGTATCCCGCATCGGACCGAACCACCGGCTCCCCCACTCGAAGCCGAGCACCCACCGGTGCGCCGTCGCCCACGCGATCGCCGGGCAACCATTCTCCGCGTAGCCGCCCGCGCTTTCGCCGAGCGCGGCTATCACCGCACATCGATGGCGGATATCGCCTCGGCGATCGGCATCACGCATGCCGCGCTGTATCGGCACTTCCGCACCAAGCAGGACCTTCTCGGCTCCTGCCTCCGCGAAAGCCTCGACTTGATCATCACCCGCGTCGACGCTGCGCGCGAAAGCTCCGGAAACGACAGCGGAGCGCTGCAGGAGCTGGTGCGGGTGACCCTGGAGATCCGGGGACTCGCCCGGCTGTGGCAGCTCGAATTCCGTAGCCTCACACAGGCCGACCGAGTGGGCGTCCTCTCCCGCGCGGTTCGCCTGACACAGCTCATCCGCGAAGCCATCCAACTCCGCCGACCCACCCTGAACACGACGGATCGCGAAGCACTGAGCTGGATCGCGCTGTCAGTGGTGACCAGCCCGTCCAACCATCACATTCAGCTGCCCACGGAGGTCTTCGCCACGGTGCTCGACTCCGCCATCGATGCGATCACCGGCTCCACCTTTCCCGGTGGCCGCTCCGCGTCCAGGCTCGATGTCACCGAGTTCGACGAGGCGGGAACGCCGCCCGGCTCCGAACCACGACCGGAGCAGATGATCATCGCCGCCGCACGGTTGTTCAACGAACGTGGCTTCGGCGCGGTGAGCATCGAGGACATCGGCGCTTCGGTCGGCGTCAGCGGGCCCGCGCTGTATCACCACTTCGCAGGCAAAACCCATCTCCTCAACGAGATCATCGACCGCAACAACGAATGGGTCGAGATCTATGCCCAGCGCGCACTCACCGAAGGCGGGGAACCATCGGCATCGTTGCGGCTCGTGCTGCGGTACTACATCCAGTTCGCCATCGAACAAACCGACCTGGTCGGCACCGCTGTCAGCGAGGTCGGGCACCTTCCCGACGATGCCGCGGCCAGGTACCGCCGCATCCACCGTGAAGGCAACATCGGCTGGGCACGCCTGCTGCAGTCACTGCGCCCGGAGCTGTCGATGCCCATGGCACGAGTGCTGATTCACACCATCACCACCGTCATCACCGATGCGGTCCGCAACCCTCGGCTCACCCGCCGCAACGACCTGGCCGACCTGCTGTGCGTCGTCGGCGAGCGGATCGCCCTCGCCGAGCTTCCCACTCAGTCTCAGTTCGAACTTTGCCACGAGTGACTTGGGACTGACTTCGCGCAGAAGCCGCAGGTCAGCGCCTCTACATACCGTCGAACAGGCTTATCGTAGTGTTACTTATGTTGCATGGACGCAGGCGCTGCGACATCATGGCTCCGCGGCGCGATGTGCGCTTCGTCAGCACCTGCCCGATCACGGCGGGTCTCGTCGAGAGGTGATGGGCCGGTGGGCCACTACAAGAGCAACGTTCGTGATCTGGAGTTCAACCTGTTCGAGGTCTACGGTCTCGACACCGTTCTCGATTCGGGCACCTTCGGCGACCTCGACGGCGACACCGTGCGCATGATGTTGTCCGAGGCGGCGAGGCTGGCCGAAGGTCCGCTCGCCGACCCGTACGCCGAAACCGACCGCAACCCACCGGTATTCACTCCCGAGACCCACTCCGTCCGGCTGCCTGAACCGTTCAAGAACGCCGTGCGCGCCTGGCAGGAGGCCGGCTGGTGGCGGGTAGCCAAGAGCGAGCCGACCGGGGGCGTGCCCGCACCCTCGATGCTCGGCTGGGCGATCAACGAGCTGGTCCTAGGCGCCCAGCCCGCGGCCTACCTGTACCTCACGGGACCGGTGATGGCGGATATCCTCGGTGAGATCGGGACGGTGCAGCAGCAGCGCTGGGCCGCTCGCATGGTCGAGCGCAATTGGGGCGCAACGATGGTGCTCACCGAACCCGATGCCGGTTCCGATGTCGGCGCGGGCCGCGCGAAGGCGGTCGAGCAGGAGGACGGTTCCTGGCACATCCAGGGCGTGAAGCGATTCATCACCTCCGCCGACTCCGACGATCTGTTCGAGAACATCCTCCACCTGGTGCTGGCCCGCCCCGAAGGAGCCGGACCGGGAACCAAGGGACTGAGCCTGTTCATCGTCCCCAAATTCCACTTCGACCACCACAGTGGGGAACCCGGCGAACGCAACGGCGTCTTCGTCACGAACGTCGAACACAAGATGGGGTTGAAAGCCTCGGCGACCTGCGAGCTGACCTTCGGCGGCCACGGCGTTCCCGCGGTCGGCTATCTCGTCGGAGAGATCCACGATGGCATCGCCCAGATGTTCAAGGTGATCGAGGAAGCCCGGATGATGGTCGGCACCAAAGCCATCGCCACCCTGTCCACCGGCTACCTCAACGCCCTCGACTACGCGAAATCCCGTGTCCAAGGCGCCGACCTGACCCGGGCCTCCGACAAGACCGCGCCGAAGGTCACCATCATCAACCATGCCGACGTCCGCCGCTCGCTCATGATGCAAAAGGCGTACGCGGAGGGCCTGCGCTCGGTCTACCTCTACACCGCAGCCCACCAGGACCCGACGGTCGCCCACCACGTCTCCGGTGCCGACGACGACCTCGCCGCCCGTGTCAACGACCTGCTGCTGCCCATCGTCAAAGGCGTCGGCTCCGAGCGCGCCTATCAATACCTCACCGAATCCCTACAAACGTTCGGTGGTTCGGGCTTCTTGCAGGACTACCCGATCGAGCAGTACATCCGCGACGCCAAGATCGACTCACTCTACGAAGGCACCACAGCGATCCAGGCGCAGGACTTCTTCTTCCGCAAGATCGCCCGCGACCGCGGCGTCGCCCTGGCCCACCTGTTCGACCAGATACACGCCACTGCCCAGTCCGACGCCGACGACGGGCGCCTCAAGAACGAGAAGATCCTGCTCACCCACGCTGTCGAGGACGTGCAGGAGATCGCGGGTGATCTCACCACGCACCTGCTCGCCGCGGGCGAACAGCCGAACGAGCTCTACAAGATCGGCCTCAACGCCGTGCGGTTCCTGCTCGCCGTCGGTGACCTACTCGTGGCATGGCGGCTCATCGTCGCCGCTGAAATCGCCCTCGCGGCACTCGATACCGACGTTTCCGCCGCCGACGCCGCCTTCTACCGAGGCAAGATCACTGTCGCCTCGTTCTTCACCACCACCGTCCTCCCCCACCTGACCGCCGAACGGGCAGTCATCTCCGGCACCGACCTCGCGGTGATGGAACTCGACGAATCCGGATTCTGAACCCGCACGCTTCCGGTCGGACCGCGTGCGGCCCGACCGGACATGGCAGGATCCATCTCCGCCACGGCTGACATCCACATGTAGGACCGAGGAACGTCACGTGATGCACCGATCCACGTTCGCGGACAGCGGTTTCCGCAGACAGCCGTCGCAGGTGGCGAGCAAGTGATGCGGGGCATATCGCGCATAGCCGTTCTTGCTTACTCAACCGAAATGTACTGCACCGCAAGTACTCCACGGATATCGGTGGAGCTGCGGTCACGTGCCGGGGTTGATGAGGATTTTGCGTTCCACCTGGCCTGCGGCGAGCCGGTCCAGGGATGCGCCGAGGTCGGCGAGTCCCACCGGGGTCTCGGCGAATTCGTTGCCGAGCAGCGGATCTGCGGAGATGGTTGCGGTTGGACTACCAAGGCAGTCGATCGCAGCGTTCGGCCGCGCTGGTGGGTTCGAGCTGCAGGGTGGCATGGTTGAGGTTGTAAGAGCCGGACAGGAGTTCCTGTGCCGCGACGAGCACTCCGTCGGGGTCGGTGTCGTCATCGATCGACAGATGCGCTGAGGCCACTTCCATCCCGGAGGTCAGTGTCCACACGTGCAGGTCGTGAACCTGCCGCACGCCGGTGAGGTTTTCCAGGGAAGTGCGGACCTCGTCGACGTCCATCCCAGCGGGGGCATGCTGGAACAGGATTCGCAATGCTTGCCTGCCCAGGTTGTAGGCCCGGGGCAGGACGAACAGGCCGATGCCTATACCGATGAGCGGGTCGGCGTAGCGCCACCCGAATAGCAGGGCCACCAGACCGCTGATCAGGACGCCGATAGAGCCGAGCATGTCGGCCAGGACTTCCAGGTAGGCGCCCCGAACGTTCAGGCCCTCCCCCGCCCCGCGGCGCAGCAGCAACAGGGCGGACACGTTCATCACCAAACCCACCACGGCGACGATGGTCACCGGAAGGCCCGGCACCTCCGGTGGTTCGGCCAATCGGCCGATCGCCTCGTACAGCACCCAACCCGCCACCGCGAACAGCAGCACCGCATTGAACAGTGCGGCAAGCACTTCCGCGCGATACATCCCGTAGGAGCGGTCGTCCCGTCGCGTCGCCCCTCGGGCCACCAGGATCGCCACCAGCGCCATCACGACACCCAACACATCGGTGAACACGTGCGCGGAATCGGACAGCAACGCCAGCGACGAGGTCGACAGCCCGACGACGAGCTGGGTCACGAACGTGACCAGACCCAAGCCGATCGCCAGGATCAGCCGACCCACATATTTTCCGGAGGCGCTACCGGCATCCACCGATGACACCCCGTGATCAT
Organism: Nocardia sp. bgisy134; assembly: GCF_057708325.1. Taxonomy (NCBI): domain Bacteria; kingdom Bacillati; phylum Actinomycetota; class Actinomycetes; order Mycobacteriales; family Nocardiaceae; genus Nocardia; species Nocardia sp. bgisy134. The sequence continues at coordinate 356,964 of NZ_JBYIRW010000004.1, forward strand.
GTCCTTGCCCCACCGTCGACCTCCTCGCTCACCAGTGCCGACCCCGACTGTCGACACATCACGTTCACCGCGCCGCGGCGGAAAATCCATCCAGCGATGCAAACACATAGTAACATGCGCATGTAATTATCTATATGCAGGAGGTCATGGTCACCGCCGCGACGGTGGCGTTGCCGGTGACGGTGTTCGTGTTCGCGTGGGTGCGGCGCGACCAGGTGTTGAGCGCACGCCAGCTCGCTGTCGCAGTGGCGATCGGCACCGCCGTCGCGGCGGCCGCGATCGGGGTCCTGTTCATCGGGTAGTCGCCGCAACCGCGTGGCCCGTGACGGCTGTTCGTCCGCTGGTGTGCGCCGGGGGTGACACACGTCACTGGTTGATGCTGTCAGGAATTCGGCGGCTGTCTCGTTCAGGGTGCACGCGAACCAGACAGGAGCGAACAATGAAGCACCGCATCGTCGTCCTCGGGGCCGGATACGCCGGAGCCTTCTCCGCCGGATACCTGGCCCGCCAGCTCCACTCCGACGACTTCGAGATCACCGTCGTCAACGCCGAACCCGATTTCGTCGAGCGGCTGCGCCTGCATCAGCTCGCCGCCGGGCATGATCTCCGCCACCGGCCGCTGGCGGAGGTGTTCGCGGGCACCGGCATCCGGCTACGAGTGGCGCGGGTAACCAACGTCGACGCCGAGCACCGGACGGTCACCGTCGCCGACCGTGAGGGCATCGACCGGCTCGAATACGACACCCTGCTCTACGCGCTCGGCAGCACCGCCGCCGACCACGGCGTTCCTGGCGTCGGCGAGCACGCGTTCCACGTGGCCGCGCGACCGTCCGCGGTGCGCCTGCGCGCACGCCTCGATGAGCTGGGCGACGACGGGACGGTGCTGGTAGTCGGCGGCAATCTGACCGCGATCGAAGCCGTCACCGATATCGCCGAAGCCCGTCCGGGACTTCAGGTCAGTCTCGCCACCCGCGGCGAACTGGGCGGGTGGCTGGGTACAAAGGCCCGCCGTCACCTGCTGCGCGCCTTCGACCGGTTCGGTATCACGGTCCACGAGCACACCACCATCGAGCGCGTCGAGGAGGCGGCGGCGGTCGCGGCTGACGGCACCGCTTTCGCCTCCGACGCGACCGTGTGGGCCGCCGGCTTCGCCGTCCACCCGATTGCCGCCGCCAGCGGCCTCGCGGTGGAAACCAACGGCCAGATCACGGTCGATCGTCAGATGCGGTCGGTCTCGCACCCGAATGTCTACGTTGCCGGTGACAGCGCCTTCGTCATCGGCGAGAACGGTCATCCATTGCCGATGTCCTGCGCTTCCGCGGGATACACCGGTACGCAGGCAACGGCCGCGATCATCGGTGACCTGGCCGGGCGCAAGATCAAGGCGACCGCGCTGACCTATTTCGGCAACCACATCAGCCTCGGACGCAAGGACGGGATCTTCCAGCTGGTCGACGGTGACGCTCGCTCGAAGCCCGGGGCCCTGTGCGGCCGATCGGCGGCGCGAGTCAAGTCGGCGATCGTGGCAACCAGCGGCTGGGCCATCAGCCACCCGACCTTCGGAAAGCCGGGTCACAAGTATCGCTTGGCCACCGTCCGAGAGCACTCGCCCGAATTGGTCGCCGGATAGAGTCGTGCTTATGGACACTGCCACTGTGGCGCGTTTCGAGGCCAGCCGGAATCGACTGGCCTCGCTCGCCTACCGTCTGCTCGGCTCGGCCGCCGACGCCGAGGACACGGTGCAGGACGCGTTCCTGCGGTGGCAGGCCGCCGACCGGGAGTACGTCGAGGTACCCGAGGCGTGGCTGACCAAGATCGTCACCAACCTGGCGCTCGACCGGCTCCGTTCGGCGAAGGTGCGGCACGAACGCGCGGTCGGCGCCTGGATGCCCGAACCGCTCCTCGACGGCGACCCGATGCTGGGCCCGGCCGACACCGTCGAGCAGCGCGAATCGGTGACCCTGGCGGTGCTGACGCTCATGGAGCGTCTGTCGCCGGTCGAACGGGCCGTTTATGTACTGCGCGAGGCCTTTTCGTACAGCCACGCCGAGATAGCCGAGATTCTCGGCATCACCGAGTCCGGGAGTCAGCAACACGCCCACCGAGCCCGGCGTCGAATCGCCGCCGCCGGCAACGGCACTGACATCGACCATGCCTCCGCACGTCGAATCGTCGAGGCATTCGTCGCTGCCGCCTCCTCGGGCCGGACCGAACGGCTGGTGGCGCTGCTGACCGACGACGCGACCGGCATCTCCGACGGCGCCGGACTGGGGTTGGCCGGGAAGCTGATCCGGTACGCGACCCCCGAGCGGATCGCCAGCGCGGTGCGGGCCGGCTTCAAACCGTCTCCAGCCAAGCGGAGACTCGCCGGTGGCTCGCCCTCGATCCATGCCGCCGTGGTCAACGGCTGCCCGGCCATGCTCGCCACACTCGACGACCGGGTCGTGGGCGTCGTGATCCTCGAGATCCGTGACGACAAGATCGCAGCCGTGCGCGGCATCGCCGCCCAGGACCGACTCGGTCGCGTCACCGAGGAATGGCAGCGGCGGGAGCATGATGTCCCGCTGATCGAATCGTGGTAACCGGCTGTCCGACAATCGATCTCACGTTCGTCAGTCGATTCCCGTCGAAACATCCGGCGGGCATCGCGGCTTGACCGTGGTCGACATCACGGGTGGTAGTGAGCAGAGTGGCGTGGTGCTTGCGCGCGAGTTCGCGGAGGTGACCGATCACCTTCCGGTGAGGTCAGGGCAGATCCTAGCGATGGTCGCCGAGTTCGAGGCCGACTCGGCCATCGGCACATTCGCACCGTTCGAGTCTGCGGAACACGTTCCATACCAGACGATTACGGCATATCCACCCGATTTTCGGAGGAACCACCGGGACCCTGATTGCGACCGGCCTGCGGCCACACGTCGGGCGAATAGTTTGGCGATGTGTCTGTTCGGATCCGGTTCTCGGATTCAGGAGAGGCCGGAGCGTCGGTTGGGATGGTCAGTCGCAGCAGTCGCAGTCGTGTCCGGTCACACCAGCGTCGCCGACTGCGGCCGGCGTGGGGCAGCAGGTGTCCCCGCGCCAGGCATTCATGCCTTCCTTGACCGCGATGGCGGCGATGACCAGTGCCGCGATCGGGTCGGCCCATGACCAGCCGAACAGGGTGTTCAGCAGCAACCCGGCCAGCAGGACAGCCGATAGGTAGGTGCAGAGCAGGGTCTGTTTGGAATCGGCGACTGCCGAGGCGGAACCGAGTTCGCGTCCCGCACGGCGCTGTGCCCATGACAGGACCGGCATAATCACCAGACTGGCTGCGGCCAAACCGATTCCGATCGGGGAATGTTCGGCTTCACCGACGCCGAGGAGGCCGCGGATCGAGTCGACGGCGACATACAGCGCGAGAGCGAAGAACGAGAACGCGATGACGCGCAGCGCAACCTTCTCCCGCGCGGCGGGGTCACGTCCGGCGAACTGCCAGGCGACCGCCGCCGCAGAGGACACCTCGATCACCGAGTCCAGCCCGAACCCGATCAACGCGGTCGAGGACACCCGTGTCCCCTCGGTGAGGGCGATGATCGCCTCGATCACGTTGTAGGAGATCGTCGCCGCGACCAACCAGCGAATCCGCCGCGCCAGCACCGCCCGCCGCTGCGGTAGCGGCCCCGATGCGGCGACCACCGATGGCATGCCCAGCGATGCCGACATCAGCAGCACCCTTCGGTCCCGGAGGCCGGGCAGCACGCGGGATCCACCGCCAGCACCAGCCCGAGCAGATCCTCGAGCGCGGCGGCTATGCGCGGATCGGCGAGCTCGTAGCGGCTGCGTCGCCCTTCCGGGACCGCGACGACCAGACCACACCCGCGCAGACAGGCCAGGTGGTTGGACAGGATCTGACGCGACACCCCGATCCGCTCGGCCAGATCCGACGGATACCCCGGCCCAGACCGCAGGCTCAGCAGAATCTGGGTGCGAGTCGGATCGGACAGCGCGTGCCCGAAACGGGCGAGCGCGTCGGAATGCAACACGGTCTCCACGACACCAATAGTACAGATTCAAATGTATTCAGATCAAGATGAACTATCAGGTCGAGGGCGCAGCCCCGAACCACCCGCGCTCGGTCGTGCGCCGACGACGATTGCCGTTCCTACGTCTCCCACTCGGAGCGCCGACATCGGCTACCCGCTCACCCGGAAACTACGTCCGAACACCGAAGCCACTTCGAAAAACTAACCCTGAACACCGAAGGGTTCGCCCAGCGGCTCGGGCCGCGCAGCCCCGTGTGGGCGACTTCGGGAGGTAGCCCCTTGGTGATCAGCCATTGCAACGTCAGGGGTGACCGGGGCGATCCGATGGTCGCCTGCCAGCTCCCGCGCCGAGCACGCGCGTCCGGCCTCGTTCAGCGTGGTGAGTGTGGCGATCTGAGCGGGGGTGAAGTCGTTGCGCTGCCATTGTGAATCCATTGTGCTGCTGGTCATTTCGTCTGTCCCTCGCATCGGTTTGGTCAGGGCTCGAGATAGAGCCGCTCGTTGGGCAACCGGGGGTGCCCACTCACGCTCGTATCGACGCTCACTGCGTCGAGATAATGGCGGTCTCGGTGCTCGGCAACGAACACCAACGCAGCGGTCAGGCAGGCGACGAAATCCATACGCACCCCGTGCAGAAACACCGAAAGGTGCACGTCCGGCTCGCTCGGCAAGGGCGACACCGGCTCGGCTCTCACAAGACCGACTGTCGTTGCGGGCCCAGGACAGCGTGGACCGCATACAGCACCGCCCGCACGGAGGGCCGGAACACCGAGTGCGCCGCGGTGATCCATCCTCGGTACTCCGAGCCCTGATCGGCAGGAGACGGCAACGCCACGAAGTCACCGTTACCCAGCACCGCCACACGGTGGCTGCGGTACAAGGCTGCTTCGGCGGCGATCATGGTTGCGGGAATGTCGGAGCGGACCAGAAAGGTCCATGTCGCCGTGCGGGGCATGGTGATAATCGGTCCGCCGCCATGTCTTTTGGCTTCCAGCTCCACCTTGACCATCTGGCCGACTTCAGCGGGCATCGCAACCGCCCACACCATGCCTGCCGTGAAACCGATTCGCCCCGTATCGGGTTGGAGTACGGCAGGCAGGTGGCATACGGCGCGGTAATACTCAACCCGTGAACGCGGGGTATCCCCCACTGCCACTGCGCTGGGGTCAGTGCGTGTCGGCGCTGACGTCGTGTGTGTAGTCGATATCCCGTCATCACGTTCGGACAATTCCATCGGGCAGCACCCTCCCTGCTTGCTCAAAGACTTGGTGAGCGCCCGCCGCCGGAGACCTCGAGGGGACACCATGTCAGTCCGACGGCGGGGCTAGATCTGAGCTTGACCGCTGGCAAAGGCTCGAAGGGTCAGTAGAGGGACAGGCTGTCGACAGCAAAGGACAGCGGGGAAGGATCGATCTACGCTCAGATGTATGGGTCAGCACGCAGGAGAGCGAATCGCCACGCAGCGCAAGATCGCCGGGCTGAGCCAACGTCAGTTGGCCAGCCGGGCCAAGTACAGCCTCAGCATGGTCAAGGCTGTCGAGCAAGGCCGCGAGGTGCCATCCCCAGGCTTTCTTTCGGCAATGGCTCGAGCACTGCGGATAACGCCGGAGCAGCTCACAGGCGCACCTTACGACGATGGCAAGCCTCTGTCAGACGCCGTCAATGACCTGTCCATATTGCTTGCAGAGGGGCAGTACGCCCGAGCAACCGAGCCCGCCGATCTCGTAGTGCTGGAAGCAGAACTTGGGGCGGCACAACGGCTTTACCGCACCGATCGCACTCGACAAACGATCGAAGTACTTCCGGGCCTTATCCGCCAGTTGCACGGGGCCGTGCGAGAACTGGCCGACGACGAGAAAGCCCGTGCCTACACCCTGTTGACGTCAGCGTACGTATTGGCAGAGTGGTCGGTTCGCAGGACCGGTCATCTCGTGCTCGCCCTTCCAGCACTGGATTTGGCCGACACCTACGCCCCGCTTGCCGACGACGCGAAATACGGCGCGTTCTCGGTCCTGGCTCGAGCTCGAGTACTGACGCACTACGGCGAGGCAGAGGTAGCAGAGCAGCTGATCGCTTCCGCGATCAGTTCGGCGGACAACAGCCAAGCCGGCATGGTGCTGGCTGGCTATTCCCATCTGGCCGGAGCGATCAACGAAGCGCGAAAGCTCAACTACCCGAATGCGACAGCTCACGTCCAAGCGGCACGCGAGCTGGCTCGGCATACCGGCGAAACCGACCTGTACATGACATCGTTCGGCCCGCTGAACGTGGATATCCACGCCCACGCAATCGAACTCGAAGCAGGCGACCCGAACCGAGCGGCGTTGGAAGGGGCTGAACTGACGTATCCGGCCGGCGCAGCTCCCACACGGATCGCCCATCATTGGCACGACAACGCTCGCGCGTGGTTGATGTCCGGTAAGCCCGATCGGGCACTTGCCGCGCTCAACAAGGCGAGAGCGGCAGCGCCCCAGCAGACTCGCCTGCACCCATCGGTGCGTGAAACGCTCTTCGGTATCGCAGCGGCGCAGCGGCGTCAGACCGATGGACTCGTCGGCTTCGCATCCTGGCTCGGTGCAAGCCTCTAGACGCAGCGACAGCTGGTTTTCAGGAGGTCGAGTCAGTACTCGAGCCGAATGATGTCCGCCAGTACACGCATTTCCGGTATGAGAGTGCGGCGTTTGGCGATGATCCGGCCGAGTAGATCCCTGGCCATCCGTTGCTCGACCAACCACGGCCGCGCCTCGCGAGAAAGTTGGGCAAGAACGTCGAAAGCGGCGTCATAGTCGGCCGCCACCGGTACCGGTGCGTCCATCTCTCGGCTGGTTCGTCTGAAGAAGCGAACTCCCATCCACCCCGGGTGTGAGCACGCCTTCTGTCGAGAGGAACCCTGCGATGACCATCTACCTGTCCAACGACCTCCCTGATCACGTCGGGGGTGTGCGATGACCACCCCGGCGGTCGTGGTCGAGGATCTGCACGTCGCCTATGGCAGGACGTGGACCCTCGACGGTGTCGACCTGGAGGCTGCTGCTGGAACGACGATCGGGGTGCTCGGCCACAACGGCGCGGGCAAGACCACCCTGATCCGTGCCCTCACCACCCTGGTGCGGCCCACCGTCGGCCGCGTGGAGATCGGGGGCCTCGACGTGGTCGCCGACGCCACCGAGGTTCGCCGCCGGATCGGGGTGACCGGTCAGTACGCTGGACTCGACGAATTCCTCACTGCGCGTGAGAATTTGGAGCTGATCGGTCGCCTGGCTGGGCTGCGCCGCGGCGCTGCCCGCGCATGTGCCGACGCGTTGATCGACCGGCTCGGGCTGCACGAGTACGCGACCCGGCGGGTGGGGGAACTCTCCGGCGGCTCCCGCCGCCGTGTCGATCTGGCCGCCAGCCTCGTCGGTGATCCGTCGGTGCTGTTCCTCGACGAGCCGACCACCGGTCTGGACCCTCTGGCCCGCGCGGGATTGTGGGACGTCGTCGACGAGCTCACCACCGCGGGCACCACCGTCGTGCTCACTACCCAGTACCTCGAGGAAGCCGACCGGCTCGCCGACCACATCGTGGTCCTGAGTCGCGGGCGGGTCGCCGCGCGTGGCACCCCGGCCGAGCTGAAACGGATTGTCGGCGGCAAGGTCCTGCACGCCACTCTCCCCATCCACCAGATCGCGGATCTGCCGTTCACCCCGGACAGCGACCGGGTCGACGGCACTCGGGTGCGGGTGTCGGTCACCGTCGATGACGCCCGCACCGCGACTGCACTGGTCGCCGACCTGCACCGCGGCGGTATCGACGTCGCCGACCTGGATGTGACCTCGCCGAGCCTCGACGACGTCTTCACTCACCTCGCCCACACCACCGGAGCCCACCGATGACCACCATCACGACCGTGATCGGGCGTTCCCCGATCGGGAACCAGCTCGCCGCCCTGACTGTCCGGAACCTGCGCACCAGCGCCCGCGTCCCGCAGCTGCTGATGTTCTCGCTGACCATGCCGATGGCGATGCTCGTGCTGTTCAGCCAGGTGTTCCGCAGCGTCGCCGCCGGACCCGGCTTCCCGGCCGGGGTCAGCTACATCGACTTCCTCACCCCGGCCATGCTCGCCGTCTCCACGGTGATGGCCGGCACCAACGCCGGAGTCTCGGCCGCGATCGACCACACCAACGGCCTGCACGACCGCTTCGCGGCGCTGCCGATGCGGGCAACGTTGCCCGGAGTGGCTCGCACCATCAACGAGGCGGTCTTCACTCTCGCTCGAGCTGCGCTGCTCGGGATCGCCGCGGTGCTGCTGGGTTTCGACTTCCACGGCACCGCCGTGGATGCCGTCGCCGCAGTCGTGGTTCTGGTGGTGCTGGCGGGGGCGATGAGCGCCCTGTTCGGTCTGATCGGGGACCGGCTACGCCGCCCGGACGTGGTCCAGTTCGCCGGGATGACGGTGATGATGCCGCTGATGTTCGTCTCGAGTGCGTTCGCACCGATCGAGACCATGCCCTGCTGGATGCAGGCCATGGCCACGGTGAATCCGGTCGCACACGCCACCGACGCCCTGCGCGGGCACGTGCTCGGCACTGCCACCGCCGGCGACACCGCCACCGCCCTGGTCGCGGCGATCGGATTGTGGGCCGCAGTCACCGCTGTCCCCGTCCTCACCGGCCTGGTTCGGTCGGCACGCGCTCGTTGACCGGCGACGCACCCGCCCTGCCCTTCCCTGCCAGAGGGAAGGACGGGGCCGGGTTCTTCGCCCGGAACCGGGCACTCCGATGGCCCCTACCCCGCCGGGGATAGAGGCACATCTGGGGTGCTTCTCAGCGGATACGCCCGGTGTGGGCGTCGGCGGCGCTCATGCGGCGGCGTCGAGCAGATGCAGTTCCTCCGCCACGATCAGATCGACCTCTTCCTCGGTCAGATCCGACAACAGATGTGTCGTCAGCATCGCTCTCACCTCCTCACCGCGCTTCCTGATCGGTCGAATCGAAGAACTCGACATCGACACCCATACAGACGTGACACCCCGGATTCGGACGCAGGAAATGCGTCCCGATCGCGGTCCGTACCGGTAATGACCAGCCAAGGCTCGCCACTGCGGTACCAGGCGAGGATGCTGGAGACAGAGAGGAGCCAGGATCATGAGCGAGGAAACGGCCACTACCGCGGCCACACCCCGGCCGGAACATGGTGATCTCGAGCAGCTTTGGCGCCGCTTTTCCAGCGACCTGCGGGCCTTCATCGCCCGCCGGGTCTCGCGCCCGGAGGACGCCGACGACATCCTGTCGATCGTGTTCCTGCGGATGGCCAAGAGCTTGGACAATTTGCGAGATCAGGACCGGCTTCTGGGCTGGATGTATGCCATCACCCGCAACGCGATCACCGACTACTACCGGTCCGCGCCCCATCGCCGCGAACTACCCGTCGACACCGTCCCGGACAACCCATCCACTGGCGAAGCTGAACCCGACACCGAACAGGCCGCCGAGCGAGAACTCGCCTCGTGCTTGGTGCCGATGCTCTCCGGGCTGCCCGCCGAGCAGGCTGCTGCGGTGAAGATGGTCGACCTCGACGCCCGCACGCACGCCGCTGCCGCCAGTGAAGCGGGAATTTCGGTGTCGGGGATGAAGTCCCGCGTCCAACGTGGCCGCGCCGCCCTCCATGCCCGATTGCACGCCTGCTGTCAGATCAGCCAGGACCGCACCGGCCACGTGCACGACTACCAACCCCGCAGCGGAACCTGCGACGGCGGAGGCGGAGGAGCCTGCGCCTGTGGAGCCACACCACCCTCGGACCAGTAGACCGACACCCCGGCTCGGGCAAACAGCCGCCGGTCATCCGCAGGGTCACCACAACCAGACAAAGGTGCGGTGCGAGCCACTCGAGGCTCGCACCGCACCGTGCCGGGTGAGTGCTACTGGCAGCCGCACCCGCCGCCGGACGTCGCCGCCGGACCGCAGCACGCCGCCTTCTCGCTGTCATCGCAGCATGTGGTCTGCCGTTCGGTGCTGCAACACGCGGCCGCCGCAGGCTGCGATGGTGCGTCTGATCGTTGTGCCGCCGGGGACGAGAACTCGTTCGGGTTGGTCATGGTGACTCCTTGATTCGTGGGGATAGGCATCAGGACAGACGGAGGAGAACAGGAAAGGACGCACCTGGGCCGCAGTGGGAGCATTCGATGCAAGACAGTCGCGGCACGGTCGAGATTTGGCAGGGTCCTGCGAGCGCTGAGGCTGTCGTGTCCAGGTTTAGCTGACGGAGTTCGGACGTCGTCACCGATTACGACTCGAAAACGTCGGCGCGCCCGCAGAATCGGCGGCCCTGGTGTCGCTGCTGAGCACGATCGGTGGTGGTGCGCCCGAGTCGGCAGCGGGGTTCGAGCTGGCCGACATGACGCGCGGAGGCTTGTGTTGGTTCAGGTGGGGCGGGGTGCGTACATGATGACAGCGACTCCGATCAGGCACAGGATGGCGCCGATGAGGTCGTAGCGGTCGGGGCGGAATCCGTCCAGGGCCACTCCCCACAGCAGGGATCCGGCGACGAAGACACCGCCGTAGGCGGCGAGGATGCGTCCGAAGTGGGGGTCGGCTTGCAAGGTGGCGACGAATCCGTACAACCCGAGGGCGATGACTCCGGCGCCGATCCACGCCCAGCCACGGTGTTCGCGGATTCCTTGCCAGACGAGCCAGGCGCCGCCGATCTCGGCGACGGCGGCCAAGGCGAACAGCAGGATCGAACGCAGAACGGTCATGACCGGGTGAGCCCAGGGAACCGGGCTCACCGCGTCGCGGCGGTGGTGCAGCCACATCCCGCACTCGCGCATCCGCCGTCGGTGGCGTTGTCGGTGGTCGCGCATCCGGTGCGGCGGGCGCGGGTGCGTGACCAGATCAGCCCGGCCACGCCGATTGCGAGCAGGACGAATCCGAGGGGTTCCAGCCACGACAGGCTCACCAGAATCGTTCCGCTGCCGATGATTCCGGCGGCGAGGAGGATCGGGGCCAGGCAGCAGGCCACGCACAGGGCGGCGCCGAGCCCGATCGGCGCCCACCAGCGGCGGGTCTTGGTCTGTTCAGCAGCCACAACGGCCTCCTTCGATACCGCTGTCGATGCCGGTGGTGATGTCTGTGTCGAACGGCACGGGGCAGCACGGGTGTTCGCTGCATTCGATGAGGTCGTCGCATCCGGCGGCCAGGGCGGCGCGCAGAATGTCGCGCACGGCGGTGAGTTCGGCGAGTTCGGCGTCGACCTCGGCGAGTTTGGCGGCGGCGCGGGCCTGCAACCCGGCCTCGGTGCGGCGGCGCCCGAGCTGGGTGGCTTCGAGCAGGTCGGCTACCTCGTCGAGGGTGAACCCGAGGCGTTGGGCGGCCTTGATCACCCGCAACACCGTGACCGCCTGCTCGGGGTACATGCGGTGCCCGCCAAGGGACCGGTCCGGTTCGGCGAGCAGGCCGCGGCGTTCGTAGTAGCGCAAGGTCTGCGCGTTCACACCGGCCGCGGCGGCCAGCTCCCCGCTGCGCATGCCCGTCATCGACCGGCTCCGGCGACGGCGGTCTGGGCGCGAGCTGCCAGCGCGTCGAGCACCTCGACGTAGGCGGTGGGCGCCTCGATCCGCATGACAGTGCCCGCCAAGGTGGATTGAAAGGTGAAGGTGAAGAACGAGCAGCATGCCGACTCCCTCGCGGCCAGATCCCGCCCGACCGGCTCAGCGTCTGCGTCGGCGGTGAGCGTCAGCTCGAGGCGGGCGGGATCCGGGCGGTGGGTGGCCCGCACGAATTCGGCGAAGAACTGGTCGAACTCGGCCAGCCGCGTCGGACGCTCCACTGTCGGCAGCGTGCATGCCGACAGGTTCATCATCGGATCGGAATGATCGTTGGTGGTCATACGATCACGGTAAGCCTGTACCTAGGTACAAGATGCAACCCCGAAAATGCCGGGCGGTCCGGGCAACTGGTCCGGTCAAGGGTGCGTGCTGATCGGTTGGCTCACGCAGTGGTCGCACTGACCGGCGTGGGAACTTTCGAGCACGGTCATCGCGCTGTCGCGGACTTGTTGCAGGTGAGCGAGTTGGGTGTCGATGCGGTGAAGCACCTGCTCGAGTCGCCAGCGTTGATTGGCACACGTGGTGTCGCCATCGTCGAGGTCGCGGAAGGCGTCGACGACTTCATCGAGAGTGAATCCGAGTGCTTGCAAGGACTTCGTCAGCCTGATGCGGTCGGCAGCGTCTGGTCCGTAGTGGCGGTAGCCGGACGGTTCCCGTTGCGGGGCGGGCAGGACACCGCGGCGTTCGTAGTAGCGCACTGTGTCGACGGTGACGCCGGCATCCTTGGCGACCTGGCCGATCTTCATCGTCACCTCTCCTGCGATCGGTCTTGACTCTGGACTTAGGTCCAGACTTTACGGTTGCCGGTGACAGGAACACCACAACGACAACGAGGAGCAGATCGGTGACCGACACCCACGACATCCCGCCCGATGCACCCATTGTGTGCACGATCCGACCCGGCGACGACGAGCACGCGATAGTCGATGCCTACCGCGGCTTGTTCGCCGAAGCGTTCATCAGCGGGCAGCGCACCGAATGGGGGGTGCGCTGGACCTTTCGCCAGCAAGACGACATCGAGACCCAGGTGCGGCAGCAGGCGGCGTTCGAGCAGGGATGCTGTCCATTCCTGCGCATGGCGATCACCGTCGCCGACGGCACCGTGGTGTGGGATGTGATCGGACCGGCCAACGCGGGCGCGTTCCTCGACGAGTACGTCCAGTTGCCACAGACCGCGTTCGGCAGCGTCGACGCGCTTCGCGATCGCACGATCGCGTCGGGAATGACTCTGAACGACCAACGCTAGTCAGAGATCGTCGAGCCGTTGCCCGCCGTGCAAGCCGACGATGACCGGTGGTGATCGGGCCGGGTTCACTGGTCACGAGCGATGTTCTTTCGGCGCTGGCGTCGGAATGGTGGCGGCGGACAGGACGGCAGCGGCGGCGGCGAGGGCGCCCAGCAGGAGGAAGGCGTTCGAGTAGCCGCCGAGCGCGCTGGCCAGAGCGGTGGCGGCGAAGGGCGCCAACGCCATGGTGATGGTCAGCGGCGCCGACAGCAGTCCGGTGAGCTGGCCGTAGTGGGCTGCGCCCCAGCGGTCGGTGATGGCGGTGGCTTGCAGCAGGGTGAACACTCCGCGGGCCATGCCCGCCGCGATCGCGGCCGCGACCAACGCAGCCGCGGTGGTGAACACCCCGAGCAGTGCGGTGGTGGCGGCGATAGCGCTCACGATGGCGATGGTGCGAGTACGCACGCTCGTGCGGGCCACGAACGCCGAGTAGCCGAGGCGGCTGGCGACTTGCCCGGCGCCGCCGAGTCCGAGCGCGATCGCAGCCAGGCCGGTGTCGAGACCTCGTTCGGTCAGCAGCGGAACCAACGCGACGATCACCGCGAATGAGGCGAATCCGCTGGCGCTCAACGCGATCGCCAGCGCGACGAACGGGCGGCTGCGGGCGATGGGGCCGGGATCGGTCACGTGCGCGTGGCCGGGTTCGGCGGTCGGGCGCGGCGGCCAAGGCAGTCGCAGCCCCAACCAGTGGCCCGGCACCGTCACCGCGGCGAGCACGATCGCCAGCACCAGATACGTTGCCCGCCAATCCATCCGGTCCGACAACACAGCCGTCAGCGGAGCGAACACGGTCGAAGCCAACCCCGCGGCCAAGGTCAAGACCATCAAGGCACGCACCCGGTCGGCACCGTGCCAGCGCGTGAGCGCGGCGAAGGCGGGTGGATAGAGCACCGCACCCATCGCAACCCCGGCCAGCAACCATCCGGTGACGAACCACGCCAGCGATGGGGCGGTCGCGATCACGACCAGTGCGGGCACAGCCAGCAGCGATCCGGCGGTCATCACCCCGCGGGGGCCGTGGCGATCGAGCCAGCGCCCGACCGGGATCCCGGCCACCGCGGCGACGAGTTGACCGGCCGAGAACGCGGCGGTCAGCGCGGTCGCCGACCAGCCGGTGGTCGAGGCGATGTCGCCGAGCAGAACGGGGAAGGCGTAGAACAGGATTCCCCAGCTGGTGATCTCGGTCAGACACAGCACCACCAGCACCCGCCGCAACCCGGAGGCGGTCGCGGCGGGTGCGGGCGGCGCCGAAACGACGTCTACCACGACGGATCAGTGGGCAGCGGGGACGGTCAACGGCAGCTCTTGCAGCGCGACCGGCGCCGACAGTGCCAGCTCCGACTCTGGTGCCGGTGCGCCGCCGCAGCCCGAGCTCTCCGCAGCTTGCTCGGCGGGGGCGTCGAACACCCCGGAGCCGCCACAGACACCGGTATCCGGGAGCACCAGATCGACGCGCTCGGCGGCTTCGTGATCTCCGGCCAGCGAGGCTGCCAGGGAACGGACCTGCTCGTAGCCGGTCATCGCCAAGAACGTCGGCGCCCGGCCGTAGCTCTTCATCCCGGCCAGGAACACGCCCGGCTCGGGATGGGAAAGCTCCTTGACCCCATGCGGATACACCGTCCCACACGAATGGATGTTCGGGTCGATCATCGGCGCCAGCAGGGTGGGCGCCTGCAAAGTGGCATCCATGCCGAGGCGGATCTCCGACAGCCACGACAGGTCCGGACGGAAACCGGTCAGCACGATCACCTCATCGACGTCCGAGACCGGGTTCCCCTCGGCGGGAACCAGGTTCAGGCGTCCCTCGCTGTCGCGCTCGACGGTCTCGGTGCGGAATCCGGTGACCACGCTGATGTGTCCGGCCTCGACCGCGGCCCGTGCTCGCACACCCAGCGCACCGCGGGCGGGGAGCTGGTCGTCCTTACCGCCACCGAAGGTCGAGCCGATCTCACCGCGCCGCAGCAGCCACGACACCTGGGTGCCGGGATGCTGCTCGGCCAGGCTCGCGAGCGCGACCAGCGCGGTCATCGTCGAATGCCCGCTACCGGCGACCGCGATGTGCTTGCCCGCATACCGCTCGACCACCACCGGATCGCTCAGGTCCGGCACCCGGTAAGTGATCCGGTCGCCAGCTGCGGATTCTCCAATGGCGGGCAGCCCGTCCCCGCCGAGCGGATTCGGTGCGCCCCACGTCCCCGAGGCATCGATCACCGCCCGCGCCGCAAGACGCTCCTCACCACCCTCGGCGGTGCGGACGTGCACGGTCAACGGCTCGCTGTCGCGCCCGGCGTCCACCACCCGGTCGCGGCCACGACGCGCTACCCCGACCACCTCCGCGCCGAACCGGACCCGCGGTCCCAGCGCCTGACCGAGCGGACGCAGGTAGGCCTCCACCCACTCGGCTCCGGTCGGGTAAGTGCCCGGGTCGGGTTCGGCCCAACCAGCCTCGGCCAGCAGCGGCCGCGCGGCCGGAGCGATCAGTTCGGCCCAGCGGGAAAACAGCCGCACGTGGTTCCACTGCGCGACCGCGGCACCGCCGTGCTCACCACGTTCGAGAACCACAACCGGCAGGTCACGGGCTACAAGCTCGGCAGCGGCAGACAGTCCGACCGGACCGGCGCCGACGACGACAACAGGCAGGAAGCTCATCAGAAATCCTCTTTCATCGATGCGGATCGATCAATCAACGAAGATCCTATCGACGCCCATCGATGAATGCAACCATCGATACAGATCGATATAATCGGGTGCATGTCCACCGCCTTGCCTCTTGCCCAGGTCCTGCCGCTCGGGCAGGCCAGCACCTACGCCGAATGGTTCGCCTGCCTGGCCGAACCCGTGCGGGTGCAACTGCTCCACGCGGTCGCCACCACCCCGAAGGGGATCACCGTGGGCGCGCTGACCGACATCGTGGGCACCAGCCAATCCACCACCTCCCACCACCTGCGCAAGCTCGCCGACGTCGGATTCGTGCGCCTGCACAGGGAAGGCCGGACCACGATCGTCACCGTCAACGAAGCCTGCTGCGCCGGACTCCCGCACGCCGCCGACGCGGTCATGGGACTCCTCGGACCCCAGCCGAGCCACCCCGCCGAGGTCCCCACCGACATCTCCGTGCGGGCAATGGACGATCAGGACTGGGACGCGGTCTTGCGGATCTACGCCGAGGGCCTGGCTACCGGCAACGCCGGTGCCGACACCGAACTGCCCGGCCGCGACTACCTCGCCGAGCGCTGGCTGCCGGAGCACCGCTGGGTCGCCGAACGTGACGGCGCCGTCGTCGGCTGGGCGGCCGCAGCCCCGGTCTCCGACAGCGACGCCTACGCCGGAGTGGTCGAAACCGACGTCTACGTCGGTGCCGAGCATCGAGGCCGCGGAGCCGGAAAGGCGTTGCTGCGCAAGCAGATTCTCGCCGCCGACGACGCCGGGCTGTGGACGTTGCAGACCTCGATCTTCACCGAGAACCGCGCCGCACTCGCCCTGCACCACGGCGGCGGATATCGCACCGTCGGCGTCCGCGAACGCATCGTCCGACATGACGGGATCTGGCGCGACACCGTGCTCCTGGAACGACGTTCACCGTTCAGCTGACCCATGCGGCCCACCGCCGGGTCAGCCCCACGATGCGTTCACTCGCGGATCGTGAGCTGGAGTTCGTGGAAATCGAAGTGCCGCACTGGATATCGGTACGCATCTTCGACAGTCATCACTGCGGAGAAAAACGGGTCCCACCGCGCCGGGAACGCCATGGCCAGGGTGAAGTTGGCCTCCGGTTCATTGGCTAGCTTGTATTGCAGCTTGGCGATGACGCGATCACATCGCCTGGCCACCCGATGCCTGTTGAACACCAGCGCCGCGGCACAGGAGCCGTAGTAGTTGATCACGTCGAACACAGGCGTTCCGGCGTTGAGCAGTCGGGCATAGGTTCGACCGACTCCGCCGGGCAGCCTGCCGAACAACCGAACCAGCGGCAGCAGCCGCGCCACGACCATGAACCCGAAGACCATATGGAACAGCAGCTGCTCATTGGTCCAGCGCGTGCCGCGGGAGGGACGATCGAAGTCGTCGTCGGTGCAGGAGTCGACCAGCTCGTGCAAGCGCCGCCGAGCTCCTTCGAGTTCGGCGGCAAGCGCCCGTCGATCCACTGCACGCCTCGTCATCACCACGACTCACCGTCGTCTTCGATTGTCGCCCCTCGCCAGTGGACTAAGCGTTCACCGAGAGTTTGCTTGCCGATCGGATTCGATATCTGTCAATATAGCCGCATGTCTAAGTCGCAATTGTCGATCACGCCGCTGGAGCAGTGCGCGGCCGCGCCGCTGGTGCGCGAACCGTTGACCGCGGACGCGGCTGCGGAGTTGGCGGCGGTGTTCAAGGCGTTGTCGGACCCGGTGCGGCTTCGACTGTTGAGCGTGGTCGCCAGCCGCGAGAACGGTGAGGCGTGCGTGTGCGACATCTCGGAGGGGATCGAGCTGACCCAGCCGACCATCTCCCACCATCTGAAAGTGCTGCGCGGGGCTGGTCTGCTCACCAGCGAACGCCGTGCGTCGTGGGTGTACTACCGGGTCGTTCCCGAAGCGATGCAGCGGCTTTCGGATGTATTGCTGGTCGAGAGCGGCGCAGCTGGGGTGATGGCGTGAGCGTGGAGACACAAACCCCGCACACCGGAGTCGTTGCGAAACTGTCCATGCTGGACCGGTTCCTGCCGGTGTGGATCGGCGTGGCGATGGCCGCCGGGTTGCTGCTGGGCAGAATGATTCCAGGCCTCGGCGACGCGCTCGGCGCGGTCGAGATCGACGGGATCTCGCTGCCGATCGCGATCGGTTTGCTGATCATGATGTACCCGGTGCTGGCGAAGGTGCGCTACGACCGCCTCGACACCGTCACCGGCGACCGCAAGCTGCTAGTCGGTTCGCTGGTGTTGAACTGGGTCCTCGGCCCGGCCCTGATGTTCGCCCTCGCGTGGTTGCTGTTGCCGGATCTGCCCGAGTATCGGACCGGGTTGATCATCGTCGGGCTGGCCCGCTGTATCGCGATGGTCATCATCTGGAACGACCTCGCCTGCGGCGACCGCGAAGCCGCCGCGGTGCTGGTGGCGTTGAACTCGATCTTCCAGGTGATCATGTTCGCGGCGCTGGGCTGGTTCTATCTGTCCGTGCTGCCCGGCTGGCTCGGCCTGGAGCAGACGACGATCGACACCTCGCCGTCGCAGATCGCGAAATCGGTGCTGATCTTCCTGGGTATCCCCCTGCTCGCGGGTTACCTCACCCGCCGCTTCGGCGAACGCGCGAAGGGCCGCGACTGGTACGAGTCGACACTGCTGCCGACGATCGGCCCGTGGGCGCTGTACGGGCTGCTGTTCACGATCGTGATCCTGTTCGCCTTGCAGGGCAAGCAGATCACCTCCCAGCCCCTCGACGTCGTGCGCATCGCCATCCCGCTGCTGGCCTACTTCGCAATCATGTGGGGCGGCGGTTACCTCCTCGGCGCTGCGATGGGCCTGGGCTACGAACGGACCACGACGCTGGCTTTCACCGCCGCGGGCAACAACTTCGAACTCGCCATCGCCGTCGCGATCGCCACCTACGGCGCGGCTTCGGGGCAGGCGCTCGCC
Organism: Nocardia sp. bgisy134; assembly: GCF_057708325.1. NCBI lineage: Bacteria > Bacillati > Actinomycetota > Actinomycetes > Mycobacteriales > Nocardiaceae > Nocardia > Nocardia sp. bgisy134. The sequence goes on from NZ_JBYIRW010000004.1 coordinate 375,467, forward strand.
GGGGTCGTCGGTCCGCTGATCGAAGTTCCGGTGCTTGTGGGCTTGGTGTATGTGTCGCTGGCACTTCGGAAGCGATTCACACCGGTTCCCGCCGCCGCTGCCGAGCACGGAGCTCAGCAGTGACCGCGACACCAGCCGTGTTGTTCGTCTGCGTGAAGAACGGCGGCAAGTCCCAGATGGCCGCCGGCCTGATGTGCCACGCCGCACAAGGCCGAGTCGAGGCCTACTCCGCAGGTACCGATCCCGGTGGAGCACTCAACGACTTGTCGGTGCAGTCGCTGCTCGAGGTGGGCGTCGACATCCGCGATGGGCGCCCCAAACCCATCGACTCGCGGCTGCTGCGCGCGGTCGATCTGGTCGTCACCCTTGGCCGTGAGGCTCGAGTCGACCCTGTTGGTGATGTGCGAGTCATCAACTGGGACACCGACGAACCTTCCGAACGCGGAATCGAGGGCATCGAACGCATGCGCCTGGTCCGCGACGACATCGCCGCCCGCGTGCATCAGCTGCTGACCGAACTCTGTCCACCCAACTGATACCGTCATTCCTCGGAGCATCGGAACACGTTATGAGCGACAGTCTCCTCGCCCACGCCGACCACGTTCGTGACGATCTGACCATCGACCAGCAGCTAGCGCTCGAGACCGCGGCCACGCGGTTGCAGCGCGAGTTCGACGGCACCTTCGGTGTCGAGACGATCGAGCGGTTCCTGCACTCCTCCTACGACCAGTTCGCCGGACGCGCCACCGTCCTGAACTTCCTCCCCTCGCTGGCCGAACGCTTTGCCCGCCAACGCCTCAACGCCCTGGCCCGAGTCGAGGGCAAGGCCCACACCGGCAAGCCGACAGTGCTGTTCCTGTGCACTCACAACGCAGGACGGTCCCAGATGGCGCTCGGATTCTTCACCCACCTCGGAGACAACGCCGTCGCCTGGTCCGGCGGTAGCGAACCCGGCGATGCGATCAATCCCGCTGCCATCGAAGCGATGGCCGAGGTCGGCATCGACATCACCACCGAGTTCCCCAAGCCATGGACCGAGGAGATCCTTCGCGCCGCCGACGTGATCGTCACCATGGGCTGCGGCGACGCTTGCCCGATCTATCCGGGCCGCCGATATGAGGAATGGAGCCTCGACGATCCCGCCGGGCTCGATGTCGAAGCGATCCGGCCGATCCGCGAGGAGATCGAGACCCGAGTCCGGCACCTGCTCGCCGAGCTCGACATCCCGGCTTCCTGACCCAGCAGCACTCCGTTGTTCGAAAGGCTCTCCCGCTCATGGCTTCCAAGCCCAGTGTCCTGTTCGTCTGCGTCCACAACGCCGGGCGTTCCCAGATGGCGGCCGGGTTCTTGACCCACCTGGCCGGTGAGGACATCGAGGTCCGCTCCGCAGGAAGCGCGCCCGCCGACTCGATCAACCCCGCAGCGGTCGAGGCGATGGCCGAACTCGGCATCGACATCTCCGATCAGAAGCCGAAGATCCTCACCTTCGACGCCGTCGAGACCTCCACCGTGGTCATCACCATGGGCTGCGGCGACACCTGCCCGATGTTCCCCGGCGTCAGCTACCGCGACTGGGTCCTGGAAGACCCCGCAGGCAAGGGTGTCGAGTCAGTGCGCCCCATTCGCGACGAAATCAAAAAGCGAGTCGAGGAACTGGTCGCCGAGCTGCTGCCTGCCCGCGCCTGACCTGCCGAGCCTAGGTGCGCTCATCCGCGGGGATTGTGGTGGAGTTGGCGCGAGCTGACCACGAAATTGCGGATCCTGTCGCTCGACGTGGCTACCGTGGTTCAACGAATCTCCGCGGCGACATCGTTGGCCGGATTCGCGACTTCGTAGTGGCTACACTGTCGGCAGTCCAGCGGATGTTACAGGGGGTGTATGCCCGGTCGGTTCGGTGTCGGTCGCTTTCACATGACCAGGGCCCAATACCTATGGGCGATTGCGGGGCTCGCTGTTGTCGTCGCGGTGCTCGTGATCGCCAACGCCGAGCTCCACAATATCTACCAGGCCGAACCCGACTTCGTGCTCGGCGCCTCGCTGTCGCTGAGTGCCTTCTTCTTCACAAAAGCGTTCTCCCGCAAGGGTGTTCCAGCTGCGGTGCAGCTGATCCTGGAACAGCGTGACGAAAGCATCACGGCGGCGACGGATCGGGTATTCGAGGAGCGGCTGCACCGCATGGGCGTGCAAGAAAATATCGTGCTGCTGACTCGCAGCCTCGCGGTGACGAGTAAGCGCATCAACGAGTTCTACGACATGCAGGCCATGGAGCCCCGCTTCTCCATCACGGCGCCGCTACTGCGTGTCGCGATGAGCGATATCGACGATGCGCTCGCCGCGGTGGGCCGCCTAGCCGAAGCGGTCGGCACGACGGAGCAGATGCAGGTCTACGACCTCCCTGACAATCTCAAGTCGCAGCTCCATGACGCGCTCCGCGATGTGCGGGAGGCATCGGCCCGGCGCAATGAGACCTTCGAAGCGCTGCGGTCGCAGTTCGCGGCCCAGCCCGTGGACGAATTGTGGGGCGCGTTAGCGGTACTCACGTCGGATACGCTCAAGGCGCAGCGTGACCTGGAGTCACTGCTCAGCAAGACCATTCTTTCGGCGCCCGGGGACCTGATCGTCGTGCTCATCGGGTACGTCCAGGCCTCCCTCATGCGCGCCCGCACCCAGGTTGCCGCCGACCAAGCCGGTGTTCGGGAGCAGACGCTGAGCGTGATCGTGAGGAGAAGGCCGGTCGTACGCTCAGCAGCCACAACCGCCTCCGGTGACGCTGTCGTCGCTGTCGGTGAAGGGCACTGGGCAGCAAGGGCTTTCACTTGCAGGCGATCAGGTCATCGCATCCGGCCGCCAGTGCGGCGCGCAGGGTGTCGCGCACCGCGGTCAGCTCGGCGAGCTCGGCGTCGACCTCCGCCAGCTTCGCGACCGCCCGGGCCTGCGATCCGGAATCTGCGCGGCGACGCCCGAATTGGGTGCCAGCCGCCTCCTGCGGCTGGCGAGATCACACCACTGTGACGGCTCCGCGCACACGCTGCCGGTAGCGCATCGGCGACTCGCCCACTACTCGCTTGAAAGCGGTGCTGAACGCGCTCTCCGAGCCGTAGCCGAGTTGGGCGGCCAGCTCGCCCACGCGGACGTCGCCTGCGCGAAGGGCGCGCTGCGCCAGGAGCATTCGCCAGGTATTGAGGTAACTCAACGGCGGCACGCCTGCCACTTCGCGGAACCGCACCGCGAACGATGTCCGCGACATGGCCGCGGCGCGGGCGAGCTCCTCCAAGCCCCAGGCACGGCCCGGCTCGGCGTGCATCAGCGCGAGCGCGGGGCGCAGCCGCTGGTCGGTGAGCAGCCGCAGTAGTCCGGGCGGTGCGTCGGCCTGGCCGGCGTAGGCCCGCAGGACCTCGAGCAACAGCAGCCGCGCGTACTGCCGGATCGCGAATACCGAGCCGATCCGGTCGCCGGTCACCTCGTCGAACAGCCGCATCAGTGTGGCGTGCAGCCGGCCCGATTCGGCGGCGGCCGCTCGCACGTGCGCCACCGGCGGCAGTGCCCCCAGCAGCAGTGCCCGCCCAGCCGGGGTGAGGTCGACGCAGCCGCCGACGAGGACGTCGTCGGCGACGCGGTCGGCGATCGCGAAGCGCTCGGCGGAAAAGTCGGACTCGGGCAGCGCCTCGAGTCGCGGCGTATCGCCCGCCTCGAACGCCACCCAGGACCGCCCGATGAGGATCGCGACATCGCCCGGCTCGAGCTCGATCGGCGCGTCGAGGCCATCGGTGGTCAGCCGGGCCCGTCCGGACACCATGGCGAAGAACTTCACGGGGTCGTCGAGCAGCGTGCGCGACCACCAGCCGCCGCGCGCGGTGACGCCACCGGTCAGCGTGGTGGTCACCTCGACGAGGTCGAACACTTCGGACAGTCGATCGTCGGGCATGTTCGTACTATCGCGCAGAAAATCCGGACGAACAAGTATTCAGAGTTCGACTGGTCGGGAGAAAGCTGGAGATCGCACCCAGCAAGGCACGCAGACAGGAGACAGCGATGCGGTACCGCACCCTCGGCCGGACAGGTATCAAGGTCAGCCCCTATGCCCTCGGGGCGATGATGTTCGGCGCCATCGGCAACCCCGACCACGACGAGTCCCTCCGCATCATCCACCGCGCGTTCGACGCGGGGATCAACCTCATCGACACCGCCGACATGTACTCGCACGGCGAATCCGAGGAAATCGTCGGCAAGGCCCTGCGTGGCCGCCGGGACGACGTCGTGGTCGCGACCAAAGCGCGGATGCCGATGAGCGACAACCCGAATCATCAAGGCGCGTCCCGGCGCTGGCTGGTCCGCGCCCTGGACGACTCGCTGCGACGCCTGGGCACCGACCATATCGACGTGTTCCAGATCCACCGCCCGGACCCCGACACCGATATCGAGGAGACCCTTTCGGCACTCACCGACCTACAGCGGGCAGGCAAGATCCGCGCCTTCGGCACATCCGCCTTGCCTGCCTCGGAAATCGTCCGGGCGCACTGGGTATCCGAGAAGCGCGGACTGGCCCGACTGCGCACCGAGCAGCCCGTCTATTCGATCCTCAACCGCGGCATCGAGCGCGAGGTACTCCCGATCACGCAGGAGTTCGGCATGGGCACACTCGTGTGGTCGCCGCTCGGCGGGGGTCTGTTGACCGGTCGCTATCGCAAAGGCCAGGACGTCGCAACACATCGCTCGCAGTTCGGCTTCCAGCATCTGAAGGACGATCGGCGATTGGACGTCGTCGAGCAGCTGATCCCGCTCGCCGACGAAGCGGGCATGCCTCTGACGCATCTGGCGATAGCCTTCGTACTCGCCCACCCTGGCGTCACCTCGGCGCTCATCGGCCCGCGCACGATGGCACATCTCGACGATCTGCTCGCGGGGGCAGAGGTCGTGCTCGACGACGACCTCCTGGACCGGATCGACAAGATCGCGCCGCCCGGTACGGATGTCGGCACACTCGACATGGCCTATCAGCCCCCGGCGATCCTGCGCACCGAGCTGCGCCGTCGGTCGCCCGGCGATCGCCCCGCGAATTGAGGACCGCACCAGGACGTTTCGGCCAGAAACATCGCGAAGCGGCCAGTGGTTCGGCACATAGGCCAGCTTCAGTACGACTCGTCAGCCTGGCCGATCACCCACGGCCCCGACGTAGGGGCGGCAGTGGGCGTTCTCTCCAGCGAAGCGCCGGGATATCGCCCGCGGGCGGCTACCCACCGGTGAGATCGCCGGCACATTGGGAAGCGTGACGGCGTCGAGGACGGGCGAGGTCGGCGTGGCGAGGTCGGCGTTTCGCGAGGACACTGAGGGCGTAGCGCCAACTCGTCCCTAGGAGCACATGCGATGCCAACCAACGGGCCTTTCGGCATCGATCCGGAAGATTTCGAACGCGCACTGCGTGAGGCAGGGACCGAGCTCCGCGATCTGCTCGGGAAAGCCGGCGTATACCTGGACCGCGTAGATCACGCGAGCGTCGGTTCACTGGCGTCGCTGCTCGGTCAGTTCGTCCAACCGGAACGGCCACGCCCACCGAAACCCGAAGGCGAGACCACCGGTGAGACCGGCAGCGGGGTGTGGGCGATCTACAGCATCGACGACATCGGCGAGGCCAGGGTCGACCAGGTCTTTCCGAGCGAGCTCGAGGCCTTACGCGCGCATCGCGACAACACCGATGCTCGCCGTCGCGTGCGGTTTCTGCCCTATGGGGTTCCGGTAAGTGTGTTGGATGCGCCCTGACGGCGTTGACTCGCTCCACGAGTCACAGGCGGAGACAGACCGGCCAGCGCACCACCGGTCGCCGGGGTTTGTGGGGTCAACTCGTCCGGATGGATATTTCAGCCGCAGTTCCAGGGTTGTCGCGGCGGGTGGCGCGTCTGGAGCCGGCCAGTAGCAGGCCGGCGGCGATCAGGAGGACCAGCAAAGGCGAGGGGCCGCCAACCGCGACAGTGACCAAAGTCCAACCGGCCACCATCCACGCGAGGAACGGCGGCGGTGTGATGCCGCGGCGGTCCAGCCACAGCACCATGAGGCCGATCAGGAGGAACGGCACGCCGAAGCTGAACACGGTGTACCACAACGTGGCCTCGGCGTAGTTCATGGCAGTGGCATCCGCCGCCCACCCCTCTCCGCTGAACCACGCCTTGGCGTAGCGCGGGGCCGTTTCTATGAGAGCGCCCAGCGTGTGCCCGACTCCTGGAAACAAGACAATGAGCCAGCCGGCCCACTTGATCATGTGAACTCCCCATTTCTCGTGCGCGGGGCCGGGTGGCCCCATTCGGGTTGTCTCCGCGACCGCGGGCGTTCACGTCGCCGCGCAGACCGTCACCCTCGAGTTCTTATATACGGTTGCGTATACCACCGAGCCTAGCCGTTATATACGGTTCCGTATAGATGGGAAAGCGTGAAAGGAGTCACGCTGTGGGCGTGGCCCGCACACCGCGCACCTCGATGCGGACCGCATCGACACCGCTGATCAGCGCGCAGTCGACCCGAGGTCACTACTTCTTGTCCCCAGGCCACGCAGAGGAGCGCGCGTCTGCGCGGCCCCGGACTCTGAACCCACGCTGTTACCGCACGGCGTGCTCGCGTTCCGCAGTACGGGCGTGCCGGGACAGCGGGATGTCGAAATGCACCGTCTGGAACCCCTCGCCGGGGGTGCGCGCGTCGTGGACCAGGCGGGCGCAGCTGCGCCAGAACTCCAGCGCGCCCGGTGTGCGCGCGTCGGTGTGCAGGTACAGGTCGTCGAATTCCGTTGTGGTGTCGACGTATTCGACCGCCATTGCCACGAGTCGGCGGGCCAGTCCGCGGCGCTGGTGTTCGGGCCGGACGTAGACCCGGAACAGCTGGGCGGTGCGCGGATCGGGATAGCGCTCGGTCAGCCACCGCGGGTGCGGTGGGTGGCGCGGCCCCTGGGCGCGCACCGCGGTGGTGGCCACGATGCGCCCGGCATGTTCGGCGACCCAGAGCCGGTTGAGCGGGTGACGCAGGTAGGCCGACTCCGGGTCTATGACGTCGTGGTGGTGTTCGGGCAGGTAGCCGATGCCGAAGACGTGGTAGAAGGTGTCGAGCATGACGCTGCGCGCGCCGGCGACGTCGGCCGGGCGGGCCACGCGCAGCCGGTAGCCTTCCGCGCTCACCGCAGACCGCCGAGAGCTCGATCGAGGGCCTCGAGACCCTCTACCGCGACCGGACCAGGTCCGGTGTAGCCGAAGGGCACCGCGATGATGCGGTTGTCCCGTACCGCGCGCAACCCGGCGAACTCCGGGCGTGCCTTCAGCGCGGCGGTCGCCGACTCGGGGGTTTGGGTGCCCTGGGTGAGCAGGATGATCACCTCGGGGTCGCGCTGGATCAGCGTCTCGGTGTTGGCGTCGAAGTTGCGCTTGGTCACGTCACCGAAGATGTTGTCCAGGCCGAGCATCCGCATCTGGGTCGCGACCGTGCTGGTGCTGCCGTAGGCGCTGACCTTGGCCCCGTCACGGGAAATGATCAGCGCGGCGGCGGGTTTCGCCATCGCGCCCGCCGGGTGCCGCACCGCGACCGCGGCCACGCGGCCGCGCAATTCGGCCGTGGAAGCGGTGGCGGCGGCGCGGGAGCCGAACAGAGTGCCGTAGAGCTCGATGTCGGCGAACACGTCGTCGAAGGTGCCCGCGGCGTCACGGCAGTAGCCGCGGGTCACCAGCAACGGGATGTTCACCTTCGCCAGGTCGTCGGGCGTCACTGCCGCACCCTCGAAACTCACCACCAGGTCCGGGGCCCGGTTGATGATCTCCTCGCGTGCGAGTTCGCCGGTAGGCGCGACGATCTCGATATTCTTCAGCGATTCGGCGTACTGGCCGGGAAACGGCGCGGTCTCGAAGGTGCGGGTGACGATGCGGTCCGCGGCGCCGGCAGCGGCGATGAGCGGTGCGGCTACCGAGCCGACGGTGACGACTCGCCGCGGCGGCGCGGTGAAGGTGACGTCGCGGCCGCAGCTCGAGATCGTCAGCGGGAAGCCGTCGGCGGCAGGTGTGGTGGCGGGGGCCGGTCCGCCGCAGCCGGTGACTATGGCGGCTGCCAGCAGGGTGGCCGGGAGCGCGGCGCGGCGGCGCAGGAGACGGGTGAACACGGGTATTCCTTTCGAACGGGTGAAATCAGGTGGAGGACTGGCGGAATCGCCGGATCAGCACCAGCAGCAACGGGGCGCCGACCACGGCGGTGACGATGCCCAGCGGCAGCTCACGCGGCGCGAACGCGGTGCGGGCCACGACGTCGGCGGTCACCAGGAACAGCGCGCCCAGCAGCGCCGAGACCGGCAGCAGCTGCCTGTGTGTGGCGCCGACGCACAGCCGGGCCACATGCGGCACGATCAGCCCGACGAATCCGATCGCCCCGGCGACCGCCACCACCGCGCCGACTGCGAGCGCGACGACACCGAGCGCGAGCATGCGCAACCGGACCGGGGACATGCCCAGCGCCCGCGCGGTGTCGTCACCGGCGGCGAGCACGTCGAGGCGGGGTGCGAGCAGCATCAACGTGGCGAGGGCGGCCAGGGTGACCGTGGTCGTCGTGGCCACGCTCGACCAGGCGGCCGAGCCGAGTGAGCCGAGCAGCCAGAACAGCACCGTGCGAGCGCCTTCCTGGTTGTCGGAGGCGAAGATCAGGAAGCTGGTGGCCGCGGAGAACAGGTAGCCGATGGTGACGCCGCCGAGCAGCAGCCGCAGCGAGGTCATCGCGCCGTTGATGCGCGCGACCGCGAACAGCAGCGCCGTGGCGGCCAACGCACCGGCGAAGGCGCTGGCGGCCAGCGCGCCCGCCGCGACCGACACGCCGAACAGCAGGGATACGGCGGCGCCCGTGGAGGCGCCGGAGGTGACACCGAGGATGTGCGGATCGGCCAGCACATTGCGCACGAGCGTCTGCAGGGCCGCACCGCTGAGCGCCAGCGCGGCGCCGACGAGCGCGCCGAGCAGAACCCGGGGCACGCGCACGAGCCAGACGATGGAGTCCTGCGCGGGCGTCCACTCCCCCGCGGCGGGCAACCCGACGGTGTGATGGCCCACGATTCGCGCGACCGTCGCCGGCGGCACCGACACCGGGCCCAGGCCGGTCGCCAGGATCAACACGAGCAGCAGCAGAGCGGTGAGGCCGCCGACCCACAGCAGGATGTGCCTGCGGTGGCGGTCGTGGCCGAGATCATCGACGCTCATCGCGCCGCCACCTTCTCCTCGGTGCCTGCACGCGGACCGAACAGCAGTTGCGGCGCGCCGAACGCGTCGGCCCGCTGCACTGCGACGCCATAGACGGGTTCGAGGACCTCGGGGAGGAGTACCTCGTCCACCGTGCCCGCCGCGCGGACCCGTCCGTGGTGCAGCAGGATCAGGCGGTCGCAGTAGCGAGCGGCCAGGTTCAGATCGTGCAGCACCACAATCGTCGTGGTGCCTGGCAGATCCCGGACCAGGCCGAGAAGTTCGTGCTGGTAGCCGATGTCGAGGTGGTTGGTGGGTTCGTCGAGCAGCAGGTGATCGGCCTGCTGGGCCAGGGCGCGGGCGATCAGCACCCGCTGGCGTTCACCGCCGGACAGCTGCGCGAACGGCCGCGCGGCCAGGTGCCGGGCGCCGACGCGTTCCAGCGCGGCCGCCGCGGTGATCCGGTCGGCCCGCGAAATGCCCTGCACCGCACTGGCCCACGGCGCCCGACCGAGCAGGACCGATTCGGTGACGGTCATGGGCGTATCCGACGGGGACTCCTGGGTGACCACCGCGAGGCGTTCGGCCAGCGCCCGGCCGCGCAGTGCGGTGACGGAGGTGTCGTCGATGGTGATCACCCCGGCGGTCGGCCGCAACGCGCGGTAGATCAACCGCAGCAACGTGGACTTGCCCGACCCGTTGGGGCCGATGAGCCCGACGGTGTCACCGGACTCGGCAAGGAGCCCGACGCCGTCGAGTACGACCGTCCCGCCGTAGGAGAAACCGATGTCGTGCAGGGTGATCACCGCGCCACCGCCGCGGACAGCGCCGGATCCGCGCCGTCGGGCGGGCCCGGCCGCCATGAGCGATGGACATCGACCGACACCGCAAACTGTGCACAAATCTGTTGTGCCGCAGTTATTTTCGCCGATAATTGCGGGTCGTGTTCGTCGAGCAGAATGCCGGTGGTTGTTCCGCTGTGGGCGACGACCACGCCGAGGGCGCCGATGCGTTCGGCGGCGGTGATGGTGGCTTCCAGGTGTGGGCGCTCACGCAGGGGTGTACTGAGGCGGGCGCTACGGGTGGCGACCGCGCCGATGGTGGCGGCGTCGCCGCGGCTGATGGCGTCGCTGAGTGTAGCCAGCAGGGAGCTGTATTCGCGTGCGACGGCTGTTGAAACGGTCGGCCGGTGCCGGTCGAAGACGACGGTGTCGATACAGCCGCCCTCGTCACCGGTGACGACGGTCAGCGGCGGCAGCGCGCCGAGTGCGGCCAGCAGGCGGACCTCGCGATGGTAGTAGGCCACCGCCCCCGGATACATGATGCCGTCGGAGGGTTCGATGCCGCGCAAGACGGCCTCGATCTCGGTAGCGGCCAGGGTCCTGTTCTCCGCGTCGGCGACGGCGCGTGCGGTCGCGACCAAGTCGGCGGTGGAGCTGGCCAGGCCCTTACCCTCGGGCAGGTCGCCGAGCACGGTGAGCACGCCGCCGCGCAGCGCCGCGGATCCGGCGAGCACGGCGGCCGCGACAGCACGCGACTTGGTCTTGTGGGCGGGCACGACGGTCACGTCGTCGCGGCTGGGGTCGGGTTCGAACACGGCCACCGAGCCGCGGGTGATCGGCAGGGTGACCAGGAAATCGCGCCCGTTCTCGGCGGTGACGCCCTGGAGGAGTTCACCACAGCTGCCGAAGGCGGCGCCGACGCCGACGCGGATCGGGACGCTCATCGCGCCTCCTCGCCGCGGGCCCGGCGAGCGACCACGTGCAATCGGTCGCCGTCGAGACGGTCGCCGAGTGTTCCGTCACCGGGCCACGCCGGTGTGGTCAGCGGTCCCGGCTGGTCGAACAGGGCCAGCACCTCGAATCCGGCACTGCCGAGCAGGTGACGCAGTTCCTGCGGGAAGAGCAGCCGCCAGGCGGTGTGCTGCGCGACAGGCTCCGCGCAGCCCGGCCAGGTCCACACTCGTTCTCGGCGCAGCAGCTGGGCGGGCAGGTCGACGGTGAGGCGGGTGCGCGAGGTGTATGTCAGACCCTCCCATTCGATGTGCCGCTGCGGCTGGTCGTCGAGAAGTTCGCGACGGCCTCGGTCGGTCAGCAGGAAGGCGCCGTTGCGCATCTCGAGGACGAGCAGGCCGCCAGGCCGCAGGCAGGCGGCGAAACGGTGCAGGGCGGTGAGCACGTCGGCGGTGTCGTGCAGGTGCAGCAGGGTGCTGCCCAGGCAGGTGAGCACGTCCACCGGGGCCGGGGTGTCGAGGGCGCGCAGGTCGCCGACCACGAATTCGACGGCGGGGCAACGGGTCCGGGCGTAGCGGACCATCTGTTCGGACAGGTCGACGCCGCGCACCCGATAGCCGAGTTCGGCCAGGCGGGCGGCGTCGCGGCCGGTGCCCGAGCCCGCGTCGAGCAGGCTGAGCCGCGGGCCGGTGCCGAAGCGGTCCACCAGGTCGGCGACGAATCGCGCGTTGTCCGCACCGGTGCCGGGGAAGGTGCGCTCGTAGATGGCGGGGTTGTCGGTGAGCAGGTTCTCGCTGAAGAGAACCGGGCCTGCGGGGGTCATCGGTTGCCTTTCGCGGGGCGCAGCGGCTGCGCCGGGGAAGTCGATACTTCGGGGCCGGGCAGGAGCCGCGCGCGGTGCAGGGCCAGCACCGCGGCGGCCGAGCCGAATCCGAGCGCGGCGCACACCAGAGCGGGCGGCCACCCCAGCGGCCCGCCGCCGTGGTCGACGACCGCGCCGACCAGAGCACCCACGACCAACGTGAGCAGACCCGAAGCCAAATAGAAAGCGCCGTAATAGGTTCCGGTGAGCGCGGGACCGGAGAAGCGTGGGATGGCCTCGTTCACGAACGGCTGCGCCACCGTCACCCCCAGTGCCAGCACCACAGCGCCGAGCAGGACGGGAGCGATGCGCACGGCGACATCGGTGACGCCGGTCCCGGTGGGAAGATCTCCTGCCGCCGCCAGAGGCACGGGCAGGAACGCCGCGCCGAGCAAGGCCATTCCGGCCGCGATCATCGGGCCGCGCTCGCCGCGGCGGCCCAGCACTCTGGTCACCGGAACCTGCAAGACCACCACCGCGACGGTCTCCACGACGAAGAGAGCGGCGACGGCGGCCGGACCCGCGGCGGCTCCGGCCAGGTCGCGTGCCTGCAGGGTGAACAGCAGGTACAGCTGGCTCTGCAGCGCGAACAATCCGGCCAGCGCCAGCGAGAACGCCCAGAACCGGCGGTCGGTGAACACGGTGGTGAAGTCCGCGCGCAAGGTTGTGCCGCTCGGCGGTACGGGCCGGTTCGGCAGGAGCAGTAGCTGCGCCACGGTCAATCCGGCGAACACCGCTGCCGCCGTCAGCGCGGTGATCCGGAAACCCACTCCCACCAGCACGGTCCCGATCACCGGACCGAGCGCGCATCCGGCATTGCCGAACACGTTGAACCACGCGAAGGCCTGCGCCGCGCGGTCTTCGCTGTCGCGGGCGATGTAGGCACGCACGGCCGGGTTGAACAGGGCGCCTGCGAATCCGGTGAGCACCGACCCGGCCAGTACCACCGGCAGGGACCCACCGATCGCGAACAGCACGAAACCGATCGCGCGGATGCCAGCGCCCACGATGATCACCCCGCGCGCGCCGAGCCGGTCCGCGGCCGACCCACCGACCAGGAACAAGCCTTGCTGGCTGAGATTGCGTACGCCGAGGACGATGCCGACGACCGTCACCGACAGCGCCAAATCCGTGCGCAGGTAGTCGGCCAGAAACGGCACGAGCATGAAGAACCCGATATTGCCAAGGCACTGATTGGCCAGCAGCAACCGCACCGACCGCGGGAGACTCCGCAGCTCCATCAAGGCGCTCACCGCGCGGCCACCGCGGTGGTGACGCCAAGACCAGGCCCGGCCGGTGTGCTCAGGACGCCGTCGGCGGCTCCGAGACCGGTCCATGGGTCCTCGGCCAGCAGCAGGTGCCCGTCGAGGTCGACCCAGCGTGCGGCGCCGAGCAGATGCACCGCCGGGGCGATGCCGAGCGAGCTGGCGGCCTGACAGCCGAGCATCACGTCCAGGCCGCGGTCGCGGGCGTGGCCGATCATGGCGAGCGCGGCATCGAGCCCTCCGCATTCGGCGAGTTTGATGTTGATGCCGCCGATCCCGTCCGGTAGCCGGTCCAGGTCGGCGACGGTGCCTGCGTCCTCGTCGGCGATCACCGGCATCGGCGCACGGGCGGCGACCTCGGCCAGCCACGCGGGCCGAGCGGCGGGCACCGGCTGCTCGACGGCGGCGATATCGAGCTCGGCCAATGTCCGCAGCACGGTCACTGCGGTAGTGGCGTCCCAGGCGCCGTTGGGGTCGAGCAGCAAGGTCGCCGACGGGGCGACGGCACGCACCGTGCGGACGCGGGCGATGTCGTCGGCAGGGTCGGGCGCGCCGAGTTTCATCTTCACGACGGAGAACCCGGCGGCGGTCAGTTCGGCGGCGCGGTCACCGGCCTCGGCGACGCTCGTCAGGCTGATCGTGCAGGCGGTCGGTACCCGAACACGATGAGGCAGGCCGAGATACGTCGCGACGGAGACGCTTGCGCGGCGGGCCAGCAGGTCGTGCACCGCGCTGTCGACGGCGCAGACCACCGGCAGCGGGAAGGCGGCGCGCAGGCCGGGCAGGTTCGCGCGAAGTTGTTCGGGCGCACCGCAGGCCTCGATCCGGGCGGCCAGTTCGGTGAGCGCGATGGTGATGCGCGCGGTGTCGAGTCCCAGCCGGGGGCTGGTGACCACTTCACCCCAGCCGTAGTCTTCCCCGTCGCTCAGGCGCACCCACACTGCGTCGCGTCCGGACATGCTCGCGCGGGAGATGCGAAGGGGGCGAGCAAGTTCCAAGCGGGTGCTCTGCCAGGTGATCCTCATGCGCCCACCTGCTCGCGACGGGGATCACGCACCACCGCGCACCGGGCCCAGCCGTGGACCTCGACGGCATCCGGGGCGGCGAGCTCGTCTGGTTCGGTGGCCGGTATCGCGGTGAGGCCGTGCCGGTGGCACCAGTCGTCGTCGTAGATCGAGCGCAGGTAGCGGTGCGGTCCGTCCGGAAACACCGTGAGGACGCGGGAATCGGGTTCGCGCCGTGCCAGCCAGTCCGCGACCAGGGCGGCCGCCCCGGTGCTCCAGCCACCGGCGACGCCGATCCGCGCGGCGAGCTCGCGGCAGGAGGCCACCGCTTCGGCCGCACCAACCCAGTGCACCTCGTCGAAGTCGTCGTAGGCCACATTGCGCGGCAGGATGCTGCTGCCGAGGCCGCGCATCAGGCGCGGCCGGTCGGGTTGGCCGAAGATCCGCGACCCGGCCGCGTCCACGCCGACGACCCGCAGATCCGGCCAGCGGGTGCGCAGCACCTTCGTCAGGCCCGCGCAGTGCCCACCCGACCCGATCGCGGCGACCAGGACATCGACTCGGTCGACCTGGTCCAGTATTTCCTGGCCCATGGCGGTGTATCCGGCCGCGTTGTCGGGGTTGTCGTACTGGTCGGGCCAGTAGGCGCCCGGTGTCGCGGCTACGAGGGCGGCGAGCCGGTCGAGGCGGGCCTGCTGCCAACCGCCGTCGGGGTGTGGTTCGGTGACGATGTCGAGTCCGACGCCGAAGACGGTGAACAGGGAGCGCATCTCCGGTTCGAGACCGGCGTCGACCACGAGGGTCACCGGATGGCCGAGCGCTTTGCCCGCTAGGGCGAGGCCCAGTCCCAGCGTGCCGCTTGTGGATTCGATCACCGGCGCACCGGCCTCGAGCTCGCCGCGGGCGCGGGCGGCGGTCAGCATGGAGACCGCGGCGCGCGCTTTCATTCCCGCGATACTCGCCGCCTCCAGTTTGGCCAGATAGTGGGTGGCACCGGCAGGGACCGGGATCACGGGAGTACCGCCGACCAATGCCAGCAGATCCGGTTGGGGTTTCACGCGTCCACCCCGCTGCGGTAGTGGAACAGCGTGCTCGGTCCGCCGTCGAGAGAGAAGAACGGATACGGTTCGGCCGACACGGCGTACACACCGGCGTCGAGGAACCACGGCAGCACCGCACTGCCGCTCTGGGCGTAGGCGACGAGCGGGAGCGAGCGGTCTCGAGCCTCGGCCACCAAATCGTCGAAGGAACCGTTGCCCAGGGTCATCCCGGTCACCAGCATGGCGTCGTAGTCACGGGCGACTCCATCGAGGTCGCGGCGCACTGGTTCACCCCACTCGGTGGTGCCGCCAGCGAAATCGCAAGGGATATACGCTATTCCGCGTTCACGCAGCGCGGCGAGCAGCGATCCGACCACGCCGACGACCAGCACGCGGCGGGTGTGCTCGGGCAGCAGCGCCACCACCGCCCGCGCCCGCTGCCGCGATTTCGCCAGGCTGTCGCCGGGCTCGATCGTCACCGCACGAGCCATCGTGCCGACTGCCGCCGGATGCGGGCGCAGGTGCATCAGATAGGCGTCCAAGGCGGCGATGCGCACCGGGAGCAGCGAGTGCCGCAGGAGATCGGCCACACGGACGCCGACACAGTCGTCGAGCAGTTCGTCGTTGTCCGCAGTGGGCTCGATACTGCACGAGCCGACCGAGGCTCCGGTGCGCAGGCCGAGCACGGCATTGCGGTAGCCGCTGCGGCTGCCCCGGTGGCGGGTGTCGTATCGGGTGAGGAAGGCGTTGGAGATCGTTAGGGTCGCCGGGTCGGGGCCGAGGCGTCCGTCCGTGGCCCGGGCCAGGAGTTCGGCGACCGAATACGGGGCGGTGGTCTGCACGGGACTCATCGAGCGACCTCGACCGACAGTTTTTCGATCAGCGATCGAGCGAGATCTCCTGCGGCGTCAGAGGATTCGACGCCAACCATGACGTGGCCGAGATAGGTGTTGTTGTTCGTCGCGGCCTGCACGGTCGTGCCGGGTTCGGCGAGGGTGTGCTCGACGATCCGCGGGTCGAGCGGCCAGTCCTGCGCACCCGTCAGCGCGGTCAAGGTGCCTACCTCCTGTGGCACCACGAAAGCGATGGCGGCACTGCCGATTCCGGTGGGCCGCACCGTCAGATCGGGCGTCTGCCCCGCGGCGACCTGCGCGTGGACAGCGGCCAGATCGATGCCGGTGACCCGGCGGACGAGTTCGGTGATGCGGTTGCCCGCCGGGCGCGGGTTCACCTCGATCAAACGCGGACCTTCCGCGGTGAGCATGATCTCGATGTGGGCGACGGTGTCGTCGAGACCGAGCGCGGAGATCGCGGCGCGGGCCGTGCCGGTGAGGGTGTCGCGTTCGGCCGGGGAGAGCGCGGCGGGGAACATGTGGCCCGCCTCGATGAACGCCGGGGCGCCGGTGAGACGCTTGTCGGTGACGCCGACCACCGTGGTGATGCCGCGGGCGGTCACGGTCTCGACGCTGAATTCCGGTCCGTGCAGGAGCTTTTCGACGAGTACCTGAGGTGAGCGCTCCTGGCCGCGGGCATTGCGCGGGAATCCGCCGAGCCTGTCGAGCGCCTCGCGCAGTTGCGCGTCGTCGTCGGCGCGGGTGACGAACATGCCGCCGCACAAGTCGACCGGTTTGACCACCACCGGGTATCCGATGCCCCGCGCCGCCTCGACGGCCTCCTCGGCACCCGTCACCACCGCGAACGCCGGACCCGAAACGCCTGCGGCACCGCACAGTTCCCTAGTGCGGTGCTTCTGGCAGGCCGCGGCGACCGCGTCGCGGCCGGGGCCGGGCAGACCCAAGTCGGCGGCGATCGCCGCCACGGTGGGCAGGTAGTAGTCGCATGACGACAGCACCCCGTCGAAGCCGAGCACCTCGTGCAGGCGCCGCACGTACGGCAGCAGCGTGTCCTCGTCGTTGGTCTCGGCGGTGAGCACATTGGCCGCGCCGAGCAGCGGATGCGTACCCGGCTTCCCGCGCAGGTAGTGCCCCAGATCGCGAGTCAGGAAGCTGAACGTGTGCCCGCTGTCCCCAATTCCGGCAGGCAGCAGTGTGCTCATCGATCCGACCCAGCTCTCCACCATCAACAGGTGTCCCAACAGAAGCCTCCAAACGTCGCGCAGACGCTAATGATAACCATTATCTTTAATCGCACGACAAGTCGGCGGTGCGACGACCTTGCGGCACAGCGTGTTTCGTTGGCCGATTTGCGCTAACGATAATCATTATCAATAGTAAGACAGCCGACGCACCGCTCGGCACTGTTCGACAACGAGGAAAATCTCCATGCTGATGAGGACCCTGGCTCTGCCCGCGCTGGCTCTGGCCGCGCTGACCACCGCTACCGCTACCGCGCACGCCACACCGGAATCGCCGGTGTCCTTCACCGCGCAGGCCACCGACACCGCCTCGATCGTCGAGATCGATTCCGGTGCGCTGACGGTCGAGGACGGAGCGCTGAAGGTGAAGTCGCCGAGCGGGACCGTGATCGCCGCGACGCCGCTGACCTTCAACATCGACGACTTCCAGTTCCCGATCCGCGCCGACATCAACGGCCGCACCGCCACCCTCACCCCGGAACTGTCCATGGACAAGGCCGTTTACAAGCCGGTCGCACTGCCCTTCGAGGACAAGGCGCCGTGGAAGACCGAATACGAACGGGAGCAGGCAGCCTGGTCCCGGATGACCAGCACCATCAGCATGGGCGCCACCATCGGCACCCTGGTCGGCGGACTCGGCGGCGGCGCCGTCGGCTGCGTGCTCGGCGGCATCGTCGGGGCTACGGTTGCCTCGGCCACCATCGTCGGCCTCTTCGGGCCCTTCATCCCCGCCGCCGCCGTCGGCTGCATCGGCGGCATTCTCGCAGTCGGCGCCCTCGGCACGCTCGCCGGCCAGATCCTGGTCACCGCCCCGGTCGCCGCAGGCGCGGCCATCCAGTACTTCACCACGATCAACTCGCCGTTCCCGGCGAAGTGAGTGTTTCCGGTTGGTCCGTCATACGACGGGCCAACCGGTCGGATGACCTTGTCAGTAAACGACATTCAGTCCGTCGCCAGACGGGGGCGACGAGGCCGAGCCGTTTCACCCTCACCGAAACCACTGCCACGTGCTCCAGTGAGATGTTTGCGGCGATGGGTCCGGCTTGCCCGAGGAAACGGGATGTGAGTCAGCGGAGCACAGGCAGGCCCTGGATGAGCGCTGTGCGTAGCCGGAACATGTCGAGTTCGCCACTCTCGCCGAAGTATTCGGGGCGTACGGTGGCGGACCGGCTTTCGATCGGGTGGTCGGCACCGAGGTAGGAATTGCCGGAAGCGCCGATCCGTCTGGGCACCTGGATGTCATCGAAGTAGATCGCGCCTCGGTCACAGTCGTCCAGCCACGCCTGAGCGAAGACCGTCTTCTTGACGACCAGATGGCCGGCGTCGGTCAACGCTGTCGCGAGTAGCTGGTCTATGTGCAGAGAGCCGCCGATGAACAGGCAACTGTCCCACAGGCAGATCAGATCACGCGCCTTCAGCGAACCGGTGACATAGAGCGAGGTGTAGATGTCCATGTTGAGGAAGCTGACCGGGCCGTTGACAGTCAGGTCGCCGTCGACGACGTAGACGGTGTCCTCATCTTCGCCGGGGCCGTTACCCAGCACGAGCGGGCCATCGGCCTCGATGTCGCCGGTATGTACGTAGAAGTGCTGGGGTTCGTCGCCGAACAGGTCCTCCAGGTACACACTGTCGTCGCTCGCCTCGGCGATGTCGAAGCGTTGTGTCGCCTGCGCCAACGGCATCGGCTTCCAGTCGCCGGGCATCCCATCGAAAAACATTCTCAGGCCAATCCAGATCGGGCAGTCAGTAAAACCTTTGGCGCGCAATCTACTCCAGAGGCACGACTTGCCCTCCAACGCACTCGTCGCACCGTGTCAGGCGCCTCGTCGTCTGCAAGGCAGTCGCCATCTCAATACCCTCGGATCACCGCCTGCCCGGTAGGCGGCGTCCTGATCGGAACCAATCCGGTCGGCATGCAAGCCGACAGACCGCGATCGCCTCGATCGGATTGCGCGCCTGGAACAAGAGGTTCTGCGACCGAGAGACTTATCCCCGCGATCCTCACCCGGTTCGACATCTGGCAGTTCCGTCAGATGCACCGAATGCACCCTTGTGCCGCGAGCCGCGTGGTTCGAAACGGCCACGCGGCTCGGTGGAAGATCAACGCGCCGAGATCATCTGAGGCAGCTGACACTCGACCGAACATCCTGGAGTGCCGACTATCACTCGCAAGGGTTGGTGCTGTTCCCACTGACCGGCGTCGCTGCGGCTACCACCCCGCGAGATGTTCACCGCAGCGGGCGGCGTTCATGAGGACCGGGACGATGACAGGGTCATGGCTCGGTCGTACCCGCTGGACATCTCGGCCGTCTCAGCGGAAAGGGTCGAGCGCTGCCGAACAACCTGCCCAAGGACCCCAGCCCTCAGCGGCAAGTACCTGCTCGGCGACGGCGATCTGCTGCTCACGGGTGGCTTTGTCGGCAGTCCGCCCATACGCGGCACCGCCATATGCAGCCCATGTGCCCGGCGAGAACTGCAGGCCGCCGTGAAACCCGTTGCCGGTGTTGCTACTCCAATTACCACCCGACTCACACGCGGCGAGGCTGTCCCATTCCTGATCGGTAACGGCGGAAGCTTGGCCGACGTTTACCATGCCGGCGCCGCCGATGATCGCGCTGATGGCGACGATCTTCTTGAGTGGGGTGCCCAGAGCGCTCATGTCACAGTTCCTTTCGAGTCAGCAACCTGAACAGGTGTCCAAACATGAAAGGTGATCACTTGATCTTTGAGCCCGTTCGAGTGTGTGCTGGGCGCGGTGACCTCGAGCAATGGTCCTCGATATCGTGTCCACATCGAAATACAGACCCATATCGTGCGTGAACCGCGCTCGCGCGCGGCGATGCGCCGTTGAATAACGTCGTCGCGAGCCCCCTCATCCCGGTCGGCCGGGGGGCGGCACAAACGGTGTCTGCGCGCGCCGAACCGGTCCTTGGACGGGCGGCCGGTCGAGTGGCAATTCCGCGCATCGTGGCGGCCTCGGGCGTGCCGCTCAGGCAGGACGGGGCGGCCGCGGTTCGCATTCTGGCCGGTCGCGGTTCGTTTCCGGTACTAGACACCACCGCGGGCCTGCGGTCTGATGGACGAACCCCCGCACCCTCGTCACACAAATGCGCGCGGGTGTCCGCCCTCGATCGCTGAGGTGACACCTCATGAACGACCAGCACGATATTTCGCCGAGCACCGATATCGCGGACGACTTCGTCACCCCGGGCTCGTATCTCTCAGTGGTGACGCGCCGATCCGGTGACCGGTGCGAAGTCGTCTGCCGCGGCGAAATCGACTATGGCACCGGTGGACAGTTCTACGACGCCGTCGGCACGGCGGTCACCGATCCCGCCGTCGACCACATCGAGATCGACCTGGCCGACGTGAGTTTCTTCAGCGCGGCGACGATCGATACGCTCTGGCTCCTCCGCACCGCGGCACGAGAACGAGGCACGACTCTCACCCTGCGCAAGCCCTCCCCACCCGTCCACCGGCTGCTTACCCTCACCGGCCTGAATCACCTGTGCGGCGAGAATTCCACCCATCCGCCCCGACCTGGGCGCCTCAACCGGCCCGACGAGACAATCGCCGCCACCGACTGAGCAGGGCCCGCCGTGCGGCCCGAATAGAAGCGGTACCACTTCGGTCTCTCTCGATCCGAAGGCCACGTGCCCACTTCAGCGGTCCTTGCCCGGGACCGGGGCTCTCCATGTTCGGTCGTGCTGGTGGCCGTGCGCCGCGTAGCTGTCGGCATGTGCGCGTGATGTTTGCCGTCGGCCGCGGATGCTATTCGGTAACTGCGATTTGCCGAGCATTACCGGAGCGGTCCGTCGCGCTGATCGATCGCGGGCCGCAACCTACCCACCATCGGGGGCTGGATGTCGAAGGAGAACCGCCATGTCCGGTCTGGTGCGCCAGAATTTCGAATCACCCGAAGAGACCCGGCCTTTCGAGCAGGACAAAGGCAGAGTCGATGTCGTCAACCTCGATCGAGGGCCGGTCGGCAGGGCGGTTTTCGAACCCGGCTGGCGGTGGTCGGAGCATGTCAAGCCGATTGCTCAGACCGACAGCTGTCAGTCCGCCCACGTCGGCTACTGCATTTCGGGTCGGATGGTGGTAGCCATGGACGACGGCGAGCAACAGGAATACGGACCCGGCGACTTCATGATCGTCCCACCCGGCCACGACGCGTGGACCGTGGGAGACGAACCCTGCGTGATGCTCGACTGGCAGGGCTTCGCCGATTACGCGAAGCGCTCGTAATCGCTGCCAGAACCTCGGGCGCGGCCAGTCCGGTGCCGGTGAACCATTGCCCGATATCGCATCCTTCGCGCGCGCCGATCTCGACGATCCCGCTCAGGACCGCGGGCGGAATTGTCGGGAGGTCCAGCCTCGCGCTTACGGTGCCGCGATTTGCGGCGCGGTCGCCCACCATCTGATCACACGTCCAATCCAGTTCTGCGGCAATGGTTTCGCGCGGCCGTGTTCGTTCCTCGGCGACACCCGGTTCAGTTCTGACCGGGAATCGTCGCGGTCGCACTGCTGTGGCGCAGCCTCTGCGAAAAGATTCGCGCCAGGCCGAACAGGGCGAGCGCGAACAGCAGGGGAATCGCGAATCCGGCCCGCAGGTTCGCGGCGGTCGCGACGGACCCGACCACCACGCCTCCGACCAGGGTGCCCGCGTAGTTGAACAGGTTGAGCCGTGCGATCAGCGCATCGAGCCCCCGACCGCCGGTCCGGCGGCCCAATTCGCTGAAACACAGTGGCGCGATCAGCGGTAGCCCGATACCGGCGACCAGGAAGCCGATGATCGCGATCGCAGACGTGGGCGCGACCACGACGATCGCGAGGCCGACCGATCCGATCGCGGCCGCGCACCGGCTGACGGTGCGGGAGCCCCAGCGCCGCACCCCGGTGTCCCCGGCCAGCCGCCCGGCCAGTGAGGCACCCTGATAAGCGGCCAGCGCCAGCGCCGATGCCGCCGCCGAAGCATGCAGTTCCTCACTGAGATACAGCGCCGACCAGTTGCCCACGGCGAGATCGATCGCGAAAGCCAGCGCCAGCGTCACCCCGAACATCAGGAACGTGCCGACCGGGACCGGTCGCGCGGGGTCGTGTTCGTCGGGCCCGGACTCTGCGTCGGCCGCGCCGAGCAATCGCGGTCCCAGGGTTTGCCCGGCCAGCAGCACCGCGACCGCCGCTACCCCGATCGCGACGCTGACGGACAGGTCCAGCGCCGCGCATGCCGCGACGAACAACGCGCCGGCAATCGCCCCGGCGCTCCAGGCCGCGTAGAACGAGGACAAAATGAACCGCCCCTGGCCGTGCTGGATGAGAACCGCCTGCATGTTCGTCCCGGCGTCGACGGCGCCGAGCCCGATGCCGTAGATCGCCAAGGCGACGAACAGCGCGGCGGGCACCGGCGAGCAGGCGATCGCGAGCCCCGAGATCGCGACCAGGCACAGGCCCAGACGCAATGCTGTTCTACTGGACCATCGCACTGCCACGCGCTCGGCGGCCACGCTCCCAAGAGCGGCGATCAGCGAAATACCGGCTACAGCGCCGACGAGCGCGGCTTCGCTCAAATCGAATTTGTCCTTCAGCTGTGGCAATTCGGTCAGCACAACGGCCAGGAACAAACCCTGTCCGGCGAAGGCGATCGAGTTCGCCTGCCGCGCCGAACGCAAGACGGAGCGCCTTTCGGTGGATGAGGAATTCGTGGCGGATGAGTCGATCATTTCGGGCCAATCGGTTACTGAAGTGGGAAGGGCGTGAAAGCTGATCGGTGCTAGCGGCATCCGCCGAGCCGGTCCAGCACCGCTCGATAGAGCGTCTGCCACTCCGCGTTTCCCTGACCGGCGAAGGTCAGGTCCGTGCTCAGTTGCAGCGTGTGTGCCAACCGCACTCCGGTCAAGCACGCGGTCGGGGCGACCGTGATGTACTGCCCTTGGAATCCGTTGGCCTGGAATCCATCCGGTGTCGCACCGCTCCACCATTGGAAGCCGTAGCCGCCGTCGGTGGTGTCGCCGGTGTCTCTGGCCGGTTTCATGTTGGTGGTCGCCGCGGAGATCCAGTGTGCGGACACGATCCGGCGACCATCCGGGGTACGGCCATTATTTCGCATGAGTTCGCCGAAGCGGACGAAATCGCGTGGTCGCGCGAAGAGGGCCTGCGAAGCGATGGCGGCGCCGGTGCGGTCGGTCATGATGTCGGCGGAGGCTTCCATGCCCGCCGGTCGCCACAACTGGTCGGAGAGTATGGCATTGAACGGCTGGCGGTAGACGCTCTCCAGCATCCAGGCCAGGACCTGCGTATTGGCGCTGTTGTAGTTGAAGTGGACGCCCTGCGGTTCGACTCGGGGAAGCGATTGCAGGAACTCGTTTCTGGTCTTTCCCGCCTGCCCCTCGGTGTAGTAGTCCAGTGCCATGTCGATCCACTGCATGACCTGGGTGTTCTGAGCGAGATCTTCGGCGTGCTCGTCCCAGTGGACCCCCGATCGCATCTCGAGCAGGTTCCTGATCGTGACGCCGTGCCATGCTGTGCCTGCCAAGTCGTGGACATATCGTTCGATCGGATCGTCCAGCGAGGCGATCAGCTGCTGGTCGAGGGCGATGCCGACCAGTGTGGAGACGAAAGACTTGGTCGTCGACCACGCCTGGTGGGCGACCTCGGCTGACCAGCCGTTGGCGAAGTACTGTGCGACCAACGCGCCATTGTGTGCGAACTCGAGCACGTCGGTCCCGGTGTCGTTGAGGAACTCGCCGACGGTCTTCCTCCGGTCCGCCCACTCGTAGGTCACCCCGAGTAGATCGACGGGCGCGTAGGGCAGCGCCGTCACCTCGACGCCCGCCTCGACCGGGGCGTGGGGCAGCACCACATCGGGTTTGACGACGTCGATCGGAATGGGCAGCAGGATCGAGTTTTTGGTCAACACCTCGTGCACATAGTTCGTCCAGAACTCGGCGGAGGACAGACCGGCGCCTGCGCCCTCGATGACTGCAGGCAGCGGCGGCACCCCCAGCAGCCGGCCGCCCTGAATCGCCGCGAGAAACTCTGCCGCGCCGGAAATCGCCACTGATCCGGCAACGGGTTCCTCAGCGCTCGAGAGGGGCTGCGCCCCGCCAATTGCAATCAAAGTAATTGCAGCCGCAGTAACCGTGCGCCGAATCGATTGGCGGCCACGAACATTGCGGCGAAATGATCTGAGCATGCGGACAGGGTAGCTCGCACCATAGGATGCCCGTGTTACATTCTGGTCAATTGACCAGATCGATGGCAGCAATTTATTGGCGAGCTTCTCGCAGACCGGGCAGCGGAACCGAGTGGCCGAGTTGCCGGTTGGTGGTCGCACGCACTCGATAGCGGTTATCGGCTTCGAGCGGCAGGGTCGTAGTACTCACCTGCGAGCCGCGCCTCGATCGCACCGAGTACTCGCCCAAAGCCCCTGTCGTAGCTGTTGGATAGTGCTTTTCGAGAATGCCCGGTTCGGGGTGGGGCGGCGCGGCGGGGTCCGGGTGTTGATGGTCCGGCTGGGTTTGGGCGTGGCTCCTATGCTGATCGCCGCGGCGGCGGGGCCTGCCGCGCTGGCCCATGAACGGACGACGGAGCCGAATCATGCGGTGGCGGTTTCGGTTTCGGCATTCTATGAGATCCGGCTGATGTCCGCTCAGACGATTGTCGCGGTGGACGGCAAATCGCAGGTGACCGTGCCCGACGGTTGGGGGATGTCCCCCCAGAACGTCTGGGGTAAAGGGGAGACTCTGCAGGTCGCGGACTCTGGGGGCGACGGTAACCTGATGATCGCGCCGCAGCCGAACCGCGGAGACTTCGCCACCTTCGCACAGAATGTCCGCGCAAACCTGGTCGGCGGCAGGGTATTCCGCACCAGTCACGTCTCGGAGGACGGCCCCCTTCCGGCGCCTCGAGCCGAGTGCTGGCCGAGTTCATCCGTGAACTGATCGCCCAAAGCACCCACGAAGGCCTCGACGCCGCCCCGCGTCCGTGGACAACGCCTCGGCCGGCCAGCTGCCGGACGATATAGCACGGCCATGAGTGGATTCACCTCTGCCATGCCGGTAGCCAGCAACATCGCGGCGTTTGTGAAATATCGGCGCTCAACTTCATTCTCCGCATCGCGTAAGATTCACAGCAAATGCTGAGCCAATCCAACAATTAGAGAGATCAGGGATTATGGCTACAGAGCAGTACCGTGCCCGGCTCATCGGTTCCGAAGGTGCTGAAGGTGCTGAAGGCGAGGTGAAGGTCACTCGCCTGACCGGGGCGGATCTTGACCAGACGTTCGTCGGCAAGTTTCTCGGGCGGTCCGAAGGGGGCTACAACCGCCTCGGCAAGATCATGCAATTGGTTCCCGTCGTCACCGACCCGAATGGCCTGTGGCTCGCCACGATCCGGTGGGGTGAGACTCCCGAGAAGCCTGCCGAGACCGAGCGGCGCCGGATCACTTTCAGCCAACAGATCGAGGTCGTAGAACTGTCCGAGGGCTGATAGCGCGATTGCTGCCGGAATCCTGAGCAGGTTGTGGTGCCGCTGGAACTACTTGCGGATCCGCAGTTCGGTTCAGCGGGCCGTCCAGGGCCTCAGTTTCTCCGGGTTCCGGATCACCCAGATGCGAGTGATCCGGCCGTCGGCGATGTCGAAGGCGTAGACCGAGACGATGGTGTCGTCGAGCTGTGCTACCAGGCCGGGTTGGCCGTTCACCGTACGCTCCAGCAGGGTTACCGCGGGGCCGTGGGCGGCGATTTCCATCCAGGCCCGAGTGATCTGCTCGCCGCCGTTGATCGGGTCGAGGAAGGATGGTGCCAGGCCGCCGCCGTCGGCCGTGGCGATCGCCTGCGGGTCGAGCAGGCCGATCAAGGCCTCGATATCTTTTGTCTCCCAAGCCCGTTTGAAATCTCGGACCACCTCGGCGCGCTCGGGGCCAGACGGCTCCTTCGAGGTCTGGATGCGGCGGCGGGCGCTGGAGGCGAGCTGGCGGCAGGCCGCGGGGGTGCGCCCGACGATGTCGGCGACCTCAGCGAAGGAGTAGCGGAAGACGTCGTGCAGGACGAACGCCACCCGCTCGGCCGGCGTCATGGAATCCAGCACGACGAGGAAGGCCATGCTGATCGACTCGTCGAGGGTGACCCGGTCGGCGGGATCGACGGAGGCGGAGCCGTCGAGCCATTCGGACCGGCTGGGTACCGGCTCCGGAATCCATTCGCCCACATAGCGTTCCCGCCTGGCGCGCGCCGAGCCGAGCAGATCGAGGCAGATCCGGCTGGCGACCGTCGTCAACCACGCGCCGGGCGCCGCCACTTCCTCCCGCTGCCGCTCGGACAGCGCGTACCAGCGCGCGTAAGTCTCCTGCACCACATCCTCGGCCTCGGCCAGCGAGCCGAGCAGCCGGTAGGCCAGATTGATCAGTTGACGGCGTTCACCGATCACCCCGGGCAGGTGCGGGTCGGTCATGGTCGGCTCCTTCGGTTTGTGCGTACCTCACAGAAATCGACGAATCAGCGACCAGAAATGTGAGCGACGCGAAGCGTCTCGATGAGGGGTGGTGGTGACGGGCGGGCGAGGCGGCCTGACATTCCGGACGGCTGTGTCGTCGGAAGGTCGCGACACTTTCAGCGAATCAGGAGTTCTGGAAATGATCAGAATCGGCATCATCCTCGGCAGTACCCGGCCCAACCGCAACGGCCCGCAGGTCGCCCAGTGGGTTGTGGACTCGGCATCGCGGCGCGGCGACGCCGAGTTCGAACTGATCGATCTGCGCGACCACCCGCTGCCGCATCTGGACGAGGCCGTGGCGCCGATGTTCGGCCCGTCGGTGCATGCGCACACCCGCGCCTGGGCGGAGCGGATCGCCCCGTTCGACGGCTTCGTGGTGGTGACCCCGGAGTACAACGGCGGCGTTCCCGGGGTGCTGAAGAACGCCATCGACCACCTGTGCGCGGAATGGACCGACAAGGCGGTGGGATTCGTCTCCTACGGCGTGAGCGGCGGCGCTCGCGCGGTGGCGCAGCTGCGGGTGGTCTGCAGCACGCTGGGCATGGCCGACGTGAGCCGTCCGGTCGAGATCTCGTTGCTCACCGATTTCGAGAACCACAGCACCTTCACACCGAGCGACCGCCACGCCACGGCGCTGAACACGTTGCTGGATCAGCTCATCGCATGGAGCACCGCGCTCGCGCCGCTGCGAGCCGCCGCCGAAACCACTTTCGTCAATTCCTGAGGAGCCGATCATGACCACACCCAACGACTTTCAGACACGCACTGACCGTATCGAGGTAGCCGAAGTCGAGCTTCGCCGGCACATCGACAAGGTGGTCGAAGGACTGCGAGCCAAGGACCTCGACGCCCTGAAACAGCTGTACACAACCGACGTCGTGTCCTTCGATGTCGAGCCGCCGCTCCAGCATGTCGGGATAGCGGCGAAACTCGAGAACTGGGCGAAAGTCTTCATGCTCTTCGAGAGTGTGGCCTATGAGGTTCGCGACCTGACGTTCACCGTAGGCGACGATGTGGCATTCGGGCACGCCTTCGCTCGTCTCAGCGGCACGCTGAAGAACGGGGCCACAACCGGCGGCATGTGGGTCCGGGTCACATACGGCATGCGGAAGATCGACGACACCTGGTTGATCGCGCACGATCAGGTGTCGGTGCCGCTCGACATCGCGAGCGGCAAAGGTGTGGTCGACCTCGAGCCCTGACAGGTCGGCAGCCGTCCTGCCTCGGCGGGTGTGGGTCCGCATCACCTCGGAGGTGTACCCACATCCCGCCTTCCGGTCGGCGTCGTGACTCGACATCAGGCGTACAGACCACTGGGTGGTTCGCGCAGTTGCGAGCAGAATCGAGCGATCTCGGGAGGGTGAGTGCCGCTGGCACACAGGCACGGACGAAATCGCACGCGCGGTTGAGCATGGACTCGCACGCAGCGCTCGGGCCACCGCGTGGGACGAATACGGATGTTTCTGTGGCGATAGCCCGAGCTAGGTCTGGCTAACGAAGATCCTTCCGTCCCGCTTCGACGAACTCGACATTCAGGTCGTCCAATCTTTGCGCTACCGCTAGGACAGCCCTCTGTCGCCTCGGATGCCGATGTCCATTGCGGCGTGACGATCTACTCCGCGCTTCTCCGCTTCTCCGCGAGCCGATTTCGGCCGCAGGATTTGCTGGCTCGCGGTCGATCCGGTACCGGTCCTCCGGACTGGTGCTCATGCATCGGACGGATGTAGAGAGTGTGGCAACTTATGGCACAGCCACGAACCGGTGGTTGAGTTTGCCCTGGTCAGCGCTGGAGAACGCATCTGGTTGACGCTTGGTCCGGGCACCGAGTTCATCGACTTTATGAATCCGGGCCGATATGGAACAGCAGAGGCCAAGGGGCGCCAGAGATCGAGGCGAGCACCTGACCGCCTGGAACCGCCGAAAACAATTGAGCCTCAGCATGTTCCGAGAGTCTAGAACTTGTCCGGGAACTGGGCGACGATGCCCTGACTGAGGATGTCGGCGACATCCATCATGTGTGCCTTGGCCTTGTCGAACTTGGCGGTCGCGTCGCTGTACCTGCCGTCGATGACGGCGGCTGCGTAAGCGACGGTCTGGTCGATGTGCATGCTCATCGCCTCACGCATGTCCTGCCGCGACCAGTTGGGGTTGATCGCAGCGAAGAAGTCGGCGATATCTCGAGCGTTGGCATGCCAGGCCGCGACTGCCGTGTCGAGTGCCGGTTTGTAGCCGATCTGGGCGGCGGTGAGGACTGGCACGGCCTGCAAGATGTGGATAGTCAACAGGCCGGTGAGCCGCCCGGCGACTTCCTGGCCGTAGTACGGCGCGAACGCGTTACCGATGTCGACCTGGTTGCGCAGCAGTCGGCCCAGACTGGGCAGCAGTGCGAGGGGGTCGTCGGCGAACGCGACCACGGTCGCCCAGGTCCCGTCCATGTGCTCACCCCATAGCGTCCGCATCTCGGTGTAGAGCTCGGTTTGCGCTGTCGCGGCGGGCGAGGCGTGGAACACCTGCGCCGACGCGATTGCCGCAGAATTGAACGCGGGGAGAACGCCGCTGGACAATGCGAGGGCTGCCATCGTCGCCGCAGTGATCGCGCGGTACCGGGCAGTGTGCTGGACGGGCATAATGGCGCCTTTCTGAAAGAATTCACGGTTGTCGGGCCCTGATGCGCTGCCGACCCGGAACTGGTTCTACGTGATAGTGACTGGCTCGACCTGATAGCCGAAGTTTTGCCCGCAATGCACACTATAAATCGCGTTGTACCGCACCCTCCGTCGACTACGAGCCGCGTGTCGCCGACCTTCCGCGCGACGCCGGGTCAACAACACACCCGCCAACGCGATCAAGGCGACCACGGGGGCAGTGGCGTAAGCGTGCGGGATCCGGCGCTAAGCCTGTGTCGCCTCGCCGCGCTACGCGCCGCCCGGCTTCGGCGGCCGCCGCTGAGCGAGTTCGCGGTCGGGCCGTACCGGGTGAGACCGGCTCGCACCGAGGAGGAACTGCGCGGGTTCGAAGGGTCGGCGTCGATGGCGGGTGCGGCGGGCCGAAGGTCGCGGAGAATTTGGTCCGCGCGCACGCTGACGGGTCTGCGTGCAGCCCTCGCCAACTCGGGTGACGCCGTTGCGTCAACGTATTCCCTGCACTCGACGGTGCCCACCAGCGCTGGAGTCACCCACCGCACCACACGTGGCAACCGGGCTGGCGCGCTATCGAACGGCGGATCCTGACGCTCGAGCTCGGCGAGCGGTGTGCGCAGCACGTGCCGCATCGCGAAAGAGAAGCCGATGTACCGTAGACGCCGCAGGCACTGCCCGATTCGGCCGAACAGGCCACGCATCCGATGCAATTCCTCGCAGAAGATCATCCGGCGATGATCACGTTGGCACTTCGCCGCAGCGGGGTCTTCCGCCACAGACGCTATCGCGTCCCCCAGGCGGTAACCGGAATTATTGAGTGGGACGACCACACCAGGGCGTGCTGGCACGGCTCAACAACGGCCAGCTGCAAGGCCGGACTCTGCGCCGGCCCCGTGTCCTGGACTCTGGGCATCCGCAAGGTCTGCAGTACTGCGACGACCACGAACTCATACGGCTGGAGTTCGAAGCCTGCGGCGCGTGGGAGACCCTTGCCCTGTCCGAGGACGGGGTAGTACTCACCGCCAGCAACCAAGCAGGATCTGTTCGCTTCGACCTCGACAACAACCGAATCTCGTCTGACGGTAAACCCTGGCAGGAGCCGGCTTCGACCAGCCTCGATCGGTTGTACTGGTACGTCGCCGATTCCGAGGCTTGACCAGGCTTGCCGATATCCCGTCATCGGCTACTTAACACTGGTGCCAGGGCCTGATCCCGGCCGGGATCGGGTCCAGGTGCCCGGTGAGAAGCTCCCTAATCGGCTGCCCACCAGTGTCATTGGTGTGGCTCTCAAATGGCTTGCCTCTCACCGGTCACCGTTCCATTTGCGCGCGTTCGTGAATGCGCGATGTGCGGAAGACGCGGACGCTCTTGTCGACCATTGCGGGAAGCTGGATCTAGGATTCAGCACGATGGACACAGTGGTTGAATCCGCGCCCTACATGACCAACTGCATCGAGTGCGGGTCGCTGATCGAAGCCACAGTCATCGAGGCACTCTCGGGAGTGAAACACCAATGGGACCTGGAAGGCAACTGCCCGAAGTGTGAATGTGTCTGGTACGAACGCGGCTGTGAAGCACCGCCAGCGCGGATGCGCTCGGCGATCCTGGCCGCTAACGGTCCGACCCTGCTTCAACTCACCGGCGACAACGCAACGCCGGCGGCAGTGATGCGGGCGCTACGGGCTGTCAAAGCGCTGTCGCTCATCGAGGCGCGTTCGATGGCCGACCAGCTCCGCGCCGGAGGCATCGAAGGAACCCGAGTCGAAATGGAGGCTCTAGCGGTTTCACTCCGCGCATCCGGAGCAGTGATCAGTATCCAGTCAGCCAACACCGCATGAGCACTCGCACATCGGCAGACGCGGAGGTTCTCGACAGCGCCGTATGCGGCAGTAGCGGAAGTTCATCCGCGACCCAGCCACCTGCGTGGAA